>NZ_AUKW01000022.1:0-131154 GCF_000424965.1 Streptomyces sp. TAA204
CTGTTCGGTCCAGATGACCTTGCCTTCGGCGGTGTAGCGGGTGCCCCAGCGTTCCGCGAACTGTGCGACGAGGAAGAGGCCGCGTCCGCCCTCGTCGGTGGTGGCGGCGTAGCGCAGGTGGGGTGAGGTGCTGCTGGTGTCGGAGACCTCGCAGATCAGGGCGCGGTCGCGCAGCAGGCGTACGCGGATGGGGCCGGTGCCGTAGCGGATGGCGTTGGTGATCAGTTCGCTGAGGATCAGTTCGGTGACGAAGCCGACGTCCTCCAGTCCCCATTCCTCCAGCTTCCGTGTGACGTCGGCCCGTACGCCCGCCACGGCCGCGGGGTCGGAGGCCACGTCCCACTCGGCGACCTGTGCCGGCTCCAGCTTCCGTGTGCGGGCGACGATCAGCGCGATGTCGTCGCCCTGACGCGCGGGAAGCATCGCCTCCAGCACCGCGTCGCACGTCGCCCCGGGCGCCGGGGGCGCGTGTTCCAGTACGTCCCTGAGCTGCGTGAGCCCCGCGTCGATGTCCTGGCCACGGCGCTCGACGAGCCCGTCGGTGTAGAGCACCAGACGGCTGCCCTCCTCCAGCGGGAACTCCGCCGATCCGAAGGGCAGGCCACCGATGCCCAGGGGCGGACCGGGCGGTACGGAGAGCCACTCCACGGTGCCGTCGGGGCCCACGAGGGCGGGAGCCGGGTGTCCGGCCCTGGCCATCACGCAGCGTCCGGATGCCGGGTCGTAGATGGCGTAGAGGCACGTCGCGCCGGTGATGGCGGTACCGTCCCCCGCCTCGGCACCGTCCTGGTCGATGCGGGCGACCAACTCGTCCAGATGCCCCAGCAGTTCCTCCGGCGGCACATCGAGTGCGGAGAAGTTGTGGACCGCCGTGCGCAGACGTCCCATGGTCGCGGCGGCGTGCAGGCCGTGGCCGACGACGTCGCCCATGAGCAGCGCGACGCGCGCGCCCGGCAGCGGGATGACGTCGAACCAGTCGCCGCCCACGCCCGCCTGGGCCGGCAGGTAGCGGGAGGCGACCTCGACGGCGCTCTGGACGGGCAGCGCGCGGGGAAGCAGGCTGCGCTGCAGCGTGACGGCCATCTCGTGCTCGCGCGTGTAGCGGCGGGCGTTGTCGATGCTCACCGCGGCGCGGGCGGCCAGTTCGGAGGCGAGGGAGAGATCGTCCTCCTCGAAGGGGCCGGGCTTCTCGGAGCGCCAGAAATTCACCACTCCGAGCAGTACGCCGCGGGCGCGCAGCGGAGCGGCGATCAGCGAGTGGATGCCGTACTCGACGACCCGCGCGGCACGCTCCGGAGCCACCGCCTTCCACCCCGGCGAATCGTCCAGGCGGGGCTCCAGCACCGCCCGGCCGCTGCCGAAGCTCCGGGCCTGCGGCGAGGACGGGACGAATCTGATCAGGTCACCGACGGCGAAGAGGGGAGGGTCGTCGCGGATTCCGCTGAGGGCGGTGCGGCGCATGCCGGTGCCGCCGCCTGTGTCGCCGCCGGTGCAGGGAGGTGGTTCGTCCCCGCGCAGCACGGGATCGGCCAGGTCGACGGTGACGAAGTCGGCGAAGCGGGGCACGGCGACCTGGGCCAGCTCCTCTGCTGTGCGGGTGACGTCCAGGGTGGTGCCGATGCTGCCGCTGGCGTCGTAGAGCAGCCGGAGGCGTCTGCGTGTGACGTCGACCCGGTCGGAGAGAAGGCGCAGCTCGGTGGAGTCCCGGAACGTGGCGACCCAGCCCGGCGGACCTCCGGCGCGGTCGGTGGAGCGGCTGTTGACAGCGAGCAGCCGGTCGCCGGCCGGCAGCACCTCGTCGGTGGCGACGCGTCCCGAGGCCAGCAGCTCCGCCGTACGGGTCTCCAGGCCCAGTTCGGTGACCTGGCGTCCCTGCGCGTCGGCGGGGAGACCGAGCAGACGGGTCGCCTCGTCGTTGGCCAGCAGCAGGCGGCCGCTGCCGCTGACGATGACCACGCCCTCGTGGACGGCGTGCAGGACGGCGTCGTGGTGCTCGTACATCCGGGTCATCTCCGGTGCACCCAGGCCGTGGGTCTGCCTGCGCAGCCTCCTGCTCACCAGCGCCGTCCCACCCGTGGCGAGGCCCAGCGCGACAGCCGCGGCACCGAGGACGATCGGCAGCTGCCGGTTCACCGCACCGCTGACCCTCTCGACCTTGATCCCCGCCGAGACGAGGCCCGCGACGGAGCCGTCGGCACGCTTCACCGGAACGACGACCTGGACGATGCGGCCGATCGTCCCCTCGATCGTCTCGATCTGCACCCCGCCCCTCTGGGCGGGCGCGATGGTCCCGACGAACTTCTTCCCGATCCGGTTCCTGATGGGGTGCGTGAAGCGGATGCCGTCCGTGTCGGTGACCACGACGAAGTCGACGCCCGAGCCTTTCCGGGCGGCCTCGGCACGCGGCTGGAGGACCGCTGTCGGGTCGGGTGACCTCAGCGCCCGCAGTACCCCCGGCGAGTTGGCGAAGGTCTCGGCGACGGCCAGTGACTGGTCGCGCGCGGCCTGGGTGCGGTCGGTCCGGGCCTGAAGCACGAGGGCCGCCGCCGCAGCGAGGACGAGCAGCAGCACGATGACGATCTGCGAGAGGAAGACCTGGCGGGCGACGCTTCGCTCACCGGGAGCCGGCCGCCGGCGTCGCCCGGGTGACACGGGCGGCGCCGCGGGCTCCGGCGACTCGCGCTCTTCGTCCGGGCGCCGCCGGTACCGGAGGCCGGCACGAGGGCGCACGGCCCTGAGCCGGTCCAGCAGTCCGGCGATGCCCATGTCTGCCCTGTCCCACCCTTCGGTGAAAGTGGTGTCAGCACCGATCCTCGCGGGCGAAGCGTCACAGGGCCAGTCCGCAGCGCTACGTGGCCGGGATTTCGGGGGGCGGGCCGGAGCGCGGGAGGGAGTGGAGACCGGAACGGAGCGGAGAAGGACGGGACGGTACGGGTCGGGAGACGAGGCACATACGTGAGGGGCCGCCCGCGGCCTGCACTTCCTACACTGGCCCCATGAGCCCCGGACGGGAAGGGCAGAGCACCGCCGCATCGACGGCGGACGGATTCGTCGAGTTCGTGTCTGCCCCGAGGACTCTGGGCGCGATGGTGGCCTCCACCGTCGGGTACCGGTCCGAGGGTGCGGCCCCCGGGCTGCACCGGGGGCTGCCCTCGCCGTACCTGACGCTGATCTTCTCCCTCGAAGGCCCCGTCGTGGGCGGCGAGAGCCCGGAGCAGGCGTGCTCCCGCGACGCCTTCAGCACGGAGATCGTCCTCGGCGGACTGCACGACCGGCCCGTGTACATCAACCAGCCCGGCCACGAGACCGGTCTGCAACTGGCGGTCCATCCGCTCGCGGCGCGTGCGCTGTTCGGAGTTCCCGCGAGTGAGCTGACCGAGACGGCCGGACGCGGCGACGCCGTACTGGGCCACGCTGCCGTGGAGATCCACGAGCGGTTGCTGGAACAGCGTGACTGGACGCGGCGCTTCGAGATCCTCACCACCTACCTCCGGCGACGGGCGGACGACGCCGGGCGTCGCGCGGAAGTACGTCCGGAGGTGGCTGAGGCGTGGACGTGGATGGCCCGGCACCGCGGAGCCGGCTCCCTGGACGGCATGGCACGGCACGTGGCACTGAGCCGGCGGCAGCTGACCGCCGTCTTCGCACGGGAGGTCGGGGCGGGCCCCAAGCAGATCAGCCGGCTGATGCGGTTCGAGCGGGCACGGCGGGAGGTGACCTCGGCGGTCGCGTGCGGGGCGCCGCCCGACCTGTCGCGGATCGCGGCGCGGTGCGGATTCTTCGACCACTCGCACCTGGTGCGGGACTTCCGGCAGTTCACGGGGCTGAGCCCGACGGGATGGCTCGCCGAGGAGCACCGGAATATCCAAGCCGGGGGCGGCAGCGGCGGTGAAGAGTGGGACGCATGAACAATTCCCCGACGAACGCCACGAACGCCACGAACGCCACGAACGCCACGGGATCGGGTGGTGGGGCGAAGGGTGGGACCTCCACCCCGCGCGTCCCCGCACCGACCGTCTGGCCCACGCTCCAGGCGGACGACGCTCCCGCACTGATCGGCTTCCTGGTGGAGAAGATCGGCTTCCGCCGTACCGCCGTCTACACCGACGGTGACCTGGTGGCCCATGCGCAGCTCGACTGGCCCGAGGGAGGAGGCGTGATGCTCGGGTCGAAGAAGCCGGACGGCGAGGGGGTCTGGAACCCGGGAGCGTTCGCCTGCTACGTCGTCACCGACGACGTCGACGGCCTCTTCGAGAGGGTGAAGGCGGCCGGCGTGACCATCGAACGGGGCCTGACGGACGAGGAGTACGGGAACCGGCAGTTCATCATCAGGGACCCGGAGGGCAACCTCTGGTGCTTCGGCATCTACCGCGGCGAGCCGACGACCTGAGCCGAGCCGGCCCTGAGCGGGCGTCCTGAGCGGGCGTCCTGGCCGTCGGGTGGGCGAGCGGGGCGGCGCGGACGCCGCCCCGCCGCTTTCCTGGTGCGCGACTGCTCAGCGGCCTGAGATGTTTCGGTTTCCTGAGCCGGCTGAGCTGTCTTGAGTCACCCCTGCTGCCTGAGCTGCCTGAGCTGACTCAGAAGGTGAACGGTCCGGGCGACTGGGGTGAAGTGGCGGTGCAGCTCACCGTGATGACCCCGAAGATCACCAACTCCACCGACTGTGCCTCCAGGACGTCGCCCGCGGCGACGGTCCCGTCCAGCGGGCCGGAGTTCACGTCGTCCCCGGCCGCCATCGCCGGGTTGGAGTCTCCGGTGAAGGTCGCGGTGTCGGTGCCGTTCTTCGAGAGGGTGAGCGTGGTGCTGACGGAGCCGGCGCCCACGTCGATCGGGGCCTTGACCGCCGACGAGGAGAGGGTGATCGTCGCGGCGGTTCCGTCCTGTGTGGCGGTGAGCGTGGCCTCGCCTGCGCCCGCGCTTCCGCAGTCGGCCGAAACGGTCGCCGTCGTGGGGTCGACGGCGGACGCGGTCGGAGCGAACGCCAGCGCGCCCGCCGCGAGTACCGCCGTGCCGAGTGCTGTTGCGAGAGCCGGTCTGCTGCGTCCCATGGAAGTGCCTTCCGCTTGAAGGGAGTTGCATGACCACCGCTTCGTCACGTCACGTCTGACGCGCGAGGAACGCGGTGTGGGGGGTGCCTGCGCGCTGTGGTCTCCAGGAACGCGAGCGGTCCGCGGCTCGGGCCGCACTCCGGGGCGCCACAGTGTCTGATGGCCGGTCAGTTCGCGCGATGCCATTGATACGCGTGAAGCGGGCGAGCGCAAGGGGGCCTGGGGGGATTTTGAGCCATCCTGGCGGCGCTGCGGGGAAAGTGACGCACGAGCACGGGCGGTCTGGGCCGCAGGGCGGAGTTCGACGACCGTCGTCGTCTCGAATCCGAGTCCGGACTCTGTGGCAGCCCTGCATTCCGCCCCCTCTGAGTTGCCCTTTGGGGCAGGATCCCTGCTGGAGCGGCTGAGTGCCGCGCGCCAGGACCGGCGGTCTGCCTACCAGAAGGGGGTTCGAGGACGCCGATTCCACAGCCACTCTGGGGCGCGGTCAGTCATGGGCGTCAAATAGGGTTCAATTGCGCCTGCTCCTCCGGGGTCCTCTTGAATCGTTTGATCCAGGAATCGGCGATCGAGCGTGCTAAGGGCTTCCACCAGGGTTTGTGGAGGATTTGGCTTCAGCTCATTGAGTACCTCTCCGAGCGCGGCACGCACATTGAGCGCATAGATGTAGTCATCATTGAGGTAGTCCACGGATTCTCAGTCGTGCTCCATGGCATTGATCAGTTTTCCCACTCTTGCAGGATATTGCTGACTGAGTGCATTGGAGCGGTCATTTTTGCCGCAATATATGGGGGCTACCCTACTGCGCTCTACCTCCAACCGCTCCTTGTCTCGCTCCGCCACACGATTCGTATCTACGTGGGGTCAGTTCAGCAAGTGTTTGATCTGTCACTGGAGTGCTCGACTGTCTTTTCAAACTATTCCTACTCATTCAACTGACGCAGGAAGCAACTGTAGCCGTCGTCCGGCCGAATGAAAGTACCAGCATCTCTCTTGCGAATTACCATGGTGCCGGATTCGTCATCTCGCCAGGCCACTTGGGTACGCCGCCCGGAGTGTCTCGGAGGCGGTGCCCCTGTGAGCCGGACATTGAATCCTCGAGATGCGTTGCGACGTCCAGATCGTCAACTCCCGGAATGCTTCGACTCTTTTCATCCGCATGAGCGGCGATCTCGTCGGCAAGACGTTCCACATCTCCCTACCGGTGCGAACGCAACCACTCCTCTCCTGATTCTGTATTCGCCAACCACCACAGTGCACCCATGGGCTTCCAGTTATAGGCGTCGCAGCCCTCCTTGAACCTGTCGACGGACTCGTCGACGGTGCATGACCAGGCTTCAAACCCGGTTTCGCCGAGATTGCCGATATTCATCAGTTGTTTGGTGAGGATTTCCCTCAAGAGGTCTAGAGAGAGGGTCTTGAAATCGCCACCGTGAACGTCGACGTATTCTTCGGCAGTTCCGATGAGTGAGTCGACCATCACCCAGTCCTCTTCTCCTTCGAGGAGCAATTCCCTTACGAGCGAAATCATGAAGGGTTCCATATGGACTCCCCTATTGTGTTGTGTGAATGTGGACTTTTCGCGGTTTATTGCTTTCCGGGTACACCAAGTCGATGGTCTCACCGCCAGACGTGGAGGAAGTCCTCCATTGGACGATCGTCCCGTCATCAAGTTTGTACACCTCCGGAATCTTAGGGCCGCGAGGTGGAAGTTTTTCGGCGCCCTCTGTCCAGCCCTCAAAGAGCCCTCTTAGATCCTCAGCTGTATCGACAAGCTTGGTGCGACTCGAACTTCCGTTTGGCAGATCACTGAACTCCCCTCGCACTCTTGCTGAGCATTTTGCCAACCCCAGAGGATCCCCCCACACGTGTGGGTTGTGGACGTAGGTGTGGTGGTTGGGGGCGGGAGTGAGGCCGAGGGGGTCGGGGGTGATGTAGCGGGCGGTTTCGGGGTCGTAGTAGCGGAAGTAGTTGTAGTGGAGGCCGGTTTCGGGGTCGTGGTACTGGCCGGGGAAGCGGATGGGGCAATACACCTCGCCTGCGGGGGAGGGGAGGCGGGTGCCCCAGAGGGTGGTGCGGTGCTGCCAGGCGATGTGGCCTTGTGGGGTGACCAGTTCGGTGGGGGTGCCGGTGGGGTCGGTGAGGACGGCGTGGAAGCGGGGCGGCGTGCCCTGTTCCAGGCCGGTGATTCGGGAGGTGCCGGGCTCGGGGCGTGGGGCGGTGTGGTCGGTCTGTGTCAGGGGGCGGTGGGTGCCGGGGGCGTGGTCCCAGGTGATGGTCGCGCCGTCGAGGGCAGCTTGTTCGGCCAGGCGTGTGCCGTCCCAGGTGAAGGTGAGAGTGGTGCCGCTCGGGCCGGTCTTGGTGATGCGGCGGCCCAGTGGGTCGTAGGTGTAGCTCCAGCGTTCACCGTCCGGCGTGGTCGCTGTGGCGAGGCGGTCCTGGGCGTTCCAGGTGTAGGTCCAGGTGCGGGAGCGGCCGTTGAGGAGTTTCCGGGTCCTGCTGGTCAGACGGCCTGCGGCGTCGTGCGTATAGGCGGTGCGGCCGGCGCTTCGCAGGAGGGTGCCGTCGTGGGTGCGTTCGCCGGGGGAGGGGTGGTCAGGTGCCTCGGCGTGGGTCTGGTTGCCGGCGGTGTCGTAGGCGTAGGTCTCGCTCCAGCCGTGTGCCTGGACGCCGGTTACGCGGCCGACGGGGTCGAGTTCGAAGTGGCTTGTGCCGGAGGTCAGTTCGCGGATCTCTGTGACGTAGCCGTCAGGGCGGTAGCGGTACCTGCGGTGCTGGAGGAGTTCCTGGGCCCGGGAGTGGAGTGTCTGGGTGGTGAGGCGGCCGGTGGGGTCCCAGTCCTGGGTGAAGGTGAGGCCGGTGGACTCGTGGGTCACGTCGGGCTCGTGCACGACACCTTCGATGTGGCGTTGTGTTTCGTGGCCGGCGGCGTCGTGGGTGAAGGAGAGCGCGCCGTGGTCAGTGGCGAGACGGGTCGGCCGGCCCGCCGCGTCGTAGGTCCAGGTCGATGTGAGGCCGGAGGGTGTGGTGCGGCGTGTGCGCCGGCCCAGGGCGTCGTAGGCGTAGGACGAGGTCGCTCCGTTGACCGTTTCGGTCAGGATGCGGCCGAGCCGGTCGCGTTCGAGTGTGATCCACGTGTCGGCGTTGGCCGCGTGGAGCAGGCTGCCGACGGTGTCGTAGGTGTAGGTGGTCACTTCGCCGGTGGCTTCATCGTGCTGCTCGACGGGCCTGCCCATGAGGTCGTGCGTGTAGTGCAGGGTTTCGCCCATGCCGTTGGTCCGGGCGAGGAGTTGTCCGGTCGCGTCGACGTCGTAGGTGCGGGTAGCGCCGTTGAAGTCCGTCTCAGAGGTCAGGCGGCCTGCGGCGTCGTACGCGTAACTCCACTGCTTGTTCTGGGGGTTGGTGACCGTGGCGAGGCGTAGTTCGGTGTCGTAGGTGAAGGCGTAGCGCGTGCCGTCGGGGTCGGTGCGGCTGGCGGGCAGGTCGAAGTGGGTGTGGGTGTACTCGGTGGTGTTCCCGGCCTCGTCGGTGTGGGTGACGAGGTTGCCTTCGCCGTCCCATTCCCAGGTCTCGCGGGTGCCGTCGGGGCGCTGCCTCCAGGCGGGTCTGCCCTCGATGGTCCAGCCCTGCCGGGTGGTGTGTCCCAAGGAGTTGGTGAGGGCGGTGATGCGGCCGTGCGGGCCACGGCGGACCCGTGTGGTGTGTCCGAGCGGGTCGGTGAGGGTGAGGGGGAGACCCGCCGGGTCGGTGGTGAGGGTGGTGGTGTGGCCCAGGGCGTCGGTGATGGCGGCCAGATGGCCCCTGCCGTCGTAGGAGTAACGGGTTTCTGCACCGGCGGGGTCGATGGTGGAGGTCCGGTTGCCTTCGGGGGAGTAGGTGTGGCGCCACACCGCGCCGTCGGGTTCGCGTATCTGCTGAGGGAGGCCGAGTTCGTTGTAGGCGGCCGTGGCGGTGGTGCCGTCCGGCAGTTCCACCGCGGTCAGGTGCCCGTCCTCGTCGTAGGTGTAGCGGGTGGTACGGCCCAGTGCGTCGGTGACGGCGAGGGGGTGGCGGTTGGTCTCGTCCCACGCCGTGTGCGTGGTGTGGCCGAGAGGATCGGTCTCCGAAATCACCTTGTACGCCTCGTTGTAGACGTACGTGGTGCGGTTGCCCAGTGAGTCGGTGTAGGCGGTGGTGCGGGAGGCGCCGTCGTAGTGGAAGCGGCCGGACATCATGCCGTCGGAGCCGACGGTGCGCAGGACACGTCCGCGGTGGTCGTAGACGTAGGCGAACGTCGTGCCGTTGCGGTCCGTCCAGGACGTGAGGCGGTGCTCGTCGTCGTAGGTGTAACGCAGTGGCTCGCCCGTGGAGTTGACGACCTCCGTGAGATCGCCGACCGTGTCGTAGCCGAAGGACACCAGGGTCGTGCCCTGGCCGTTCCGACTGCCGTTGTCCTGCCGGTTGGCCAGCAGGCGCAGGGCGGTGATGCGCAGCAGTGCCGGGTCGGTGTCGACGGCTATGCGGTAGCCCCCGGAGTGGACGATCTCCTCGGGAGTGCCGCCGGCGTCATAGCCGACGGTGATGCTGTGCCCGTTGCGGTCGGTGATCGCCTGAAGTGCCAGTTCGCGTCCACCGGTCGGCAATCGCGTGAAGTGCAGGGTGCGGCCCTGCTCCGGGACAGTGAGCGTCATGGTGCCGTCGGGCTTGCCGTCCCAGCACACGGGCCAGCGCGGGCCGCTGGCGGGGAGAGTTGGCACGTCCGGTTCGGGGACGGGGTAGGTCAGCAGCATGCCGTCGTCGGAGATGTAGACGAGGCCGCTGTCGTCGAGCTCGAGACGCTGGTCGAGGGTGGCGGCCCAGGTGCGGCCGAACCAGCCCCCGCACGGATGCCCCGAGACGTAGTTGCGCGTCAGCGTCAGAGGCATGGCGCCGGGCAGGGAGACGTCCGTGGCGGACATGACCATCTCGCCGGTGGCGACGTCGATGGGCTCGCCCGCCTTACTCCTTTCGCGGTCCTGCTTGTCGTGCTTGCCCGGCTCGCCGTCGGCGCGGTCCCGGGCGCTGCCGTCCCGGCCCAGCCCCTTCTCCCGGTTGCTGAGGCGCTCCGCAGCCTCCTTCGCGGCGGCCCCTCCACGTCGCAGCGCACCGGCACCCCCCGAGGCCAGGGCGAGTAGCACCTCCGGGGAGAGCTGCCCGGCCGCGCGAGCTGGATTGCGGCTCCACTCGTCCCAGTTGACGGCCGCCTTGGCGAACTCCTTGGGATTCTGGGCCGCGTAGGCGGCACCGTCCGCCACGCCGGCCAACTGCATGCCGACGCCCTTGAAGTCACCGTCGGCCAGCGGTTCGAAGCCTTCCAGGATTCCGCCGACGCCGTCCTTGAAGCCGTCGACGAAGTCGGAGCCCTTCTGCTTGACGGCCTCCCACCCCTCCGGTTTGTCCGGAGCCTTCTCCGCCGCCTTGTCGAGTTTGGCCTTGGCGGAGTCGACGACCCCCTGCAGCTCCGCTTCCAGTTTGTCCAGGCGGGCGTGGCAGGCGTTCATCGCGGCCACGCCCGGGTCGTCCTCCGGCGGACGCTCTGGCAGCACCTCGTCCTGACGCTCTACGGCGTCGTTGTAGTCCGTGACCTTCTTCCAGTGCCGCTTGGAGGCGGCCCGCGCCTCGTCCACGTCCTCGATGAGGGGCTTGCAGCGCTTGTGGACGGAGCGGAGCTTTTCGGCGTAGGCGTCCAGGGCGTTCGCCGCCGCGCCGAAGTACTTGTGTGCGGACTCCAGTTCACCCGGTAGCTTCTCCGTCGCCCGCTCGAAGGCTCCCGCCCCTTCGCCGGACCAGTCCTTGGTCTCCAGGACGTCCAGCTGTTCGCGGCCCTCCTTGAAAGCCCCTGCGTAAGCACGCAGTTTGCGTACCAGTTCGTCCACGTCAGCGGGCTTGCCGAAGATGACGTCACCCGGTTCGCTGTGCGGCGGTATGCGCTCCCGCGTGCCCCCGTCCACGGCGTCACGTGAGCTCATGCGACCGGCCCGTCCTCTTCGGGCCAGGGCTCCTGCATGATCTTGCGCGGTGGGTCGAACTCGGGCCTGACTCCCTGGTCCCAGGCCCACTTCCCGGCCTCGCCGACCGGGAGCTTGGCGATGTTGTCCTCGGTCGGCGTGAAATGCTTGACGCCGAGCACATCAGCCAGGACGTAGGCCGCGATCGTCTGATCCAGACGTTCGACGACGGCGTCCGTGTGCTCCGCCACGCGCCCCATGGCAAAACCCCACGAAGACAGCACCTTCTTCGCCGAGACCTCGATCTCGAACGTTGCCGAATTCTGAATCAGTTCGGACAGCGACTTCCAGTCGCCCTTGATCTTGCGTGCGGCAACGACCGACTCCTCCAGCGGGTCGAGCATCCTGCGCACCGAAGCGATCTCGATCCTGTAGCCGTCGCCCGGCCGCGGAGCTCCTTCGGAGTTCGTGGTGCCCCCGGGCTGACGGCCGTCTATCGCGTCACGACTTGTCACTGCTCACTTCCCCCGTCTGCCGACTCTTCGCCGCCCGACTCGATGCCCCGCAGTGCTTCCACGTCCAGCAGCACCGGACGCGGTCCCAGCGGATCGATCAGCGGGCGGACTCCCGCGGGCAGCAGCTCCACCAGATCGGCGAGCGTGGTGGACGCCCATGCACACGCACCGGCGAACAGCGCCAGCCGCTCCCAGGATGTGAACACCGGCACCACGGGGCCGGCTTCGGTCTCGGACACCAAGAAGCCCGGGTCTTCGGGCCGCTGGAAATACAGCCGCATCGCCCGCGCCGTGTCCAGCCGATCCTCGGGCGACATCCGTGCGGTCACCTCACGGCGCACCAGATCCCGCAGTGTCATCGAACCCCCCCAGTCGCACCGCACCGGTTCCCCCCGGAACCCTGCGCAGCATGATTCCACGCATGTACGGGCGTCCTCGAGCCGGTATCGGGCCGGCGGCAGGGCGGGAAGGCTTCGGCCCACGCCCGCAGTTCGTGCCCCGCTACCGGTTCGCCGCCCGCAGTCGGCACCGGCGGGAGCGCCCGTGTTCATCCGGGGCTCACCGTGGGGCCACGTCCCCTGAAGGTGGCGCCCTTAGCGTCCCCCGGGCAACTGCTGTGGAATCGCGGGAGAGGTGACGTCGCCATCCGGGTAGGCACACGCCATGGGCGGGAGCGGCAGGAGGCCGCCTCCCGCGGCCGTACGGTGCGCGGAACAGCAGCACGGCGGGGGAGGGCACGCGACCCGCACTGGGACAACATCCGCTTCCTGTCCGGCACGCTCGTCCTGGTCGGGCACATGATCGAACCTCTCGGCCACATCGACGGGTTGCGATGGCTGTACATCGCGAGCTGGGCGATGCGGGTCCCCGTGTTCGTCCTCGTGGCCGGGTACTTCAGCAGCGCCGGGCCACTCGGGGCGCTGGAGCTGCGCCGGCTCACGGAAGGGGTGCTGGCGCCGTACCTGCTGATCGGCCTGCTGCACACGGCGCAGGTCCGGCTGCTGGAGGGCGAGTGGAAGTTCTTCACCTCCAAACCCGCCTGGGGTCTGTGGTTCCTGCTGTCGCTGTTCGTGTGGCGGCTGCTGCTGCCGTACCTCGCCGTGCTCCGGTACCCGCTGGCGAACGCGTTCGTCGCCGCTCTCGCCGTCGGCTACCTCGACGACTTCACCCACACCTTCTCCGCCTCCCGCACGGTCACCTTCCTCCCCTTCTTCCTCCTGGGCTGGAAGCTGCGCCAGGGTCTTGCGGACGAGCTCCTGCGCGCGTCCTGGTCCCGGCACGCGGCGGCCGGGGTGCTGGCGGCGACGGCGACGGCGGGCTGGTTCCTCCGGTACGGCATCGAAACGAGCTGGCTGGGCATGCAGACCCCGTACCAGGACATGCCGTCCTTCGCCCCGGTGTGGGCGTGGGGTCTGCGGGGGGCGGTGCTGGTGTGCGCGGCACTGATCGCCCTGAGCTTCGTCCGGCTGGTGCCGGGACGGCAGCTGCCCCTGGTGACGTACCTGGGTTCCGGGGGCCTCTTCGTCTACCTGCTGCATCCCCTCCTCCTGCGCGGTCTCTTCCACTTCACCGGCCTGACGTGGGTGGGCCCGTGGCCGGAGCAGCTCGCCGTCCTCGTCCTCGGCTGCGCCCTGGCCGCTGCGCTTGCCTCGCCTCCGGTGCGGTGGCTGGCGAGACCGCTGGTGCAGCCGCGGCTGCCGTGGCTGTACGCGCGGGAGCCGGCCGGTGGGAGTCACCTCCCGGCACGGCGGCCGGAATCCGCTCCCTCTCAACTCCCGGACGCCGAGGGAACGTACGGCGGGGAGCGGAGCGGCGCGACGGCCGTGGGCCGGTAGGAGGGATCAAGGCCCCAGGGGCTCTGCCCTGCCCCGGCCCCTCAGAGCCGGCCGGGACCACGGCGCCCCGGCTGACGGCGGCGGTGCGTAGCCCTCCCGTCGCCGGGCGTCTTTCGCCTGAGCGCCGGCGTCGCGGTCGCGTAGGGTCGGTGGATGGCGAAGTACTTCGACGTGCACCCCGAGAACCCGCAGCGCCGCACCATCGGAACCGTGGCCGAGAGTATCCGCTCCGGCTCACTCATCGCGTACCCGACGGACTCCTGCTTCGCACTGGGATGCCAGCTGGGCAGCCGTGACGGCATCAGCCGCATCCGGTCGATCCGCAACCTCGACGACCGGCACCACTTCACCCTCGTGTGTGAGAACTTCGCGCAGCTCGGGCAGTTCGTCCAGATCGACAACGACGTCTTCCGCGCGATCAAGGCGGCGACGCCCGGCAGTTACACCTTCATCCTCCCCGCGACCAAGGAGGTGCCGAGGCAGATGCTGCATCCGAAGAAGAAGACGGTCGGGGTCCGCATCCCCGACCATGTCGTCACGCAGGCGCTGCTCGCCGAGCTCGGCGAACCGCTGCTCTCCAGCACGCTGCTGCTGCCCGACGAGGAGGAGCCGCTGACGCAGGGCTGGGAGATCAAGGAGCGGCTCGACCACGTGGTGGACGCCGTGATCGACTCGGGTGACTGCGGCACGGAGCCGACCACCGTCATCGACTTCTCCGCCGGCGACGTCGAGATCGTACGCCGGGGCGCGGGAGACATCGCGCGGTTCGAGTAACCGTCCTCTCGCGCCGAAGGGCGTCCGGCGTGCCTTGACGCGTGCCGTGCCCTGAGCGCGGTCCACCGGCGGAGCCGCCGTGGTTCCCGGACGAGGGTCCGGGAACCACGGCGGCTCCGTCTGCTTGTACGGCGGCGCGGACGGGTGCGCCGGTCACCTCTCGACGACATGCTCACCGGTGGTCACCGTGCCCGGGGTGGCACGCCTCCGTGTCCGATGCGAGGGCTTTCAGAGGGACTTGACGCTTGACGTCCGCACCCTCGCCATGCACCCTTTCACTACTCAATTAGTGAAAGGGTGCGGTGCGTGACCCCAGCAGGAACGATCCAGTTCCGAATCGACCGCCGCAGCGGTGTCGCCACGTACTGGCAGATCGTCCAGCAGGCCAGGCAGGCGCTGCGTCTGGGCCTGCTGCAGCCCGGCGACCAACTGCCCACCGCCCGCGAAGTCGTCGAGGCGACGGCCATCAACCCCAACACCGTCCTCAAGGCATACCGCGAACTCGAGCGTGAAGGGCTGGTCGAAGCACGCCGCGGACTCGGCACGTTCGTACGGGAGTCGCTGGGCACCTCGCCGGCCGCCGACTCCCCCTACCGTGCCGAACTGGAGGACTGGATGGTCCGTGCCCGCGAAGACGGCCTGGACCGGGAGGACTTGGCGGCCCTCTTCGACTCCGTGCTGAACAAACACCTCCCGCAGGAGACCCCATGACCCGAACCGTGGCCGCCCTGGAGGCGACCGGCCTTGCCATGTCGTACTCACGAGGGAAAAAGAAGGTCCTGGACGACTGCGCCTTCCGGCTCCCGCAGGGGCGCGTGTGCGCCCTGGTCGGCCCGAACGGCGCGGGCAAGTCGACCCTGCTCAGGCTCGCTTCCGGCCTGCTGCGTCCGACTGCCGGCACTCTGACGGTGCTCGGACGCACTCCCGTCGAGGCCCGCGACCGCGTCGCCCACGTCGCCCAGGCCAAGCCGCTCCACCCTCAGCTCTCCGTCGCCGACACACTGCGCCACGGCGCCGAACTCAACCGCTCCTCCGGCCGCTGGGACCAGCAGGCCGCCGAACGCATCGCCTACGGCCACGGTGGACTCGACCCCGCCGCCAGGGTCCGCTCCCTCTCAGGAGGACAGCGCACCCGGGTGGCGCTCGCCCTCGCCTTCGGCAAGCAGGCCGAGCTGATGCTGCTGGACGAGCCGATGGCCGACCTCGACCCGCTGGCCCGGAGGCAGTTGACGGGAGCGCTGATGTCGGCCGCATCCGAACACGGGACCAGCATCGTGATGTCGTCGCACGTCATCGCCGAACTGGAGGGCTCCTGCGACTTTCTCCTCCTCGTCGCCGGAGGCCGGCTGCGGCTGGGCGGCGAGATCGAGGAAGTGGTGGCAGCGCACACGCTGCTCACCGGCACCTCCGCCCTGGACACCGGCGCGCACACCGTGATCGACGAGCGTCCCGCCGGCCGGGGTACCGCCGCGCTCGTCCGGCCGCTCGGCGAACCGTCCGACGAACGGTTCGCCGAGCGCCCCACGCAGGAGGAAGTCCTCCTGGCCCACCTCCGCAACACCACCGCCCCGCCCTTCCTCACCGAGGCAGCCACCCCCTCGTCCGTACAGCGCCCGCAGAGCGCCCGACCGCAGGAGAACGCCGCATGAGCAGCACCACCACCCCCCGTTCCGGCCCGTCCGTCCGACCGCCCGCAGGCGGTGCGGGCACCGTCAGCCGGCAGCTCTGGACGCTGCTGAGGCTGCACCGCGCCGCGGTGTGGACATGGGCGGCCTTCGTGGTGATCACGGCGGCGGTCATGCTCTGGCTGCGCTTCGGCCCGTACGGGACGGAAGCGGCCCAGTACCAGGCAGGCTGCGGCACCCCCGGTCAACGCCCCTGCAACCAGATGCCCTTCTGGGAGGACGGCGCGATCGCCCTGCGCCTCTTCGGGGCCGGGGTCGAGAACGTGGCGGTGCTTCTGCGCAATCTCGCGCCCGTCATTGCCGCTTGGGCCGGTGGCGCACTGATCGCGCGCGAACTGGAGAACGGCACGGCGGAGCTGGCCTGGACGCAGTCCGTCAGCCCTGTCCGCTGGCTTGCGGAGAAGCTGGCCGCTCCCGCCGTCCTCCTCGCCGCCGGCACCGGCCTCCTCGTCCTCCAGCTCCGCTCGCTCCTGGACTGGGCGGGCGCCCACAAGCTGCTCTCCGCCGGCTACGAGACCAACGACCTCTACTTCGCCGTCGGGCCCGCGGTCCTCGCCCACGTGTCGCTGGGCCTGGCGGCCGGCGCACTCGCCGCCTTCCTCACGCGCGGCCCGCTGGCCGCGCTCGCCGTGGGAGCCGTCGCCACCTGGGGCACCTCCTGGCTCATCGACCCGTGGCGCACCCGGATCTGGCCCGCGGAGACCGAGACGGGCAAGGGGGAGGGGCCGTTCGGCTTCGCCGTGCGGCCCTGCCAGTGGGACCAGGCCGACCACAAGTACTCCGTCGACGCCTGCCTCGGCGCCCGGCCGGCCTCCCACTACTGGCCCGCGCAGCTCACCGAGACGGGGTTCGTCCTCGTACTGGCCGTGCTGGCCGCCGCAGCAGCCTTCTGGCTGCTCCGGCGCCGTGTGCCGTAGCGGCTGGCCGCGGTGTCGGCTCGCCCCGGTGTGCGTCCGGCCGTCCTGGGTGTCCGTTCGGATGACGTAGAACATGTCATCCTACCGACCGGTAGTCGGAGCGTTCCCTTGTGTTCATGATGAGACGCGAACATGCCGACGGCCCTTCGCCGTACCGGTGACGGGCCGACCCCCTGTGGCTCTGCGACTCAGGAGTGAACCCCCCATGCATGGACGTAACTTGAAGACCCGGATGGCGGTGTGCGTCGCCGGGGCGACCGCGGTGACGATGACCCTCACCGGTGCGGCCCCCGCCCTGGCCGCCCCCGAACCGGCCGCCCCGCAGTCCGCGCCCCGTACCGCCGCCGTGGCCGAGGCCGAGCCGCGCGGAGAGGGCCACGACGGCTCGGCCGACGTCGACTACGACACCTGGCAGCGCGACGTCACCGCCGTCACGGACACCGCCCGCCCCTACCTCGAACAGCGCATCTCGCAGGGCGGGGGCGAGAAGATGGCGATCGTCCTCGACATCGACAACACCTCGCTGGAGACGGACTTCCACCCGCTGTGGGAGCTGCCGACACCCGCGATGGAGCAGACCCTCGGGCTCGCGAAGTACGCCAAATCCCGTGGTGTGGCCGTCTACTTCGTCACCGCGCGGCCCGGCATCATCTACTCGCTGACCGAGTGGAACCTCGACGAGGCCGGCTTCCCGGTCGACGGTCTGTACGTGCGGGACCTGCCCGACCTCTTCGACGAGGTCAGCAAGTACAAGACCGCAAAGCGCGCCGAGATCGAGTCCAAGGGCTACACGATCATCGCCAACATCGGGAACAGCCCCACGGACATCGTCGGCGGCCACGCCGAGAAGACCTTCAAACTCCCGGACTACGACGGCGACCTGTCCTGACGGACGCCGGGCTTCCCGGTCTCCCGGCGTCCCGCTCTCCCCGCCGCCCCGGGCCGCGTTGCTGCGACGTCCGGCCCGGGGCGGCGCGCGGTCGGGTGACCCGGATTACGGGTACCCGGTGCCGCAGCCGCCCGTGTCCGTGCCGCCGGTGATACGGATGTCGGCATGGACCTTCGCGTCATGACGTTCAACCTCCGCTTCCCCGAGTACGACCCCGCGGTGCCCCACTCCTGGCCGCGCCGCCGTCCGGCCGTGGCGGCGCTGCTCGCACGGGAGTTGCCGCATGTGCTGGGCACCCAGGAAGGCAAGTACCGGCAGCTGCGCGACATCCACGCGGACTTGCGGCAGACCGGGGCGTCCTACGACTGGATCGGGGCGGGCCGGGAGGGAGGCAGCCGCGGCGAGTTCATGGCCGTCTTCTTCGACACCGCCCGGCTGGAGCCCGTCGAGTACGAGCACTTCTGGATCGCCGAGGACCCGTATGCCGTGGGGGAGTTGTGGCCCGGCGCCGGCTCGCCCCGGATGGTCACCTGGGTGCGCTTCCGCGACCTCGCCGACGGGAGGGAGTTCTACGCGCTCAACACCCACCTGGACAACGTCAGTGAGGAGGCGCGGCTTGCCGGCGCCCGGCTGCTCGTCCAGCAGACGCACGATCCGCGGCCGCCGCTGCCGCCCTTCGACCCGGAACTGCCGTGCGTGGTGACGGGCGACTTCAACGCCCCGGCGGACGGCGCGCCGGGCGGCGTCCACGGAACGCTGCTGGCGGAGGGCGGACTGACCGACTCCTGGACCGCCGCGCCACCTCAGCAGCGCGGCGAGGAGCACCGCACCTGGCACGACTACCGGGGTGCGCGGCCGGGGCCGCGCATCGACTGGATCCTCACCTCGCCCGGCTTCCGCACCCTCTCCGCGCGGATCAACACCTTCGCCCCGGAGGGGCAGTTCCCCAGCGACCACTTCCCGGTGCAGGCGACCCTGCACCTCGGCGCGGAGGACGGAGCGTGACGCGGCCGGCCGGGGCGGTCTGACGGCCGGAGCCGCCCCGCCCGACCGGCCGCCGCGTCAGGGGAGTTGGCCGAAGGTGTGGGTGACGTGCTCGGCGAGCATCGGCAGTGCGGGCCGTGGACGGTCGAGGGCCTCGGCGCTGTCGGGTATGGAGCGGTGGTCCAGTTGCCATCCCAGAGCGGTCAGTTGATCCTCCACGGGTTCGCGTTCCCCCTCGGGGAAGAGGGCGGGGAGGTCGAGACCGAAGCCGCCCGCGCGTTCCCGGAGGAGCGGATCGCCGAGCAGGCCCGTCACGTCGTCGATCCGTTCGACGGCCAGCCGGCTGCCGGCGGCCGAGAGGCGGGTGACCTCCCGCAGGAGCCGGCTCTCGGCGTCGGGCGGCAGGTACGGCAGCAGGCCCTCGGCGAGCCACGCCGTCGGCCGGGACGGAGCGAAGCCCGCCGCCTCCAGCGCGGCGCCCCAGTCGTGGCGCAGATCGACCGGCACGGGGTGGTGGGCGCAGCCGGGGACGGCGCCTTCCTCGCGCAGTGTGTCCGCCTTGAAGGCGAGCACGGCCGGCTGGTCGATCTCGAAGCAGACGGTGCCGGACGGCCAGGGCAGCCGGTACGCGCGGGTGTCGAGCCCGGAGGCGAGGATCACCACCTGGGTGACGCCGGCTGCGGAGGCGCGCTGGAAGTAGTCGTCGAAGACCCGTGAGCGCAGGCCGATGTAGTCGGAGGTGGCGGTCCACAGCTCCTCGTCCGGGCCCTGCGGGTCCTGCCCGTCGGAGCGGCCGGAGCCGTCGGAGCTGTCGGGGCCTTCGGAGAGGCCGGGAACGCCGGGGAGCGGGAAGGCCGTCGAGGGGCGGGCCGCGGCGACGAGCCGGGACGCGTAGGGGTCGGCGATCAGCGCGTCCGGACGGGCGGACTCGGCGGCTCTGCCTGCGGCCACCGCGAGAGCGGTCAGGCCGACTCCGGTGACGATGTCCCACTGCTGGTCCGTACTCAACGAACACCTCCGTGCTCACAGGCGTGACTGGTGCGCCGCCGCCGGCAGGCCGAGGGGCGGCGGGAAGCGCGGCCCGGCGGCTGCACAGGAGGCGGCCGGGCCGCACACTAATAGATGGTGCGCACAGGCAACTAATCGGTTTTCGGCCCCTGCCGCACGCGGGGGCCGGGCAGGACCCGCGGCCGGGAGTGGGCCGTCCCGGGCGCCGGCGCCGTCAGCGGGCGGAGCTGAACTCCCTCAGCAGTCCGGCCAGTTGTTCCGGCTGGTCGAAGGGGAGCAGGGTGTAGCTGTCGTCGATCTCCACCAGCCGGGCGTCGTTGAAGAGTCCGGCGAGCCGGCGGCCGTGCTCGCGCGGCATCAGCCTGTCCTCCGTCGCCCACACCACCAGCACCTGCCCGTCGAACGAGCGCATGCGTTCCGCCGCGTCCAGCAGTGTCGCCCTGTCGGGCACGGACAGGACGTACTTGGCGAGGTCGCGCCGGATCTCCCGGCTTGTGCGCGCCGGTTCGAACCAGGCGTCCATGACCTCGTCCGGCACAGGACGCTTGCTCATCCACCCCCACCCGCCCGGCGCCCGGCGCGCCGCCTTGAACCGCAGCCCCTCCATGGTGAGTTTGAGTCCGCCGGGCACCCGGCACGCGAGGTGGACGGCGCGGCCCGGCAGCCCCGGCGGATAGTTGTCGAAGGCCTCGCACGCGGTCAGCACGAGACGGCCGATGCGCTCGGTCCGCCCCTCGGAGAGCAGCAGTTGGGCGCCTCCCCAGTCGTTGAGCACCAGGGTGACGTCCCGCAGGTCGAGCCGTTCCAGGAACTCCGCCACCAGCAACGCCATGCCGCGCAGCGACAGATCGGCGTCCGCGTGCATCGGGGTGCGGTGGGAGCCGAGCGGCAGGGTGGGGGTGACGCACCGTCTGCCGGGGGTCAGTCGGGGGACGACCTCGCGCCAGACGGAGCTGTCCATGATCAGCCCGTGCAGCAGGACCAGCGTCCCGCCGTCGCCGCCGGTGTCCTCGTAGGTGATCGTTCCCGCCGACAGCGACACCTCGGGCACGGGGCCTCCTCGTGGCCGTTGACTCTTCGTGACTTGATGGATCGCTCCAGTCGAGAGCCTAGCCGCCCCGCGACCGGCCGACGGCCGGTGACGGGCGCGCGGCAGGGGGAACTGCCGCGCGCGGCCCGCCGGTTGCGCACCGGTTCCGGCAGCCGGCCGGCCGCCGACCCCCCTCAGCCGTCGAAGCGGTGGCGGGACGCCTCGATGTGGCCGAGGTGTTGCTGGGTCCAGGCGCACATCCCGTCGACGGTCGCGCGCAGGCCCTGGCCGGGCCCGGTGAGGGTGTACTCGACCCGCGGCGGCACCGTGGCGTGCACCTCCCGCTCGACCAGGCCGTTGCGCTCCAGCATCCGCAGGTTCTGCGTCAGCATCTTGTGGCTGATGCCCTCGATCTGGTTGCGCAGTTCGCTGAAGCGCAGGGTGCGTTCGCCGAGGGTCTCGATGATCAGGAACGCCCACTTGTTGGCGACGTCGGAGAAGATCTCCCGCGCCAGGGAGTCCGCGCGCGTCAGATCCCCTTCGCCGGACGAGCCCTTGACCTGCTTGGTCACCATGAAGTTCCCCCGTCACTCAAAAGTGCGTTCTTCCACGTCAGCGGACACTCTCCTACGGTTCCCGAGTACCCACAAGAGAGTATGTCGGGTGCCAAGTCCCGTGGGAGCGAGCCCTCGGGTACTCCCGGCGCCCTCCCGACACTCTCGCGACAAGGAAGCAGGCGACATGGCCATCACCCTGGTGAACCCCGAGGGACTGCCGGAGATCGACGCCTACCGGCAGGTGTCGGTCGCGACCGGCTCGAAGCTGGTCTTCGTCGCCGGACAGGTCGCCTGGAACGCCGACGGGGTCACCGTCGGCGAGGGCGACCTCGCCGCCCAGGTCGAGCAGTGCTATCTGAACATCGCCACCGCCCTGGCCGGGGTCGGCGGCTCCTTCGACGACGTGGCGAAGCTGACCGTCCACGTCGTCGACTGGACGCCCGGGAAGATGCCGCTGTTCCTGGAGGGCGTCGAGCGGGCGTCCGCGAAACTGGGGAGCACCCCGGTGCCGCCGGGCACGCTGCTCGGCGTCGCGGCACTGGCCGACCCCGGCCATCTGGTCGAGGTCGAGGCCACCGCCGTCATCGACTGAGCGCGTCTGCTCCGTCCGGGGAGCGGAGCGGTTCCAGGCCGCGGATGAGGTCCGCCGCCCGCTCCGCGATCATGATCGTGGGGGCGTTGGTGTTGCCGCGGACGACGGTCGGCATCACGGAGGCGTCCACCACGCGCAGGCCGGTCACCCCGTGCACCCTGAGCCGGGAGTCGAGGACGGGGCCCATGGGGCAGGTGCCCGCCGGGTGGTAGAGGGTCTGCACCTCGCGCTGTGCGAAGTCCAGCAGGTCCGCGTCGCGGGCGGAGCGCGGAACGCGGAAGTCCGCCCGGCGGTGCTTGCGCAGGGCGGGCCGGTCGGCGATGTCCAGCAGCATCCGCAGCGCCCGGGCCATCGTGGCCCGATCGTCCTCGGTGGCGAGGTAGTTGTGCAGGATGTGCGGCGCGGCGCCGGGGAGGGCCGAGCGCAGGGAGACCTTGCCGCGGCTGGTGGGTGTCAGCAGTGCCGCGCCGAACATGAAGGCGTGGTCGGTGACCGGGCTGATGCCCTCCTCGTGGAACATCACGGGCGTGGCGTGCAGTTGGACGTCCGGAGCGTCCAGCCCCTCCCGCGTACGGACGAAACCGCCGGCCTCACCGACGTTGGAGGTCAGCGGGCCGCGTCCCTCGGTCTCCAACAGCCGCAGGTTCTCCGGTGATTCGGCAGTCATCAGCGACTCGGTGTCGGTCAGGTAGCTGAGCCCTGCGTGCGGGTGGTCCTGGAGGTTCTCTCCCACAGGCAGGTCCACCCGGGGCGTGATGCCCAGTGCCGCCAGCTCGCCCGCCACGCCGATGCCGGAAAGCATCAGCAGCTGCGGCGAGTTGTACGCGCCGGCCGACAGCACCACCTCCCGCTCGGCGTGCACCTGCTGCAACTCGCCGCCCAAGTCCACCTCGACGCCGGTGGCGCGGTCGCCGTCGAACAGGACGCGGGTGCAGCGGACGCCGGTGCGGACCTCGAGGTTCGCACGGCCCAGAGCGGGCCGCAGATAGGCGACGGCGGCGCTGCACCGCATGCCGTCGCGCTGGGTGAGGTGGTAGTGGCCGACGCCGTCCTGCTCCGGACCGTTGAAGTCGGCGGTCCAGAAGTGACCGGCCTCCTGGGCGGCGGTCACCCAGGCGGCCGTCAGGGGGTGCCGGGAGCGGCCCTCGCTGACTGTGAGGGGGCCGCCGGTGGCGTGCGGGGGCGCGCCGTCGGACCCGTCGGACTTCGCGGCTCCGGCGGACACCGTTTCCCGTGGCGGTGCGGCGGGGCCCCGGAAGTCCTCGGCACGCAGGAAGTACGGCAGGACGTCGCGCCAGCTCCACCCGTCGGCTCCGGCGGCGGACCAGGCGTCGTAGTCGCGCCGGTTGCCGCGGATGTAGATCATCGCGTTCATCGAGGACGAACCGCCGAGCATCCGGCCCCGGGGCAGGAACCGTCGGCGCCCGTCCAGGCCCGGCTCGCAGGCGCTCAGATAGCTCCAGTCGTACTGCGTCTGGAACAACTTGCCGAAGGCCGCCGGGACATGGATCTCCGGTGCGTCGTCCGGGGGACCGGCTTCGAGGAGCAGGACCCGCACGTCCTCGTCCTCCGTCAGCCGGGCCGCCAGTACGCACCCCGCCGAGCCGGCACCCACGATGATGTAGTCGTACACGCGTCATCCCCCTCCGGGCGGTCCTCCCGCCCTCCGCTGCCCAAGTTCCCCCGCCCTCCACCCAAGCGGCACCCTCGGCGTGTCACCTACCGGGAAACCAGCCATAGTCGCGGGTGCGGCCGGCGTCATGTCGCCGCGCTCTGCCCAGGTGAACTCCCGCCGCGCCGCGACGGGTTGTTCCGACGGGGCATCTCCCGCAGCATGCGTCCCACGAGTCGGCCGTCGGCCTCCACCGGCAGCGCGCTGAGGCGTAGCCGGACGGTTGGACGCTGGGGGAAGAGAAGGAGGAAGGGCTCGCAAGCTTTCCGCGACTCGGGCAGTCTCCTGACCTGCCCGCAATAGCCCGAGGTGAGCCCCTGATCTTCGAGGCTCGCCTCAGGAAAGCCGGCATCGGCGTGTTCACACCGGGGTGAGATCACCTCACTTGCGTCAGTTCAGGCTTTCCGCCACCGACAGGTAATCGGTGTAGATCTGCGGTGAGCCGGAGAACGAAGCCAGTTGCTTCCATTCCTCGTACATCTGCTTCGTGTCGCGATAGTTCTTGGCGAATACAGCAGCCTCATCAGTCGCGATGTCCGCATCAGGATAGAACGCATGGAGCGCTGCGAGGCTGGCAATCTCCATCAGCACTACATACTGATCCAGCCGGTTTCCGCGCTCGCCTTTCAGCAGGCGGAATTTCCAGTCGGGATAGTCCTCGATGCGGTGATGATTTTCAGCGATGAAGGTTTCGAAGGTATCTGCTCGGACATCGGGGCGCAGCGCGAGATTGTGGATGCCGATCACCCGGGCGAGAGGTTCTTCTCCTGGCAGGCTGCCCTCAGCTTCAACCGGACTGCTGCGACAGTCCGGCGGCGGGGTCCTTTCACCTCCGCCCGGTCATCAAGCGCCTCGTGGCGCACCGTGCCGTCCAGGATCACGAACGCCTTGGCCGAGGCGGTCTGCATGGCTTGGGCGAGAGTCGGGGCGAGGGCGGCCAGGACCTCGGACCGCTTCGGCGATGTACCGGTAGGCGGTGGTGGTACTGACGCCGAAGCCAGCCGCGAGTTGGGCGTAGGTGTGGCCGCACCGCAGATGGGCCAGGACGAGCAGGGTCTGCCGTCCGGCAGACAGCTGCTGCCATCGTGTCCCCATCTCGTGGCGCCGGGCGCGAAGGCGGGCGGAGAGGTAGCGCAGGGTCGAGGTGGACACATCGACGCCGGACGGGTAGACAAGCACGCGGAAGCTCCTGGTGGGACAGGCGATCTTGGTCGTGAACCCGTCTACCAGGAGCTTCTTCTTGTCCGGACACCGCTGCTCCACCCAACTACCCACCCGCCGCGTCAGGTTGGAAACACCTCACTGTACAACGTGACCTGCTCGTGCTCGGGAGGGGCGTACGGCCCGGCCGGTCGCATTCCATCGCAAGGCGGCTCAGGGAGCGGAGGGGGTGACGGGATAGTGGTGCATTACGTACGCGAGCTTCCCTGCAGCGAGGAGCAGCATGACCACAGGGGGCGCGAGCCACCATCGGTTCATCACGCGTTTCACCACAGCGGGCACGGTCAGCGCGAGGACGAGAACGGAGCCCGCGAGACCGAGCATGCAGGCCACCTCGATGCCGGTAAGTGCGTCGTCGTCCCATCGTCCCTGCGGCTGGATGGTCAGAGCGTAGTAGCACATGCCTG
Source organism: Streptomyces sp. TAA204 (assembly GCF_000424965.1). Taxonomy (NCBI): domain Bacteria; kingdom Bacillati; phylum Actinomycetota; class Actinomycetes; order Kitasatosporales; family Streptomycetaceae; genus Streptomyces; species Streptomyces sp. TAA204. The sequence goes on from NZ_AUKW01000022.1 coordinate 25,101, forward strand.
CAGTAGCGGTATTCAGAATCACCAGCGGGATGCCGTAGACCCAGCACAGGCAGCCCGCGTCCTCAACCTCTGCCCCGACCCGATCCGTCTTCATCGCAGTGCGCTCCTGGCATGATCGAGGTCGTTGTCGAATCCCCGACCATAGGCCTGGGCCTTCTCGCTCTCCCAGAACGGCCCGCCGTTGTATCGGGCCGCCAGTTCCTGGCGTTGAGCCCGGGTCATCTCTTCCGGGGGGACGTCTGCGAAGTCACTCTCGGGGAGCATGCGGGATTCAGCCGCGTGGACTTCGGGGTGCGGATCAGCTTCTCCAAACACATGGTGGAGTCGGTGGAGCTGGGCCGCCGGATGCCGGACCAGACGTTCGTCGAGCGGTCGGAGGAGGCGCTTGGCAATACGGGCGCATTGCGGAAGGCAGCCCGGCATCTGACGCGGGGAGAGCCGGGACTGGCGGCGTGGTTCCGGCGCTGGGCGCGGCTGGAGAAGGAAGCGGTCAGCCTGTGTACGTACGAGTGCAGGCTGGTGCCGGGGCTGTTGCAGTCGGAGCGCTACGTGCGGGCAGCCTTCGACAACCGCATCCCACCGCTGTCTGACGACCAGATGGAGGCGCAGGTCTCCGCGCGAATGCTCCGTCAGGAGTTGATCAGAGGCCGGCCCAACACTTCGTTCAGCTTCGTTGTCGATGAGCACGTGGTGCAGCGACGTCTGGGAGGAATCGAGGTCGCACGCGATCAACTGGACCACATGCTGTCGTTCGCCGCGTTTCGCAACGTGTCGATTCAGATCATGCCAGTGATCTGCGAGTGCCACGCGGGTCTCGATGGGCCGATGGCGCTGATCGAGACGCCTGATGGGAGACGTCTGGCCTATTCCGAAGGACAGGAGAATGGCAGGCTGATCGCTGACGCGAAAGAGGCAGCCGTCCTGCACCAACGGTATGCAACACTCCGCTCACAGGCCCTCAGTCCATTGGATTCCGTCGGCCTGCTGGAGCGGATCAGAGGAGCACTATGAGCAACGCCGAACTGGCCTGGTTCAAGTCGAGCTACAGCGGGACGTCGGGCGACAACTGCGTCGAGGTCGCCGTCACCCGACAGGTCGTGCACGTCCGGGACTCCAAGGATGAGACGCGTCTCCACTTCGCGGTGGGGCGCGCCAGTTGGTCGAGGTTCGTGCGGCATGCGGCGAGCGATTGAGCCGCAGGCGCTCCCAGAACAGCTTGGCGCAGCGGATCAGAGGAGGGCTATGAGCACGTCCGAAGGCAACTGGTTCAAGTCGAGCTACAGCGGGACTCAGGGTGACAATTGCATCGAGGTCGCCGTCACCCGACAGGCGGTGCACGTCCGGGACTCCAAGGATGAGACGCGTCTCCACTTCGCGGTGGGGCACGCCAGTTGGGCGCGGTTTGTGCGGCAGGTCGCGCTCGGCTGAACGATGGGGCCGGCCCGGGAGCCCTGGCTCTGGGCGGCACCCTCGCAGACGTGACGCTGTACCGAGCCGCGGCAGAGCCGGCCGCGTTCCAGGACCCGGTGGCATTCCCACGGCGACTGGCCCGCCGGCTGGCCCACGCCGGGGCGGCCGAGCCCACGTACGGGCCCAGCCGCCGTGCGCGGGCGGGGAGTCGGGGGCGCCGTGGCGGGCCGCGGTGCGCGCCCGCGTCAGATCAGCACGTTCTTGTGGAAGACGTTGGCGTAGCGGTCGATGTCGCCGACGCTCGTGCGGGAGGCGAAGCCGAAGCACAGGCGGGCCTCACCGCCCGTGGTGCGCATGATCGCCATGCCTTCGGGTTCGCGGTAGACCAGCGACTTCCCCGCCTTGGTCAGGAACCGCTCGACGACCTTGCCGGTGTTCAGATCGACGGACGTCACATGGGAGTTGATGTCCGCCGGGTCGGCGTGGCCGTCGCCGTCGAGTGTGTAGAGGTGGCTGCCGAGGACGGTGTAGCCCTGGAAGGTCACCGAGCCGTCCCCGAGCTCCGGCTGGGTGATCTTCGCGAGTTCCTTGCCGAAGGTGCCGTTCTCCAGGTCCAGGTCGGCGAAGTCGTACAGCCGGAAGGTCATGCCCCCGGACTCCCTGCGGCGCACCAGGATGCGGTTGTTGACCGGGTCGGTGGCGCAGGTGATGGTCTTGCTGCCGGTGAGGAACTTCTTCACCGAGGACGGTGCGGCGCCGCTGACGAACTTGAACCGTGCCAGCGCGGTGCCGCGGCCGCTGTCGTCGTTCTCGTGCGAGTCGCACTCGACCCACAGGTAGGAGTCCGAGCCCACTGGTTCGACGCCGATCGACACACCGTGGCCGGCGTTGTCGATGTGCATCGAGCCGGTCACCTCGCCCTTCTCGTCGAGCCGGTTGACGCACAGGTCGTCGCCCGAACTGCCGTTGCGGATCTGGGCGATGAAGAGTCTCCGGTTCTCGGCGTCGAACGCCATTCCCTGCATGGCGTGGTGCGACTCGTGCAGCATCACGCCACGGAAGACGTCGTAGGACGGTTCTGACAGGTCGAACCGTTTCGACGTCGGTACGGCGGCGGAAGCGGTGTCGACGCTCAGCGCGCCGACCGTTCCGGCGGACAGCAGCGTCGCACCGCCCACCTTCAGCAGCCCGCGCCGTGACAGCTTCGATCCGGACATTGACGACCCCCGTGTCATCGAGTGTGTGCCGTATCAGCGACTCCGGATGATGGCAGGGCAGGAGGGCCCTGTCAGCGGGTGCCGGACTCCTGCGGAGATGTCGGACCGCCCAACGCTCGTGGGCGCCGACGTACTTGGCGGCGAGCGGCGCCCGGTCCGGGCCGGGTGGGTGAGGCGGGGTTTCTTGCGTATCCGTAAGTCGGCCCATCCGTATAGGCGTTCGGCGTTTCCGTGAGTAACGTCCTGCCCGGTCGGCCGCATGGGCTTGAGCTTCGGGCCCGAGGAGTCTCGCGGCGTGTATTCGACCGGTTCGCCGGTGCGGCCGTGCACGTCGCCCCCCACAGAGGAGTTCTTGTCATGCCCAAGCTAATGCGAAGACTGTCCGGCGTTGTCGGCATGGTGGTCGCCCTGCTGTTCGCGTTCCCCGTGTCGGCCAGTGCCGCCGACATCGGCGACGCGGCACGGCCGGCGGCCGCTCAGTCCGCCCAGGCAGGACAGGCCGTCACCTCCGACGGCTTCCCGACCGGTGACCTCACCAATGCCGCGCCCCCGGACGTCACCGAGCGCGACGCCCGGGTGCCCGCCTGGAGCTACCACATCACCGCCTCGTGCAGCGGCTACGAGGGCGCGATCCGTCAGGGTGCCAACTTCTGGGGCAGCGGCACCGAGACCTCGGGCAGCGGCACGCCGGTGGAGTGCACCGGCGGCTACATCACCGGCTGCGGCAGTGCGACCAACGTCGTCGGCTGCAACTGGGGCCAGGGCCAGCGGATCATGCTGTCCACCATGGTGAGCGACTTCGGCCTGCTCTCGGCGCACGAGTTCGGGCACAACTGGTACGGGCACTCCGACCCGGGCTGTGCCAACTGGGCGAGCGCGTACGAGGTCATGCGACCGACCATGTGCTGAGCGCCGTTCGACTCGGGGCGGGCCGGACGCACGGGCGTCCGGCCCTCTCTGATGTCCGGGGGCCGGCGGGGAGTGTCCAGCCCGGGAGATCCGGCAGGCGGTACGCCCGCGCGGGCCGTGCTGGGGTGCGTCCCAAGTGACGGGAAGGGCCGTGCAATTGACGTCCCATGCCTGCCCGCCTGTGGCATCCTTGGCGGTTACAAACATTTCGCGCCGGGGGGTGCCATGTGGACGCGCGGACTGTCCCGCCCTCCGGGGGCGGAGAGGGAGGACCGGAGAGACCGGCCGGGCCGGTGACCCCGGGACCTCCGGACAGTGAGGAAAGCCGGGAGGACAAGCGCTACTTGCGCACGCTCCTCGCCGTCTATGTCGCCCTGCTCTCCACCGCCTTCGGCGTGGCCGTCTGGGCGCAGCGCGTCGAGGGGGACTTCGCGACCGCCGCGGCAGCTCTCGGTGCGGTCTTCCTGCTGGTGCCGACCATGGAGGTCGTCGCAAAGCGGGACGACAGGCGCGATGTCACGCAGCACCGGCTGGCGTTCCTCAAGGCGTTCGGTCTGGCCGCGGTGCTGGCCTCCCTCGCCTGGGGTGCGCTCACGCTCCTCCCCGTGGACGTGACGGACCGAGCGGAGCTGAGGGACGGCACCCGTCTGGACGCCGGAGCCACCGCTGAGCTGCGGGTGGACGCCGAGCCGGGCGGCCACTCCGAACTGAGCCTCACCCTGGAGGTCCGTCACGAGGTCGCGGGCGCGACCTCGTGCATCCCCGGCAGCGAGCTGAAGTTCGACGGCCCCGACCTCGCGGCGAGCAGGACCGCCGGGACGGACCGCGAACTCACCACGACCCTCCCCCTGGATGCGGCCGGACCGGGCGTCTCGGTCGGCATCACTCTGCTCGCGGAGGAGGGCTGCCGGGTGAGCCTCGTCCCCAAGCAGGTCAGCTACCGGTGATCACAAGGAGACCCCCATGGCCACTCACTCCCTGCGTCTGCCCGCCGCGGTCTTATGCCTCGCCGTACTCGCCACCGCGTCGGCGGCGTGCGGGAGCGGGCCCGACCGGCCTGAGCCGGACCCGAAGTCCCCTTCGCAGTCGGCGTCTTCGCTCTTCGACCAGCGTTCGGTGCGTGTCGCGGTGAAGAAGGGACAGCCCGGATTCAACACGCGCAGCGGCGAGGAGTACGAATATGCGGGGTTCGAGACGGACTTGCTGAACTCGCTCGCCGACGACATCCCGTTCAAGGAGTACAAGCACGACATCCCCTCCCTCCGGCGTGAGGAGATCCTCCTCGACGAGGGCGCGGATCTGGTCGTGGCCACATACACCATCACCGACGGCCGGGACGAGGACATCGACTTCACGGCCCCGTACATGAAGACGTACCAGGGAGTGCTGGTGCGCAAGGACGAGACCGGCATCGAGAAGCTGGGAGACCTCGAGGGCAAGCGGGTGTGCAGCGCCTCCGGTTCCACCTCGGACCCCGACAGCGTCGAGTCCGCGGAGGACCGTGAGTCGATCAGCGGCGCTCTGGGCGTGAAGATCAGGCCCGGGTTGCGCAAGGACTACAAGACGTGTGTGAAGGAGGTGATCAGAGGCAACTTCGACGCGGTCTGGACGGACAAGATCTTGCTGGAGGGCTTCGCGCAACAGGAGCCGTACGCGAAGGACGTCAAGGTCGCGCGCGACATCACGATCGAGCAGCGCCAGTTCTACGGCATCGGCCTGCGGGAAGGGCACGAGGCGGACTGCAAGCGGCTGAACCGCGCCCTGAAGAACTTCCTCGACACCCGCTGGCGGATCACCTTCCAGCAGCACTTCCCCGGCGTCGCCGAGGGTGACTTCGAGCAGAAGTACAAGCCCTCCGACTCCGAGTTCGAAGACTACGCGGCGAAGTCCTGCGGCGCGAAGTGACCTGCGCACCTGCGGTGGGAGCAGGCGCGGCGCGGCCTTGGCGGGTGGCGCGTGCCGCGGTACGCAGGTGCGGCCGCCCGGCCGGGACAGGTGCTGCCTCAGACGGTACGGGCGTGAGCACCCTCGGCCCGGCCGGACCGCAGACGCGGGGCAGCCTCCGCCAGGCCCTGCCGGGAGCTGATGCCGAGCTTGCGCATCGCCCGTGCGACGTGCTGTTCCACCGTTCGCGGCGACAGATGCAGCGTTGCGGCGATCTGGCGGTTGGTGAGCCCGGTGGCGGCCAGTTCGGCGACCTCCGCCTCGCGCGGTGACATCCGCTGCGCGTACGAGGGCCGCCCGGGAGGCCGGCGACGGGCGGCCGGGTGGTGGGCACGCAGCACCGCCCGTACGCGCGCGGCGTCCCAGGCGGCACCCAGGGCCGTCAACTCCTCCACGCAGGACGTGAGTTCGGCAGCGGCGGCTTCCACACCGGAGCCCAGCAGAAAGGCGGTCCGTCCGGCTCCCTCTGTCATCAGGGCCCGGGCGTAGGGCTGGGGGAGCCGGGCGTACGCCGCTCCCGCCTCGCGGAAACGCGCGTGGGCCTCCGTCACGTCGCCGTCCGCCTCGGCGAGCACGGCCCGGCACCACAGAAGGGCCGCCGACGCCGCGGGGGAGTCCCGCCCGGACAAGCCCGCGGCGAACTCGGCGGTCAGCTCACGAGCCGACTCCCGCCGGTCAGCGTGTACATGGGCCTCGACCGCGTGGGGAGCCAGTTCGGCGCCCCAGACCCACACCCCCTTCCTGGCGAGCCACTCCCAGGCAGAGGCGGCCGCCTCTGCGGCGGAGCCTGCGTCCTGCCCGGCCAGCAGCAGCCGGATGCGGGCACCCGCCGCCGTGGCCGCCACCGGGACCTCGCAGCCGTCGGACGCCTCGGGGCCGTCCGGGGGCAGCCAGTTGTGCGCCGTGGCCCATTCCCCCTTCGCCAGTGCGAGCATGGCCAGCACCACCCGGGCGTCGTTGGCGACACCGTCCTCGGCGACCAGGCCCGTGCACCGTTCGGCGAGGCCGTCCCAGCGGCCCGTCAGCCAGTCGCGGAAGAGCCCGGTGCCGCAGCCGACCCGTTCGAGGAACGGCGCTCCGCTGCGCGCGGCCAGATCGAGTCCGTGCGTGAGCAGTTCGCCCGCGCGCCGGTGGTGCCCCAGGAAGACCGCGCCGTTCGCGCTGTTGCACAGTCCGCGCGCCACCTGCTGACGGACTGCCCTGTCGGGGCTGTTGCGGGGGAGCTGTTCCACCAGTCGCCAGGCGGCCGGATCACCCGAGGTCATCAGCAGCGTGGCCCGGCAGGCGGCGGCGGCCGTCAGCGCGGTGCGGTCGCGGGAAGCGTCGGCCGCCTCCTGCGCGCGCTCCAGCCAGTTCAGGTTCTCCTCCAGGGTGGGCCCGGCGAAGTACGGGTTCGCCAGTGCCGTCATCGCCAGCGTGGCGAGTGCGGGCCGCTGCGCCAACTCAGCCGCCGCGCGGCGCACTTCCGCCCTGCCTTCGTGGAAGCGTCTCTTCTGGTTGTGCAGCAGCAGTCCGAGTTCGAGCCGTATCTCACCCCGGGCGGCTGCGGGCATGGCCGGGTCCTCGACGATTCTGCGCAGGACCTGTGCCGTCCTGTCCGAACGCAGCCCCAGCATCGCGCCGCGTGCCAGCGCCAGCGCCAGCCGTCCCCGCTTCTCCGGGGGGAGACCGCCGTCGCCCAGGACCTGTTCCAGCAGTGCGACCGCCGCCTCGTCCTCGCTGACGCCGGCCTCGCCTTCGGCGACGCGTTCCGCGGCCCGCAGCCAGTCCTCCGTACGGCCGCAGCCCCGCCAGTGGCGGGCCACACGCGCCCAGGGCACGGGTTCGCGGGCGGCGAGCACCGCGGCCGCCCTCAGATGGAGCCGCTCGCGTACCGGGCCGGGCAACTCCCGGGAGACGGCCCGCGCTTCGAGGGGTACGCAGAAGCCGTACCGTCCTTCGTCCGTCTCCCGCAGTGCGCTGCGCTCCAGCGCGGCGACCAGCGCGGCGTGTGCCTCTTCGTCGTCCAGTCCCGCGACGGCGGCCAGGTCCCGCGCACACGCCGGCTCGCCGAGCACGGCGGCCGCCCGTACGACGGCACGGTGACGCTCGGGCAGGGCGGCTGTCGCGGCCAGCACGGCCTCCGCGAGCCGGACCGGCACACCGGCGTCGTCGACGTCCTTCGCGGTGAAGTGCTCCCGGTCACCGCCCGCGTCCCGCACCGTACGCAGCAGGTCGGCGACGACCTGGGGCACGCCGCCCGAGAGCCGGCGCAGCCTCTCCACGAACTCGCGCGGACAGCGCCGGGCGCCCAGCGACTCCGCGGCGGCGTCGCGTACTTGCCGCTCGTCCAGCGGCTCCAGCTCCCAGCGGGTCAGCGACAGCCGAGCGGGGTAGTCCACCGACCGTCCCAACGGCAGCCCGGGCTGTGCCAGTTGGCCGGGGCGGTAGGTCAGCACGGCGGCGAAGGGCTCCGGCGGGTCGTGCAGCAGGCCCCGCAGCAGCTCCAGACTGCGGCTGTCGGCGTGGTGCACGTCCTCGGCGACCAGGAGAAGAGGGGAACCGGCGGCGAAGGAGACGTGGAGGTCTTCGAGAGCTTCCAGGGCCTCGTACGCGGTTGCCTCCATCCCGGCGGCCCCGGTTGCCGCCGCGTCGCCGAGGCCCGTGGCGGGGCGAACGGTCGCGGGAAGCCCCGTGGCAGGTGGTGCCGTGGCAGGAGGGGCCGGCGTCCGGCGCACGGGTGCACGTACGGCTGTCCCGGCCGGGTCCGAAGTGCCGGCGCCCAACTGCCCGCCCGGCGCGTCCGGTTCGCTCGCCATCACGTCGCCCGCGGCCCGGAAGGAGACGACCAGCCGCTGCGCCGCTCGCGCTCCCGGTGACGCCAGCAGCCGGCGGACCAGGCTGCTCTTGCCCATGCCGGCGGCTCCCGCGACCAGCAGCAGCGCGGGCTCCCGCCCGTCCGCGGACAGCGCGTTCGCCAACTGCCGTTCCCACGCCCGTTCGTACACGAGAGGCCGCTCCTCGCAGTCGTCACGAACTTCCCGCCCTGCCGGGCCCGCCCTCCGGCAGTCGGCGTGCACGGTCACCGGCGACCGGGTCCGGACCGCCGCGCGTCCGGATGTGCGGACATACGGATGTACGGACACAGTCGTACGGACGGTGGACCCAACTGTGCCTCGGTCGGGAAAAGTTGTATGCGCTTCCAGCCCTGGGGGCAACCACCCCGCCATGGTCAGAGCCGGGTGGCCGAATCGCCGGGCGGGATGAATGGTAAGAGCATCTTTCTCTGCGCTGTCCGCTTCTCCCGTAATCTGTTGGATCAAAGTGACATTTCGTCCTGCCGTTGATCTCTCCCTCTTTCCGGTCCGAAACAGAGTCTTGCGCGCAGCGTGGTGGCCGTCGAATACTCCGTAATCAGTGCTTGTCAGGGACACGGCGACCACTTGCCGTGTCCGGCGGCATGCGCTCGAACGGCCCCATACCCCACGGGGCTGCCCCGTTCTCCGACTGGAGGAATTCAGTGAGGATCACGCGCACAACCCCCCATCGCACCCTTGCGAGACGCGCGCGGCTCATAGCAGTAACGTCCGGCCTCGCGGCCGCCGCGGCACTCGCGCTCCCCGCGGGCGGTGCCTCGGCAGCTGAGCCGGCTCCGACCACCTACGGTGCCGCCGCGCTCAGCGACGCGTCCGACGCCCTGCGCACCGCCCACGTCGGCGGCGCCGCCTGGTACACCGACAAGAAGGCCGACAAGGTCGTCGTCACCGTCGACAGCACGGTCTCCAAGACGGACCTGGCGAAGATCAAGAAGGAAGCGGGCAAGAACGCCGGCGCCCTCGAGATCAACCGCACGTCCGGCAAGTTCGAGAAGTACATCGCCGGCGGCGAGGCCATCACCACCGGTGGCGCGCGCTGCTCGCTCGGCTTCAACGTGCAGGACAGCTCCGGCACCAAGTACGCGCTGACCGCCGGTCACTGCACCAACATCGGCAGCTCCTGGTCGATCGGCACCACCGTCGGCAGCAGCTTCCCGGGCAACGACTACGGTCTGATCCAGCACTCCGACCCGGGTGCGGCCGACGGCCGTGTCTCCCTCTACAACGGCTCCTACCAGGAGATCACCGGTGCGGCCAACGCCCAGGTCGGGCAGTCCGTGCAGCGCAGCGGCAGCACCACCGGTCTGCACGGCGGTTCGGTCACGGGCCTGAACGCCACCGTCGACTACGGCCCCGACGGCATCGTCGAAGGCATGATCCAGACCAACGTCTGCGCCGAGCCCGGCGACAGCGGCGGTGCGCTCTTCGCCGGTACGAGCGCGCTCGGTCTGACCTCCGGCGGCAGCGGCAACTGCTCCTCGGGTGGTGTGACCTTCTTCCAGCCGGTCACCGAGGCCCTGAGCGCCTACGGCGTCAGCATCATCTGAGCTGACCGCTCCCTCGTGGTATGAGGCCGGCCTGTGCGGCTCCTTCGGGACCGCGCAGGCCGGTCGCCGTATGCGCGGCGGTCCGGCCTCCCCCCTCTGGCCGCGGTCCGTCGCGGCGGGTGATCCGCGTGGTCTGCCGGGTGTTCTGCGGCGATCCGCGTGGTTCACGGCATACGGTCGACCTGGCGCGTGCCGCCGGGGCCGTCGCCGCACCACGGGAGGACGGGCATGCAGGCCAGCGAGGACGAGGAGAGACCGCGCCGTCACCTGCTCCGCGGGATCTCCCGGGCCCCGCTGCGGAAGCTCTCCCGCCTTCGCGGCGCCGCGGCGCAGCACGCCGGTCCGCCGCCCGGCCCGACGCGGCCGGGTTTCTGGCGCAGCCCGCTGCGGGGGCCGTGGCTGACGTCCGTCTTCGGGCTGGTCCTGCTGGTGGGCGTCGTCGTGCTCTTCGTGACGGGGCTGCTCTCCTACGCCGCCTACAACCCGGACCTGGGGCCGTCCAACGACAAGACGCCGGACAAGGGCCTGCTCGGCTTCTACCTCTTCGCCTGGCCCACCGACCCGCCGTGGCTGTACCGCCTCACGCAGGGAGTACACGTCACGCTCGGCGTGGTGCTGGTTCCGGTGCTGCTCGCGAAGCTCTGGTCGGTGATCCCCAAGCTGTTCTCCTGGCCGCCGCTGCGCTCCCCGAGCCACGCCCTGGAGCGGATCTCGCTGCTGCTGCTCGTGGGCGGCGCGCTGTTCGAGTTCGCCACGGGCCTGCTGGACGCGCAACTGCACTACATCTTCCCCGGCTCCTTCTACACCCTGCACTTCTACGGTGCCTGGGTCTTCATCGGGGCCTTCGTCGTGCACATCGCCTTCCGCGTCCCCATGGCCGTACGCGCGCTGCGCAGCCGCAGTCTGCGCAGCGAACTGCGCACCCCCGCCGCCCGGACGGAACCGGAAGAGCCCGACGAGACCGGCCTGGTGACCCCCGACCCCGCTCCTGGCACCATGTCGCGGCGCGGCGCGCTGGCCACGGTGGGGGCGGGCTCACTGGTGCTGCTGGTGGTGACGGCCGGTCAGAGTGCCGGCGGACCGCTGCGGGAGACGGCTCTGCTGGCCCCGCGGAACCGCGACCCCGGCACGGGGCCGAACGGCTTCCAGATCAACAAGACCGCGGAGAGCGTCGGCATCCGCGCAAGCGACATCTCCGACCGGTGGCGGCTGACGGTGCGCCACCGCGACCGCGAGGCCGTCCTCAGCCGTGAGGAGCTGCTCCGGCTGCCGCAGCACTCCGCCGCGCTCCCCATCGCCTGCGTGGAGGGGTGGTCCACCGAGGACCAGGACTGGCGGGGGGTACGTCTGACCACTCTGGCCGGGCTCGTGGGGCTGCGCGGCGACCCGCGCGGCGTCTTCGTCGAGTCGGCGCAGCGCAGCGGCTCGTTCCGTTCGACGGCGCTGCGCGACAACCAGACGCGAGACCCCCGTTCGCTGCTCGCACTGCGGGTCAACGGAGCCGACCTCTCCCCGGACCACGGTTACCCTGCGCGGATCATCGTCCCGGCCAACCCCGGTGTGCACAACACCAAATGGGTCACCCGGCTGACCTTCGGGGCCACCTCGTGAACGGGCGCCTGAAGAGCCGCGTGAACCTCGGCGGCGCCGCGTTCCGCTCACGCTACGGTGCGCCGCCGCTGCATCTGCTGCTGGTGCTGTGCTCCTTCGCCCTGACCGCGTACGCCGGAATCCGGCTGCTGGAGGGGGACCCCGTCATGGTCGCGGTGTGGTTCGCCGGCGCCGCGCTCGTCCACGATCTGGTGCTGCTGCCCCTCTACACCGTCACCGACCGTGCCGCGCAGGCTCTGCTGCGGCGCTCGCGCGGCGGCCGCGAGGCGCGTACCGCGCCGGCGCGGACAGCCGTCAACTACCTGCGCGTGCCCGCCTTTCTCTCGCTCCTGCTGCTGCTGGTGTGGTACCCGCTCGTCCTGGACCGGGCCGAGCCCTATGCCTCCTACACGGGGCTGGACCCCGGCATCTACTGGGGGCGCTGGCTGCTGATCACGGCCGCGCTCTTCGCGCTCTCGGCGCTGTGCCTGCTGCTGCGCGCGTGGCGTTCACGCCCCCGCCGCGGTGACGGCGGTGACGGACCGGACGACGCGGCCGGTGAGGGGCCCCACGGCACGTCGGGTGAGGACGGACCGCCGGGCAAGGAGCCGCCGGGCAAGGTACCGCCGGGCAAGGACGCGCCCCGAGCAGAGAGTTGACGGCCCGCCAAGGGCAGGCCAGGCCCGAGCGTGCGGAATCGGCGGACGCCACGGCCGGAGGGGACGGCGGACTGCTCACGCCCCTCCCGTCTCCCGCCGCAGCACGGCGAACCCATGGGCGGGAACGGTCACTTCGGTATGCGAACCCCCACCCGTGGCCCCCGCGTGTCCCGAGTCCCCCGAGCCCGTGTGCCTGCCCGCCGGCCGGGCCCGCCGGTCGTACAGCTCGACCGTGACCCTTCCGCTGCCCGGCAGTTCGGCCACGGCCCTGCGGTCCCGACTGTCCCCGTTGCTCAGCAGGGCCAGGCTCCCGCGGGGCCCGGACAGCACCAGATGCGAGACGGCCGGGCGTACCAGCAGTGCGTCGACGCGCAGCGCGTCCTCACCCACGCCCTCGGCCCGCGCACTCAGCCGTCCTCCCGGTTCGCCGGCCACCGCCAGCGGAACGGGAGTCAGCGCTCCCGGTGCCGCGCTGATCCCCTGTGCGCCGCCGGTGCCGTGGTCGATGCTCCCGGCGCTTCGTGACCCGTGGTGCCAGACGGTCACGCCCGCGCCCCGGTCCTCGACGAGGTCGACGACGGGGGAGAGGAGCAGCGGGCCGGGCATGTCGGGAAGCGTCCAGGAGATCCCGCCGCCCTCGCGCAGTTCCACGTATGCGCCACCGCTGTACTCCGACTCCCCGGTCCAGGCGGGATCGGGGCGTACCACCTTCGCCGAGCCGGACGGCCGCCCCTTCTCCGCCTCCACCACGCGCAGTCCCTCGCGCCGTGAGACGCCGTCCAGGCCCAGCGGAACCGCGGCCCGCGCGTGTCCGGTCAGCGCGTCGAGCGCGAGCATGGACAGCTGGCCGTGGATGGTGGACTCGGCGCCTGAGTTGCGGTTGATCCCGCCGTCGGGCGAGACGCCGTCGAAGGTGACGCCGGAGGAGGGGTCGTAGACGGCCTCGCCCGCCGCGTTGGCGCCGAAGTACCAGGCGGCGGTGAGCGCGGCCAGCGGATACAGGCCGGGATGTGCGCCGTCGGCCGCCACGGCGAGGAGGGCCTGGAGGCGGGCGTCGACGCCGTATGCGATCTGGGTACGGTCCACCGGTGCCGGCAGCAGCCCGTTGTGGCAGCCGCCCGCCGTCAGCAACTCCGGTGTGAAACCCGCGGTGTCGGCGACGGCCGCCTCCAGCAGTCCGGGGTGTTCGAGCACTTCGGCGGCCTGGGCGAGCGCGGTGGGCATCTGCGCGCCCCAGGCGTGCCACTGCGAGACGGACGCCGCGGTGGGAAGGATCGCTCCGTAGGGCCAACGTCCGGTGGAACCCGCCTTCAACGCTGCGGTCGCCTCGGCCAGTTGGGATGCGGCCGTCCTGGCTCGGGCGCCGCCGCCCGCCCGTACGTATGCGGTGAGCCCCAGCAGCGCCTCCGAAGTCGCGTCGGCGCCATGGACGATGAGCCAGCCCGGCACGCGCCGTCCGTCGGCGGTCTCCCACCTGCCGTAGCGGGTGAGCACGCCGCGCTCCAGGGCGTCCAGTGCCAGGTCCATGCGGGCGCGCAGGAAGGCGGCGAAGGGGGCCTCGCGGTGGCGGAAGACGGCGTAGCCCTCCCCGAGGGCCCAGATCAGCCGGGCCAGCCAGTAGGACGGGCCCGAGTCGGAAGGGTCGGGGGTCTCGGGCGGGTGTGCGCTGCGGTTCAGGGTGCCGTCGGCCTGCTGCCACAGGACGGGGTTCCCGGCGTGCGGGCCGTCGGTGGTCTGCAGATAGCACAGCCCGCGCAGCAGTTCGCGTGCGGAGCGGAGGCTGGAGGGGGCGCCCGTGGCGGTGGAGTGGCGGAGGTAGACAACGGCGGCGCGTGCCATGTCGTCTGCGTTGTAGGCGCCTTGCTCGTGGTGTCCGGTCTGCGGGTCCAGGGCGCCGCCGCCGGTACGCCGGTAGGAGCCGTCGTCCTGACGGTCGGCGTAGGTCCACAGGGCGCCGAGGGCGGGCTCCTCGCGCAGCCGGTAGGTGTCGTGGCCGGGGACCGGGGAGGGCCGCACGGTGTCGCGGAGGAAGTCGAGGTGGGCCGGGTTGGCCAGCCTGGGCGCGGAGGCGCCTCCTGTGCTGCCCGTCCCGCGTGGCCCGTCCGCCGCTGCGGACGGCGCGGGGACGAGCCCGGCGGCGAGGGGCACTGCCGCTCCGAGGGCGAGGACTCTTCTGCGGGGGACGGTCATGGCGGCTCCACCTTCGGCTCGGGTGGGCACGCACCCTGCCCGTTTAAATCGGTTTAGGCAACCCTCGGGGAGAACGCGGGCAGCCGGTGCGTCCGATGCCCCTTCCGTCGCGGAGGCTCCGATGAATGCGCTCTCATACCGGCAAGTAGCACGCTTGTCGAGGGTGGTTTCCGAAGGGGCGAAAAACAGTCGGCGGGCACGGCGCGAACCGCAAGTAACAGTGGCGAGAACGGATTTCGACGGCCGAAAACATCAGCGTAGAAGGGAATGAACAGCCGATAACGCACATTGTCGCCAGGGCTACGCGCGAAACCGTGGCAGGTAATTGCCATTGTGCTCCGGTCTCTTGTGGCACACGGGCCCCGGGCGTAATTTCTCCGCGCGTAGAACTCGCCGAACCTGCAAGGAAATCCGCCTAGGAGGCCCCCCATGACTGACTCCTGCGCCGAACCCGGAAGAAGACTGAGCAGACGCACGCTCCTGCGCGGCACTGCGGTGACGCTCGGAGCGGCGGCCGGCGGAAGCGGCCTTCTGGCCGGCACCGCACGCGCGGACTCCGGCTTCCACAACCCGTTCACCGGGTACGAGATCACCGGCACCTGGCAGGAGCACATCGACCGGGGCTCACTCGGCGGAATCGACTTCGGGATGGCCGTCGGAACCGACCTTCCGGCCGCCGGCGGCGGAATCGTGACCAACATCCCGGAGAACGGGACCGGCGGGCACACCGTCACGATCCAGCACGACAACGGATACAGGACGCAGTACATGCATCTGTCGGAGTTCGTGCTGACCGACGGTGCCTCGGTGACAAGCGGCGGAATCGTCGGTCGCTCCGGCGGGGAACCCGGAGCGCCCGGATCGGGATCGTCGACCGGTCCGCACGTGCACTGGCACATGATCGACCCGAACGGGACGCGGATCGACCCGCTCGTCTTCCTCGGCGGCTCCGGAGGCGGGGGCGGGCTGCCGAAGACCAGTACGGAGACCGACGGCGTCCCGGGCGTCGTGATGTGGCAGCGCGCCCAGAACTGGCTCTCGAAGGAGTCCGGTTACACGGGCCCGGTCGACGGCGAACCGGGTGTGCAGACCTATGCCGCGCTTCAGCGCAACATGAGCGACAACTACGGCTACACCGGACCGGCTGACGGGGTCCCCGGTCCGCAGACCTGGTCGGCTGTGCAGCGCCTGGCCGCGGAGTATGGTTACAGCGGCCCGGTCGACGGAGTGATGGGGGTCAACTCCTGGCGCGGCTTCGCCCGGTTCCTCAACAACGACCGCTGGGACTAGGGCAGTATCGGGACCCCGGAACGCACGGGTCGCGCCGCCGATTGCGGGCAGGGTCAACCTCCTGCTACGCATCGTGAGTTGCCGGGCGCGGCAGGTGCTCCGGAACCCCACCCCGGGTTGTGATCTGCCACACAGTGCAGGTGTGGCATGTAAGCGGACGGTTACATGGCCATGACAATCGTCATGACCTGCGCGTTGACTCTGGATTACGGGCGTGAGAAGCCCCTGCTTGCTGTGCCGGAGAGGGCGAAATGCCCGATGCTGAACACGTTGCTCTCCACTGACGGAGAGTGACGGGCACACGTTGAGCCGCCAGTTGACCGCACGGAAAACCGTCCCGTCTACTACGCATGGTCAGCTGAGACCGAGCGATCGTGCAGTCGGGAGAATCATGAGGATGCTGGATACGGGCGCGTCCGACGTGTCCTCGCGATCGAGTCTGGTCATCGCGATCAACCCTGTGCACCGGCCGTCACCGCGGCTGGCCGCCGCGGCCTCGGCCGCGGGCGCACTCGGCGTACTGGAACTGCCCGCGGGAGACGCCCGGGCCGTCGCCGAGAACCTCGACCGCGTGAGCCGCTGGGCCAAGCGGCCCGTAGGAGTGCGCGTACGCCCGGGATGCACAGTGACGGCCGCCGAGCTGCCCGGGATCGCGGAGACGGTGCTGCTCGCCGACCCGGGGCGCTCGCCGCGGGAGTTCGCCGGCCGCCGCGTCCTCGTCGAGGTCACCGACCGCGACGAGGCACAGCGCGCAGCCGGGGCAGGAGCGGACGGGCTGATCGTCCGCGGCACGGAAAGCGGAGGCCGCGCCGGTGAGTTGAGCACCTTCGTGCTCCTCCAGCAGGTACTGGCCGACCGCGACGGAGATCTGCCCGTGTGGGCCTGCGGCGGCATCGGGCCCCACACCGCGGCGGCCGCCGTCGCCGGCGGCGCGGCCGGTGTCGTGCTCGACACTCAACTGGCCCTGCTGGACGAGGCCGCACTCCCCCTGGAGATCACAGACGCGCTCTCCGGGCTGGACGGTTCCGAGACCGTGCTCCACCACGGCATGCGCGTGCTGCGCCGGCGCGGTCCGGGCGTACCCGCACTGCCGGAGGACGCCGGGGAGTTCACCGCCCGAATCGGCGGGGACGACCTGCGCTCGCAGTTCCTGCCCGTCGGCCAGGACGTCTTCCTCGCCTCGGACTTCGCCCGGCGCTGGCCCTGCGTGAAGGATGTCGTACGGGGCATCGGCACCGCCGTCGCCGACGCGGTCAAGGACGACGAACTCGCCACCGCTCTCGGGGCGGGCGCCCCCGGAGCCGTCGCTCTGGGCACCCGGCTGCCCGTCGCGCAGGGGCCGATGACCCGGGTCAGCGACCAGCCCGGCTTCGCCGCGGCCGTCGCCGAGGGCGGGGGACTGCCCTTCCTCGCGCTGGCCCTCGCCGGTGCCGAGCAGACCAGGACCATGCTGGAGTCGACCAAGGAGGCCCTCGGCGACTTGCCTTGGGGCGTGGGCGTGCTCGGCTTCGCCGACGAGGAGATCAGGTCCGCCCAGCTGGAGGTCGTACGCCAGGTGCGGCCGACCCACGCGATCATCGCCGGGGGACGTCCGGCGCAGGCCGCGGCCCTGGAGGCCGAGGGCATCTCCACCTTCCTGCACGTCCCCTCGCCGGGGCTGCTGCGGCAGTTCCTCGCCGCGGGCGCCCGCAAGTTCATCTTCGAGGGCGCGGAGTGCGGAGGCCACGTCGGACCGCGCAACAGCTTCCCCCTGTGGGAGGCACAGGTGCAGATCCTGCGGGAGTTCGTGGAGGAGGAGAGACCCGGTGCGGCCGCCGAGCTCACCGTCCTCTTCGCGGGCGGGGTACACGACGAGCGCTCGGCCTCGATGGTCGCCGCCCTCGCCGCCCCGCTGACCCGCGCCGGGGTCGCCACCGGCCAGCTGATGGGCACCGCCTACCTGTTCACCCAGGAGGCGGTCCAGGCCGGAGCCATCCGGCCGCTCTTCCAGCAGCAGGTCGTCGCCGCCGGGCGCACCGACCTGCTGGAGACCGCGCCGGGCCACGCCACCCGCTGCGCGCACAGTGCCTTCACCGCCGACTTCCAGGGACTCAAGGAGCGCCTGCGAGAGCAGGGAGTCGCCGACCGCGAGATATGGGAGCAGCTGGAGAAGTTCAACGTCGGCCGGCTGCGGCTGGCCAGCAAGGGCATCGAACGGGTCGGCTCCGAACTGCGCAGCGTCGACGAGCAGCGCCAGGGCGACGAGGGCATGTTCATGGCCGGCGAGGTCGTCGTGCTGCGCGAGGAGGTGACCACCGTCGCCGCGCTCCACGAGTCGGTGGGGGAGCGCGCCGCCGCCGCGCTGCGGACTCGCGCCGGTGAACTGCGCGCCGAACTGGGCGTCGCGGAGACCGATTCGGCCGAAGGCCCCGCCGCGGAGCCGCTGCGGGTCGCCGTGGTCGGCATGGCGGGGATGTTCCCGGGCGCCGAGAACATCTCCGAGTTCTGGGCCAACGTGCTTGCCGGCAAGGACTGCGTGACCGAGGTGCCGTCCGAGCGCTGGGACACCGAGCGCTACTACGCACCGGACGGCGACGGGGAGCAGACCCCCTCGCGCTGGGGCGGCTTCCTGCCCGAAATCCCCTTCGACCCGCTCAGCTTCGGTATCCCGCCCGCCTCGCTCGCGTCCATCGAGCCGGTGCAGCTGCTCTCGCTGGAGGCGGCACGCCGCGCGCTGGCGGACGCCGGGTACGAGGGCAGGCCGGTCGACCACTCCCGTACGTCCGTGGTCTTCGGCGCCGAGGCCGGCAGCGACCTGTCCAACGCCAGCGCCCTGCGCACCGTGCTGCCCGCGTACGTGGGCGAACTGCCCTCGGCGCTGGACGAGCAGCTCCCCCGGCTGACCGAGGACTCCTTCCCCGGCATGCTCGCCAACGTCATCGCCGGTCGCATCGCCAACAGGCTCAACCTCGGCGGCGCCAACTACACCGTCGACGCCGCCTGCGCGTCCTCGCTCACCGCCGTCGACGTGGCCTGCAAGGAACTGGTGACCGGCACCAGTGACGTCGTGCTGTGCGGCGGGGCCGACCTGCACAACGGCATCAACGACTATCTGCTCTTCTCCTCCGTGCACGCGCTGTCCCCGACGGGGCGCTCCTCGACCTTCGACCAGACCGCCGACGGCATCGCACTCGGCGAGGGCGTCGGCTGCGTCGTGCTCAAGCGCCTGGCCGACGCCGAACGTGACGGCGACCGCATCTACGCGGTGATCGACGGAGTCGGGAGCGCGAGCGACGGACGGGCGCTCGGCCTGACCGCGCCGCGCCCCGAGGGGCAGCGCGCCGCCCTGACCCGCGCCTACCGCAACGCGGGCGTCTCACCGGCCCAGGTCGGCCTGATCGAGGCCCACGGCACGGGCACGGTCGTCGGCGACCGTACGGAACTGAGCACCCTCACCGAAGTGTTCACCGAGTCGGGGGCGGCACCAGGCAGTTGCGCCATCGGCTCCGTGAAGTCGCAGATCGGGCACACCAAGTGCGCCGCCGGGCTCGCCGGACTGATCAAGACGACGCTGGCGCTCTACCACGGGATCAAGCCGCCCACGCTGCACATCGAGCAGCCCAACGCCGCCTGGGACCAGGAGCACAGCCCGTTCCACTTCCACGACGCCGCACGCCCCTGGGCCGCCGAGCCCGACGAGCGCGTGGCCGGTGTAAGCGCATTCGGCTTCGGCGGCACCAACTTCCACACCGTGCTGCGGGCCTACGACCAGGCGCCGTCCGTGCAGGCCGCCGACGAATGGCCCGTCGAGCTGTTCACCTTCCGCGGCAAGGACGCTGCCGCCGCCCAGCGCGCCGTGCGCAGGCTGCTCGAACAGGTCGAGAGCGGCGGCAACTGGCGGCTGCGGGACCACGCCCGCGGAGCCGCCCGCGTCAGCGACTCCGCCGCCGTACGCGGCGAGCCCGTACGCATCGCCCTGCTCGCGCAGAACGAGGACGAACTGGCCGCGCAACTGCGGCGCGCGGCCGACGGCGTCCACGACCCCGGGCAGGGGCTCTTCGCCGCCGGAGCGCACAGCGCCGGCACCGACGGGTCCGGCAGCGGCCCGGCGGACGGCTCACTGGCCTTCCTCTTCCCCGGCCAGGGAAGTCAGCGTCCCGGAATGCTCGCCGATCTCTTCGTCGCCTTCCCGGAGTTGCAGCGCTACCTGCACCTCGGCTCGCGCTGGGCGGACGCGCTCCACCCGCCGGCCGCCTTCGACAAGGCGACCAAGGACGCGCAGCTCGCCCGCATCACCGACACCGCCGTCGCCCAGCCCGCGCTCGGCATCGTCGGACTGGCCGCCGCGGACCTGCTCTCCTCGCTGGGCATACGCCCCGACATGGCGGCCGGCCACAGCTACGGCGAACTCGTCGCCCTCGGAGTCGCGGGCGCGATGACGCCGCAGGACGTGCTCACCGCGAGCGCCGCACGCGCCGAGGCCATACTCGGCCAGATCGACGACGGCGACGCGGGCGCCATGGCGGCCGTCACCGCCCTCCCGGAGAAGGTCGACGAGGTGCTGGCCCTGGCCGGCCTCGACGGCGAGGTCGTCACCGCGAACCGCAACTCGCCGCAGCAGACCGTGATATCCGGGCCCACGGACGCCGTTTCCCAGGCCGTGGGCCATCTGCGCGACGCCGGCCTCTCGGCCAAGCCTCTGCAGGTCGCCTGCGCCTTCCACAGCCCCCTGGTGGCCGGCGCGGGCGAGCAGTTCGCCCGGACGCTGGAGGGGCTGTCCGTGCACGCGCCCGGCATACCCGTCTGGGCCAATCGCACGGCCGAGCCCTACGACGCCGACCCCCACGCGGTGCGCGCAGGACTCGCCGAGCAGATCGCCGCACCCGTCCGCTTCGCCGACCAGATCGAGGCCATGTACGCCGCCGGCGCGCGCGTCTTCACGGAGGTAGGGCCCGGCAGCGTACTGACCCGGCTCGTCTCCGCGGTGCTCGGTGACCGTCCGCACACTACGGTCACACTCGAGGACGCATGGCGCGGAGGACTGTACGGTTTCCTCTCCGGCGTCGCACAGCTGGCCGTCGCCGGAGCAGACGTACGCACCGGAAAGCTCTATCAGGGGCGCGACGCCGTCGATCCCGGAACCGCCACCCCGCGGAGGAAGCCCGGCTGGACCCTGGACGGACACCTCCTGCGCCTCGCCGACGGCACCATCCCGCCCAACGCCCTGCAACCCGCCCGCCCAGTCACGGAGCTGATCGTGCCGGAATCCCCCACCCAGGACGGCGCCCCGCTGTCCGGTCCGGACGCTCTCATCGCCGAATTCCTGCGTACCAGCAGGGAAATGGTCACAGCGCAGCGAGACGTGCTGCTGCGCTACCTGGGAGCCACCGAACTTCCCCCCGCACCGACCGGGAACGACGCCCTTCACGCCCCCACGGCTGTCGCGCTCCCCGCCGCGTCGCCCGCCAACGCCGTTCCCACGGCCCCGTCCGCAACGCCGTCCGCCGGTGGGCCGGGTGGTGCTGTGGCTTCGGCTGGTCCCGCTGCTGGTCCCGCGCTGGATGCGGATGCGGTGCTGGGTTCGGTGCTGGCTGTGGTGGCGGAGCGTACGGGTTATCCGGTGGACATGATCGAGCCGGGGCTGGATCTTGAGGCGGATCTGAGTGTGGATTCGATCAAGAGGGCTGAGATCGCCGGTGAGTTGGCGGTGCGGCTCGGGCTGCCGGTGGATCAGGACGCTGATGTCGAGGAGTTGAGTACGGCCCGTACGGCTGCCGGTATCACCGAACTCCTCATGACCAGGATCGGCGGAGGCGGTACGGCCGAGACCGCCGCGCCTGCCGCCGCGGCCCCCGCCGCCGGGGCGGAGGAGACGGCGGCGCCCGCGGACGCCGGGGCACTCGTCGTGCCCCCGCAGCGGCTGGAGTTCACCGAGACCGAACTGCCCACGCCCACCGCCGCCCTCGCCGAGGGCACCACCGTCACGCTGCTCGGCGGCGGCGCGCTCGCCCCGCTCCTGGCAGAACGCCTCCAGGCGGCGGGCGCACACGCCGAAACCGTGCCCGACGGCCGGCTCCCGGAGCGGACCGGCGACACCGTCCTCCACCTGCAGCCGCTGGAGTCGCCGGACTTCGAGCTCCCGGACGCGTTCCCGCTCTTCCAGGCGGTGCTGGCGGCCGGACCGCGCAAGCTGCTGTCCGTCGAACGCCGCTCCGAAGGCGCCGCGAGCGGGCTGCGGGGCTTCTTCCGCAGCGTCGCCCGCGAGTACGAGGAGATGACGGCCACCCTCGTCGAGGTCGGCCGGGAGGACTCGCTCGAAACGGTCGCCGACATCCTCGTCGCCGAACTCGGCGCCACGGAGCGCGAACCGGTGATCCTGGCGGAGGGCGGGCGCAGGCGTGCCCTGCGGCTCACCCGCACCGACCTGGGCGCGGTCGCCGCCACCGGCGCCGGACCGGCCGGGGACGGTGTCTCGGAGGCCGCAGCCGCCGGCCTCGACCGCGACTCCGTCGTGCTGCTGGCCGGGGGCGCACGGGGCATCACCGCCCGCTTCGCCCGTACGGTCGCCGCCGCCTCACGCTGCCGCATCGAACTGCTAGGCCGCACCCCGGCCCCCGCTGAGCGGGAGGACCCGGTGACGGCGTCCGCGACCGGACGTGACGAGCTGCGGGCCGCCTTCATCGGTTCCGGGATGAAGTCGCCCGCCGAGATCGAACGCGCTGTCGCGGCCGTCCTCTCCGAGCGGGAGGTGCGCGAAACCCTGGCCGCCCTGCGGGAGTCGGGCAGCCAGGCGCGCTACCGCTCCGTCGACGTGCTCGACGTGGAGGCGGTGCGTGCCGCGGTGAAGGAGATCCACGCCGAGCACGGCAGGCTCGACGGAGTCGTCTACGCGGCGGGTGTCATCGAGGACAAGCTGATCGCGGAGAAGTCGCCCGACTCCTTCCGCCGCGTGTTCTCCACCAAGGCCGACGGCGCCCGCGTCCTCCTCGACGCGGTCGGGGAGCTGCCCGAAGGCCCGCGGTTCGCGGTGCTGTTCGGCAGCATCGCCGCCGCGCTGGGCAACCGCGGCCAGAGCGACTACGCGGCGGCCAACGACGCCCTGGAGGAGCTGGGCCGGCGCTGGTCCAACGAGGACCGCCGCGGCCTGACCGTCCACTGGGGCCCGTGGGCGGCGTCCGAGACCAACGGCGGCATGGTCACTCCCGAACTGATGCGCTCCTACGCGGCGCGCGGGATCAAGCTCATCGACCCCGAAGAGGGTCCGCTGAGCCTGCTGCGCGAACTGGCATGGGGGGCGCCCACGGTGCACGCGGTGGTCTCCGCTGCATCGGGATGGTGACCGCGATGTCTTCCCGAGGGGAGGCCGCCTCCCGTGAACCGGTCGCCATCGTCGGCATGGCTGCCCTCTTCCCGGGCGCCGGCGACCTGGACAGCTACTGGAGCAACATCCTCGGCGGCGTCGACGCCATCACCGAGGTCCCCGCGGGGCGCTGGGACGAGGAGTTCTACGACGCCGGGGGCCCGCGGCGGGCCGACCGCGTCTACTGCCGCCGGGGCGGGTTCGTCGACCAGAGCACCGAGTTCGACCTGACCCGGTTCGGCATCATGCCCAACTCGGTGCCCGGCACCGAGCCGGACCAGCTCATCGCGCTGGACGTGGCCCACCGCTCCATCGAGGACGCCGGCGGCGAGACCGTGCTGCCGCACGACCGGCAGCGCGCCGGAGTCGTCCTGGGCAGGGGCGGCTATCTCACGCCCGGACTCGTACGGCTCGACCAGCGGGTGCGCACCAGCAACCAGGTGGTGCGCACACTGCGCGAGCTGGTGCCCGAACTCGACGAGGCACGGCTGGAGCAGGTGCGGTCCGCCTTCGCCGAGCAACTCGGCCCGGAAGCACCGGAGTCGGCAATCGGGCTCGTCCCCAATCTGGCCGCGTCGCGCGTCGCCAACCGCCTCGACCTGCGCGGGCCCGCCTACACGGTCGACGCGGCCTGCGCCTCCTCGCTCGTGGCCGTCGACCACGCCGTGCGCGAACTCGACGCGGGACGCTGCGACATCATGCTGGCCGGCGGCGTGCACCACTGCCACGACATCACGCTGTGGAGCGTCTTCAGCCAGCTCGGCGCGCTCTCCCGCAGCGAGCGGATACGTCCGCTGCACCGCGGGGCCGACGGCGTGCTCATCGGTGAGGGCACCGGTGTGGTCGTCCTCAAGCGGCTCCGGGACGCCGAACGCGACGGCGACCGCGTCTACGCCGTCATATCGGGCACCGGAGTGGCCAGCGACGGCCGCTCCGCCAGCCTGTTCAACCCCGATCCCGGCGGCCAGGTACGCGCGGTGCGCCAGGCGTGGGACGCCGCCGGGCTCGACCCGCGCGCAGAGGACGCCATCGGACTGCTGGAGGCGCACGGCACCGCCACCCCCGCCGGCGACGAGGCCGAACTGACCACGCTCGCCGAGGTCTTCGGGCCGCCCGGCGGCGAGACCTCCGCGCCCGCAGCCATCGGCTCGGTGAAGTCCATGATCGGGCACACCATGCCGGCCGCGGGAGTCGCCGGGCTCATCAAGGCGGCACTCGCCGTCCACCACGGTGTGCTGCCCCCGACGCTGCACTGCGACGACCCGCACCCCGCTCTCACCCGTACCCAGTTCGCGCCCCTCGCCACGGCCCGTCCCTGGAAGCAGCCGGAGTCCGGCGCACCGCGCAGAGCGGGCGTCAACGCCTTCGGCTTCGGCGGGATCAACGCCCACGTCGTGCTGGAGGCACCCGCCACCCGCCCGGCCGCGGCACGGCAGACCGCGTCCACGGCCGGCACCGCGCAGCAGCCCGGCGGGGGCACGGCACGCACCACCGTCACGGAGCCGGAGAGGGTGCTGCGGCTGGCCGCCGACACCCCCGAGGCGCTGGCGTCCCAGCTGGACTCCGACGACTCCGCGGTGCTCGCCGCCGGACTCGACGAACGTGCCGGGACCGGGCTGCCGTGCCGGCTGGGCATCGTCGACCCCACCGCGCGCCGCCTGAAGCTGGCCCGCAAGGCGGTGGGCAAGGGCGCCCCGTGGCGGGGCCGCAGCGACGTGTGGTTCAGCCCCGAGCCGATGCTCGGTGCCGCGGGCGGACGTACCGCGTTCGTCTTCCCCGGCCTGGAGGCCGAGTTCGACCCCCGCGTCGCCGAACTGGCCGCGCGCTTCGGACTGGAGTGGCCGCACGGCGGGGACGACGCGCGGGTGGGTGACGTCGGACGCCACGGTGCCGCCGTCTTCCAGCTCGGCAGAGTGCTGGACGCCGCGCTGCGCAGGCTCGCCGTCGTCCCCGACGCGGTCGCCGGGCACAGCGTGGGGGAGTGGACGGCCATGGCCTGCGGCGGAATCCACGCCGCCGACGAGGTCGACGCCTTCCTCGCTCAGTTCGACCCGGACGCGCTGCGCGTGCCCGGCGCGGTCTTCGGCGTCCTGGGCATGCCCGCCGACGCGGTCCTCGCGGAACTCGGCGGACGCGACGACGTGGTGCTCTCCCACGACAACGCCCCCAACCAGTCGATGATCTGCGGCCCGGAGGCCGAGGTCACCGACATCGTGCTGAGCCTGCGGGCCCGCGGAGTGATCTGCCAGGTCCTGCCGTTCCGCTCCGGGTTCCACACCCCGATGCTCGCCCCCTACCTCGGCCCGATCCGCAGCGCGGCGGAGAGCTACACCCTGCACCCGCAGACGACGCCGGTGTGGTCGGCGACCACCGCCTCCCCCTACCCGCAGGACCCGGCCGCCGTGAGGGAGCTGTTCGTACGGCACCTGCTCGAACCCGTGCGGTTCCGGCTGATGATCTCCGCGATGCACGACGCCGGCCACCGCGCGTTCATCCAGCTCGGCGCCGGTCAGCTCGGCTCCCTCATCGACGACACCCTCTCCGGGCGCGACCACCTCGTCGTCTCCGCCCACGCGGGCAGCAGGGACAGCCTCGCGCAGCTGCGCAGGGTGGTCACCGCGCTGTGGGTGGACGGTGCGCAGCCGGACGTCGAACCGCTGATCGGGCCTGCTCCCGCAGCACGTACGGCGAACGGTGCGAGCGCACCGCGTGCCGGAAGCGCCGGGGGAACGGCACCGGCCCGTACGGCACGCCCCGGTGTCCGGCTCGACCTGGACGGAGCGCTGGTCTCGCTGCCGGAGCGGATGCGCGGGACGCTCTCGGGGACGGCGGCAACAGCCACCCCGGACGCGGCGGGTACACCGTCCGCTCCCGCTCCCGCTGCCGCAGGGGCCGCGCCCTCGGGGGCCGCGCCCGACTCGGCGTCGATGGCACGGCTCGACCGGGCCGCCTCGCGTGACCCGCTGGCGGCCGAACTCTCCGCGCTGCTCAACGACACGGCGTCCGCCGCCGCCGACCTCATCGGTGCAGGAGCCCGGCGCGGGAAGCTGCCCGCGCGCTCCGGCGTCAGGCGTCCCGCCGCGCCGCGTTCCGGTGCGGCTCCCGCGCACGGCTCGGGCGGCTCTGCGCCGCACGGCGGTGACCGGTCCGCCCCGGTCCCCCGGCGGGAGGCCCCCGCCGCGGCCGGTCCGCCGGAAACGGCGGGCACCGCGGACGCGGGCGGGGTGTCCCCGGACGTGCCGTCCGTGCTGCGCGTCGACGTCGAGGAGATGCCCTACCTCCTCGACCACTGCTTCTTCCGGCAGCGGCCGGGCTGGCCCGACGAAGCCGACCGCTGGCCCATCGTCCCCGCCACCACTGTCATCAGGCACCTCATGGAGATCGCCGAACGCGCCGTGCCCGGCATGCGTGCCGTGGGCGTGCGGGAGGTGCGGCTGCTGAAGTGGATCGAGGCCATCCCCTCCGTCGACGTCCCGGTGACCGTGCGGAGGCTGGCACCCGATCGGGTAGAGGTGGGCCTGACCGGATCGTCGCGCGCGGTCGTCGAACTCGCGGCGGCGCACGATCCGCCGCCGCAGCCCTGGCCCGCGGGGACGGCGGCCGAACGCGTCCCCGACATGCGCGCCGAGCAGCTCTACACCGAGCGGTGGATGTTCCACGGCCCGCGCTTCCAGGGCGTCAGCGAACTGACGGCCATCGGCGAGCGCCACGTACGGGGCGAGCTCACCGCACCGGAGGCACCGGGATCGCTGCTGGACAACGTCGGCCAGCTCCTGGGGTACTGGATCATGGCGACGCTCACCGAGCGCACCACGGTCTTCCCCGTGAGCATGGACCACATCCGCTTCCACGGTCCCGAACCGGGCGTGGGCGAGCGCCTCACCTGCGCCATCCGCATCACCGATGTCACCGACAGCACGCTCGTGGCGGACATGCAGCTCATCCACGAGGGCCGCGTGTGGGCCGAGTTGAAGGGCTGGACCGACCGCCGCTTCGACACCGACCCCGGAATCCGCGCCGTGGACCGCTTCCCCGGCTCCAACACCCTCTCGGCACAGCAGCCCGAAGGCTGGTCGCTGGTCCACGAGCGCTGGCCGGACCTGGCGACGCGCGAGCTGATGATGCGCAACGTCCTCGGCGGCGCGGAGCGTACGGGCTATGCCCAACTCCCGCCCGTACGCAGGCGGCAGTTCCTCCTCGGCCGGATCGCCGCCAAGGACGCGGTACGCGCCCTGCTGTGGGAGGAGGGCGCGGGCGACATCTATCCCGCCGAGGTCGCCGTGGGCAACGACGAGGAGGGACGGCCGTTCGTACAGGGCGTGCACGGGCGCGCGGTCGGCGACGACCTGGTCGTCTCCATCGCGCACCGAGGTGAGAGCGGAGTGGCCATCGCACGGCGCGGACCGTGCGGCATCGACATCGAGGAGGTCGCGGAGCGGCCCCGTACGACTGTCGAGGCCGCATGCGGGCAGGAGGAACTCACGCTGCTGCGCGGGCTGGCCGACGCTTCCCCGGAGTCCGGCGTGGACAGTGAGACGGTCTGGTTCACGCGGATGTGGGCGGCCAAGGAGGCTGTCGCGAAGCTGCGGGGCACCGGACTGAGGGGCCGTCCGTCCGACTACCGAGTGGTGGCGGCGGACACCGACCGGCTCCGGGTGATGTACGGGGGCGAACCGTACGACGTGCGGGTTCGAGGAACATCCAATCCGCCGGGGTTGCCCGAGCGGCGGTACGTGGTCGCGTGGACGGCCGCCTACGACGAAACAGGAGTACGAGATGACCACTGACGCGACCGGGTTCGCGACGGCGCAGCCGCAAGGGCACGCGCCGCTGGGGACCGATCCGGGGGCTGTGCTGGCGGACATCGCCGGCATGTTGCGCACGCTGCTGGAGGAGTACGGGCTCGACGAGGCCGAGATAACCCGCGAGACCACGTTCCACGACGACCTCGAACTGGAGAGCATCGACCTGGTGGCGCTGTCGGGCTCACTGCGCGAACACTACGGGGACCGGGTCAACTTCGCCGAGTTCGTCGGCGACCTCGAACTCGACGAGATCATCGCGCTCACCGTCGGACAGCTTGTCGACCATGTCGTGGACTCGCTGCGCGCCACGGAAGTGAGCTGATCCCGATGAAGATACGCACCGGAGAGATCAGCACTCACGTGCAGCGCCTCCCCGCCGCCGGACGCGGTGAGGACCAGGGCGAGCCCCCCGTCGTGGTGTTCGTGCACGGCCTGCTGACCGACAGCCTGGCCAGCTACTACTTCACCCTCGGCCCGGCCTTCGCCGCACAGGGCATCGACGTGATCATGTACGACCTGCGGGGGCACGGCCGCAGCGACAGGCCGCGCACCGGCTACCGGCTGGAGTCCTTCGTGGACGACCTCGTCGGGCTGCTCGACGCTCTCGGCGAGCGCCGGCGCGTACACGTCGTGGGCAACTCCTTCGGCGGCACGATCGCTTCGGCCGCCGCCGCCTGGTATCCGGACCGCATCGCGACCGTCACCATGATCGAGTCCGAGCCGCCGGTCGCCGTGTGGACCGGGCACATGGCCGAGGGACTCACCGACGCCAAGAACCAGTTGAGGCACGAGGAGGTCATCGGCTGGATCAAGGACAACCACGGCGCCCACACCGCCCGTCTCTCGCGCAACGCCAGCCGCATCCTGCAGACCACCACGCTGGCCGACGACGTCCCCGCCGGGCGCGTCATCGACGACGACCTCTCGGCGATCGGCTGCCCACTGCTGGCGATCTTCGGCGACGAGTCCGGACTCTCCGCCCAGGTGCCCGAGCTGGAGGCCAAGCTGGCGCGCTGCCGTACCGTCGTACTGCCGGACCAGGGCCACTCCGTCCTCGTCGAGCGCACGGAGGACACGATGAGCATCCTGCTCGACTGGGTCCGCGAGCACGAACTGGCCGAGGCAGTACGGTGACTCGCTTCCTGTTCGTCGTCCCCCCGCTCGTCGGGCACATCAACCCGCTGCTCGGGGTGGCCGGTGAACTCGCCCGCCGCGGGCACCGCGTGGCGTGGGCGGGCTATGCCGAGCAGGTCCGGGGACTCGCGGGAGAGGACGCCGTCGTCTTCGAGACGAAGATGCCGGACGCCGGACTGAGCAGGCCGCCCAAGATGACCGGACCGGCCGCGTTCCGATTCCTCTGGGAGGACTTCTTCCTCCCCCTGGCCAGGCTGATGGCGCCCGGCGTCGACTCCGCG
The DNA here is from genome assembly GCF_000424965.1 of Streptomyces sp. TAA204. Lineage (NCBI taxonomy): Bacteria > Bacillati > Actinomycetota > Actinomycetes > Kitasatosporales > Streptomycetaceae > Streptomyces > Streptomyces sp. TAA204. The sequence continues at coordinate 54,271 of NZ_AUKW01000022.1, forward strand.
ATCGACGCTTTCGCACCGGACGTCGTCGTCAGCGACCAGCACGCCGTCGCGGGCGCGCTGGTGGCCGAGCGCCGCGGCATCCCGTACGTGACCTCCCTGACGACCTCGGCCGAGCTGACCGACCCGCTCTCGTCGATGCCGAAGGTGGAGGCATGGCTGTTCGGCCTCTTCACCTCCATGCGCGAGGACTTCGGCGACCCGGCGTGCGACGGTGACCCCCGCTTCTCCCCGCACGGCATCATCGCCTTCACGGGACGCGAGCTGATCGGGGACGCGCCGCTGCCCCACGACGAGGTACGGCTCGTCGGTCCCGCGATCGCCCCGCGCACCACCCGGTGCGACTTCCCCTTCTCCCAGCTCGACCCGCGACGCCGCAAGGTGCTGGTGACGCTGGGGACCGCCAACCTCGACACCGGCGGCCGGTTCCTCGGTGAGGCCGTCGAGGCACTCGACGCGCTGCGCGAGACGGTGCAGGGCGTCGTCGTCGACGCGGGCGGCGTGCTCGACGGGCTGACGGTGCCCCCCGGGGTGCTCGTACGCCGGTATGTGCCCCAACTCGACCTGCTTCCGCACCTCGACGCCGTCGTCTGCCACGGCGGCCACAACACGGTGTGCGAGTCGCTGTGGCACGGCGTACCGCTCGTGCTCGCCCCGATCCGCGACGACCAGCCCATCGTCAGCGGCCAGGTCGTCGACGCGGGCGCGGGTGTGCGGGTCCGCTTCAACCGCGTGGACGCTCCGCGTCTGGCCACGGCGATCGAGTCCGTACTCGGCCCGGAAGGGGGCCACAAGGCCGCGGCCGAGCGGATAGCCCGCTCGTTCCGTGAGGCGGGAGGCGTGCCCGCCGCCGCCGACCACCTCGACCGTATCGCCGCGGCGACAGCGGACGTCCGGGCGGCGGGCTGAACCGACGGCGACCGCGAGCGACCCCGACCGGGCTCCCGGCCCGACCCCGACTCCCACCCCGACGCCCGCCCCCGACCGAGACCTCCGACCCGCGACCCTCGATCCGCGACCCAGGAATCCAGGACACCCACATGACGACGGCTCCCGGAACTCACGAGCCCTTCGGGTTCTTCCAGGGCTCCCAGGCCCGACCCGCGCCACCGCAGTATCCGGCCGGGCCCGGCCGCGCCGGGCACCCCAGGGCCAGCATCCTGCGGATCGACCACCGTAAGCGGGCCCCGCTGCGGGTGCTGATGGGGTACGCGCGTCCGCACCGTCTCGTGCTGTTCGCCACACTGCTGCTGGTGCTCGGGGCCAGCGGCGCCGGCCTGGCGCAGCCGCTGGTGGCGCAGCAGGTGCTGGACTCCCTCGCGGACGGCGGCGACGTTGCCGGGCCGGTCACCGTGCTGGGCGGGCTGGTCGTGGCCGGCGCCGGGCTGACGGGGCTGCAGTCGTGGTGGCAGCAGCGCACGTCCGAGCGAGTGGTGCGGCGCGTGCGGCAGGACCTCGTGTTCCGGCTGATCCGGCTGCGCATCCCCGAACTGGACCGCCGGCCGCCCGGTGACCTCATCGCCCGTGTCACCTCCGACAGCACCCTGCTGCAGAACGCCGCCACCGAGGGGCTGGTGATGATCGCCAACGGCGTGCTCAGCATCATGGGCGCTGCCGTCCTCATGGGTGTCGTCCATATGGGCCTGCTCGGTGTGACGTTGGGCGTGCTGGTGACCGTCGGCCTGGTGATGGGCGGCATCCTGCCCCGTATCCGCAAGGCCGTCTCCCGTGCGCAGGAGTCGATCGGCGCCGTGGGCTCCGCGCTGGACCGTACGCTCGGTGCCGCCCGCACGGTGAAGGCCAACGGGGCCGAGGACCGGGAGACCGAGGTCGCCGAGAAGGCGATCGACGGCGCCTACCAGGCGGGCCTGGTGGGCGCGCGCTACGTGGCTCTGGTCAAGATCCTCTCCGGCGTCTCCATCCAGGCGGCGTTCCTCGCCGTGCTCGGTGTCGGCGGCGCGCTGGTCGCGTCCGGGGACCTGGAGACGCCCCAGCTGATCGCCTTCCTGCTCTACGTCTTCTACCTGGCGAGCCCGATCGGCTCGCTCGTCGCCGGGCTGGGAATGCTCCAGCAGGGACTCGGCGCCGTCGGCCGTATCGAGCAGATCAAGCGGATGGGCGTCGAGGCGGACGTGGACGAGGCCCCCCTGGAGGAGGCGCCCGCGGAGCAGATGCCGCGGCTGCCGGCAGGCGCGGACACTCAGAGCGCGAACGGCGGGAGCCCGGACGTCCCCGGTGTGCACGGTCAGGGCGCTCCCGCCCCCGCTCCCGGTCTCCGGGAGGAGGTTTCCTCGACGATGAAGCTGAAGCCGGTCGGCCAGGACACCCCGCCGACCATCGAGTTCAGGGACGTGCGCTTCTCCTATCCTGGTCGCGGCACGGCGCTGAAGGGCATCTCCTGCACCATCCCCGGCGGTACCCAGACCGCGCTGGTCGGGCTCTCCGGAGCGGGCAAGACCACCATGTTCGCCCTGCTCCAGCGCTTCTACGACCCGACGGCGGGCCGGATCATCATCGACGGCGTGGACATCGAGTCCATGCGCCGCGCCGAGGTGCGCAGACGCATCGCCTACGTCGAGCAGGACTCCCCGGTGATGGCGGGCACGCTGGAGGACAACCTCAAGTACTCGGCGACGAACGCCTCGGAGGCGGACATCGCGGAGGCGCTGCGCGTGACCCGCCTCGACGCGCTGCTCGAAAGGCTTCCCGACGGCCTGCGCACCGAGGTCGGCAACCGCGGTGTCTCGCTCTCCGGCGGTGAGCGCCAACGGCTGGCCATCGCACGGGCGTTGCTGCGCAAGCCGCAGGTGCTGCTGCTGGACGAGGCCACCGCGCAGCTCGACGCGCGCAACGAACAGGCCCTCCGGGAGGCGGTGGACCAGGCCGCCCGCCGGTGCACCGTCATCGCCATCGCTCACCGGCTGTCCACGGTGACCCACGCGGACCAGATCGTGGTGATGGAGCACGGCGACATACGCGCGCTCGGCAGCCACAAGCAACTGGTGGAGTCCGACGGCCTCTACCGTGAACTCGCCGCTTCACAGATGCTGGTCGGCGAGGACGGCGGCCCGTCCGACGAACTGGCCCAGGCCGCACGGTGAAACGCCGATGACCTGTGACCGGGTGACCGGGTGACCCGTACGCCGGGTCGGCGGCCGTACCGGCACCGGACGCCGGGCCCGGCCCCGGACTCCCCGGCCACCTTCCCGGGAACCGGTCGATCGCGGAACCCGACGATCGCAGGAGCAACAGCAGCGGGAACGGCAGCGGGAAAGGCAAGGGGCAGCGGGACGGTGAGGGCCGGGGCAGGCACGACTGCGAAGGCCGGCGGGGGAAGCACAGGAAGGGCGCCCGCCGAATACGGCGGACGCCCTTCTGCCCCGCCGGACCGCGGCGGGAGTACCGGTCAGCCCATGTGGGGGTTGAGAGCGGCGAGGTAGCCGTCCCGGTGACCCTCGACATTCGGGTGGTAGGACTCGTTCAGCTTGTCCCACTCAAGGCTGGTGACCCATTCGGATCCGCCGGAGCAGATCGTGTGGGGGTCGAAAACCGGACGCGCGTCGAGGAAAGTGAATCCCGCTTCCTCCGAACGCGCGGCCATGACCTCGGCGAGCGTGTCGGCAGCGGAGTTCAGTGCGCTCCGCTCCTGGTCGCTGAGGCCGAGAATGCCGCAGTCACCTCCAATTGTGTACAGCCGCGGATATCCGACGACAATGACCTTCGCTGACGGTGCCGCCGCACGGACCGCGGAGTACGTCTTGGAAAGCGCCGGGGAGAGGGTGCTGGTCGCCGCCGCCTTCGCGGCGTCGACCCCGGCGATGCAGTCGGCGTCGTCCGTGGTGAGGATGCAGTTCATCAGTACGTCGACGAAACCGACGTCGTTACCGCCGACCTGCAGTGTCACCAGGGACGTGTCCGCGGTCAGCGAACCTACCTGGGTGTTGATGATGTCGTCCGTGGTCGCGCCGGAGCAGGCCGCTTCCACGAAGTCGACATTGGGGTTGGCCGCCGCCCACAGCCTGGTGTAGGAGGTGGGTCCGCGGCGGCACTCGTCGTCCGGGTTGTCGTACGACCTCGTTCCTACCGCGACAGTGTAGGAATCTCCCAGAGCGACATATTTACCCTCGGCCGCCTGTGCCCCTGGTGCGATGGTGGCCACGGCCACGAACGCCAGCAGCGTGGCGAACAGCAGCTTTAGAGCGCGCATGAAGTTGTCTTCTCCGAAGGTGGGGGACGAGAACAACCCAGAATTAGCAGCCGCCATGGCCCGGTGAATATAGGTGAACGTGTGATTTTTAGGTCACGATTCGATAAACGAAGGTGACTTCTGTCATGATCGAGAACCGTGGGAAGGGGCGAATGGGGCCGAATACGGTTGCCCTTCCGGGTGTCATTTCCGTGATCGCGGCGAAAGAATTGCGAGAGCTATTCTGAGAGCGGCCCCCGGCCCCGCCCCGACTCACGGAAGCGCATACATCGCCCTCGTGCCGGCCACCCCCGCTGCCTGCCGGGACGGAGGGCGCAGGCGGCTCCCGCGTCGTCCCTCCGCCCGTCCGGAGGTCTGTCGAGGCCGCCTCGGTTAGCGATCGCAATGATGATCGAAACCGGGGTGGGGGGTCGCCCGCGCCGACGGTCGCGGCTAGAAATCCACCGTCGCCAGGTGGTCCGCGCTGCCGCCGCGCCACTCCGTCATGAAGAGCGTCGCGTCGTCGCTCGTCGTCCCGCCTCGCTCGTGTTTGAGCGTGTGCGACAGGTCGCGCACCGTCGCCTGCACTCCCCGCCCGAGGGAGCTCACCCGATGGATGATCTCGATGAGGCGCTCCTCGCCGAACTGCTCCTCGCCCGCCCTGTGTTCCTCCACCACCCCGTCCGTGTAGAACAGCACCCTGTCGCCCTGCTGGAGCTGCATGGAGGAGATGCGCGGGGTGTCGCCACCGAAGCCCACCGGCAGAGTGCCCGGCGTCTCCAGCATCCTGACGACCCGGTGGTCGCGGATCAGCAGCGCCGCCGGGTGGCCGGCGTTGACCCACAGCAGTCGTCCCGTGCTGATGTTCAGGCGCATCATCTGCGCCGTCACGAACTGGTCGGGTCCGAACTGGTCGTCGATCGCCCTGTCCATGAACGAGTACAGCTCCGCCAGTCCGACGTCGGCCCGCCGTGCGTGCCGGTACGCGCCGATGGCGACGGTCGCCAGCACGGAGGCGTTGAGTCCGTGCCCCATGGCGTCGATGACGGCCAGGTGCAGCACGTCGTCGTTGAGGGCGTAGTCCAGGCTGTCCCCGGCGACCCGGTAGGCGGGCTCCAGCATTCCGGCGATCTCCACCTGCGGGGTGTTCATCGACAGCGGAGGAAGCAGCGACCACTGGATCTCCGCGGCCAGGTCCATCGGTCTGCGCCGCCGGGCCACGAAGAACTGGTCGGTGTAGTTGTTCTTCGTGACCAGCATGTCGGCCACCAGGCCCGACAGCCGCCGCAGCAGCCGCCGGTCGTTGTCCCCGACAGCGTCGAGGGTGAGGGTCATCACGCCGATCTCGTCGCTGCCGTCCAGCAGCGGCAGATACATCCGGACGCCGTCGGCGCGCGGCTCCTCGACGGCGATCATCCCGAGGAAGGCATCACCGGCCAGCGAGTCGTCGATGGAGAGGGCGTCGCCCATGACGAGGCCCCTGCCGGGCAGGGGCACCAGTTCCAGCTTCTCGTAGCACTGCAGGAAGATCGACACGTCCCGCCCGCCGATCCTGTGGATCTCCTCGGCCACCAGAGGAGCGATGAGCTGCGGCGGCATCTCGTGGGCCCGGTCGAGGAGCTGGCCGAGCATCCGCTCGCCGAAGCCCTCCGCAAGGTCCACCGCGACGCCACGGCCCGGCCGCTGACTCTTCTCCACAGCTCCCCTCCCAACGGGTGTCACCTCGTGACTAACGACTGGTACGGCCCTGGGCATTGGGCCAGACGGGCCATCCCTGACAGTGCGGCCGCGGCTTCCGGGACCAGGGGCACGGTGCGGACGGGCGAGCGCGGCCGGGTACGCCTCCCGGGTACGCCGGCGGTGCGGGGCCGCGGCGGCGGAGGCGCAGGGGAAGTCCGGACGGGTGCCGGGAGTCCGCGTGGTGGGCCTCGGGGGTCCGCCTGGTAGACCTGGGGGGTGAGTGAATATCCTTCGTCCTCGGCACCCCCCGCCTGCTCCTCTCCCGAGGTTCCGGCCGTCACCGTCGCCGGACTGCAGCGCAGGCTGGCCGAGTTCGCCGCGGCCCGCGACTGGGGGCAGTACCACACGCCGAAGAACCTCGCCGCCGCGCTCAGCGTGGAGGCGGGCGAACTGGTGGAGATCTTCCAGTGGATGACGCCCGAGGAATCCGCCCGTGTGATGGCGCGGCCGGAGTCCGCGCACCGGGTCGAGGACGAGGTCGCCGACGTGTTCTCGTATCTCCTCCAGTTCTGCGAGGTGTTGGGGATCGACGCCCTGGAAGCGCTTGCCGCGAAGATCGAACGGAACGAGAAGCGTTTCCCGGCGACCGGAAGCGGTCACTCTATGGAGTGAGGACCGTGTCCACACAGGGCGAGTTGTCCATAGTTTTCCCAAACTCCCTGGTTTGTCAGCCCTTTGATGGTCACTCAGAGTAGCGAACCATTGAAGGGAGGTGGTGAAGTTGGATGCGGTGCATCTCATCAAGGCCACCCGGCACGCGCTCGCGGAGTGCAGATTCGTCCACGAGGTCGTCGCCGAGGCGTGGCAGGCGCAAGCGCTCGCCGTGGCTGTCGGCGGTCATCTCGCGCACAACGGCCCGCAGTTGGTGCGCGCAGAGGCGCTCGTACTGAGCGAGACGGGCAACCGCCCGCGCGCCGCGGACGTCCAGGCTCCCGCGCCGCGTGCCCGCCGTGACCGCGCCGCCCGGCTGTCCGAGGTCCAGGACCCCCGTGCGGCCCTGCTCGACCTGTGCGGGCTGCTGGCCGAGACGGCCGAGGCACTGGTCGGCGTGGCCGTCTCCGCGGAGGAGGAAGGGCTGTACTGGCACTGCATAGAAGCGATCGACGCCGCCGACGAGACCGGGGACCGTGTCTCGGGAATCCTGCGCCGGCTGGAACTCCAGGAGTACGGCGGAGCGGCCTGACCGGCCCGGGACGGGGCGGCGGCCGCCAGGCGCCGGGCCGCACCCGGAGACGCCACCCGGCACGGCGCGGCACCACGCCGCGCCATGCCGTGGGCGGGAGACAGGAGACGGGAGGCAAGATATGACCCATGAGGCTGCGCATTTTCACCGAGCCCCAGCAAGGGGCGAGCTACGAGACGCTGTTGCGGGTGGCGAAGGCCGCCGAGGAGCTGGACTTCGACGCCTTCTACCGGTCCGACCACTATCTGGCCATGGGCGACGCGGACGGGCTGCCGGGCCCGACCGACGCCTGGATCACGCTTGCCGGGCTGGCCCGTGAGACCACCACGATCCGGCTGGGCACCCTGATGACGGCGGCCACCTTCCGGCTGCCCGGCCCGCTGGCCATCCAGGTCGCACAGGTCGACGACATGTCCGGCGGCAGGGTCGAACTGGGCCTGGGTACGGGCTGGTTCGAGCAGGAGCACGCCGCGTACGGAATCCCCTTCCCCAAGGAGAAGTTCGGGCGGCTGGAGGAACAGCTGGAGATCATCACCGGCCTGTGGTCGACACCGGCCGGGGAGAGGTTCGGCTACGACGGCAGGTACTACCGGCTGAGCGACTCGCCCGCGCTGCCCAAGCCCGCCCAGCCGAAGGTGCCGGTGCTGATCGGCGGCCACGGGAAGGTCCGCACCCCCGCACTGGCCGCCCGCTTCGCCGACGAGTTCAACATCCCCTTCGCCTCGCTCGCCGACTCCGAGGCCCAGTTCAGGCGCGTACGGGCAGCGGCCGAGGAGCACGGGCGCCGCGGCGAGGATCTGGTGTGCTCCAACGCGCTGGTGGCCTGCGTCGGCAGGGACGACGCCGAAGTCGCCCGCCGGGCGGCGGCCATCGGGCGCGAGGTGGGAGAGCTGAAAGAGAACGGGCTGGCCGGTACGCCCGCCGAAGTCGTCGACAAGATCGGGCGGTACGAACAGGCGGGCGCCTCCCGCGTCTATCTGCAGATCCTCGACCTGGACGACCTCGACCACCTCCGGCTCATCTCCGAACAGGTGCGGACGCAGCTGTCGTGACACGTCCCGGCCCTCCGGCGCGCCCCGGAGTCCCTGCGGGCCCCGGCGTCCCGCTGGAAGCGGCGCTCGCGAGCGGCCCGCCGCTCGTCCTCGACGGCGGGCTCTCCGACCAGCTGGAGGCCCAGGGCTGCGACCTGAGCGACGAGCTGTGGTCCGCACGCCTGCTCGCGGACGACCCCCGCCGGATCACGAACGCCCACGCGGCGTACGTACGGGCGGGGGCGCGGGTGCTCATCACCGCCAGCTACCAGGCGTCCTTCGAGGGCTTCGCACGGCACGGGACAGACCGCCGGGAGGCGGCCGACCTCTTCCGGCGCAGCGTGTCCCTGGCACGTGAGGCGGCCGGCGGACGGGCATGGGTCGCCGCCTCGGTTGGCCCGTACGGCGCGGTCCTGGCGGACGGCAGCGAGTACCGCGGCCGCTACGGGCTGAGCGTGCGGGAACTCGCCGCGTTCCACGCGCCGCGGATCGCCGCGCTGGCGGAGGCGGAGCCGGACGTGCTCGCCCTGGAGACGGTGCCCGACGTGGACGAGGCCGAGGCGCTGCTGCGGGCCGCGGACGGGTGCGGCATTCCGGTGTGGCTGAGCTTCACCGTGGACGGGCCGCGCACCCGGGCCGGGCAGCCGCTCGCCGAAGCCTTCGCGGCGGCCGGCGGCCTCGACCAGGTCGTCGCGGTGGGCGTCAACTGCTGCGCCGCGGTCGACGTCGACCACGCGGTGGAGGTGGCCGCGGCCACGACGGGCAAGCCGGTCGTCGTCTATCCCAACAGCGGGGAGAGCTGGGGGGCCCGGGGCGTGTCCGGCGACGGTGAGGCGGGCCCGTCCCGGGGTGCCTGGCGCGGCGCCGACACCTTCGCCGCGGGACGGCCGGGCGCACCGGAGGCCGGCCCCGCCTCGTGGGTGCGGGGGTGGGTGGAGCGGGGCGCACGGCTGATCGGCGGGTGCTGCCGCGTGGGTCCGCAGGCCGTCGCGGAGCTGTCCCGCGAGCTGGGCCGGACGTAGCGGTTCGCCCCGCACGGGTGCCGTTCCTTCATTGGCGTGCGGGGACGCCAGGTGCGCGGGGTGCGTGGGGTGCGTGGGGTGCGCCGACCATGCCGTTTCGCGCCGGGCACGCCGTCCCGGCCCCGTCCGCGAGGCATCACATCCCGCGCCGCACGCACCGCTCCGTCACACACCCGCCCGGGATCTTCCGCAATCACGGCACGCTCCTCGTCGGCCTCGGCGAGGATGGAGGGATGGGATTCCACGTCGACTCCGAGGCCGGGCGGCTGCGCCGCGTCATTCTGCACCGCCCCGACCTGGAGCTGAAGCGGCTCACGCCGACGAACAAGGACGAGCTCCTCTTCGATGACGTGCTGTGGGTGCGCCGTGCCCGTCAGGAGCACGACGCTCTCGCGGACGCGCTGCGTGACCGCGGCGTGGCGGTGCACCTCTTCGGTGACCTGCTGGCGGAGACGCTCCGCATCCCGGAGGCGCGCACGCTCGTACTCGACCGGGTCTTCCACGAGAACGAGTACGGGCCGCTCGCCACCGGCCATCTCCGCGAGGCGTTCGACCGGCTGCCGACTCCGGAGCTGGCCGAGGCGCTGGTGGGCGGCATGACCAAGCGCGAGTTCCTGGAGGGGTACGCCGAGCCGGCCTCGGTCCGCTTCCACGTGATGGAGATGGACGACTTCCTGCTGGCCCCGCTCCCCAACCACCTCTTCACGCGGGACACCTCCGCCTGGGTCTACGACGGGGTCTCCATCAACGCGATGCGCTGGCCGGCGCGGCAGCGCGAGACGGTGCACTTCGAGGCGATCTACCACCACCACCCGCTCTTCGCGGGCCCGGACAGCCCGGACTTCAACGTGTGGTCGGAAGGGCAGGGCGCCTACCCGTCGACCATCGAGGGCGGTGACGTGCTGGTCATCGGGGCCGGTGCGGTGCTCATCGGCATGAGTGAGCGCACCACGCCGCAGGCGGTGGAGATGCTGGCCCGGGGGCTGTTCGCCGCGGGTTCCGCGCACACGATCGTGGCGCTGGACATGCCCAAGCGCCGGGCCTTCATGCACCTGGACACCGTGATGACGATGGTCGACGGCGGGACCTTCACCCAGTACGAGGGGCTGGGGATGCTGCGCTCGTACACCATCGAGCCGGGCGGCAGCGCGTACGAGCTGAAGGTCACCGACCATCCGCCCGAGCACATGCACCGGGCCATCGCCGCGGCTCTCGGCCTGGACCACATCCGTGTGCTCACACCGTCGCAGGACGTGCACTCGGCCGAGCGCGAGCAGTGGGACGACGGATGCAACGTGCTGGCCGTCGAGCCGGGTGTGGTGCTGGCCTACGAGCGCAACGTCACCACCAACACCCATCTGCGCAAGCAGGGCATCGAGGTGCTGGAGATCCCGGGCAGTGAGCTGGGACGGGGCAGGGGCGGCCCCCGGTGCATGAGCTGTCCGGTGGAGCGGGAGCCGGTCTGACAGGGTCCGGGGTCGAAGGCGGGGGTGGAAGACGGGGTCTCACGGGCACCCGTCTCCGGCCACGGCGCATCCTCCCTGTATAGAGATTCGGGCAACGGTATAGAATTCCAGAGCACAGCACCGAGCCCAGTCACTAGGAGCCCCTCATGGCGACAGACCTCACGGGCCGCCACTTCCTCAAGGAACTGGACTTCTCGTCCGAGGAGTTCCGTCACCTGATCGATCTGGCCGCCGAGCTGAAGGTGGCCAAGAAGGCGGGCGCCGAGCAGCAGCGGCTGCGGGGCCGCACCATCGCGCTGGTCTTCGAGAAGACCTCCACACGCACCCGCTGCGCCTTCGAGGTCGCCGCGGCCGACCAGGGCGCGGGCACCACGTACCTGGACCCCGCCGGTTCGCAGCTGGGGCACAAGGAGTCGGCGCGCGACACCGCACGCGTGCTCGGCAGGATGTACGACGGCATCGAGTACCGGGGCAGCGCCCAGGCGGTGGTCGAGGAGCTGGCCGCCTTCGCCGGTGTCCCCGTCTACAACGGACTCACCGACGACTGGCACCCCACCCAGATGCTCGCCGACGTCCTGACCATGACCGAGCACTGTGCCAAGCCGCTCACCGAGACCTGCTTCGCCTACCTCGGCGACGCCCGCAACAACATGGGCAACTCCTATCTGGTCACCGGCGCCCTGCTCGGCATGGACGTACGCATCGTGGCGCCGCGCGAACTGTGGCCGGAGGACGCGGTCGTCGCCCGGGCGCGAGCGCTCGCCGGGCGCACCGGAGCCCGCATATCGCTGACCGAGGAGGTCGGCGCCGGGGTGCGGGGGGCGGACTTCGTCGCCACCGACGTGTGGGTGTCGATGGGCGAGCCCCAGGAGGTGTGGGACGAGCGCATCGCGCTGCTGCGGCCCTACGCCGTGACCATGGACGTGCTGCGGGCCACCGGCAATCCCGGCGTGAAGTTCCTGCACTGCCTGCCCGCCTTCCACGACCTGGGCACGGCCGTCGGTCGGGAGATCCACGCGCGGCACGGGCTGGACTCGCTGGAGGTCACGGACGAGGTCTTCGAGTCCGCCCACTCGGTGGTCTTCGACGAGGCGGAGAACCGTATGCACACCATCAAGGCGGTGCTCGTCGCCACGCTGGCCGGCGGCTGAACTTCCGTTCCGGGCTTCTCCCTGAGCGGCCGGCGTGCGAACTCTCAGCCGTGCAGGGCGAGATAGGGCGCCAGGGCCAGCAGCGTCGCCGCGAGCGCGAACTTGAGCCTGCGTACGGGGACCGCCTGCGCGATCTTCCAGCCGATCACGACCCCCGCCAGCTCCGGGACGCCCACGACGGCGGCGAGCTGCCAGTCGACGGAGCCGTGCAGCACGTAACCCGCCGTGCCGACGCTCGCGACGACCACCGACTGCGCCTGGGCCGCGGCCAGTGCGGGCAGCAGCGGCAGGCCGCAGACGACCAGCAGGGGCACGCTGAGCATCGGGCCGCCCAGGCCGAAGAGTCCGGCCGCGACCGACACCAGCAGACCCACGGCGCCCGCCGCGAAGGGTGACATGCCCGCAGGCGCGTGCTGTTCCCCGCCGGGGCTCTCCTCCGCGCGGGCGGCGCGCTTCTCCCGCACCCACACCAGAACGCCGGTCGTGGCGACGGCCGCCGCGAGCAGAACGGCGAAACCCCGGCCGCTGACAAGGGTGTTGAGGAGTACCCCGGCCGGTGTGCCGGCGACGGCGGCGGCCGAGAGGACCAGTGCGGTCCGCCGGGTCGCCGGGTCGCGGAGCTGTCCGGAGCGCGTGTAGACGGCGGTGCCCAGGGCCCCGGTGGCGACATGGGTGACGATGGCCGTGCCGGCGACGCCCGCGGGGGAGAGCCCGGTGAGCAGGAACATCCCGATCGTGGGCAGCACCCCGCCGGGCCCCACCGCCGTGATGCCGATACCGCCGGCCAGGCCGAACAGGGCCAGCAGCACCAGTACCAGCGGATCGAACTCCATCTGCCCCTCACCTCACGGCCGTTCCCGCGTACGAGCCTCCCACGTCGGTGGCGCGGCGGCTCCTCGCGGGCCGTGTGCGCGCAGCGGCCCATCTCTATCGCGCACCCGTGACGGCAGTCACGAACCGGTGATACGTTCACGTGGTCGGCGTCGCGAAGGAGGACCGGTCCGTGAGCGAGCCCATGAGCGAGAGCGGAAACCCGGGAGCGCGCGTATGAGCCCCTACACCGGCTCCGCCCGCACCACCGGCGACTGGCGGCACATCCGGGTCGCCGAGGACGACGGCGTCGTCACCGTCACGCTCGCGCGCCCCGCCCGGCTCAACGCCCTCACCTTCGGCGCGTACGCGGACCTGCGGGACCTCCTCGCGGAGCTGTCCCGTACGAGGGGCGCCCGCGTGCTCGTACTCGCGGGGGAGGGGCGCGGGTTCTGCTCGGGCGGCGACGTCGAGGAGATCATCGGCGCCACGCTGGAGGCGGACACGGCGCAGCTCCTCGACTTCAACCGGATGACCGGCCAGGTCGTACGGGCGCTGCGCGAGGCGCCGTTCCCCGTCGTCGCCGCCGTCCACGGTGTCGCGGCGGGCGCCGGTGCCGTGCTCGCCCTCGCCGCCGACTTCCGCGTCGCCGACCCCACCGCCCGCTTCTCCTTCCTCTTCACCAAGGTCGGACTCTCCGGCGGCGACATGGGCGCGGCCTATCTGCTGCCGCGTGTCGTCGGCCTCGGCCACGCCACCCGCATCCTGATGCTCGGCGAGCCCGTACGCGCACCGGAGGCCGAACGCATCGGTCTCCTCAGCCAGTTGACCGACGAGGGCGAGGCCGCAGCCTCGGCCGCCCGGCTCGCCCGCCGGCTCGCCGACGGCCCCGCACTCGCGCTCGCCCAGACCAAGACGCTGCTCACCGCGGAGCTGGACCTTCCGCTCTCGGCAGCCGTCGAGATGGACGCGGCGACCCAGGCACTGCTGATGCACAGCGAGGACTACGCCGAGTTCCACGCCTCCTTCACCGAGAAGCGGCCACCGAAGTGGCAGGGGAAGTGAGATGAGGCCGGCCGGCCCCGGCGGAGGGCCGCGGCAGACGGACGGCATGCGTGTCGCCGTCGTCGGGGGCGGTCCCGGCGGCCTCTACGCGGCGGTGCTCCTCAAACGCCTCGACCCCGGCCGCAGCGTCACCGTCTTCGAACGCAACGCCCCCGAGGACACCTTCGGCTTCGGCGTCGTCCTCTCCGACGAGACCCTCGGCGGCATCGAGCACGCCGACCCGGCCGTGTACGCGGCGCTGCAGCGGGAGTTCGTACGCTGGGACGACATCGACATCGTGCACCGCGGACGCACTCTCACCTCGGGCGGGCACGGCTTCGCCGCGCTCGGACGGCGGCGCCTGCTGGCCGTTCTGCACGAGCGCTGCCGGGAGCTGGGCGTCGAGCTGCGCTTCCGTACGCAGGCGCCGCCGCCGGGCGAACTGTCCGCCGCCTGCGATCTGGTGGTGGCCGCCGACGGTGTGCACAGCGCTACCCGGGAGACCTTCGCCGAGGTCTTCCGCCCCCGCCTGACCACGCACCGCTGCCGCTACATATGGCTGGCCGCCGACTTCGCCCTGGACGCGTTCCGCTTCGAGATCGCCGAGACCGGCCACGGTGTCCTCCAACTGCACGCCTACCCCTACGAACGCGCCGGCAGCGGATCGCCCGGCGCCTCGACCGTCATCGTCGAGGCGCGCGAGGAGGTCTGGCGCGCGGCCGGCCTGGACGGGCTCGACGAGACCGCCTCCGCCGGGCGGTGCGCCCAGCTCTTCCCCGAGACCCTCGGCGGGCGGCGGCTGTACGGCAACAACTCCCAGTGGATCGCCTTCCGCACGGTCACCAACGAGCGCTGGTCGCACGGGAACGTCGTCCTGCTCGGCGACGCCGCGCACACCGCGCACTTCTCCATCGGGTCGGGCACCAAGCTCGCCGTCGAGGACGCCCTCGCGCTGGCCGCCTGCGTCGAGGAGCAGCCCGGGCTCGACGCCGCGCTGGCGGCGTACGAGGAGGAGCGCCGTCCCGTCGTGCGGTCCACGCAGCGTGCCGCCCGGGGGAGCCTGGAGTGGTTCGAGGACCTGGCCACCTGCACCGGCCAGCCGCCCCGGCAGTTCGCCTTCAACCTGCTGACCCGCAGCCGCCGCGTCACCCACGGCAATCTGCGGATGCGCGACCCGGGCTTCGTCGCACAGGCCGAGGCGGAGGCAGGTCTGCCCCCGGGCACACCACCGATGTTCACCCCCTTCCGGCTGCGCGGGCTGACCCTGCGCAACCGTGTCGTGGTCTCCGCGATGGACATGTACTCCGCCGGGGACGCCTCGGGCACCCCCGGCGACTTCCACCTCGTCCACCTCGGCGCCCGGGCGCTCGGCGGAGCGGGGCTGGTGATGACCGAGATGGTGTGCGTGTCACCGCGGGGACGCATCACCCCGGGCTGCACGGGGATCTGGTCGCCGGAGCACGAGGAGGCGTGGCGCCGCGTCACGTCCTTCGTGCACGGCGCGGGCGACGGTGCGGCCGTCGGCATCCAGCTCGGGCACTCGGGCCGCAAGGGTTCGACGCGGGTGATGTGGGAGGGCATGGACGAGCCGCTGCCCGAGGGCAACTGGCCGCTCGTCGCCCCGTCCCCGCTGGCCTACCGGGACGGCGTCAACCAGGTCCCGCACGAGCTGAGCCAGGACGAACTCGCGGACATACGCGATCAGTTCGCGGTCTGCACGAGGCGCGCGGCCCGTGCCGGATTCGACCTGCTCGAACTCCACTGCGCCCACGGCTACTTGCTCTCCAGCTTCCTCTCACCGCTGACCAACCGCCGTACCGACGCCTACGGCGGCAGCATCACCTCCCGGCTCCGCTTCCCCCTGGAGGTCTTCGACGCCGTACGCGCCCAGTGGCCCACCGAGCGGCCCATGACCGTCCGCATCTCCGCGACGGACTGGGCGGAAGGCGGCATCACCCCGGAGGAGACACTGGAGGTGGCCGCCGCCTTCGCCGAGCACGGCGCCGACGCCGTCGACGTCTCCACCGGCCAGGTCGTCCCCGACGAACGCCCCGACTACGGGCGCTCGTACCAGACCCCGTACGCCGACCGCATCCGCAACGCCCTGGGCGTGCCCGTCATCGCCGTCGGCGCCATCTCCTCCTGGGACGACGTCAATTCGCTGATCCTGGCGGGCCGCGCGGACCTGTGCGCGCTGGGCAGGCCGCATCTCTACGATCCGCACTGGACGCTGCACGCCGCCGCCGAACAGGGCTACGAGGGCCCCGCCGCGCCCTGGCCGAAGCCCTACCGGGCGGGCAGCCGCCCACCTCCGACGGGACGCACGGACGCGCCCAGGCCCCGTCTGGCGCTGTGACCCGGGAGGACGCCTACCGACCGCCGCCGTCACTCCGGCTGCCGGGCCCTCCCGCCTCCTCGTCCCACCAGCGGTCGTCCGCCTCGCGCCGGTTCCCGGTGATGGCGGCCACGGGAGGGATGACCATCGCCACCACGCACATCGCGATGGCCGCGGGAACGGACCACAGGCGCACGAACGCCCACGCGCTGACGAAGAGCACCAGGCACGTCGTCATCAGCACGAAGTAGCGCTTGCGCCGGCGCGCGTACATGCCTCCACCGTAGGGCGGCGGGCGCGGACGTGCGCGGGGAGCGGCCGGCGGCCGCGGCGGCCGCGGGGGCCGCGGGGCTCAGGCCGTCGCCACCGCGTGCTCGCGTCCCGCGTCCCGCAGTCTGGCGTGCAGCGCGAAGAAGACCTCCGCGGACCGTTCACCCGGCCAGTCCGCGGGCAGCAGCGAGGGGGGCAGCCCCGGGTCGGCGTACGGCAGGAGTCGCCACGCGTCCAGGGCGGGCAGATAGTCCCGGTAGGCGTCCTCCGGCGGCGTCCGGCGGCGCCGCGACCAGGAACGCAGCACCGGTTCGTGCACCTGCAGGAACGAGCGGTGAAGCGCCGCCAGGGCCTCCAGGTCCCACCAGCGGGCGACCGCGTCCGCCGTCGGCTCGAAACCCTCGTGGGTACCGCTGAAGAGATCGACGTACGGGGTGAGACCGAGCCGGGCGAGGCTGTGCCGGGTCTCCGCCTCCAGGTGGGACGGCGCGATCCAGATGCCCGGGGCGGCGTTGCCGAATCCGAGCCTGGCCAGCCGGGAGCGCAGGACGTGCCTGCGCCGCCGCTCGCTCTCGGGGACCGAGAAGACGGCGAGCAGCCAGCGGCCGTCCGGCTCGGGCCGCGCGTAGACGCGGCGGTCGCCGTCGTCGAGAAGCTGGCGGCACGCCTCCGTCGGCGCGTATCCGGCCGTCCTGCTGCCGGGCCGGTCCGCGCTCAGCAGCCCGCGCCGCTTGAGCCGTGAGACCGCGGAGCGTACGGACGGCGCGTCCACACCGGCAGTGCCCAGCAGGCGGATCAGAGTGGCGACCGGCACCGTGCCGTCCGGGAATGCGCGCCCGTACGCTCCGTAGAAGGTGAGGATGAGCGAACTCGGCGACGGCCGGGGCACGGTGGGGGGCTGCTGGCTCACGCGGTCACTCTATGTGCTGCCCGGCCGGTCACGCCGGGGTGGCCTCGCGCAGCAGGAACCGCTGCAGTTTGCCGGTCGGTGTGCGCGGCAGCGCGGCGGTGAAGACGAACCTCCGCGGGCTCTTGTACGGGGCGAGTTCGGAGGCGACGAAGTCCCGCAACTCCTCCGCCCTGCCGCTGCCTTCGGCCGCACCGTCGCGCAGGACCACATGGGCGGTGACGATCTGGCCGCGCAGTTCGTCGGGGTCTCCGACCACCGCCGCCTCCGCCACGTCGGGATGGCGCAGCAGGGCCTCTTCGACCTCGGGTCCGGCGATGTTGTAGCCCGCCGAGACGATCATGTCGTCCGCGCGCGCCACGTAGCGGAAGTAGCCGCCGGCCTCGCGGACGTACGTATCGCCGGTGATGTTCCAGCCGTCGCGGACGTACTCGCGCTGCCGGGGGTCGTCGAGGTAGCGGCAGCCGACCGGGCCGCGGACGGCGAGCAGCCCCGGCTCCCCGTCGGCGACGGGCACGAGGGCGCCCTCGGGGCTCTCCTCGACCACCCGGGCCTCGAAGCCGGGGACCGCGAGACCGGTCGTGCCGGGGCGGATCGCCTCGTCGGCGGCGCTGACGAAGATGTGCAGCATCTCCGTCGCGCCGATGCCGTTGATCAGCCGCAGCCCGGTGGCCTCGTGCCAGGACTCCCAGGTGGCGGCCGGAAGGTTCTCGCCCGCGGAGACGCAGCGGCGCAACGAGGAGATGTCGTAGGGGCGTTCGCGGCCCGGAGGCGTGGTGCCGAGCCGGGTGAGCATCCCGCGGTAGGCGGTCGGTGCCGTGAACAGCACGGAGACGCGGTGCCGTTCGACCGCGGCCAGCATCTGCTCCGGACCGCTCCAGTGACCCAGCAGCGCCGACGCCCCCGCGCGCAGCGGGAAGACCAGCAGTCCGCCCAGTCCGAAGGTGAAGCCCAGCGGGGGACTTCCGGCGAAGAGGTCCTCCGGCTGCGGGCGCAGCACGTGCGCGGAGAAGGTGTCGGCGACGGCGAGCACGTCGCGGTGGAAGTGGACACAGCCCTTGGGCTGTCCGGTCGTGCCCGAGGTGAAGGCGATCAGGGCGACGTCGTCCGCGGCGGTGCCGACCGCCTCGTACGCACCGGGCCGGGACTCGCTCAGGGCCAGCAGGTCATCGGGGGCCTCGCCGCCGAAGGCCGTCAGCTTCAGCCCCGGCACGTCCGCCTTCTCCAGCTCCTCCAGCGACCGTACGTCGCACAGGGCGTGGCTGACGCGTCCCATGGCGCAGACGGTGCGCAGCTCCCGGGCGCGCTGCGCGGCCACGACAGTGACGGCGACCGCGCCCGTCTTCATCACCGCCAGCCAGCAGGCCGCCAGATGGAGGGAGTTGGGGCCGCGCAGCAGGACGCGGTTGCCGGGTACGACGCCCAAGTCCTCGGTGAGGACATGGGCGATGCGGTCTGTGCGGCGCCGCAGTTCACCGTAGTTCCAGCTCTCGCCGTCGTCGGAGCGGAGCGCGGGGCGGTCCGCTCCGAAGCGTTCCACGGAGCGGTCGAGCAGTTCGGCGCCGCAGTTGAGACGTTCCGGGTAGCGCAGCCCGGGACGGTCGAAGACCAGCCGCGGCCATTCCTCCGGTGGGGGCAGGTGGTCCCGGGCGAAGGTGTCGAGGTGTGCGGACGGGCTCAGTTCCATGGCTGCCCCCCTTGCGGTCTTCGTCCGGGTGCGGACGGGACCTGGAGTGCCGGTGTCGCCGGCGTGCCGTTGAGCGTAACGTGTTGGTGACGACAGTCAACGGTCCGCGATAGAGCAGATGCGGCCGACCTGAAACACGGCGATGGGGAGGAGGCCCGGCCGATGCCCGCCTTCGCACTGGAACCGGAGCAGCAGGAGTGGTGTGAGGAGCTGCGGACCATGGGCGCCCGGCGGCTGCGCCCGACCGCGGAGGCCGGCGAGCACGGCCGCATCAACCGCGAACTGCTCGCCGAGCTCGGTGAACTCGGCCTGCTCGCCCGCCTGTTCGCGCCCGACGGCCGCCCCGCGAGCGCCCTCGACCTGTGCCTCCTGCGCGAATCCCTCGCCTACTCCTGCACCGAGGCCGAGACCGCGCTCGCCCTGCAGGGCCTGGGCGCGGGCCCGCTGGCACTGGCGGGCACGAACGAGCAGCGGGAGCGCTGGCTGGGCGAAGTGACCTCGGGACGGGCGGTGGCCGCCTTCGCCCTGAGCGAGCCGGGCGCCGGCAGCGACGCGGCGGCGCTCGCGCTTCGCGCCGAACCGGACGGCCGGGGCGGAGGCTGGCGGCTGACCGGGACCAAGACCTGGATCTCCAACGCGCCCTTCGCCGACGTCTGCACCGTCTTCGCCCGCACGTCCGAGGGCGCCGGCTCCCGCGGCGTCACCGCCTTCCTCGTACCCGGCGACCGGCCCGGACTGACCGGCCGGCCGCTGGAGATGCTCTCGCCGCACCCCATCGGCACCCTGGACTTCGAGGGCGTAGCCGTCACCCGGGCCGACCTGCTCGGAGAGGTCGACGGCGGTTTCGGCGTGGCGATGCGCACCCTGAACCTCTTCCGCCCGAGTGTCGGCGCCTTCGCGACGGGCATGGCGCAGGCCGCGCTCGACGCCGCGGTCGAACACGCCCGTACGCGGCCGGCGTTCGGCGGCACGCTGCGCGATCTCCAGGCGGTCTCGCACCAGTTGGCGGAGACCGCGACCCGTGTCGAGGCCGCAAGGCTGCTCGTCTACGCGGCCGCCTCGGCGTACGACCGCGGCGAGGCGGACATCGCCCGGCGCGCGGCCATGGCGAAGCTCCTGGCCACCGAGACAGCGCAGCAGGCCGTCGACACGGCCGTCCAGATCCACGGCGCGGCCGCCCTCCAGCGCGGCCACCTCCTCGAACACCTCTACCGGGAGGTGCGCGCCCCCCGAATCTACGAGGGCGCCAGCGAGGTGCAGCGCTCGATCATCGCGAAGGAGCTCTACAGATGACCGACGCCGACGCCGACCCCGGTCCCGACTCGGATTCCGGCTCCGGGACAGGCCCTGACGCCGGTCCCGGCACCGCCCCGGGCCCCGGTCCCGGTGCCCGCCCCCATCTCCTGCGCACCAATCCGGCCCAGCTCTCCCCGCCCGCGGGCTTCTCGCACGCCGTGACGGCCACCGGTTCGCGCCTGGTCCTCCTCGCCGGACAGACGGCGCTGGACGCCCGGGGCACCGTCGTGGGCGACACGCTCCCCGCCCAGTTCGAGCGTGCCCTCACCAACCTTCTGACGGCCCTCGCCGCTTCGGGCGGCGGCCCCGCCGACCTGGCGCGAGTCACCGTCTACACCACGGACGTGCCGTCCTACCGCGCGAACGCGCGGGAGCTGGGCAGCATCTGGCGCCGCCACGCACAGCGGGACTATCCGGCGATGGCTCTCGTCGGCGTCGTCCGGCTGTGGGACGAGGAGGCCCTGGTCGAACTCGACGGCATCGCGGTGCTGCCCTGAACAGCGGTGCTGCCGTGAGGCGAAGGCCGGCGGACCGGCCCGGGTGTCAGCGCAGGGTGAGCTTCCAGTACGCCGCATCCCGGTACCCCTGATCCGGCGGCGGATTCAGCTCGACGGTGACCGCCATCCCCTTCGTGTCTCCCGCCACCCGCACCGTCACGGTGAGGCTCTCGCCTTCGCCGAGGGGTTTCCGGAGCTTGTGGGCCACCTGATCGTCGTTGAGCCAGTCGCTCCTGCTTCCGTCGTCGGGCCCGGTGTCGTCGAGGGGGTCCCCGGCGCGTACGACGAGGGCGGCGTCTCCGTACTCCGACACGCTCTCATCGGCGGAGCCGGCTGCCGGAGAGAGCGTGGCGTCCGTTCCGTTCTCGTAGGTGACGCTGAACCGATGCGCGCGCCCACCGGGTTCCCGGCGAGGCTCGCCGACGGTCACCTCCAGCCCGTCCTCGTACCGCGCGGCGACACCGGCCGACAGCGGGGCGGCCACGCTTCCGTCGGAGCCGTTCTCCAACTGCCCGTACCCGTCCAGGCTCTTCTCCAGCCGGGCGATCCCCCACAGCCCCAGAACGGTCAGGCCGACGAGGACCAGCAGAGTCACCATGCAGGCCCTTTGCCACTGCTGTTCGCCGTGTTCGGTGCTTCTCCGGTCCGCAGCCATCCGGTGATGGTAGGAAGCGCGGTCCCGGAACACCTGAGCTCCGCTACTCAGTTGCCGTCGGGTACATTCGCGCGCCCCGGCGCGGGCGCTCTGCCGGAAACGCCCCATGACGGTGGTCACGGTCACGGTGCGACAGTTGCTGACCGCCGACACCACCGGCGTCCCGCTCCCGGCGGCTCATCGGCGTGTACGGCAACAACGAGGACCCGAACTGCGGGCGCGCCTGCCCGAGGTGGCCGAGGCGGAACTCGGCGGACTCCGCTTCGCGGTGGTCCACGAGACCGGGCCTGCGAAGGCACGGGAGCGCCGCTGCGCCGAGCGCTTCCCCGGACACGACGTGCTGGTCTTCGGCCACAGCCACATCCCGTGGGACAGCACGACGGAGGACGGGCGCCTGAGGCTGCTCAACCCCGGCTCCCCGACGGACCGCCGCCGCCAGCCGTACTGCACGTACATGACCGCCGAGGTGGACGGCGGCGAACTCAGCGGCGTGCGCCTGCACCGCCTCCCGCTCCGCCGGTGACGTCACCGGCACCTCGTCGGCCGCCGTCGGCCGGGCTCCTGCCGTGAGGGCCGGCGCGCGTGGCCGGCTCGCGCAGCTGCCGGGTGCCGGAGCGCCACCGTACCCGGCACGAACCGCCGTTGATGTCCCGGCCACAGCGGTGCGACGAGGGTGACCGCTTCGCGCAGACGGGCGCCTCCCGTGTCGGGCCGGTGCACCGGGGGAGCCGGAGCGGCTCACGTCGGAGCGGCTCCCGGCCCCGGCCCCGCGAGCCCGTACGGGTCATGCCGGAGGCGTACGGGAGGCCGGCGACGCACCGCCGCCCCCGCTGCCCCCGCCGCCGAACTCCTTGTGCAGATCCTGCACTTCACCGTAGCCCGGTGCGTCCGGCGGCATACGCGACGCCGTGCCCGCACCTCCTCCGCCCGGCTGCGCGACCGACCAGGCCAGCTCCACCGCCCGCCCCAGCGCCGCACGGAAGAGCAGCGACCCCAGGCTGATACGGCGCACCCCCGCCTGAGCCAGCTCGTCGCCCGTGGGGCCGGCGGGGGAGTGGAGCACGTTCAGCGGCGCATCGGCCTCCGCCGTGAGCGCGCAGATGTCGTGCAGCGAGGTGACTCCCGGTACGAAGACACCGTCCGCCCCGGCGGCCGCGTATGCCGCGCAACGGCTCACGGCGGCCCGGACGGTGGGGTCGGCACCCAGCCAGTGCGTGTCCGTGCGGGCGTTGACGAAGAGGGCCGGAGCGGCCTCCTTGACGGCCGTGATCTTCGCCGCGTGGCGTGCCGGATCGGTGAGGGTGCCGTCCGCAAGCCCGTCCTCGATGTTGACGCCCGCGACTCCCGCCCGCGCCAGCTCCGCCGCCAGTTCCGCGACGTGCGCCGGATCGTCGCCGAAACCGCCCTCGATGTCGACGGTGACCGGCACCGGCAGCCGCGCCAGCCCCCGCCCGAGCGCCAGCGTCTCGGCGCGCGCCGCCCCGGCCCCGTCGGGCAGGCCGGCCCCGGCCGCGACGCCCAGGCTCGTCGTGCCGACGGCGGCGAAGCCGCGCCGGTGCAGGGCCGCCGCGGACGCGTGGTCCCAGGCGTTGGGCAGTACCAGGGGCCGGTCGCCGTGGTGCAGCGCACGGAAGGTCTCGTACGCGCTCACGGCGCTCATACGCCGTCCTTCTCCGGCGTCCGCATCCCCAGCAGCTCCTCCAGCCCGTCCCGGCCCCTTTCCGTGACCCGCAACGCCCTCCCGCTGCCGATGTGTTCGCACCATCCGGACTCCAGGACGTACCCGCACAGCGCCGCCCCCGCCCGCCCCGCCAGATGCGGGCGGCGTTCCGTCCAGTCCAGGCATGAGCGCGCCGCCGGACGGCGGCTGCCGGGCCGTGGCGACAGGTCCGCTCCCAGCCGCGCGAACCAGTCGAGCCCGGCATCCGTCACCGCGAGACCGGCGGACTGCCGCAGCAGGCCGCGGTCCAGCATCGCGTCGGTGACGGCGACGCCCAGGGCGCCCGCGAGGTGGTCGTAGCAGGTGCGTGCCCGTGCCATCGCCGCACCGGCCGAAGCGGCACGCAGGCCGCGCGGCGCGGGCGGCGGTCCGGCGTGTGCCGCCAGGCCCTCGACGAGCCGCGCGGCCCGCTGCCCCGCGAGGCGCACGTAGCGGTGCCGTCCCTGCCGCGTCTCGGCCAGCAGCCCTCCGCGCACCAGCTTGTCGAGGTGCCCGCTCATCGTCGCCGCCGTCACGCCCGCCGACCGTGCCAGCTCTCCCGCGGTCCAGGCGCGGCCGTCGAGCAGGCACAGGCAGATGCCGGCGCGCGTCCCGTCGGCGAGCAGGCCGGCCAGCGCCGCGAGCTGCCTTCCGGAGGGGAGGGCGGACTGCCCGTGCGGATGTGAGAGCTCCGTCGCTCGTTCCATGCGGCCATGATGCGCCACGGACACTTCGGCACCCGCCGAACTGTCCGCCGAACTGTCACCGGTCGAGCGCAGAGCCGTGCCCTCATAGGTGTTCCCGTCAGGCGTGGGCGCCTACGGTGACCTTCCCGACGGTCAGTGCGGGCCTGCCTTCGAGTACGTTCGCCACCCGCTCCACCTCCGTCTCCAGCGCGGCCCGGTGCCGGGCGGTGAGCGGCGTGAGGGGTTCCACCGTGATGTGGACCGTGCGCCCCGAGCGGCGCTGGTGCCAGACGCCGGCCACGACGCCGTCGATCAGCAGCACGGGGAAGTTGCCCGCCTGGCCGCTGGGTGCGAGGGCACGCTCGGCGGCCGCACCCGGATAGAGCCGCTCGCGCGGCCGGGAGGCGATCACGTAGGCGTCGAAGTACGGCAGCAGCCGCACACCGCGAGGCGCCTCCGTGGGGAACTCCGTGTCGCCGGCGTTCACCCGTGCCGGGCTGCCGTCGGCTTCGGCCGGCTGGAGCCGGCCGCCGCCCTCCATGTCGCGGAAGACCTCCTCGGCCCAGGCGCGCGGCGCCCCCAGCCACCGCGCGAAGTCCTGTGCCGTGGCGGGTCCGTAGGCGTGCAGATAGCGCTCGGCGAGCTGTTCCCGGGCGGTGCGGCCGTCGAGCGGCGGCCTCCCGTCCGTGTGGCGCCGCGGACTGGTGTAGGTGACCTTGCGGCCCCGGTTCGGGCCGTGGCAGAGGAACCCGCGCTGGGAGGCGAGAGCGTGCGCCTGGCGCCAGCGCGGCCACATGCCCTGGAAAGCGGGCATGACGGGATCTGCGGCCCACGGCCCCGTCGCCTCGGTCACCGCCTCGCTCAGCTCGTCGATCGTCAGCTCGGCGTCCTGGAGGGCCTTGCCGATGGCCGTGACGACCTCTTCGGTCTGCTCCGCGGTCAGCCGGACGTCCGCGGGGAAAGGGCTGGGGGGCTGCGGGATGTCGGCGAACGCGCCGATCCACATGGGGAGGTCCACGGTGCTCAGCAGGTGGAGAGTGCCGCGCGGACCGTGCGTCTTGACCAGGCTGTGCCGCTCCCACAGGGCAGCGCGCACGTCGGCACGGGTCGCGCCGTCCGTACGGGTCGCGAGGGAGAGTTCGGCCGCGGAGAGCACCTGGGCCTGGGCCCCGCAGACGAGACCGGCGATCTCGGCGGGACCGGCCGAGCCGTGCGGCGCGGCGAGGGCGCTGCGCTCCATGCGCCGTGCCGATATCCGCGACCAGGACAGCTGTGGCACATCGGATCTCACTGGGCTCGCCTCCCGGGGCTCCGCCACCGCGACCGCGCGGTGCGCGGACTCCAGTGTCCCCCGGCGGGAGGGGAGCACAGGGCCCTTGCCGGAGCCCGTCCGCAGGACGGAGCCCGCGCGGACGGGGAAGCCCGCACGGACGCAGGAACCCGTCAGTATTCGGAGCAGGCCCGAGGCCGCTCTGCCCGAGCCCCGCGCGCCCCCGCCCGGGCCGCGGGCCCGTCCCCCGGCCGAATGCGCCTGTGCGCGCGTCCCGGCAGCGGACGCCGTCCGGGACGGCCGCCCGTCACAGGGCCGGGGCGACGCTCGCCGGGCCGCCGAGGGCGTTGCGCTTCTCCGGCATCGTCAGGGTCGCGTTGCGGCGCCAGCCGCCGAGGCGTTCGTAGGCGTACATGCCGTGGATGCCTGCGGCCAGCACGGCGGACTTGGCCGCCGGCCAGCGCAGGATCCGTCCCATGTGGGCCATCACCGCCAGGCTCACCCGACGGTGGACGACGGTCTCCGCGAGGGCCGTCTCGCGCAGCAGCCTGCGGATGACCTCCAGGTGACCGTGCCCGGCGAGCCTCAGCAACTCCTCGTGGCAGTAGGCGAGATGGTTGTCCTCGTCGTTGCTGATCATCCTGATGCCCCTGCCGAGTTCCGGATCGTCGGCGCAGCAGGCCAGAAGCATCGCCATCTGTCCCGCGGCCCGTTCCTCGGTGACCCGGCTGTGCGTGAGGTAGACGACGACGTCCTCTTCGGAGAGCGGTTCGTCGCGGCGGAGCCTGTCGTGGGCGAGGCCGATCCCGCGCCGCTCCAGAAGCATCGTGTAGTCGGCCTCCGGCGGCACCTCGACGGGCTCCAGGCCGCGCTTCTTGAGCAGGGCGAGGAAGATGCGGCCGTGCTTGTCCTCGTCCGCCCCGTGCCTGGTGATCTTGGGTGCGAGATCCCGCATGCTCTCCGGCACCAGGGCAGCGATCCGGGCGTTCTCCCAGCCGCCCTGCGCCTCGCCGCCGGCGGCGACGGAGCAGAAGAGCTGGAAGGAGCGGTCGTCGTCCAGGATCTCCCTGAACAGGCTTCGGGACGAGAGCATCGAGCCACCTCCGTACGGGTCCGCACAACCGAGTCAAACGGGACGGAAGGGAACCGGCAACAGCAGCGCCTCTTCCTTGTGCCGAACGAAGGAGAACGCGCACGAGGGCCCGGTCCGGGCCCGGCGCGGCGCGGCGCGCGCCACGGCGGAACCGCCGGAACCCGCACCGGTGAGACCACCGGTACGCGCACCCGTGGAACGAGGGAGCCGCGCCCCGCGGGAGCGGTCAGAACCCTCCGCCGCCGAAGTCGCCCCCGCCGAAGCCGCCGCCCCCGAAGTCGCCTCCGCCGAAGTCCGAGCCGCCGAAGTCGCCGCCCTCTCCGCCGCCCCCGAAGTCCGAGCCGTACGCCCCGTACGGCATCAGCGCGCTGCCCAGCAGCGTGCCCGCCAGCAGGCCCGGGAGGAGGGCGCCGCCGAAGTAGCCCCCGGCCCAGGGCGCGTAGGCAGGGCCCGCCTCCCAGTACGGACGGCGTCCGTCCGGTGTGTCCACGGTGCGGGTCATCGGCTCGTCGCCGTCCGCCAGGCGCGCGGCGTCCGCCGCGCAGACCGGCACGGTCCTGGCCGTCCCGCCGGGCGGCGCCCACTCCACGTCCTTGACGGACGGACCGTGGCGCGGGTCGAAGAAGCACGGCATGCGGCGCTCCGGCAGCGGCTGGTTCTCCCGCCTCGCCTCCAGCGTGACCAGGGCGAAGCGGCCGTCCTCCAGCGACTCGGTGACCTGCCGTACGTCCTGCGGGCCCCGGGCGGAGTCCATGGACCGCTTCGCCTCGTCGTAGGAGTTGAGGGCGTGGGTGTAGTCGCGGCGCATGGCGTCGTCGGAGGTGGGGGCGGTGGGTTCGAAGCCGATGCGGTCCAGTTCCTCACCGAACGCGGTGATGTCCTCGTCCACCACCGGGCGCAGCGTCTCCAGCCGCTCCCGGTCCTGCTCGGCCTGGCGCTTGCGGGCGCGGCTGCGGGCGAGGAAGCCGCCGGTCAGACCGAGGACGAGCAGGCCCAGCAGCACCAGCCCGAAGATGCCGGTGCCGGCGCCGGACGAGCCGCCGCCCCAGGAGGCGGGCGCGTCGCCGCGCGCTTCCTGCGTCGCCCCGTCGGTGAAGTCGTTGAGCAGTTCGTCCGTATCGCCTCCGGCGGAGCGTTCCGCGGAGGAGCGCAGGTCGTTGACGGTGCTGCGCGAGAGCACGTTCCGGTCTGCTCCGGCGGCGAAGTCACCGTCGAGGACGACGCCGTAGACGCCTGCTTCGCCGACCTGGCTGCGCAGGTCCCGCAGCAGTGACGACGGCTGGAACTCGGGTGCCTCCGGCAGTACGGCCAGGAAGACCGGCTTGTCGGCGTTCTCGATCTTCTCGTTCAGGTCCGCGGCTTCGGAGCCGGAGAGCCGGTCGGAGGCCCGCGGGTCGACGTAGACCGGGTTGTCCCTCAGCTCCGCGGCCACTTCCTCGACACTGTCGGCCCTGCCGGGGGCGGCGCCCGCACCGGGTGCCGCGACGGCCATCGTCGCGAGGACGGCGGCCACCAGGAGGAGGATCAGTCCGAAAAGTCCGTGACGCCTCTTGGTACCCATAGGCCATGTGTACCACCGAATCGAACAGAATGACCTGCGGGGAGACCGGGAACGACCGCAGACCGTGCCACTTCCGGCGGCTGCACCGACGGCTGCGTGCGTCCGCCTCCGCGGCCGGCCCGGGTGCCCCTGGGAGCGGGCCGAGCCCTGGCGCCGGCGCCCCCGCTCGTACAGACCGGCTGCTCACGGGTGTGATTGCCCGCTCAGAGCATGAAATACGTTCCGTGCTGGGAGGGATGCATGTGCCTGCCGCCCGGGCCTCCCGCGGTTCCCCGGTGGGGGCTCGCGGCACCCGGTGCGGCGCACGAGCGATCGGCGACCGCCGAGACAAGGAGGATTCCAGGCGTGGGCATCGTCTCTCCAGGGTTCCGAGGCCGGGCGCGTGAGTCTTCCCACCGGCTGCCACCGGGACAGTACGAGACGTACGACTTCCCGGTGCTCTCGGCCGGTCCCACGCCGCGGATCGACCGGGAGGAGTGGGAGTTCACGGTCACCACCGAGACGGGAGACCGGAAGACCTGGAACTGGGCCGATCTGATGGCGCTGCCCAGCGAGAACCCCACGGTGGACCTTCACTGCGTGACGAAGTGGTCCAAGTTCGCGACGTCCTGGCAGGGCGTCTCCCTGGACGTACTGCTGGCGGAGGTGGAGACCGCCGCGGATTTCGCCCTGACCGCTTCCTACGGCGGATACACCACCAATCTGCCGCTGGAGGACCTGCTCGACGGCAAGGCATGGATCGCCTACGGCTACGACGGCGCCGACATCCCCCCGGAGCACGGTGGCCCGGCGCGGCTCCTCGTCCCCCATCTGTACTTCTGGAAATCGGCGAAATGGGTGAACAGCATGCGGCTGCTCACTCAGGACGAGCCGGGCTTCTGGGAGAGCGTCGGCTACCACGACTACGGAGACCCATGGCGCGAGCAGCGGTATCAGGGCGACTAGGCACGCGCCTGCGCTGGCAGGTCGCCACGCTGGTGGAACGGCGGGCGGAGAGCGAGGGGGCGAGCACCCTCGTGCTGGACGTCCCGGGCTGGCCGGGTCACGCGGCCGGACAGCACGTCGATGTGCGCCTGACGGCCGAGGACGGCTACAGCGCCCAGCGCAGCTACTCGCTCGCTTCGGCGCCCGACGGTCAGCGTGTCGAACTCACCGTGCAGAGGGTCGCCGACGGCGAGGTCTCCCCGTATCTGGTCGAGGAACTCGCGCCGGGCGACCCCGTGGAGCTGCGCGGGCCGGTCGGGGGATGGTTCGTGTGGACCCCCGAACGGAGGGAGCCCGTCCTGCTGGTGGGCGGCGGCTCCGGCATCGTGCCCCTGATGTGCATGATCCGCGTCCGGCGCGGGGTCGCGGAGGCCGCGCCCTTCCGGCTGCTGCACTCGGTACGCACGCCCGCCGACCGCTACTACCTGCCCGAACTGCGCGGCGGGGAACCGGGTCTGGAGACGAGGTTTCTCTACACCAGGGCGTCCGCCGACGACCGGTCCCGTGCGCCCGGCAGGATCGGCGAGAAGGACCTCGGCGCCTTCACCTGGCCGCCGGACTCCTCGCCCGTCTGCTACGTCTGCGGCCCCACGGGTTTCGTCGAGACCGCGGCCGACCTGCTCGTCGATCTGGGTCACGATCCCGACCGCATCCGCACCGAACGCTTCGGCCCGAGTGGAGGCTGACATGCACATCCAGTCCGACAGCGACGAGCACGAGGACGGCAACGCCCTCGCGGGCCCGCTCGGCGAGATCTTCGCCGTCGACCTCACCGGCGCCACCGGTCGCTGCGCGAACTGCGGCACCAGCGAACCGGTCGCACGGCTGCACGTCTACACGCACGCGCCCGGCCTGGTGGGACGCTGCCCCCACTGCGGCAGCGTGGCGCTCCGCGTGGTGCGCGCCCCCGAAGCCGTATGGCTGGATCTGCGCGGCACCGCGTCGCTGCGCATCCCCCTGACGCCCTGACCTCTGACCTCTGGCCTCTGACCTCTGAGGTGACGACCCGTCGGGCCCGCCGCGTCAGGAGGCTCGGCCGGCGCCGCCCGGCCAGCGGAACGACCGCCCGGGTCAGGGGTGCATGCGGGCGCCCTTGACCACCTTGTCGACGGCGTTGCGTGGTCCGTACACGGCGAGACCCACCAGATCCAGCTGATCCTTCGGCACAGCCCGAACCGCTGCGCGGTTGGCCTCGTCGTCGCCGGTGGCGAAGAGGTCGGAGGTGAAAGCGGCCCGGGGCAGCGAACGGGACAGGACGCGGCCGTGCGCGGCGGTCAGCGTCTCCTTCGCCCCCTCGAAGACCAGGACGGGCTGGCGGAACATCGGCAGATACGGGGTGCCGTCGGCGTCGGCGTACGGCTCGCCGATCACCTCGGGCAGCTCCGAGCCGAGACCGCTGATCAGGAACGCGGTCACATTCAGCCGCTGCCAGGGCTCAAGATCCTCGCGCAGCAGGACGGCAATCTTGGTGTCGAATCGTACGGGGGTCTTCTCGGTCGCCATGCTCTGAGCCTGTCGGATGCCCTGCCGCGACTTCTTGTACGTTCTTGGCATGGTGGGACGGCAGGAGGTTTCCGCGTGGCGCCCGCAGATCCCGGGTGTCGTGGAGGTCTTCCACGCCCGTTTCACCGAGCACGAGTACCCGATGCACGTCCACGACGTGTGGACACTGCTGATCGTCGACGACGGCGCGGTCCGCTACGACCTGAACCGGCGTGAGCACGGCACCCCCCACGACACGGTGTCCCTGCTCCCTCCGCAGGTACCGCACAACGGCTCACCCGCCACCTCGCAGGGCTTTCGCAAGCGGGTGCTGTACCTGGATCTGACACAGCTGGACGAGAGCTTCATCGGCTCGGCGGTGGACGGCCCCGACATGGTCGACCCCCTGCTGCGCCGGCGAGTCGGACAGCTGCACTCGGCCCTGTCGTGCCGGGGCGACGAATTCGAGGCGGAGAGCCGTCTCGCCCTGATCGGGGAACGGCTGCGCGGCCACCTGCGGCCCCGGCTCGTCGCGCAACCGGCCCGGGCCGGCCGCGGCGTGGCCCACAGCCTGCGGGAGCTCCTCGACGAGAGGCTGCTCCGTGGCGTGAGCCTGGAGGAGGCGGCGCAGCTGGTGCACGCTCATCCCACGCACCTGGTGCGGGCGTTCACCGCGGCCTTCGGCATCGCCCCGCACCAGTACCTCATGGCCCGCCGGATCGACCGCGCCCGGCGGCTGCTCCTCGACGGCCGGCCCCCTGCGGAGGTCGCAGCCGCGGCCGGCTTCTACGACCAGTCGCATCTGACCCGGCACTTCAAACGGTTCGTGGGCACCGCCCCCGGGCGCTACGCGCGCGGGGGCTCCGTCCCGGAGCGGCACATCAGCACCTGAACCGTCGGCCCTCGCGCACGAGCGGGCGGCCCCGGCGGTAGGCGCCGCACCCCCTCCCTGAGGTACGTCCGTCTGCGCCGTTCAGGACGGATGCGGCGGCGTCCGTGCCTCAGATGTCGCGGAACGTCTCGATCTGCGCGCCCACTTCGTTGAGGCGCTCGGCCAGGTCCTCGTAACCCCGGTTGATCACATACACGTTGCGCAGCACGGACGTACCCTCCGCGGCCAGCATCGCCAGCAGTACCACCACGGCGGGCCGCAGCGCGGGCGGGCACATCATCTCCGCCGCCCTCCAGCGCGTCGGGCCGTCCACCAGCACGCGGTGCGGGTCGAGGAGTTGGAGCCTGCCGCCCAGACGGTTGAGGTCGGTGAGGTAGATGGCGCGGTTGTCGTAGACCCAGTCGTGGATGAGCGTCTTGCCCTCGGCGACGGCGGCGATGGCCGCGAAGAAGGGCACGTTGTCGATGTTGATGCCGGGGAAGGGCATCGGGTGGATCTTGTCGATGGGCGCCTCCAGCTTGGAGGGGTGCAGCGTGAGGTCCACCAGGCGCGTACGGCCGTTGTCCGCGGCGTACTCGGCGCCGCGCTCCATCTCCAGCCCCATCTCCTCCAGCACCGCGAGTTCGATCTCCAGGAACTCCACCGGCACCCGGCACACGGTCAGTTCGGAACCGGTGACCACCGCCGCGGCCATCAGGCTCATCGCCTCCACCGGGTCCTCGGAGGGGGAGTAGTCGACGTCGACGTCGATGTCGGCCAGTCCGTGCACGGTCAGCGTGGTGGTGCCCACTCCCTCGACCCTGACGCCGAGCTGCTCCAGGAAGAAGCACAGGTCCTGGACCATGTAGTTGGACGAGGCGTTGCGGATGACGGTGACGCCGTCGTGCCGTGCGGCGGCCAGCAGCGCGTTCTCCGTGACGGTGTCGCCGCGCTCGGTCAGCACGATCGGGCGCTCGGGCGTCACGGCCCGGTCCACGACGGCGTGGTAGAGGCCCTCGGTGGCGGTGATGTCCAGGCCGAAGCGGCGCAGCGCGATCATGTGGGGCTGCACGGTACGCGTGCCGAGGTCGCAGCCGCCCGCGTAGGGGATGCGGAAGCGGTCCATGCGGTGCAGCAGCGGGCCGAGGAACATGATGATGCTGCGCGTGCGGCGTGCGGCGTCCGCGTCGATGGCGTCCAGGTCGAGCTCGGCGGGCGGGACGATCTCCAGGTCCGCGCCGTCGTTGATCCAGCGGGCGCGGACGCCGATCGAGGAGAGGACCTCCAGGATGCGGAAGACCTCTTCGATGCGGGCGACCCTGCGCAGCACCGTACGGCCCGAGTTGAGCAGTGAGGCGCACAGCAGGGCGACGCAGGCGTTCTTGCTGGTCTTGACGTCGATGCTCCCGGACAGGCGCCGTCCGCCGACGACGCGCAGGTGCATCGGGCCCGAGTAACCGAGGGAGACGATCTCGCTGTCCAGCGCCTCGGAGATGCGGGCGATCATCTCAAGGCTGATGTTCTGATTGCCTCGCTCGATGCGGTTGACCGCGCTCTGGCTGGTGGCCAGAGCCTCCGCGAGTTTCGTCTGGGTCCAGCCCCGGTGCTGCCGGGCGTCGCGGATGAGTTGGCCGATGCGAGCGAGGTAGTCGTCAGTCATACAGTGAGGATATCTCATATCTGAGATGACATCGCGTGCGACAGGTGTGGGAATCGCGGCCGGACAATCGATGTTCCGTGGAGCCGGGGTGTGCCAGGGTCGGCCGATGTCCGTGTCCCGAAGTGACGTGCTGCGCCCGCAGTTCGACCTGGCCTGGGCCCTCTTCGGTCACCACCTTCAGCGGCTGGAGCCGGGCGACTTCCTCTGGGAGTCCGGCCTACCACCGGGCGTGGGCCGTGCGCACGGGGGAACCCGAGGGGCGGCATACGGGGCGGGGCATGACCGCCCCGCGGTCGTGTACTAGAGTTATCTCGACATCGAGATAACTGGCGCAAGCGCACCTACGACCGCTGCTGAGTAAGGCTTACCTAACCAAACTCTAGCAGTGCCCCTCCGGGGGTCTCCCGGCCGTGTCCGGCCAGGGGGACGGTCGGCAATGACGTACTGAAGGAGACTGTCGTGTCGGCGAACAGCTTCGACGCCCGCAGCACGCTGCAGGTGGGGGACGAGTCGTACGAGATCTTCAAGCTGGACAAGGTGGAGGGCTCCGCCCGCCTCCCGTACAGCCTGAAGGTGCTGCTGGAGAACCTGCTCCGCACCGAGGACGGCGCGAACAGCACCGCCGACCACATCCGTGCGGTGGGCGCCTGGGACCCCGGCGCCCAGCCCAGCCACGAGATCCAGTTCACCCCCGCCCGCGTGATCATGCAGGACTTCACCGGGGTGCCCTGCGTGGTGGACCTGGCGACCATGCGTGAGGCCGTCAAGGAGCTGGGCGGCGACGCGGACCGCATCAACCCGCTCGCACCCGCCGAGCTGGTCATCGACCATTCCGTCATCGCCGACAAGTTCGGCACGGCCAACGCCTTCGCCCAGAACGTCGAGCTGGAGTACGGGCGCAACCGCGAGCGCTACCAGTTCCTGCGCTGGGGACAGACCGCCTTCGACGAGTTCAAGGTCGTACCGCCCGGCACCGGCATCGTCCACCAGGTGAACATCGAGCACCTCGCCCGCACCGTCATGGTCCGCGGCGGCCAGGCCTACCCGGACACCCTCGTGGGCACCGACTCGCACACCACCATGGTCAACGGCCTGGGCGTGCTCGGCTGGGGCGTGGGCGGCATCGAGGCCGAGGCCGCGATGCTCGGCCAGCCGGTCTCGATGCTGATCCCGCGCGTGGTCGGCTTCAAGCTGACCGGGCAGCTGCCGACGGGCACCACCGCCACCGACCTCGTTCTCACGATCACGGAGATGCTGCGCAAGCACGGCGTCGTCGGCAAGTTCGTGGAGTTCTACGGCGAGGGCGTGGGCGCCGTCCCGCTGGCGAACCGCGCCACCATCGGCAACATGTCGCCGGAGTTCGGCTCCACGGCTGCGATGTTCCCGATCGACGAGGAGACCATCAAGTACCTCAAGCTCACCGGGCGTTCCGAGAGCCAGCTCCAGCTCGTCGAGACGTACGCCAAGGAGCAGGGCCTGTGGCACGACAGCTCCCGTGAGCCGGAGTTCAGCGAGTACCTGGAGCTGGACCTGGCCACCGTCGTGCCGTCCATCGCCGGGCCCAAGCGCCCGCAGGACCGGATCGCGCTGTCGGAGGCCAAGCGGCAGTTCTTCGCGGACCTGCCCGCCTATGTCGCCGAGGACGTCACCGGTGGCGCCGACCGCAAGCCCGGCGTGCCGCAGCAGGAGAAGCCGCACGGCGTGGCCTCCCCGGTCGACGAGGCGGGCTCGGAGTCCTTCCCGGCCAGTGACGCCCCGGCCTACGGACACGACGAGAACGGCGTGGGCAGGCCGCAGCACACGGCCATCGGCTCGGGCCCGGACGTCGGCCCCAGCAATCCGGTGCGGGTGACGGGCCCCGACGGCAACTCCTACGAGATCGACCACGGCGCCGTCGCGGTCGCCGCGATCACCTCGTGCACCAACACCTCCAACCCGTACGTCATGGTCGGCGCGGCCCTGGTTGCCAAGAAGGCGGTGGAGAAGGGCCTGACGCGCAAGCCGTGGGTCAAGACCACCCTCGCGCCCGGCTCCCAGGTCGTCATGGACTACTACGACCGCGCGGGTCTCACCCCGTACCTGGACAAGCTCGGCTTCAACCTCGTCGGCTACGGCTGCACCACCTGCATCGGCAACTCCGGCCCGCTGCCGGAGGAGGTCTCCCGCGCGGTCAACGACAACGACCTCGCGGTCGCCGCGGTGCTCTCCGGCAACCGCAACTTCGAGGGCCGCATCAACCCCGATGTGAAGATGAACTACCTGGCCTCTCCTCCGCTGGTCGTCGCCTACGCCATCGCGGGTTCGATGAAGGTCGACATCACCACCGAGCCCCTCGCCGACGACCAGGACGGCAATCCGGTCCACCTGTCCGACCTGTGGCCCTCCGAGCAGGAGATCGAGGAGGTCGTCGCCTCCTGCATCGGCCAGGAGATGTTCACCAAGGACTACGCGGACGTCTTCGCGGGTGACGCGCAGTGGCAGGCGCTGCCCGTGCCGACCGGCAACACCTTCGAGTGGGACCCGGAGTCCACGTACGTACGCAAGCCTCCCTACTTCGAAGGCATGGGCACCGAGCCCTCCCCGGTCCAGGACATCTCCGGGGCACGGGTGCTGGCGAAGCTGGGCGACTCGGTCACCACCGACCACATCTCGCCGGCCGGCGCGATCAAGGCCGACACCCCGGCGGGCCAGTACCTGACGGGGCACGGTGTCGAGCGCCGCGACTTCAACAGCTACGGCTCGCGGCGCGGCAACCACGAGGTGATGATCCGCGGGACCTTCGCCAACATCCGGCTGCGCAACCAGATCGCCCCGGGCACCGAAGGCGGCTACACCCGCGACTTCACGCAGCCGGACGCGCCGGTCTCCTTCATCTACGACGCCTCGCAGAACTACCAGTCCCAGGGCATCCCGCTGGTCGTCCTGGCCGGCAAGGAGTACGGTTCCGGCTCCTCCCGCGACTGGGCGGCCAAGGGCACCGCGCTGCTGGGCGTCAAGGCGGTCATCGCCGAGTCCTACGAGCGCATCCACCGCTCCAACCTGATCGGGATGGGCGTCCTGCCGCTGCAGTTCCCGGAGGGGCAGACGGCCGAGTCGCTGGGCCTGAGCGGCGAGGAGACCTTCACGGTCTCCGGGATCACCGCGCTCAACGAGGGCGGCGTTCCGCAGACGGTGGCCGTCAGCACGGAGACGGGTGTCGGGTTCGACGCCACGGTCCGTATCGACACCCCTGGTGAGGCCGACTACTACCGCAACGGCGGCATCATGCAGTACGTGCTGCGCTCGCTGCTGCGCAAGTAGCGCCGCCGAGGCTCAGGAGGCGGGCGCGGGAGAGATCCGGCGCCCGCCTCCGCCGTGCCCGGAGGGAGCCGCATACCCGCGCCAGTGGGTCGGCAGGTCTCAACTCGGGAAAGACTCACCGATCGGGTTGCTTTGATCTTGCCCTGTTGACGCCAAGTGGACTATACCTGTCGGCACCTCACGAGGGCCCGTGCGCGCGGCGCTCCTGGCGGTAGCGAGACAACAGCACCACTCAGCTTCAACTGACCCGCGGTGTCGGGCCCTTCGCCGGTGGGCGAGTCGTCGGGAGACCGGAACACCGCCTGAGTCCTGGAGAAGGCGAGGACTTGAGCATGGGATCAACCAACGTCAACCGCCGCGATCTGATCAAGCGATCCGCCGCAGTCGGCCTGGTCGCCGCACCCGGTATGGGCCTGCTGAGCGCCTGTGCCAGCGGCGGCGGCGAGAACGAGAACAAGGTCGAGAAGGGCGAGAAGTCCAAGGACAACCCGCTCGGCGTCAATAAGGACGCCAAGCTGGAAGTCGTGATCTTCAACGGTGGCTACGGCGACCAGTACGCCCTGGACAACCACAAGATCTACGAGAAGTCCTTCGGCAACGTCAGCCACTCGAAGACCCAGAAGATCCGCACCAAGATGCAGCCGCGGATGGTCAAGGGCGACCCGCCGGACGTCATCAACAACTCCGGCGCCGAGAACATGGACGTCGCCAGCCTCATCGAGAAGGACCAGATCGCCGACCTCCAGCCGCTGCTGGACGCGCCCTCCCTCTACGACCCCTCGAAGAAGGTCAGCGAGACGCTGCTGCCCGGCACCCTGGAGAAGGGCCGCTTCGGCAGCGACAAGGTCTACCAGCTCAACTACTCCTACACCGTCTACGGAGTCTGGTACTCCAAGACGAACCTGGAGAAGCTGGACCTGGAGTACCCCAAGACCTGGGACGAGATGCTCGCCGCCTGCGCCAAGGCGAAGAAGGAGGGCATAGCCGGCTGGACGTACGCGGGCAAGCACCCGTACTACTTCGCCTTCAGCCTCTACCCCTTCATCGCCAAGATCGGCGGTCAGGACGTCATCAAGGCGATCGACAACCTGGAGCCCAACGCCTGGAAGCACGACGCCGTGAAGAAGGCCTTCGAGGCCTACCACGAGCTGTACGCCAAGGGTTACATCCTCAAGGGCACACCGGGCATCGACCACATCCAGTCCCAGACGCAGTGGACCAAGGGCAAGGCGCTGTTCATCCCGAACGGCTCCTGGGTGGAGAACGAGGCCAAGGGCACCACCCCCAAGGACTTCGAGATGACCGTGGCGCCGCCCTCCAGCCTCGACAAGTCCGACGCCATGCCCTTCGAGACGATCTGGGCCGAGGCGAGCGAGCCGTTCATGGTGCCCGCACAGGCCAGGAACGTCGAGGGCGGCATGGAGTGGCTGCGGACCATGCTGGGCAAGCAGTCCACGCAGAACTTCAGCAAGCAGGTCTCCGCGCTCAGCTGTGTCGACGGTGCCTCCGAGGGGCTGGACCTGAAGCCGGGTCTCGCCTCCGCACAGGACGTGCTGAAGAAGGCGGGGGACAACCTGGTGGGCCCGCGCATCCGCGACTGGTACCTGGAGCTGGACAAGGACAAGGTCGGCGGAGCCCTGGCCTCGATGATGTCCGGCGACATCGAGCCGGCCGAGGCCGTCAAGCGCTGCCAGAAGGCGGCCGACGAGGTGGCCAAGAACGACTCGGTCAAGAAGTACAAGCGCTGACGGGGAGCGTCTTCAGCAGCGCGGTGCACAACCCATCGGTCGACTGGTGAGTATGGAGCGGGGCGGAATGGCGAACGACGTCCGGGCAGTGGCGAAGACCTCCACTGGTTCAGGGTCGGACAGAGGCGCCGGAGGAGGGACAGGCGCCAAGAAGGACGCGCTGGTTCTCGCGTTCCTCCTCCCGCCCCGCTTCACACCGGAGAAGGTGCGCAACGACCGGCGCTACCGGACGCTGGACAAGTACCGGTTCGTCTGCTGGTTCCTCCTCGTCCCGCTGGTGATCTACGCGGTCTTCGTCATCTCGCCCTTCTTCCAGGCCTTCTACTACTCGCTGACCGACTGGACGGGCTTCAGCAGCGACTTCGCCTTCGTGGGGGCCGACAACTACATCCGCCTGATGGACGATTCGACGTTCTGGGCGTCCATGCGCCACAGCCTCCTGCTGCTGGTGGCCGCTCCCCTGGTCACGCTCGGGCTCGGGCTCTTCTTCGCCTTCATGCTCCAGGCGGGAGGGCGGCACAAGAAGAACGAGGCCATCTCGGGAGTACGCGGCGCGAAGCTGTACAAGAACGTGTACTTCTTCCCCCAGGTGCTCTCGGTGGCGATCATCGGTGTGGTGTGGGGGGCGATGTACGACCCCATCACCGGACCGATCAACGAGGTGCTGCGCCTGCTGGGCCTGGACTTCCTCACGCGAGCCTGGCTCGCGGACCCCACGTTCGCACTGGCCTGCGTGCTGTTCGTGCTGTGCTGGATGTTCATCGGGTTCTACGTGGTGCTCTTCTCGGCCGCGATGGGCGCCATCCCCAAGGACATCTACGAGGCGGCGCTGCTGGACGGGGCGAGCCGTCCCGCCACGTTCTTCAGGGTCACCCTGCCGCTGATCTGGGACACGGTTCAGACCGGCTGGATCTACATGGGCATCCAGGCGCTGGACGCCTTCGCGATCGTGCACATCATGACCATCAACCGGGGCGGTCCGGGAGACTCCACGCTGGTCACCCCGGTCTACCTGTACAAGAAGGCGTTCGACTCCGGGCAGGCCGGATACGCCACGGCGATCGGCGTCGTACTGCTGCTCGTGACCATGGTGTTCGCGGCGATCATGATGCTGCTGGGCCGCCGCGACCGGATCGAGTACTGAGAATGAGCGGGGAGACATCAGCGATGAGCGCAACCCAGCCCGCGGAGAAGGCCGAGGCCGCGGCACCCGACGCCCGGCCGGAGTCGGGCACCGCGGCGAAGGAGCCGAAAGGGCCGGGAACCGAGGGCGGCACGCTCAACGTATTCGCCAACTCCTTCCTCGTGCTGTGGGTGGTGATGGCCGCGGGCCCACTGGTGTGGGTCATGGTCAACTCGCTGCGTGAGTCGAGTGAGATCCAGGGCGAGCCGTTCGGCCTGCCCACTGCGCTGAGCCTGGAGAACTTCACCAACGCCTGGTCCGACGCGAACATCGGCCGCTTCGCGCTCAACTCGCTGATCATCCTCGCCGGTTCACTGCCCGGCACGATGCTGCTGGGCTCCATGGCGGCGTACGTCATAGCCCGCTACAGCTTCCCCGGGAACCGGGTCGTCTACCTCCTCTTCGCGGGCGGGATGATGTTCCCGATCATCCTCGCGGTCGTGCCGCTGTTCTTCGTGATGGACAACTTCTCCCTGCTGGACACCCGGCAGGGGCTGGTCCTGGCGTACATCGCCTACTCGCTGCCCTTCACGACCTTCTTCATGACGGCGTTCTTCCGTACGCTCCCGGGCAGCATCGCCGAGGCCGCGACCATCGACGGGGCCTCCCACCTGCGGACGTTCTTCCAGATCATGCTGCCGATGGCCAAGCCCGGTCTGATCAGCATCGGCATCTTCAACTTCCTCGGCCAGTGGAACCAGTACTTCCTGCCCCTCGCGCTCAACTCGGAGAGCGGGTCGAAGGCGCTGCTGACCCAGGGACTGGCCGAACTGTCCGTCAACCAGGGCTACGAGGGCGACTGGGGGGCGCTCTTCGCCGGACTCTCCATCGCCATGGTGCCGATCCTCGTCGTCTACATGGTCTTCCAGCGCCAGGTCCAGGAAGGTCTCACGGCGGGCGCCGTGAAGTAGCATCGGCGGCTCCCGAGCCCGCTCAGTTCCCGCTCCGGCGGCACGGACGGGCGGTGCGGCGGGCGTTCCGTGCGGTGGTCCTCTTCCTACGGGGTCCGCCGGCGCGGTGTTGCACGTCCGGGTGCTGCCGCCCGCGAACGTGTGCGGGCCCGGCGGTGACCGACCGTCCCGTTCGGGGGACGCAGTGTGCCCGCTCACGCTCCGTAGAATGTCTCCAGATGAGCGCACAACCGTTCAAGGTCTTGACGGGAGAGAAGCGCTCAGGCTGTGCTTGGAGTTCATGTGTTGGAGGCAAGCCGTTCCACGTGACGCGGTGCGGCGGAGGGTCCGATGGTCTCGCCGGCCGTCGAGGCGGGAGTGGATCAGTGGTGGAGACTCCGGGGTCGCAGTCCTCTCTGCACCGGGCCAACCTCGAAAGGGTCGTGCGCGCCGTACGTATGGCGGGCTCGCTCACCCAGGCGGAGATCGCCCGCAGCACCGGGCTGTCCGCGGCCACCGTCTCCAACATCGTGCGGGAGTTGAAGGAGAGCGGCACCGTCCAGGTGACCCCCACCTCAGCGGGCGGGCGCAGGGCGAGGGCGGTCTCGCTCAGCGGTGACGCGGGCGCCGTCGTGGGCGTCGACTTCGGGCACTCGCACCTGCGGGTCGCGGTCGGCAACCTCGCGCACCAGGTACTGGCCGAGGAGGCCGAGCCGATCGACGTGGACGCCTCGGCCGACGAGGGGTTCGACCGTGCCGAACGGCTCGTGCACCGGCTCATCGCCGCCACCGGCATCAGCCGGGAGAAGCTCGTCGGCGTCGGTCTCGGCGTGCCCGGCCCCATCGACGTCGAGACGGGGGAGCTGGGCTCGACCTCCATCCTGCCGGGCTGGAGCGGCACCCACCCCCGTCAGGAACTCGCCGCCCGGCTGGGCGTGCCCGTGCACATCGACAACGACGCCAACCTCGGAGCGCTCGGCGAGCAGGTGTGGGGCAACGGCCGTGGCGCGGGCGACCTGGCCTACATCAAGGTCGCCAGCGGTGTCGGAGCCGGACTCGTCATCAACGGCCAGATCTACCGCGGACCGGGCGGCACGGCCGGCGAGATCGGGCACATCACTCTGGACGAGTCGGGTCCGGTCTGCCGCTGCGGCAACCGCGGCTGCCTGGAGACCTTTACGGCAGCGCGATACGTACTGCCCCTGCTGCACTCCAGCCACGGCACCGACCTGACGATGGCTCGCGTGGTGCAGCTGGCGCGTGAGGGAGACCCGGGCTGCCGGCGGGTGGTCGGGGACGTCGGACGGCACATCGGCAGCGGTGTCGCCAATCTCTGCAACCTCCTCAACCCCGGCCGGGTCGTGCTCGGCGGTGACCTCGCCGAGGCCGGCGACCTCGTGCTGGGGTCCGTACGGGACTCGGTCGCGCGGTACGCCATCCCCAGCGCCGCACGGCAGTTGACGGTCGTTCCGGGGACGCTGGGCGGGCGCGCGGAGGTGCTGGGCGCGCTGGCGCTCGTGCTCAGCGAGATGGGTGACGCGACGCTTCTGGACTCGGGGAGCCCTCTCCAGGCAGGCTCGTCGGGCGGAGAGAACGGTGCCTCGCGGCGGCGTACGGCCGTGGGCGCCGTGGCGGCGCACGCCTGAGCCGGGCGGCTGCCGAAAACGCCGGGGCCGACTCCGCTCCGGCCCCTATCGGTCACACAAAGTGCCGTTTTGGGTTCAGAGACATAACGGATGGCATCGTTGCCGTCTCGTTAATGATTTACTTCTTGACGGTTGCCTGCCCTGAGAGTTGACTTCCGACCACCCCGGCCGCACGACGCGGCCTTGTCAGGGAGGTTGGAACCCCATGAACGCAAAGGTGCGTCGCGTCGTCATAGGTACGGCAGCCATCTCGATGGCACTTTCTCTGGCCGCGTGCGGCAAGGCCGGCGGCGGTGACAGCGGTGGTGACGGCGGAGACAACAAGACCATCGGTCTGCTGCTGCCGGAGAACAAGACCACGCGCTACGAGACGTTCGACCGTCCGTACATGGAGAAGAAGATCAAGTCGCTCTGCTCCGACTGCGACGTGAAGTACAACAACGCCACACAGGACTCCGAACTGCAGAAGAAGCAGTTCGACGCGCTCATCACACAGGGCGTGAAGGTCATCATCCTGGACGCCGTGAACGCGCAGGCCACCCGGTCCTGGGTCGACCGCGCCGCCAAGAAGGACGTCAAGGTCGTCGCCTACGACCGTCTCGCCGAGGGCGACATCACCTCCTACGTCTCCTACGACAACGAGCGGATCGGCGAACTCCAGGGCCAGGGCCTGGTCGACGCGCTGGGTGACAAGGCCGAGGACAGCGACGTCGTCATGATCAACGGGTCGCCCACCGACCCGAACGCCCCGCTGTTCAAGAAGGGCGCGCACAGCGTGCTCGACGAGAAGGTCAATGACATCGTCTACGAGCAGGACATCCCGGACTGGTCGCCGGACGAGGCCAACAAGAAGATGAACGCCGCCATCACCAAGCTCGGCAAGGACGGCTTCGACGGCGTCTACTCCGCCAACGACGGCATGGCCGGCGGCGTCTCCACCGCCATGAAGAAGAAGGGCGTCAAGGACGTACCGCTGGGCGGCCAGGACTCCGAACTCGCCGGTCTGCAGCGGATCATCAAGGGCGACCAGACCTTCACCATCTACAAGGCGATCAAGCCGCAGGCCGAGCTGACCGCCGAGATCGCGGTGAACCTGCTCAAGGGCGAGAAGATCGACGACCTCACCCCGAAGAAGGTCGACAGCAAGAGCAAGAAGGACATCCCCGCCGAGCTCTACGACGCCAAGATCGTGACCAAGGACAACATCAAGGACACGATCATCAAGGACAAGGTCTACAAGGTCAGCCAGATCTGCACCCCGCAGTTCGCGGACGCCTGTGAGGCAGCCGGTCTGAAGTGACCACCGGGCACGGCCCTCGGGCCGTGCCCGCACCCCTGAAGAAGTGAAGTCCGGGCCGCCGCCTCCGCACACCGGGGGCGGCGCCTGACGGAAGATCGGAGTTGGCGCAGTGGCGAAGGAAGCCGTGCTGGCGCTGCGAGGGATCTCCAAGCGGTTCGGCGCCGTGCAGGCGCTCACCGACGTGGATCTCGAGGTACGTCCCGGCGAGGTGATCGCCCTCGTGGGCGACAACGGCGCCGGAAAGTCCACGCTCGTCAAGACCATCGCGGGCGTGCACCCCATCGACGACGGCGGCATCGAGTGGGAGGGCAGGCCGGTCAGCATCAACCGGCCGCACGACGCCCAGGATCTGGGCATCGCCACCGTCTACCAGGACCTGGCGCTGTGCGACAACCTGGACGTCGTCGCCAACCTCTTCCTCGGGAACGAGGCACGCCGCGCCCACGTCCTGGACGAGATCGCGATGGAGAAGCGGGCGATGGAGCTGCTGGACACGCTCTCCATCCGCATCCCCAGCGTCCGCATACCCGTCGCCTCCCTCTCCGGAGGCCAGCGGCAGGTCGTCGCGATCGCCCGCGCGCTGATCGGCGACCCCAAGGTCGTCATCCTCGACGAACCGACCGCCGCGCTCGGCGTCGAGCAGACGGCACAGGTCCTCGACCTCGTCGAACGGCTGCGTGAACGCGGCCTCGCCGTCATCCTCATCAGCCACAACATGGCCGACGTCCAGGCGGTCGCGGACCGTGTCGCCGTGCTGCGCCTCGGGCGCAACAACGGAGTCTTCGACGTCGCCGGTACCTCCCACGAGGATGTCATCGCCGCGATCACCGGCGCATCGGACAACGCGGTCACCCGCCGCCAGGCCCGTACGGACAAGGAGGCGGCGCAGTGAGCGACACCGTCGACAAGGAACGCGGCGCCGAGCCCGCCGGCACCGCCGAGGGTGCGGGTGAGGCGCCCGCGAACGGGAACGGCGCACCCTCCGCGGTGGACCCGCGGCTGCTCGTGCGCGAACAGGGCCTCGCCGGCTATCTGGCGGACTTCAAGCGCCGGGTGCGCGGCGGTGAACTCGGTTCGCTGCCCGTCATCCTCGGTCTGATCATCATCGCCGTCATCTTCCAGTCGCTGAACGACAACTTCCTCTCCGCGGGCAGCGTCAGCGACATCAGCGTCTACATCGCCGGTACGGGCATCATGGCCACCGGCATCGTCTTCGTCCTGCTGCTCGGCGAGATCGACCTGTCGGTCGGTTCGGTCGCCGGTGTCGGCGCGGCCGTATGGGCGGTCCTGAGCGTCACCCACGACGTGAACGACTGGCTGGCGGTGCTGATCGCGATCGGCGCGGGTCTGTGCATCGGCGGTCT
This sequence comes from Streptomyces sp. TAA204, assembly GCF_000424965.1. NCBI lineage: Bacteria > Bacillati > Actinomycetota > Actinomycetes > Kitasatosporales > Streptomycetaceae > Streptomyces > Streptomyces sp. TAA204. The sequence goes on from NZ_AUKW01000022.1 coordinate 98,285, forward strand.
GCACGGCTTCTTCTTCGCCCAGGTCGGCGTCCCCGCCTTCGTGGTCACCCTCGCGGGCTTCCTCGGATGGAGCGGTCTGCAGATCTGGCTGATGGGCTCCGAGGGCAGCATCAACACGCCCGGGGGCAGCGTCGTCGAGGACCTGACCGGCTACTACTTCCAGGACATCGCCGCCGCGTACGGCCTCGCGCTGGTGGCGGTGCTCGTCTACGCCGGCGTGCTGCTGACCGACGCCAAGCGCCGCCGTGAGGCGAAGCTGCCGTTCAGGCCGATGGGCGAGATCGTGGTGCGCACCGGGGTGATGGCGGTCGTCGCCTTCGTCGCCGCGTATGTGCTCAACCAGTCGCGCGGCCTGCCGCTCGCCCTGGTGATCTTCCTGTCCGTCCTGGTCGTCGCGGACTTCGCCGTACGCAGGACGACGTACGGGCGGCAGATCTTCGCCGTCGGAGGCAACGCGGAGGCGGCGCGCCGTGCGGGCATCGACGTCGAGCGCGTCCGCATCTCGGTGTTCGCCATCGCGGGCATGCTGGCGGCCTTCGGCGGCCTGTTCATCGCCAGCCTCTCGGGTGGGGCGAACAAGAGCCTCGGTGCGGGCAACACGCTGATGAACGTCATCGCGGCAGCGGTCATCGGCGGCACCAGCCTCTTCGGCGGGCGCGGCAAGATCTGGTCCGCGCTGCTGGGCATCCTGGTCATCCAGTCGATCCAGCAGGGCCTGAACCTGCTCGGCATGGCGAGTGAGATCCAGTACATGATCACCGGTGCGGTGCTGCTGGCCGCCGTGGTCATCGACTCGGTCTCCAGGCGGACACAGAGGTCGGCGGGCCGAACCTAGCGCCTCGGACGGCGCACACCCGCACGATCGGGGGTACCTCGGGGCCGGTGGCCCGGAGGTGCCCCCGATCCGTGCTGTACGCGGCGGGAACGGCAGCCGACTCCCGGTCCGCCATCGAAAAGAACGGGCCGGTTTTCTCTGCCCGGTATTCCTCGGAGCTGTCGCCCCGAGGTGCGTTCGCGCGTGCGGCACCGGAAATAATCGGGAGCCCCGGAATCCGGTGCCGTAGTAAGTTGCCCGGGTCCTCAGGGACGGACCGGAACAGAGAAGATTCATGGGGGTTGATGTGCGCGCACTCGCGCGAGCAGCCGTTGTTGTCGGCGCTTGTTCCTTGCTGGCCGGGTTGAACAGCCCGGGCGCAATGGCCGCGGCCGGTTCCAACGAATTCATCATCACGGACAGGGGAGCCGCGTACTTCTATCACAACGGGGACAAGGTCGAGGCGGTCGACCGGAAGTCCGACGGGTACTGGATCCGCGCGGACCTCAGGTGGAGCACCGGGAGCGACTCCTGGAGCACCATCTCCGCGGAGGCCCGCGGGCAGGGGGAAGTGGACTCGGCGTCGGTGAACCTCCGGGAGGGTAAGGCCGTCAAGCTCCGGATGTGCTACATGAAGGACATCTTCGAGCAGAAGTGCAGCAAGTGGCAGGGTGCTCACGCATAGGCGGGCACACCGGCATTCCGTCGGCGGGAACCCTTGGGCAGGGTTCCCGCCGACGGGCATTTCCGGATTCCGTTGTTCCGTTTCGGCCGATGTGTTTCGTGCGCCGTTCCGCAGTTGCCGGGCGTATTCCGGTCCGCGGTATCGGGAGGCGGTTTCCCGGCCCGCAGGCCCGTGGTTTCGCGCACACGGCGTCCTGTCGTGGGCGGGCCTGGTCTACGCTGCCTCGTACGGCGCTCTCCGGCCCCGGCCCGACGGGGCGCGACCCGGAGGCCGGACCACCGACCCGCGGGCGCCTCACAGCGGGAGCGGGCCCGCACCGCATGCCGGGAGGTGCTTCCGCGGGCCCTGCGGCGGCGGAGACGTCCGCCAGGCACGCCCGAATGGACGTTCTCCGACGGGCCACCCCGAGTCCTCTCGCCGGATGCGACATTAGACTCGTCGGAATCAGCACAGCTCGACCATGCTCTACAGCAAGGAGGCACCGTGGAGAAGGGGCCGCGCTCAGCGCGTCATCCCGGGTCGGGGGCGGTGGAGTTCCCCAAGGCGCGGCGCAGGGGCAGGTGGGACCTGCTGAACCGCATCGGGGGACCGGCCGACCTCGACGAACTCATGCCCGAGCAGCTGGAGCAGCTCGCCGGAGAGATCCGGTCGTTCCTCGTCGACTCCGTCTCCAAGACCGGCGGGCACCTGGGGCCCAACCTGGGTGTGGTCGAGCTGACCATCGCCCTGCACCGGGTGTTCGAGTCCCCGAAGGACCGGGTCCTCTTCGACACCGGGCACCAGTCCTACGTCCACAAACTGCTGACCGGCCGTCAGGACTTCTCCGGACTGCGCCTCAAGGGCGGACTGTCCGGCTACCCCTCGCGGGCGGAGTCCGAGCACGACGTGATCGAGAACAGCCACGCCTCCACCGTGCTGGGCTGGGCCGACGGACTCGCCAAGGCCAATCAGGTGCGGCAGCGGGACGACCACGTCGTCGCCGTCATCGGTGACGGCGCCCTCACCGGCGGCATGGCCTGGGAGGCGCTGAACAACATCGCCGCGGCCAAGGACCGTCCCCTCGTCATCGTCGTCAACGACAACGAGCGCAGCTACGCACCGACCATCGGCGGCCTCGCCGACCACCTCGCCACGCTCCGCACCACCGACGGCTACGAGCGCTTCCTGGCCCGCGGCAAGGAGGTCCTCAACCGCACGCCGGTCGTGGGAAAGCCGCTGTACGAGACCCTGCACGGCGCAAAGAAGGGCCTGAAGGACTTCATCGCCCCGCAGGGCATGTTCGAGGACCTGGGCCTGAAGTACGTCGGCCCGATCGACGGCCACGACATCGCCGCCGTCGAGTCCGCCCTGCAGCGGGCCAAGCGCTTCGGCGGCCCCGTTCTGGTGCACTGCCTGACGGAGAAGGGCCGCGGCTATCAGCCCGCTCTGGAGGACGAGGCCGACCAGTTCCACGCCGTACCCGTCATCCACCCCGACACCGGTCTGCCCGTGAAGTCCTCGGGCGCGGACTGGACTTCGGTCTTCGGCGAGGAGATGGTCAAGCTAGGCCGCGAGCGCGAGGACGTCGTCGCGATCACCGCGGCCATGATGCGCCCGGTCGGACTCCACGGCTTCGCCGAGGAGTTTCCCGAGCGCGTCTACGACGTGGGCATCGCCGAGCAGCACGCCGCCGTCTCCGCGGCCGGCCTGGCCACCGGCGGACTGCACCCCGTCTTCGCCGTCTACGCCACCTTCCTCAACCGCGCCTTCGACCAGCTCCTGATGGACGTGGCGCTGCACAGGTGCGGCGTGACGTTCGTACTGGACAGGGCGGGCGTCACCGGTTCGGACGGCGCCTCGCACAACGGCATGTGGGACATGTCGATCCTCCAGTGCGTGCCCGGCCTCCGGCTGGCCGCGCCGCGCGACGCCGACCAGTTGCGCATGCAGCTGCGCGAGGCGGTGGAGGTGGACGACGCTCCGACCGTGGTGCGTTACTCCAAGGGCGCGGTCGGGCCGGCCGTCGAGGCCGTCGGCCGCGTCGGCAGGATGGACGTGCTGCGCAGGCCCGCCGAGGTCCAGCGTCCGGACGTGCTGCTGGTCTCGGTCGGCGCCCTGGCGCCGATGTGCCTGGAGATCGCCGAACTCCTCGACAAGCAGGGCATCTCGGCGACGGTGGTCGACCCGCGCTGGGTCAAGCCCGTCGACGAGGAGCTTGCGCCGCTGGCCGAGCAGCACCGTGTCGTGGTCACCGTCGAGGACAACAGCCGTGCGGGCGGCGTCGGTTCGGCCGTCTCCCAGGCGCTGCGCGACGCGGGCGTGGACGTTCCGCTGCGCGACTTCGGCATCCCGGAGCGCTTCCTGGACCACGGTTCGCGGGGCGAGGTGATGGCCGAGATCGGACTCACCGCGCCGGACATCGCCCGGCAGGTGACGGGCCTCGTCGCCAAGCTGGACGGCCGTTTCGAGGCGGAGACCGCGGAAGCCGCACGCGACTGACACGACTGACACGGCGCTGAGCAACGGGCCCGGCCGGACCCCGCAGAGCGGGACCGGCCGGGCCCGCGGCATGTCGCGCGGACCCGTGTGCACAACGCCGCGCGCAACCCGGTTAGCTTGTGCGCATGCCGCCCCCGGACAGCCTCCTCGCACCGCCGGCAGCCGCCCGCGCAACGGCCTCCGCGCAGTGGGGGGCTGCGGCCGCGAACGTACGCGCGGACCGGTTCTGGCCGCGTCTGCTGCCCGTACTGGTGCTGCTGTGCGCGGTGACCCGGCTTCCGTCCCTGGCACGTCCGGTGTGGAACCCGGACGAGGGATTCCTGGCCACCCAGGCAGGGCAGTCGGCCCAGGGCGGGGTGCTCTACGAGACGGTGGTGGACCGCAAGCCGCCGCTCATGCCCCTGCTCTACCAGGGCGCGTTCGCACTCTTCGGAGACCGTTCGCTGTGGCCGCTGAAGGCGGCCGCCGCACTGGCCTTACTGGCCGGTGCGGTGCTGGTCGCGTCGCTGGCCCGCCGCCGCTGGGGCGACCGCGCCGGCCGGCTCGCGGGCGTGTGCTATCCCCTCGCCGCGGTCGCGCTCGTCCCCGAGGACGCCCAGGCGGCGACCTTCGAGGTCTTCATGCTGCCCTGCACCGTCCTGGCCATGTGGTGTGCCGACCGAGGCCGTTGGGGACGTGCGGGGCTTGCCGTCGCCGCGGCGGCGCTCACGAAGCAGACCGGCGGCGCGGTGCTGCTCCCGGTGCTGTGGCTGCTGTGGCAGTCACAGGGCGGTCGCCGGGCGGCGGCACGGCTGCTGGCCGGGAGTGTCCTTCCCGTCGTCTGTGCGGCGCTCGTGCACGGACCGGGCCGCTTCGTGTTCTGGACGGTCACCGGCTCCGGCAACTACATCTCGGCGGACGGCGCCGTACTCCACGGCTTGATGCGGGCGTTCGCCAACGGCGGCCTGATGGTGCTGGGTTGCCTGCCGATGGTGCTGGCGCTGCTGTATGCGCTGCGCCTGGGCCGTCCCCTGGGAGCGACCGCGGACGTGTGGGTGTGGCTGGCCGCCTCCGCCGCCGCCGTGACCGCGGGCTTCCAGTTCTTCGGCCACTACTTCCTGCAACTCACTCCCGCTCTCGTCCTGTTGAGCGCGTCGGCGATGCGGCACCTGCGGCCGCGCGCCGTCGTCGCGCTGCTTGCCGCCAACGCCGTCCTCGCGGCCGGGTTCCTCACCTGGGCCCTGTGGTTCTTCCCGAACGGTGAACTCGGCCATCAGCGCGCCCTGGCCGCCGCCATCCGGGCCCGTACGGCACCGAGCGACCGGGTGCTGCTGTGGGGAATGCACCCCGAGACCTACTGGTTCGCCGACCGGTCTCCCGCCTCCCGCTACCTCACCGCCGGTTTCCTCACCAACTACAGCGGTGGCCGCCCCGACGTGCGGGTGGGGGAGCGGTACGCGATGGAGGGCGCATGGCGCCACTTCCTCGGTGAGCTGGAGCGCCGGCCGCCCGTACTCGTCGTCGACGACTCACGGGGCAAGCCGTACGGCGTGCGGCGGGTGCCGACGCTGCGTGCCCACCTGGGCCGGCACTACGAGCGTGCGGGTGACGTCGACGGCGCGGTGCTGTACGTACGTTCGCACCCTTCCGCGCCCTGACAGCGGCGACGGCGCCCGCCCGCGGCAAGGAGCCTGCGGACGGACGCCGTCTCACCTGTGCGCATGCGTCAAGCAGGGACGCTGGCGACCCCCGGCTCCAGGAAGCGCCGACCGGTGGCCCGCTCGCTGACACCCTCACGGTCCAGGTACGGGGTGATCCCGCCGAGGTGGAACGGCCAGCCGGCGCCGGTGATCAGGCACAGGTCGACGTCCTGCGCCTCGGCGACCACGCCCTCGTCGAGCATGATGCGGATCTCCTGCGCGATGGCGTCCAGCGCACGGTCGCGGACCTGCTCCTCGGTCAGCACCACGTCGCCGGTCTGGAAGAGCGCCTCGACCTCCGGGTCCAGTTCCGCCTTGCCGGAGTCGTGGACGTAGAGGCCGCGCTTGCCCGCCTCGACGACGCGGCCGAGGTTCTCCGAGACACCGAAGCGGTCGGGGAAGGCGGCGTGCAGCGTCTCCGAGACGTGGTGCGCGACCGCGGGGCCGACCAGTTCGAGCAGGACGATCGGCGACATCGGCAGCCCCAGCGGCGCCAGAGCGCGGTCGGCGACCTCGACAGGCGTGCCCTCGTCGATGGAGGCCAGCACCTCGCCCAGGAACCGGGTCAGCACCCGGTTGACGACGAAGGCGGGGGCGTCCTTGACGAGAACGGCCGTCTTCTTCAGCGACTTGGCCACGGCGAAGGCGGTGGCCAGCGAGGCGTCGTCCGTGCGCTCGGCCCGTACGATCTCCAGCAGCGGCAGCACGGCGACCGGGTTGAAGAAGTGGAAGCCGACGACCCGCTCGGGGTGCTTGAGCTGCGAGGACATCTCGGAGATCGACAGCGACGAGGTGTTGGTCGCGAGGATGGCGTGCTCGGGCACCACCGCCTCGACCTCGGCGAAGATCTTCTGCTTGAGGGACATCTCCTCGAAGACGGCCTCGATGACGAAGTCCGCGTCGGCGAAGGCGGCGGACTTGTCCAGCGATCCGGTCACCAGAGCCTTCAGCCGGTTGGCCTTGTCCTGGTTGACGCGGCCCTTCAGCAGCAGCTTGTCGATCTCCTCGTGGACATAGCCCACGCCCTTCTCGACGCGCTCCTGGTCGATGTCGGTCAGCACGACCGGCACCTCCAGACGGCGCGCGAAGAGCATCGCGAGCTGCGAGGCCATCAGTCCCGCACCGACGACGCCGACCTTGGTGACAGGCCGCGCCAGGGACTTGTCCGGCGCGCCCGCGGGGCGCTTGGCGCGCTTCTGCACGAGGTTGAACGCGTAGATGCCGCTGCGCAGTTCGCCGCCCATGATGAGGTCGGCGAGCGCGCCGTCCTCCGCCTCGAAGCCCGCGCGCAGGTCGCCGCTCCTGGCGTCCGAGATGATGTCGAGAGCGCGGTAGGCGGCGGGGGCGGCGCCGTGCACCTTGCCGTCGGCGATCTGCCTGCCGCGCGCGACGGCCTGGTCCCACGCATCGCCGCGGTCGATCTCGGGCCGTACGACCTCGAGTTCGCCCTTGAGTACGGCCGCCGTCCAGCGCAGCGACTGCTCCAGGAAGTCGGCGCCCTCGAACATGGCGTCGGCGATGCCCATTTCGTAGACCTGCGGGCCCTTGAGCTGCTTGTTCTGATTGAGGGAGTTCTCGATGATGACCGAGACCGCGCGGTCGGCGCCGATGAGGTTCGGCAGCAGCGCACACCCGCCCCAGCCGGGAACGAGGCCGAGGAAGACCTCGGGAAGTCCGAAGGCGGGTGCGGCCTGCGAGACGGTGCGGTACGTGCAGTGCAGCCCGACCTCGACGCCGCCGCCCATCGCGGCGCCGTTGTAGTACGCGAAGGTCGGCACGCCCAGGTCGGCCAGGCGGCGGAAGACGGCGTGCCCGCCCTGGCCGATGGCGAGCGCGTCCTCGTGCTTCTTGAGCAGTTCGACGCCCTTGAGGTCGGCGCCGACGGCGAAGATGAAGGGCTTGCCGGTGATGCCGGCACCGACGATGGTGCCCTCCTTCGCCTCCTTCTCCACCTCGTCCAGCGCGGAGTTGAGGTTGGCCAGCGAAGCCGGCCCGAACGTGGTCGGCTTGGTGTGATCGAACCCGTTGTCCAGGGTGATCAGCGCGAACCGGCCCGCCCCGCCCGGGAGATCGAGGTGGCGTACGTGCGCCTGCGTCACGACCTCGTCCGGGAACAGCTCGGCGGCGCCCTTCAACAGCTCGGCGGTGGTGCTCACTTGCCTGCCCCCTCGAAGTTCGGGTTCTCCCAGATGACCGTTCCGCCCATGCCGAAGCCGACGCACATGGTCGTCAGCCCGTAGCGCACGTGCGGCTGCTCCTCGAACTGCCGGGCCAGCTGAGTCATCAGCCGCACGCCGGAGGAGGCCAGCGGGTGTCCGTAGGCGATCGCGCCGCCGTACTGGTTGACGCGCGGGTCGTCGTCGGCGATGCCGTAGTGGTCCAGCAGGGCCAGCACCTGCACGGCGAAGGCCTCGTTGACCTCGAACAGCCCGATGTCGTCGATGCCCAGCCCGGCCTTGGCCAGGGCCTTCTCGGTGGACGGCACGGGGCCGACGCCCATCACCTCGGGCTCGACACCGGCGAAGGCGTAGCTGACCAGCCGCATCCTCACCGGCAGGTCCATCTCCCGGGCGAAGTCCTCGGCGGCGATCAGCGAGGCCGTCGCGCCGTCGTTCAGGCCGGCGGCGTTGCCGGGCGTGACGCGGCCGTGCGCGCGGAACGGCGTCTTGAGCCCGGCCAGGTTCTCCAGCGTGGTGCCGGGGCGCATCGGCTCGTCCTGGGTGGCCAGGCCCCAGCCGGTCTCGCCGGCCTCTTCGTCGGTGCGGCGGACGGAGACGGGCACCAGATCCTGCTGGATCTTGCCGTTGGCGTACGCCTTGGCGGCCTTCTCCTGGCTGCGCACCGCGTACTCGTCGGCGCGCTGCCTGGACAGGTGGGGGAAGCGGTCGTGCAGGTTCTCCGCCGTCATGCCCATGAAAAGGGCGGACTGGTCGACCAGCTTCTCCGAGACGAAGCGCGGGTTGGGGTCGACACCCTCGCCCATGGGGTGGCGGCCCATGTGCTCGACGCCGCCCGCGAGGACCACGTCGTAGGCGCCGAAGGAGACGGACCCGGCGGTCGAGGTCACCGCCGTCATGGCGCCCGCGCACATCCGGTCGATGGAATAGCCGGGGACGGTGTTGGGCAGTCCGGCGAGGATGCCCGCGGTGCGGCCCAGGGTCAGGCCCTGGTCGCCGATCTGGGTGGTGGCGGCGATCGCCACCTCGTCGATGCGTTCCGGAGGCAGGTCCGGGTTACGGCGCAGCAGTTCGCGGATGCACTTCACGACCAGGTCGTCGGCCCGGGTCTCGTGATAGATGCCCTTGGGGCCCGCCTTGCCGAACGGTGTACGGACGCCGTCGACGAAGACGACGTCCCTAGCGGTACGAGGCACTTTGGCTCTCCTCCAGGTGCGGTACAGATACGCCGGACGGCGCGCTTCCCGCCAGCCATGCTACCCATGGGTAACTGAGGAGCAAGGCCGGACTCGGGTGAGGGGCACACGTCACACCGCGCCGGTGAGCCGCCCGCCCGCCACCGGGGCTCCCGGGCCGCTACTCGGACGGTGCGGGCGTCGCCAGCGCGTCCGTCAGCAGCGTCGCGGTCTCCTCGATCTGCCACTCACGGGCCCCCAGCGCACGCAGTGCCGAGACGACCTCCGACTCCGTGCACGTGCCGGGCGGCTGCCAGCACAGGCGCCGCACCGTGTCCGGCGTCAGCAGATTCTCCTGCGGCAGGTTCAGCTCCTCGGCGCGAGCGGTCACCGCGGTCCGCGCGGCGGTGAGCCGAGCCGCGGCGGCGGGGTCCTTGTCCGCCCAGGAGCGCGGCGGAGGCGGGCCGTTGGGAGTCTGGCTCTGCTGCGGAAGCGCCGACTCCGGCAGCTCCTTCGCCCGGTCGACGGCCGTCTGCCACTGGTCCAGCTGCTTGCGGCCCATCCGGTGCCCGTAACCCGGCAGGGCGGACAGCGCCCGCGCGTCCGAGGGCAGCGCGAGCGCCGCCTCGACGATGGCCGCGTCCGTGAGCACCTTGCCCGGCGAGACGTCCCGCTTCTGCGCGATCCTGTCCCGCGCCGTCCACAGCTCCCGTACGACCGCCATCTGCCGGCGCCGCCGCACCTTGTGCATCCCGGACGTGCGCCGCCAGGGGTCCTTGCGGGGAGGCGGGGGCGGGGCCGTGGCGATGGCCTCGAACTCCTGCCGCGCCCAGGGGAGCTTGCCCTGCCGTCCCAGCTCCTCCTCCAGCGCGTCCCGCAGGTCGATCAGCAGCTCGACGTCGAGCGCCGCGTAGTGCAGCCACGGTTCGGGCAGCGGACGCGTCGACCAGTCGACGGCGGAATGGCCCTTCTCCAGGGCGTAGCCGAGCACGTTCTCGACCATCGCGCCCAGCCCGACGCGCGCGTAACCCGCCAGCCGTCCGGCCAGCTCGGTGTCGAACAGCCGCCGGGGCACCATGCCTATCTCACGCAGACAGGGCAGGTCCTGGGTGGCAGCGTGCAGGACCCATTCCGCGTCGGCCAGCACATCGCCCAGGGCGGACAGGTCGGGGCAGCCCACCGGGTCGATCAGCGCGCTTCCCGCACCCTCGCGCCGGAGCTGCACGAGATACGCCCGCTGCCCGTACCGGTAGCCCGAGGCGCGTTCGGCGTCGACGGCGACCGGGCCGCTGCCGGAGGCGAAGGCATCGATCACCTCCGCCAGCCCCTCCGGGTCCGCGGTCACGGGCGGGACGCCCTCCCGGGGCGCCAGAAGAGGGACCGGCGCCGGACCGGGGTCCGCTTCCTCGGGCGGGGCCTGAGCTGCGTTTGCTGATGCGGTCTCTTGGGCGTCGGTCACCGGGCAAGAGTATCTGCGCGCGGCGGGTGGTTGTCCGAATGTCCGGGCAGATCGTTGTTCGTACCACCGGAAACGGCACGGAGCACCGCCCGTGGTGCGCGTGCAAAGGGCGCCCGCCGACGGTCGTGCCGCCGGCGGGCGCCCCGGAGTCCGTGCGCTCGGCTCAGTGGATGATGCCCGTACGGAGCGCCACCGCGACCATGCCTGCACGGTCGCCGGTGCCCAGCTTCCGCGCGATACGGGCCAGGTGGGACTTCACCGTCAGGGCCGAGAGGCCCATGGATACGCCGATCGCCTTGTTGGACTGGCCCTCCGCAACCAGCCGCAGCACCTCGACCTCGCGTCCGGACAGTTCGCGCTGCCCGCCCGGGTGCCCCGGGCCTCCGGGGCCGCCGCCGGGACGGCGGTGCATACGCGCGGCGGCGGCACCGATGGGCGCCGCGCCGTGCCGTGTCGGCATGGCGCCGAGATTGTTGCGGGTGCCGGTGACGACGTAGCCCTTGACGCCGCCCGCGAGGGCGTTGCGTACGGCACCGATGTCGTCGGCGGCGGAGAGGGCCAGCCCGTTCGGCCAGCCCGCGGCTCGGGTCTCGGACAGCAGGCTCAGGCCCGAGCCGTCCGGGAGATGGACGTCGGCCACGCAGATGTCGCGCGGATTGCCGACTCGGGGACGTGCCTCCGCGATCGACGACGCCTCGATCACGTCCCGAACGCCGAGAGCCCACAGGTGGCGGGTCACGGTGGAGCGGACGCGGGGGTCGGCCACGACGACCATGGCGGTCGGCTTGTTCGGGCGGTAGGCGACCAGGCTTGTGGGGTGCTCAAGAAGAACAGACACCGGGCCTCCGAGGGCTGGCTGCGGACGGAACGATTCCGGTGACCGTGCGGTGTGAGTCCGGGGTGTTCCGTGTGGAAGGGTCATAGACCTCTTCGGCAGGTCGTGAGTGCCCCTTTAGGGAATGATCACCAATTGATGACCCTTATTTCCATGATTCGGACAGTCGCTCGACGTGCCGGACGGCCGCCGTGCCCGTCACAGCGGCTGCGGTCCGCGGCGTTTGGGCAGTGAGACGACGGTGGCCCCGTCGCCCGTGTCCGGCGGCAGTCCCGCGCACTGGCACAGCAGCTCGGCCCACGCGGTGAGATGGGCTGCCATGTCGGGCAGCGCGTCCGGCGCCGCCGGATCCTCGGGACGCGGAGTCCAGCTCGCGCGGATCTCCAGCTCGGTCTGCGGCGGCCGCTCGTCCAGACCGCCGAAGAAGGAGGAGCCGGAGCGGGTGACCGTTCCGCTCGGGTCGGAGTAGAGCGCCTCCCGCACCTCCAGCGCACCCGTCAGCCACGACCACGTCACCTCGGGCAGCAGCGGGTCCCCGGCCATCTCCGGCTCCAGCTCGGTGCGGCACAGCGTCACCACGCGGAACGTGCCCTGCCACGACTCCTGGCCCGAGGGGTCGTGCAGCAGCACGAAGCGGCCGTCGGCGAGCTCCGCCGCGTCCCCGCCGTCCTCCGTGTCCGCCACCGTGGCCGACAGCGCGAAGCTGTGCGGCGCGAGGCGCTTGGGCGCGGGCAGGCCGGACAGCTGGACCTCCGGCCGTGTGCCCGCGGCCTTCAGGGCCTCCACCGCGCGCTGGAAGGGGAGCGGGGCGCCGTCGCCGCCCGAGCTCCCGGAGCCCTCCGTCATCTCTGGTCGAGCCGCTGCCATGGCCGAAGAGTAGGGCGACGGGGCGCCGCAGACCCGTAGGGACACTCGCAAGTGGCCGAAGACTGATGGGTGTTGAGGAGGTCTCCGCGCCGGGAGGGCGGTCACGGGGCGGGTGGCGCGGGTCCGGCCGCGGAGATTTGGCCGACAAGCGACGGCTCCGGGCGAGGCGCACGGGAACGGGCCGGGTGACGCGGCGGTCCCGCCGCGCACCGTCCGGTGCTCCGGGGCATCACCGGGGAACGGACGTCCCGTGGCGCATGGGAGACTCGGGGTGTGAGTGTCAACGACCGCGTGACGGGCCAGCCGACCGACCCCCGGGACTCCGCCTTCATCAGGGCGTGCAGGCGTGAGCCCGTACCGCACACGCCGGTGTGGTTCATGCGGCAGGCCGGACGGTCCCTTCCGGAGTACCGGAAGCTGCGCGAGGGCATCGCCATGCTCGACTCCTGCATGCGCCCCGATCTGGTCACCGAGATCACGCTGCAGCCCGTTCGCCGTCACGGTGTCGACGCCGCGATCTACTTCAGCGACATCGTGGTCCCGCTCAAGGCCATCGGCGTCGACCTCGACATCAAGCCCGGTGTCGGGCCGGTCGTCGAGACGCCCGTACGGACGTGGGCGGACCTGGAGCGGCTGCGCCCGCTCGACCCCGCTGACGTCCACTACGTCAGCGAGGCCGTCGGCCAGCTCACGCGCGAGCTCGGCGGAACACCGCTCATCGGCTTCGCCGGCGCCCCCTTCACGCTGGCCAGCTACCTCGTCGAGGGCGGACCGTCCCGCAATCACGAGCACACCAAGGCGCTGATGTACGGCGACCCCGAGCTGTGGGCGGCGCTGCTGGAGCGGCTCGCGGACATCACCTCCGTCTTCCTGAAGGTGCAGATCGAGGCGGGCGCCTCGGCCGTACAGCTCTTCGACTCCTGGGCGGGCGCGCTCTCCCTCGCCGACTACCGGCGCTCCGTCCTGCCCGCCTCCACGAAGGTCTTCCGGGCGGTGGCTCCCTACGGTGTGCCGCGCATCCATTTCGGTGTCGGCACGGGAGAGCTGCTGGGCGCCATGGGTGAGGCGGGAGCGGACGTCGTCGGTGCGGACTGGCGGGTGCCGCTGGACGAGGCCGCCCGCAGGACCGGTCCCGGCAAGGCCGTGCAGGGCAACCTCGACCCGGCCGTGCTCTTCGCTCCGCCCGCGGCCGTGGAGACCGAGGCGCAGCGGGTACTGGACGCGGCGCGCGGGCTGGAGGGTCACATCTTCAACCTGGGGCACGGTGTGCTGCCTCAGACCGACCCGGATGCGCTGACCCGCCTCGTGTCGTACGTGCACGAGCAGAGCACGGGCCGCGCGGAGAGCTGACGGGAGAGCGGCAGCGGCGGTTTCCGTTCCGCGCGTCCGGCCCGCGCCGCCCGCGCGCCCGGCCCGCCCGCCCCGCGCGCTACTGCCCGCGTGTGCCGGCGACCGCGCCTCGCGCCTTGCGTGCCGCGGTCAGCACCGGATCCCACACGGGAGAGAAGGGCGGCGCGTAGCCCAGGTCGAGATAGGTCATCTGCTCGACCGTCATCCCCGCGGTCAGGGCGACGGCGGCGATGTCCACACGCTTGCCCGCTCCCGCGCGCCCGACGATCTGTGTGCCCAGCAGCCGTCCCGTACCGCGCTCGGCGAGCATCTTCACGCGCATCGGCTCGCTGCCGGGGAAGTAGCCCGCGCGGCTGGTCGCCTCGGTCGTGACCGTCACGAACTGCAGCCCCACCCGGAGGGCCTGGTGCTCCAGCAGACCCGTACGCGCGATCTCCAGGTCGCAGACCTTGCTGACGGCGGTGCCGACGACGCCGGGGAACGTGGCGTACCCGCCGCCGATGTTCGCCCCGATGACCTGCCCGTGCTTGTTGGCGTGCGTGCCCAGCGCCACATGCCGGGTACGGCCCGAGACCAGGTCGAGGACCTCGACGCAGTCGCCGCCCGCCCACACGTTCTCCCGTCCGCGCACGCGCATGGCCAGATCGGTCAGCAGGCCGCCCGACTCGCCGAGGGGTAGCCCGGCATCCCGGGCGAGTGAGTTCTCGGGGACGACGCCCATGCCCAGTACGACCACGTCCGCGGGGTAGGTGGTGTCCTTCGTCGAGACGGCGCGGACACGTCCGTCCTCGCCCGTCTCCACCGCCGTGACCTCCGCGCCCGTAACCACCTCCATGCCCATCTCGCACATGGCGTCGCGCACCAGCTCGCCCATGTCCGGATCGAGGGTCGTCATGGGCTGGGCGGCCCGGTCCACGACCGTCACCTCGAAGCCGCGCTGCACCAGTGCCTCCGCCATCTCCACGCCGATGTAGCCCGCGCCGACGACCACGGCACGCCGCCCGCCTCCGCGGGAGCCGTCCGCCGTGGCACGCAGGCTCTCCAGCACCGCCTGGCCGTCCTCCAGGGACTGCACGCCGTGCACGCCCTCGGCGTCGATGCCGGGCAGCGGCGGGCGCATCGGGCGGGCACCGGTCGCGACGACGAGTTCGTCGAAGTCCGTCCAGCTCTCCCGCCCGCCGCCGGAGCGCTCACGGGCGCGCACCCGCTGCCGGTCCAGGTCGAGTTCGGTGACCTCGGTCCGCATGCGCACTTCGATGCCGCGGTCGCGGTGCTCCTGGGGCGTACGGGCGATCAGGTCGTCCCGCGCGTGCACGGAACCGCCGATCCAGTACGGGATTCCGCATGCGGAGTAGGAGGTGAAGTCGCCCCGTTCGAAGGCGACGATCTCCAGCTCGTCCGGGCCCTTGAGCCTGCGGGCCTGGGATGCGGCGGACATGCCCGCCGCGTCCCCGCCCACGACCACCATCCGGCGTGCAGCAGCCATGAGGTCTGCTCCCTCCGTCCTGGACGCGCGAGGTCACGCGTCGTCATGTGAGAACCGAAAAAGAACCGGACCGGGAAGTACCGAACCGGAGAAGAACCGAACTGTCCGCGCCCGCGGGTGCACTGCCCACGCTAGTGCTGTGGCCGGGAAGGTTTGCCGGGCGTCGCGAGCCGGTGAACCTTCCCGGCCACAGCACTGGTGCCGGCCGCGGCACCGACCGGGCGTCGTCCGTCCCCACCCGGTGCTCTGCGAGAGTGGTCGTATGCATGTGATCGTGATCGGCGGGGGGATCTCAGGGCTGGCCGCGGCGAAGGGGCTGCTGGAGGGCGGCGCGACGGTGACCGTGCTGGAGGGCTCCGGGCGTCTCGGCGGGAAGCTGCTGACCGGCCGGATCGCCGGGAGTGCCGAGGTCGATCTGGGCGCGGAGGCGATGCTGGCGCGGCGGCCCGAAGCGGTGGAACTCGCGCGGGCGGCGGGGCTCGGCGAGGCCCTGGAAGCACCGGCGGCCGCGGGCGCCGCGATCTGGTCGCGCGGTGAGCTGTGCCCGATGCCCAAAGGGCATGTGATGGGCGTACCCGGTGATCCGGACGCGCTGCGCGGACTGCTCTCCGCCGAGGGCCTCGCCCGTCTCGCGCAGGATGCCGGGCTGCCGCCCACAGCCATGGGCGAGGACGTCGCGATCGGCGAGTACGTGGCGGCACGGCTGGGCCGCGAGGTCGTGGACCGTCTCGTCGAACCTCTGCTGGGCGGCGTGTACGCCGGTGACGCGTACCGGATCTCGATGCGCGCGGCGGTGCCGCAGCTCTTCGAGGCCGCGCGCGGGGAGCCCTCGCTGCTGGCCGGAGTGCGCGCCCTGCAGGCGCGGGCGCCCGTACAGCCCGCGGACTCTCCCGTGTTCATGGGGATCAGGGGCGGTGTGGGAAGGCTGCCGGGGGCGGTGGCGGCGGCCTGCAGGGCTGCCGGTGCCCGCATCCGCACCGGCACTCCGGTGGCGGAGCTGCGCGCCGGTCCGGCGGCAGACAGTGGGCCGTCGCCGTCGCCGTCGCCGTCGGGGGCGGGAGCGGGAGCGGACGCGGAGCCGGGCGCAGGGCGGTGGCAGGTGATCACGCGGAGCGGCGAGTGCCTGAGCGCCCACGCGGTCGTCCTCGCGGTGCCCGCGCCGCAGGCCGCCCGGCTGCTCGCGGGAGCGGTGCCCGTGGCGGCGGCGGAGCTGGATGCCGTGGAGTACGCGTCGATGGCTCTGGTCACCCTGGCGTTCCGGCGCGCCGACCTGGAGCGGACGCCGTCGGGCAGCGGCTTCCTGGTGCCGCCCGTGGACGGCCGTTCCATCAAGGCCTCCACCTTCTCCAGCAACAAGTGGGGCTGGGTGGCCGCGCAGGACCGCGAACTGTTCGTGCTGCGGACCTCGCTCGGGCGGCACACGGAGGAAGCCGTGCTGGAGCGTGACGACGCCGGGCTCGTCGAGCTGTCGCTGCGTGATTTGCGCGACGCGGCCGGGGTCTCGGCACGGCCCGCCGACCAGATCGTGACCCGCTGGAACGGCGGGCTGCCCCAGTACCCGGTCGGCCATACGCAGCGCGTGGAGCGTGTCCGTACGGCTGTGGCACGGGTGCCCGGACTGGCGGTGTGCGGAGCGGCGTACGAGGGAGTGGGCATCCCCGCGTGCGTCGCGAGCGGACAGCGCGCGGCGCGGGAGACCCTCGCGCAGGGCGTTCCGCACAGCGCGCGAGAATAGGGCCATGACTGCTGCACCTGGGAAGGCGCCCCACGCGGGCAAGAAGGCCAAGGACCTCAACGAGGTCGTGCGATACACCCTCTGGTCGGTCTTCCGGCTGCGCGACGAACTGTCCGAGGACCACTCCCGCTACGCGGACGAGGTGGAGGAGCTGTTCGCGCA
Organism: Streptomyces sp. TAA204; assembly: GCF_000424965.1. NCBI lineage: Bacteria > Bacillati > Actinomycetota > Actinomycetes > Kitasatosporales > Streptomycetaceae > Streptomyces > Streptomyces sp. TAA204. The sequence continues at coordinate 115,187 of NZ_AUKW01000022.1, forward strand.
GCTCGCCGAGAAGGACGTCGTCGTGCGCGGCACCTACGACGTCTCGGGGCTGCGGGCCGACGCGGACATCATGGTCTGGTGGCATGCCGGCTCCTCCGACGCGCTCCAGGAGGCCTACAACCGTTTCCGCCGCACACGGCTGGGACGGGCGCTGGAGCCGGTGTGGTCGAACATGGCGCTGCACCGGCCGGCCGAGTTCAACAAGTCGCACGTACCGGCCTTCGTGGCGGAGGAGGAGCCGCGGGCGTATGTGAGCGTCTATCCGTTCGTGCGCTCCTACGAGTGGTATCTCCTGCCCGACGAGGACCGCCGGCGGATGCTCGCCGACCACGGGAAGATGGCGCGCGGCTTCCCGGACGTACGGGCGAACACGGTGCCCGCCTTCTCACTCGGCGACTACGAGTGGATTCTCGCGTTCGAGGCCGACGAACTGCACCGCATCGTCGACCTCATGCGGCATCTGCGCGGCTCCGAGGCGCGCATGCACGTACGGGAAGAGGTGCCCTTCTACACGGGGCGGCGCAAGCCGGTCGGTGAGCTGCTGGCCGGGCTGCTGCAGGGGCCGGGCGGGGGTGCGGGCGGCACGGGCGTCTGAGCGTCCTGCTGGCAGTACCGGCGTCGTGCCCTCCGTGCCGGTTATGCCGCGAGCCGGTGAACCTTCCCGGCCACAGCACTAGCTCCGCGAGCCGTGCCCGGGCTCCCGCTGCGGCTGCGGCGAGGGGCGCGCGGGGCATGTGGCCGCGCGGCTCTCGGGTGCCGTCCCGTGCAGCAGGTACGCGGCCAGGTGCCTGTCCGCGCATCTGTTGCCGCCGGCGACGCCGTGCGTGCCGGCGCCCTTCTCGGTCACGAGGGAGGAGCCGGACAGGCGGTGCCACGTCTCCACCGCGCCCCGGTAGGGAGTGGCGGGGTCGCGTGTGGCGGCGAGGAGCAGCACCGGCGGCAGTTCGCCGGGCCGGGTGCCCACTTCCACGGGGCGGGACCGCCTGCCCTTCCAGTAGGCGCAGGGAAGGTTCTGCCAGGCGTTCTCCCAGGTCTGGAACGGGGCGCGGAGGGCGAGCCGGGTGTGGTCGCGGTCCCAGCGCGACCATGCGCGCGGCCACGGCGCGTCGGAGCACTGCACGGCGCGGTGTACGGCGTCGCCGTTCTCCGCACGGGCCGCCGCGGCCGTGCCGGGGCCGGGCCCGGGTGCCGGTGCGGCCAGGCCGACCAGCGGCCGCGGGTCGCCTCTGTGGAAGTCCGCGAGCGCCGCGGCGTGCCGGTCCCAGGAGTCCTCGTCGTGGCCGACGGCGAGGTAGCCGGCGAGAAGTTGCCTCGATCCGACCCCGCTGCCGGCCGATCCGCCCACGCGTCTGCGGTCGAGAGTGTCGCGCACCTCGTCGAAGTGGCGCTGCACGGCGTGTGCCGTGCGGCCGAGCCCGTAGACGGAGTGGTGCCGGGCCACCCACCTCTTCCAGTCGTTCCAGCGGCGTTCGAAGGCGAGGCTCTGGTCGAGCGCCGAGCGGTACCAGATCTTCTCGGGGCGGGGATCGACGACGCTGTCGAGGACCAGCCGGCGTACGTGCCCGGGGAAGAGCGTGGCGTAGACGGAGCCCAGGTAGCTGCCCCAGGAGGTTCCCAGGAAGTTCAGCTTTCCGCCGCCGAGGGCGGCGCGCAGCACGTCGAGGTCGCGGGCGTTGTCGCGCGTGGTCCAGTGGTTGAGCCTCTCGCCTTCTTTTCGCGCGCAGTCCGCCGCGTACGCGGCTGCCTTCTCCCGCATCCTCCGCTTGAAGGAGGAGGACGGCTCACGCGGCGAGCGCGTGGGTCCTCTCTCCGCCTTCCCCGGCTCCCGGCAGCTGAGCGGTGCCGAACGCCCGACACCGCGGGGTGCGTAACCGACGAGGTCGTAGGCCCTGTTGAGCTTCTTCCACACGCCGCCCGCCATCCGTGCCGACAGCGGGAAGGCCATTCCGCTCGCGCCGGGGCCGCCCGGGTTGTGCAGCAGTGGTCCCTGCCGCTCCTCGGCGGGACCGGTCGCGCGTCTGCGGCTGACGGTGAGTCCGATCCTCTCGCCATCCGGCAGGGCGTAGTCGACGGGCACGGTGACCTCGCCGCACTGGACGCCGGGCCCCGTGCCGGAGAGGTCCTCGGCGGGCGGGCACGTCCGCCACTCGATCCCGGCGGTCGCCGCCGCTTCTGCCGCCTCCGCCGTGCCGGCGTCCTGGCGGGCCTCCCGCAGGGGCAGGGGCAGGGAGTTGGTGGTACCGCCGCCCGTGACGACGGTGGCGGCTGTCAGGACCAGGGCGCCGAGCGTGCCGTGGAGCGCGGCTGAACGCACTGAGTGCCTCGTTCCTCTTGTGCCGTGGAGAGACGGACGGACACACGCGGGGCGTTGCGTGTCCGTCCGTGCGCGATGCGTGACAAGTGGAAGGCTCGGCAGGTCAGTTGGCGAAGTAAAGCACCAGGGGCCGGTGTCGGCGTCAATGCGCCCGATGCAGCGACGGCCCCCACTGGTGTGCGTGTCCGGGCGGCGGTCTTCACGTGCGTCAGCACCCCGGCGGTACGAAGCCCTCCGCTGCCGGCCTCAGCCCGGTCCCAGCCGGGCCTCAGAGGCCGAAGCCCGTCCGCGGCAGGCGCAGCAGCCGCCGCGGGCGTCCTCGGGGCAGCGGCGCCGGCCCGGAACGCTCCCGCCACCAGCGGCGCAGCTCCCTGCGCGTGCCGCGCCCGTCCGCGCCGCCCTCGTCCAGCACGTGCCGGACGAAGTCCAGCGCGTCGCGCCGGTGGCCGTCGGTGAGCGGCCGGCCCCGCGCGTACGCGGCGAAGGCCGAGCGGTATGCCTTCTCGCCCAGTATCCGCGGTAGTTCGGGCGCCACCTTCGCCACGACGTCGGCACGCTTGGCGGTCAGCGCACGCCGCTGTACGGCGAGCCTGTCCGCGTCGAACCCCGCGGGCACGGGCGCACCGGCGACCAGCGCCGCCAGCAGTCCGGCCTGTGCCTGTGCGAGCCGCTCCCGTGCGGCGGCGGTCTCCGCGGCTTCTTCCGCGTCCGCCCCGCCTGTCTCGTCAGCCCTGTCTGTCTTGTCTGGGTTGTCTGGATTGTCAGCCATGGTGCCCCGCCCGCTGTGCGCTGCCGCCGCCGAGCACGGCCCGGATGCTGTCGAGCTCCTCCGCTAGTCGGGCCACGGGTGGGAAGTTCTCGTCCCGTTCCAGCAGGACGCCACCGGGCACTGTCCGCGCGCACAGCGTCTCCAGCACGTCCAGTACGGGCCGCGTCACAGGGTGGCCGTGGCTGTCGTGCCAGACGCCGTCCCGTTCGACGCCGCCCGCCACATGTACGTACGCCAGTGCCTCCAGCGGCAGTTCGTCCAGCGCGGAGGCCGGGTCCTCGCCGCGGTTGACGTGGTTGGTGTGCAGGTTGGCGACGTCGATGAGCAGCCCTACGCCGGTGCGTTCGACAAGTTCGGCGAGGAATTGGCCCTCGGTCATCTCCTCGCCGGGCCAGTTGACGAGTGCGGCGATGTTCTCCATTGCGAGCGGTACGGGCAGGGCTTCCTGCGCGATGCGCACGTTCTCGCACAGGACGCGCAGCGCGTCCCAGGTGCGCGGGACGGGCAGCAGGTGGCCCGCCTCCATCCGAGGGGTCCCGGTGAGGGGGCCGCCGGCGCGTACGAAGGCGATGTGCTCGGTGACCAGCGGCGCCCGCAGCGCCTCGGCCCGTTCGGCGAGGGCCGCCAGCCGCTGCCCGTCGGGCAGTTCGGCACCGCCGAGCCCGAGCGAGACTCCGTGCGGCACGACTGTCGTGCCGCGTTCGAGCAGCCGCAGCAGCGGGTCCGGGAGGTGACCGGGACAGATGTTCTCCGAGACCACCTCGACCCAGTCGATGCCCGGCAGCGCCTCGATGCCGTCGGCGATCTCGGGCCGCCAGCCGATACCGGTGCCCAGCCGCACACCCGGCGGTGTCCCCTCCATGTGCGACTCCCTTCCCTCCGTGCGCCCGTGCTGCCGCGTCCGTCCCCCACCGGCTTCTGCCACGGTCGGCGGGGTCGAACCGCCCACGCCGCCGGTTCAGAGCGAGATCTGAGGTTGGTCCGTACGCTCCTCAGCGTCAGCGCAGCGCTGGATGGTCGGCGACGACGGTGCATGAGCCGGCCGCGATCTCGGTGAATCCCGCGTCGCGCACGACCGGCAGTCCGCCGCTGACCAGCCTCTTCCACTCCGCCGCTCCCGGCGCGGTGCGTACGGCGAGCGAAAAGCCCGTTCCGTGCCAGTGGGCGCGGGCCGCTGCGGGCAGCGCCCACCATGCCAGCTGCGCTCCGTGCGCCGCCTGCGCCATCGCTTTGCCCGCCGACATCCCGAGGTCCGGGGCGAGCCACAGCACGGGCTGTCCGTCAGCCGGCCGCGGCGGCGGGCTCCCGTCCGTCAGTTCGGTGCCGGAGACCTGCAGCCGTGCCAGGTCCCTCGGCCAGTCGTCCACGGGTACGGGCGGGGCCACCCGAACGGTGGCCGTTCCGCCGGTCACCGTGAGGCCCGGCAGGGCGGCGGCCCGGCGCCAGTCCCCCTTACGGGCGCGGCGCACCACCTTGCGGATCGCGCTTCCCTCCCACAGCCGTACGGACTCCGCCCACTCGCCGTCGCCGTTGCTGCGTTCGTCGGCGAGGAAGGTGAGCACCGCGCGGGCCGCGGTCTCGAGCGCGTCGGTCAGGTCCGGCGGTTCGTCGCGCTCCACGCGGACCACCAGTGGAAGTGCGTACTCCTGTGCGTGGCTCACCCGGTCAGTCTGCCAGCGACCGTCGGGGCAACTTCCGCGGGAGCGGGCGGAGTCGGCCGGAGGAAGGGGCGGTCCGCCGCAGTGCTGGCCGCGGTCTCCGGTGGCGACCTCCGGCGTGTCGGCTCAGCGCTGCACCGCGCGAACCCCGGGGCAATTATTCTTAATGCCGGTTTTGCGAATATCTGATTATTGCGAGCGGGTAGGTGTGCGGGGACGCGGACCGCCGGGTGCGTGCGACGGACCCGGCGCGCCGCAGCGCCGCCAGGCACATGCCCCTCCTCAGCCACGACGCCGCAACGGCGTCCCCCACGAGGGAGGAGAAGGCGATGGCCAAGGCCCTGAAAGGGCAACGGCAGACCGCCCGGCCGGTGCCCGACGTGCCGGTCGTGCTGTCCGTCAACGGGCGCCAGTACAAGCTGTATCTCGACGCGAGGGTCACCCTGCTCGACGCGCTGCGCGACCACATGGGTCTGACCGGGACGAAGAAGGGCTGCGACCAGGGCGCCTGCGGGGCGTGCACCGTGCACGTCAACGGCAAGCGCGTCCTTGCCTGTCTGACGCTGGCCGCACAGTGCGAGGAGAGGGAGGTCACCACCATCGAGGGACTGATCGGCTCGGACGGCCCGCACCCCCTGCAGGAGTCCTTCGTCCGCCACGACGGCTTCCAGTGCGGCTTCTGCACACCCGGTCAGATCATGTCGGCCGCGGCCCTGCTGAAGGAGGGCAGGGCAGGCTCGGACGAGGACGTCCGCGAGTTCATGAGCGGCAACCTCTGCCGCTGCGGTGCGTACACCAACATCGTGGCCGCCGTGCGCGAGGTGGCGTCGACGGGAGGCGCGGATGCTTCCCTTTGACTACGCACGCGCCGCCGACGTCGACGAGGCCGTCAACCTCCTCGCCGCGGACCCCGCCGCGTCGTACCTCGCGGGCGGCACCACGCAGCTCGACCTGATGAAGGACGGAGTGCTCGGGCCGGAGCGGCTGGTCGACATCACCCGCCTCCCCCTGCGCGGCGTCACCCGGACCGACGAGGGACTGCACGTCGCGGCGCTCACGACGATGGAGGAACTCGCCGCTGATCCCACGGTTGCCGAGCATCTCCCGGTGGTCCGTCAGGCGCTGCTGCTTGGCGCCTCCACCCAGCTGCGCAACATGGCGACCATCGGCGGCAATCTCCTCCAGCGGGCCCGCTGCCGCTACTTCCGTGACCCCACCGTGCCCGAGTGCAACAAGCGCGCTCCCGGGTCGGGCTGTGCCGCCGTCGCCCACACCGCGAGGATGCACGCGATCCTCGGCGTCAGCGAACGGTGTATCGCCGTCCACGCCTCCGACCTGGCCGTCGCACTGGTCGCGCTGGACGCCGTGGTCCACATCCAGGGAACCTCAGGGCGCCGCAGCGTGCCGCTGACGCAGTTCTACCGGGAAGCCTCCACCAGCCCCGACGTCGAGAACGTCCTCGTGCACGGTGAGCTGATCACGGGCGTCACCGTTCCCCGCCTGCCGGAGAAGTCCGCGTCCGGCTACGTCAAAGTCCGCGACCGCGCCTCCTACGAGTTCGCCCTGGCGTCGGCTGCCGTCGCACTCACGGTGAAGGACGGCACGATCAGCCAGGCCCGCGTCGGACTGGGGGGAGTCGCCTCGAAGCCGTGGCGCTCGCTGGAGGCCGAGCAGGTCCTCACCGATTCGGCCGCGAGCGAGGAGACCTTCCGTGAGGCCGCGGCAGCCGCGGTGGAGGGAGCCTGGACCGTCCCCGGCACCGCCTTCAAGGTCGAACTCGCCCAGCGCACCCTCGTACGAGCCCTGCGGACCGTCTCAGGAGTCGCGCCATGAGCCTCGCCGAAGCCGCACCCCTCGTCGGAGAAGGCGTCGACCGCGTCGACGGAGCCCGCAAGACGGCCGGAGCCGCCGCTTATCCCAGCGACGTCAACGTGCCCGGGCAGGCGCATGCCGCCCTCGTCCAGAGCACCGTCGCCGCGGGACGCATCCGTGAACTGGACACCAGAGCGGCCCAGACGGCCCCCGGTGTGCTGGCCGTCATCACCCACCGCAACACGCCCCGTCTGCCCGACAGCCCGATGACCGCCCTCGGTGCGTCACCGCCCCTCCCCTTCCAGGACGACCGCATCCTGCACCACGGTCAGCACGTCGCCCTGGTGGTCGCACAGACACCGGAGCAGGCGGCGTCCGCCGCCCGGCTGGTCGAAGTCGCCTACGACAGTGAGGAGCCCGTCACACGGACCGACGATCCGCGCGCCGAGCGGGGCGAGAACCCCTGGGGCCTGGACAGCGAATGGGGCTCCGCCGCGGAGGCGCTCGACTCGGCCGACGTCAAGGTCTCGGCCACGTACACCACGCCCGACAACACCAACAACCCGCTGGGCCTCTTCGCGACGGTGGCGACCTGGGAGGAGAACACGCTCACCGTCCACGACTCGACCCAGTGGCCCGCGATGGCGCGCGCCACTCTCGCGAAGGTCTTCGACGTGCCGGAGAGCGCCGTGAGGGTGCTGGCGCCCTACGTGGGAGGGGCGTTCGGCAACGGTCTGCGCGTGTGGCCGCACGTCGTCCTGACCGTGCTCGCCGCCCGCATGACGAAGCGGCCCGTCAAACTCGTCCTCACCCGGCCCCAGATGTTCACCTCGGTCGGTCACCGTCCTAGCAGTGTCCAGCGGATCGCCCTCGGAGCGGACCGGGACGGACGGCTGGTGGCGCTCGACCACCGCGCCACGTCCTCCCTCGCGATGGAGGACGACGACTTCGAGCCGGTGGCGGCGACGTCGGCGGCCGCCTACGCCTGTCCCAACGTGGTCACCAGGGACAGCCTGACGCGCCTCAACGTCACCGCGCCCACCTCCATGCGTGCACCGGCGATCGGTCAGGGCAATTTCGCCCTCGAGTCCGCGCTGGACGAACTCGCCCTCGCCCTGGAGACCGATCCGCTCGAACTGCGGCTGCGCAACCACGCCAGGGTCCACCCGGGGAACGGCATGCCCTGGTCGAGCAACGCGCTCAGGGAGTGCTACGAGGCCGGCGCCGAAAGGTTCGGCTGGTACGGCCGCGAGGCGGAGCCGCGTTCCATGCGGGACGGTGACTGGCTCGTCGGATACGGGATGGCCGGTGTCAGCTACCCCTGGTACGCCGCGCCGTGCAACGCCCGCGCGACCCTCCACCGGGACGGCAGCGCCCTCGTCCGAAGCGCCGCGACGGACATCGGGACCGGCACGTACACCGTGATGACGCAGGTGTCGGCCGGAGCGCTCGGCATTCCGCTGGAACGGGTGCGCTTCGACCTCGGCGACTCCGACATGCCCAACTCCCCGCAGGCGGGCGGCTCGGGGCTGACCGGCGCGCTGGCCACAGCGGTGGACGACGCGTGCGGCGGGGTCCTCCGGCGTGTCCTCGACCTGGTGCGGGAGGACGCGGGCTCGCCGCTGCGGGGATGCGGTGCCGGGGAGGTGGCCGTCGGCGGCGGCCGTATGCATGTGCGCGGCGACCCGGGGCGGGGCGAGTCGTTCGCGGACATCCTGGACCGGCACGGCCTGGAGGAGGTGACCGCCGACGGGGCCAGTACGCCCGCCGATCCGTCGGTACTGGGCATGGCTCCGGCGGGGGCGTTCGGGGCGAAGTTCGTGGAGGTGCGCGTGGACGCGGACCTCGGCGTCATCCGCGTCGCCCGGGTGGTGTCGGCGATCGACGGCGGCCGGATCCTCAACGAGAAGACGGCCCGCAGCCAGATCATCGGCGGAACCGTCGGCGGCATCGGTCAGGCGCTGTTCGAGGCGACGGAGACGGACGAGGGGACCGGCCGTATCGCGAATGCCACGTTCGGCGACTATCTCGTGCCCGTCAATGCGGACGTGACGGACATGGACGTCGTCTTCGTGGGGGAGGCCGACCGGGCGACGCCGCTGGGCACCAAGGGAGTCGGCGAGATCGGACTGGTCGGGATCGCGGCGGCGGTGGCGAACGCCGTGCACCACGCGACGGGCAGGCGCGTCCGGTCCCTGCCGATCACACTCGACACCCTGCTGTGAGCGTGACGCGCCCCTGACGGACGACGGGCCGCACCGGGGCGGGAACGTGCGTACGGCACGCTCCCGCCCCGGTGCGGCACCCGCCGAACCGCGGCAGGGCGCGGGTCAGTGCTTCCAGGGACCGGTCACCGCGAACGTGGTGCCCGGGTCGTAGCAGTTGAAGTACATCGTGCTGCTGTCGGGAGAGAAGGCGACGCCCGCGAGTTCGCCCCACGCGGGCTCCTCGGGCGTGCCGATGTCCTGCCGGTTGCGGGCCATCGGGTAGACCGCGCCGTGCTTCGTCAGGCCGTAGACGTGCTGTTCGCCCTCGCCGTCCTCACAGACCATCAGCCCGCCGTTCGGCGCCAGGCAGATGTTGTCCGGCTCCTCACCCGGCATGTCCAGGTCCGAGTCCGGGCCGAAGATGACGACGAGCGTGAGCTGCTTGCGCTTGGGGTCGTAGCGCCAGACCTGCCCGTAGTGGTCGCCCTGAGAGCCCTCCTCGCTCTTGGCGTAGCTGGAGACGAAGTAGACGTACCTGCCGCCCCAGTAGCAGCCCTCCAGCTTCTGGGCGTGGGTGATGCCGTCCTTGCCGAAGTCCTGGTGGCGGATGGCGGTTTCCTTGGCGAGCGGGTCGGGGACGTCGACCCACTCGATCCCGTCGAAGCTCTCGCCGGGCTCGACGACCGCCGACAGGTCCGGCACCCCGGGCACCCTCATGGCCTGAAGCTTGCCGCCTGCGTGCAGCGAGCCGTGGCCGCCGAGGGGCTTCTCGGGCAGGAAACGGTAGAAGAGCCCGAAGGGGTGCTCGAAGGCGTCCTCGGTCTCGTAGATCACGCCGTTGCGCGGGTCGAACGCGATGGCCTCGTGCTGGAACCGGCCCATCGCGGTCAGCGGCTCCACAGAGGTGGGCCGGTCGTGCCGGAAACCGACCTCGAAGATGAAGCCGTGGTCCTTGGAGTAGCCTTCCTCGCCGGCCTTGAACTCGGTCTCCTCGCAGGTCAGCCACGTGTCCCAGGGGCTGGGGCCGCCCGCGCAGTTCGTCGAGGTGCCGGCGATCCCGACCCGCTCCTGCAGGACGTCGTCGTCCCGGTCCAGCTCCAGGAGGGTGCAGCCGCCCAGGGCCTCGGGGTCGTAGGTGAGCCCGTCGACCACGGGAACGCGGTGCTCGGCGTCCATGCGGTTCTCGTGGTTGCGCACGAGCCAGGTCGAGCCGTGCCGGTGGCCGTGGCGGTTGCCGTGGCCGTGGCCGTGGACGGCGAAGGCCGCCATCCCGTCGAAGTTGCTGGGCGCCTTGCCCTCGCCGGAGGACATCTCGCGGCCCTCGCGGGAGAGGATCTTGTAGCGGAAGCCCTTGGGCAGGTCCAGCACGCCCTTCGGGTCCGGGACGAGCGGTCCGTAGCCCGAACGTCCCCCGGTGCCCTGAGCGGCTGCGGTGCCCGTGAACAGCTCGGAGAGGGCGCCCGAGAAGGCGATTCCTGCGCCCATCGCGCCCGATCTTGCCAGCACTTGACGTCGTGTGGTCGACATGAGGAACTCCCTGTTGGCGGCCAGGTACCAGGTGTGTCTACCACGCGGACGGGTGTGCGAGCACTAGGCGCGGCAGCAGTCTCCGCGCGCATGGGAGGGGTGCCCGGCCGGGCCGCCGGTCAGGCGCGGAGGAGGCGTTCGCCGTCGCGGGCGAGCGAGGTCAGCCGCGAGACGGCGCGGAAGTACTTCTTCCGGTAGCCGCCTTCGAGCATCTCCGCACTGAACAGCTCGTCGAAGGGGGCGCCGGAGACGAGCACCGGCAGCTCGCGGTCGTAGAGCCGGTCGGCGAGGACCACCAGCCGCAGCGCCGTCGACTGGTCGGGCACCGGTCCCACCTCCGTGAGGCAGACCGCCCGCACGCCGTCGACCAGTGCGCCGTAACGGCTCGGGTGGACCGCGGAGAGATGGGTGAGCAGGTCGGGGAAGCCGTCCAGGGAGGCGCCCGGTATGCGGTGGGCCGCCCCGGCGACGGCTTCCCCGTCGAAGGGCGCGGGCGCCGCCGGAAGACCGCGGTGCCGGTAGTCCTCACCGTCGATGCGCACGGCCCGGAAGTGCGCGGCCAGCCCCTGGATCTCGCGCAGGAAGTCGGCGGCGGCGAACCGTCCCTCGCCGAGCTTGCCCGGGAGTGTGTTCGATGTCGCGGCCAGGGCCACTCCCTGCTCGGCGAGGCGGCTGAGCAGGCTGGAGACGAGGACTGTGTCACCGGGGTCGTCGAGTTCGAACTCGTCGATGCACAGCAGCCGGTGCTCCCCGAGGGTCCGTACGGTCTGCTGGAAGCCGAGCGCTCCGACGAGGTTCGTCAGCTCCACGAACGTGCCGAACGCCTTGCGCTCGGCGGGTGCGTCGGTCGCGTGCCAGAGCGAGGCGAGCAGGTGCGTCTTGCCGACGCCGTAGCCGCCGTCGAGGTAGATACCGCGCGGCCCCGAGGAGGCGGCCGCCGAACCGGAACCGCGCCTGAACCACCTCTTCCGGCGGCTGCTCCCGCTCCTGCCGTCGTCCGTCGCGCCGGCGAAGGCACGCAGCACCCGCACGGCTTCGCTCTGGCTGGGCCGGTCCGGGTCCGGAACGTAGGTCTCGAAGCGGACCGAGTCGAAGCGCGGGGGAGGCACCATCTCGGCGACGAGACGTTCGGCGGGGACCTGCGGCCGGCGGTCGCTGAGGGAGAGCGGCGCGCCCGTCCCCGCGGGCAGCCGGTCGGGGGAGCCGGGAGAGCCGGGGGAGTCGAGGGAGGGGGACACGCTCTTCATGCTAGTGCCGCGGCAGGCAGGGCCTGCCCGTCGGGGAACGGCGGCCGGTGCGTGTGACCGCTGCGTCGAGCGGGCGTGCCCGGTTCGGCCGCCGGTCCGGGCACGGGGCAAGCCCTCCGCCGCCCGCCGCCGACCGCTCCGGCACGGCGGAGGGCTGCGGCGGCAGCGTGCCAAACTGCGCTGCATGCGACGTCTGTTCCCCCGCACCGCTGACGACTGCACCGCTGACGACCGGGCCGCCCGGCCGCCCGCCCCCGCACCCTCCTCCGGTCCCGATTCCGTCTCCGACGGCACCGGCCCGTGGAGCATCGAGGCGCTGGCCCGTGCGTACGCCTATCCGCAGGCTGCGGACGGCGGGGACGGCGGGGACGGCGGGGACGGCGGGGACGGCGGGGACGGCGGGGACGGCGGCGGCGTGTGGCTGCGCGCCAACATGGTCTCCTCGCTCGACGGCGCCGCCTGGCACGACGGCCGTTCCCAACCGCTGTCGTGCGACGCGGACATGCGCGTCTTCGGTGTGCTGAGGGGGCTGGCGGACGCGGTGGTCGTGGGGGCGCAGACCGTACGTCAGGAGGGCTACCGGCCCGCGCGCGAGCGTGAGGTCTTCGCACGCCGGCGCGCGGCGGCCGGACAGAGCCCCGCGCCGGCCATCGCCGTGGTAAGCGCCGGGCTCGATCTGGACTTCTCCCTGCCGCTGTTCACGCGTCCCCCGGTACCGACGGTGCTGGTGACCGGAGCAGCGGCTCCCTCCGACCGTGTCGCCGCCGCCCGGCGGGCCGGCGCGGACGTCGTCTTCGCCGGTGAGGGGGCGGCCGTCGACCCCGCACGGCTGCCCGGGGCGCTCGCGGAGCGCGGGATGCGCCGCCTGCTGACGGAAGGCGGCCCGCGGCTGCTGGGCCAACTGGTCGAGGGGGACGTGCTGGACGAGGTCTGTCTGACGATCGCGCCGCGCGTGACCTCGGGTGACGCGTCGCGGATCGTCAGCGGAGGCGAGGTGGCGGTGCCTGTGGACTTCCGCCTCGTGGGGGTACTGGAGGAGGACGGGTTTCTCTTCACCCGTTATCAGCGCATCGGACAATCGGTGGATTAGGGCGATGCTGTCGCTGCTGCTGGGCAGACTGGTGTGCGCGAGCCCCGCGTACGCGGGGGAGCAGGATGTTCGTTCCGGAGCCCGCCGGGCTCCATGTGGGAGAAGGGCGCAGCCGTGTTCACGAGCGTATTGATGATCGAGAAACCACTGGTGTCCGACGATGTGGAACTCGTCACGACGCTGCACGGCGAGGAGGCCGTCTCCTTCGTCGTCCTCATACAGCCGCGCGGCGACCAGGACCGGCTGCTGCGCGCCCTGGACGACGTCGCGCTCGGGGAGTTCGACGCGGCCGTGCGCGAGGGCAGCGAACCGGACGATCTGGAGACCAAGGAGCCCGCAGAGCGTGCCCTGGAGCACTCGCTGTCCCTGCTGAGGGAGGCAGGCGCTCAGGCGGAGGGCCGGGTCATCGAGGACCGGCCGCTCGAGGTGCTCACCACCGTCGTCGAGGAGTCCGGCGCGGACGAGGTCATCGTGCTGACCGCGCCGCATCTGGTCGAGGAGTTCTTCCACCGCGACTGGGCGACCAGAGCACGGCACAAGGTGGGCGTTCCGGTGCTGAAGCTGTTCGCGCACACCGAATAGCGCGCCTGCCGGCCGGGTCGGGGCGGCCGGAGGCACAGCGGGGTGCGCGACCGGCGGCCGTCCTGCGCGTCCGCAGCGCATAGGCTGAGCGGCGTGCGCGCACCGGACACCGCCATCACGCGTACGGTGCGCGCCGCGCCCGACTTCGAGAGCACGAGCCCTGGAGGCGCCCGCATGGCAGCCGACCCGTCGACCCGCCCCACCGTCCCGTCGGTCCTGGCCCGTCCGCACTTCATCGGCATCGGCGGCGCCGGGATGTCCGGAATCGCCAAGATCCTCACGCAGCGCGGTGCGCGTGTCCAGGGCAGTGACGCCAGGGAGTCGGTCACGACGAAGGCGCTGCGCGGCCTGGGCGCCGAGGTCCACATCGGTCACGCTGCCGGGCACCTGGCGCCGGACGCCACGGCAGTCGTCGTCTCCAGCGCCATCCGGGCGGACAACCCGGAACTGTCCGCGGCCCAGGAGCGCGGCGTCCCCGTCGTGCACCGCTCGGACGCGCTGGCGGCGCTGATGGAGGCGTGCCGCCCCCTCGCCGTCGCCGGGACGCACGGCAAGACCACCACCACCTCGATGCTCGCGGTCGGGCTGGGCGCTCTCGGCCTCGACCCCTCGTACGCCATCGGCGGCGACCTCGACGAGCCGGGCTCGAACGCGCACAACGGCCGCGGGGAGATCTTCGTCGCGGAGGCGGACGAGAGCGACCGCAGTTTCCACAAGTACGACCCCGAGGTGGCCGTCGTACTCAACGTGGAGCTGGACCACCACGCCAACTACGCCTCCATGGAGGAGATCTACGAGTCCTTCGAGACCTTCGCCGACCGCGTGCGCCCCGGCGGCACACTCATCGTCTCCGCCGACCACGACGGCGCGCGCGAGCTGACCCGCCGGCTGCGCGAGCGCGGGGGAGTGCGGGTGCGCACCTACGGCGAGGACGAGGACGCCGACGTCCGCGTCCTCGACGTCACCGCGCACGGCCTGACCAGCGAGGTCACGGTCCTGCTCGACGGCGACGAGCTGACCTTCGCCGTCTTCGTGCCCGGCCGGCACTACGCGCACAACGCCGTCGCCGCCCTCGTCGCGGGCAGCCAGATGGGCGTCCCGGCGGGCGAGCTGGCCAAGGCCCTGGGCACCTACACCGGTGTGCAGCGCCGCCTGCAGCTCAAGGGCGAGGCGAACAGCGTCCAGGTCATCGACTCCTACGCCCACCACCCCACCGAGATGACCGCGGACCTCGAAGCCATCAGGGGAGGGGCGGGAGACGGACGCGTCCTGGTCCTCTTCCAGCCGCACCTCTTCAGCCGCACCCAGGAGCTGGCGACCGAGATGGGGGAGGCGCTGGCACTGGCCGACGCCTCCGTCGTGCTGGACATCTATCCCGCGCGCGAGGACCCGATCCCGGGGGTCACCAGTTCGCTGATCGTGGACGCGGCACGGGCCGCGGGCGCCGACGTGCGGCACGCCCCCGCCGGCAGCGGCTCCGGGCCGCAGGCGGGGTCCGAGACCATCGCGGGCACCGAGGCCATCGCGGGCCCCGAAATCATCGCGGGCCCCGAGATCATCGCGGGAATGGCGAGGCCCGGCGATCTCGTTCTCACCATGGGGGCGGGTGATGTGACGGAGCTCGGGCCCAGGATTCTCGCCCTGCTGCCGCAGGACTGAGGATTGACAGGCAGAGGGCGCCGGCAGCAGCCCGTACGGAGTGCGACGAAGGACCAGAAGGAGGCCCAGCGTGGCGTACGAGATCGACAAGCCGGAGGAGCAGTGGCGGGCCGAGCTCACCCCCGAGGAGTACCGGGTGCTGCGGGAGGCCGGGACCGAACGCGCCTTCACCGGTGAGTACACCGACACCAAGACGACCGGCGTCTACGACTGCCGCGCCTGCGGCGCGGAACTCTTCCGTTCGGACACGAAGTTCGAGTCCCACTGCGGCTGGCCGAGCTTCTACGACCCGGCCGAGTCGGAAGCCGTCGAGCTGATCCAGGACCGTTCGATGGGGATGCTCCGCACGGAGGTCCGGTGTGCGCGCTGTGGCTCCCACCTCGGCCACGTCTTCGAGGGCGAGGGCTATCCGACGCCGACGGACCAGCGCTACTGCATCAACAGCATCTCGGTCCGGCTGGTCCCCGCGGAGTCGTGAGCACGTCCGCGGGGCCGTGAGCACGGGCCGGTCGCGGCGGCGCCGGTGGCATTCCCTCCCGCCGGGCCCGTCAGGTGCGAGCGGCGGCGGCGTCAGTCGCCGCCGTTTCCGTTTCCGCTGCCGGGGGTGGGGGTGTTCTTCTGGATCTGGAGCAGGAACTCGGTGTTGGACTTGGTCTGCTTCATCTTGTCCAGCAGCAGTTCGATGGCCTGCTGCTGGTCCAGGGCGTGCAGGACCCGGCGGAGCTTCCAGATGATCTGCAGCTCGTCGCCCGCCATGAGGATCTCCTCCTTGCGGGTGCCCGAAGCGTCCACGTCCACCGCGGGGAAGATCCTCTTCTCCGACAGCTTCCGGTCCAGCTTCAGCTCCATGTTGCCGGTGCCCTTGAACTCCTCGAAGATCACCTCATCCATCCGCGAACCGGTCTCCACCAGCGCCGCGGCCAGAATCGTCAGCGACCCCCCGTCCTCGATGTTGCGCGCCGCACCGAAGAACTTCTTCGGCGGATACAGCGCCGTGGAATCCACACCACCGGACAGGATCCGCCCCGAGGCCGGAGCCGCCAGGTTGTAGGCACGACCCAGCCGCGTGATGTTGTCCAGCAGCACCACCACGTCGTGCCCCA
>NZ_AUKW01000023.1:0-112652 GCF_000424965.1 Streptomyces sp. TAA204
ACGAGGGCGGACGCGGCCTCTTCCTCGTCGCACAGTTCGCGGAACGCTGGGGCACCCGCTACACCGCCGAAGGCAAGGTCATCTGGACCGAACAGCCGCTTCCCGCCACGGCGGGCGTCTGACTCCGGCGGCCCGGGAGATGCCGGTGAGAGTGAGCGGCGTTCCGCTCAGCCCACATGGCCGAGGAACGCGCGCCACGCGGAGGGGCTGAACCGGAGCACGGGCCCGTCCGCGCGCTTGCTGTCCCGCACGGGAACGAGCCGGGGAACGTTGCGGGCGACCTCGACGCAGTTGCCTTGCCCTCCGCTGTAACTGCTTGCCTGCCACGCTGCGTTCGCGGAAGCGAGCGGTATGTACGGGTCACGTGTCATGTTCGTGCTCCTTGGCAATGCGACGGATCAGTGCGAGCGATTCCGTGGGCGGCAACGCCGAGGTGCGCGCGTCGTCGAAGAGTTCTCGGTAGTAGGCGACCTCGGGCTCCCGCTCCATCCAGATGTTGCCGGTGGGGGTTTCGGTCAGCACGAGATCGAGTGACGTCACCTGCGGGAAACTGAGCAGCACATACGGGCCGAACATACCGGAATGCGCTCCACGGGAGAACGGCAATACCTGGAGGGTGACATTGGGGAGATCCGCCATCGAGACCAAGTGATCGAGCTGCGCACCCATCACGGCAGGGCCACCGACTCGCTGTCGCAGCACACCCTCGGCAAGAACAGCCCAGAGGGACAGAGGCGCTTCACCGGTGAGCCGCTGCTGCCTGGTGATCCGCACCTGGACGAACTGATCGATCTGCTCAGGTGTTTGCCAGGCTCGGGACGCCACCGTCACTGCCCGTCCGTACTCCGCCGTTTGCAACAGCCCTGGTACAAGCTGTGACTCGTACGTCCGAACCCGGTCGCAGATCGCTTCCAGTTCGATCTGGTCGCGGTACGCGTCACCGAGTACAGAGCCGTAGTCGTGCCACCAGCCGTCCCGGCGACGACGGTTGGCGCGGCGCGCCAAGGCACTGAGACGTTCGCGCGTCTCGGTGTCCTCGATGCGGTACCTGTGCATCAGAGCAGTCAGATCCGGTGCCCGGACCGGCACATGACCGTTTTCGAGGCGGCTGATCTTGCCCTTGGTGCAGTCCAGCACGCCAGCGGCTTCCGTCATGGAGACCCCTGCCGCTTCGCGGAACCTCTTGAGTTCTTCGCCGAGTTGGCGGCCGAGCACAGTGGACGGTTTCACAGAAGGCATGTGCAACTGCCTACCAGGTGTCCGACGAAATGAGAGCGGCCAATACTCGAAAGGATGAAGCAGCCCGCGACAGCTCCATGCAATTTTGCATCGATGCCTATGCTGCGAGGAGCTGGCTGTGACGGGCACCCTCAAGTCCCGTCGCAGCAGCCGGTATTCGCATCTGTCACATGAACTTCAGGGGTCGCCATGACCACGCCACCCGAGCAGCCCGTTAATCACGAGTTCGCCTGTCGACTGCCCCGCCGCCGCGGCAGCGTGCCCAGGGCGCGGGCACTCCTGCACGCGGCTCTCGGATGGTGGGGAGCGGACCAAGACGTCATGGAGGCCGCAGAGTTGGTGCTCTCCGAGCTCGTGACCAACGCCCTCCGCGTACGCGTGCCGCACGACCGTCAGGTGGGGGTGCGGATCTCGCGTTCGGTGGGGGAGGGGGTGCTGCGTCTGGAGGTGAGCGACGCGGGCGGCGGCAGGCCCGAGATCCGAACGCCCGGTGACGAAGAGACCGGTGGGCGCGGACTGCTGCTCGTCGAGGCACTGGTCCAGCGCTGGGGCGTACAGGAACGGGACGGCGGGACCGGCAAGACGGTCTGGGCCGAACTCAAGGCCCCGGCCCTCTCTCCTGCCGCCGAGGAGGAGATCGCTGCGGTGGCCGTCCGTTCGGGACAGTACGTACGGGCCTGGGGTGCCTGGCACTTGGTCCGCAGCGTGCGTGGTGAGCACGACGCGTCGGAGGGCCCCGTGGTCGTGCTCGGTCTCGCCGAGGGGCCGCCGCTCCGTGTGCCCGCCTCCGACCCGCTGACGGTGTACTGCGGGGGGCCGGAGGACGGGCGGGAAGGTGGGCGGACGTGACATGCGCCGGTGCCTGGCATGGGGAACCGGCCGCGAGCGTGACCGCCTGCGTTCACGGGGAACCGGTCCCCGGACGGCTCAGAAGGCGAAGACGCTTCCTTCGGTCTTGTTCAGGGTGCAGGGGTTGGCGAAGGTGTGCTCGAACGAGACCCGCTTCCCCTCCCACACGCCGCTCGCGGTCACGACGACCGGGTCCCAGATCCTGGTGCACACCCGTCCCTGCGCATCCGTGGTCGCCACCAGCTGCTGGAACCGGCCGTCGACGGAGCGCAGTCGGTCGCAGGCCCGGCCGGCGGACGGGTGGGTGCCGCCGGGTCTCGGTGCGCAGGTCAGCACCACGGCCCGCTGGACGCCGGCGGTGGCCGCGTTCTCGCCCTTGCCGACGGTCATGACCAACGCCGACGGCGCGTACAGGCTCTTGGTCCCGGTGGAGTCGGCGTGCGCGACACCCGCTCCCAGGCCCGTCACACATCCGAGGACCAGCGCCGCCGATGTGCCCAACACCTTGACTGCGTACCGCATTTCGAACACTCCTTGCTCTGTCTTTTCAAATATCGGACAGGCAGGACTCTTGCGCAGATCGGGCGCGAACGCACGCCGAGCGGTCACTTCCGGTCGTGAAGTACTGACTCACCGTCGGCCGATTGGGGAAGTGCCAGTTCGGGGCGTGGGTCAGGTTGTCCGCAAGGATTTCGGAACGCGGACAAAATGGTTGTAGTTCAACCAGAAACCTCTTTCTGACCTGCGAAGACATGTCGCGCAGCGCGTCCCCGTCGCCCCATCTCGACCGGAAAGCGCCGGTTCGGACGGGAAGGCGGACGCCTCAAGGGGCTGCCCGCGCCCCTGTTGTGACGCGAGGTCGGCCGGGCCGGACGGATCAGACGGGGCTCCACTTCTGGCTGTCGTCCCCGGAGCACTGCTCCAGCACCAGCCAGACGCCGCTCTGGATGCGGCCGTCCTGCACCGAAACGCACTTGTCCGCCTGGGGGTTGACCAGATCGCTGCCCTCGCTCAGCCGGAACTGCTGGGCCGGGTTGCCGCTGCAGTGGGCAAGCTGGATCAGGGTGCCGTCCTTCGTCGAGCCGCCCGCCACGTCCATGCACAGTCCGAGGGCGCGTACGGTGCCGTCGCTCGCGAACTTCCACTGCTGCGACTGTGCGCCCGAGCACTTGAAGATCTGCAACGGCGTCCCGTCCCTGCCCTCGCCGCCGGGGACGTTGACGCACTGGTCCGAGTTGTGGTTCCAGATCCGGTCGGTGCCGGGGGAGCCGTTCCCGCCGTCGCCGGGCGGGCGTCCCTCCGGCGGGGCGTCGTCGTCGCCGTCCTGCGGCGGGCGTTCCTTCCCGTCGTCCTTGTCGTCCGACGGGCCGCTGTGCGAAGGGGGCTTGCTCTCGTCCTCGTCCTTGTCGTCCTCCTCGTCCGAGGACGACTCGCTCGGCGCCGGAAGGGCGGGCTCGGGCAGCGCGCCGCCCTGGGCGCCTTCCCACTCCGGTCCGGGGGTGGCGTCCGACCCGGCTCTCTCCGTCCCGCCCCCGCCGCCGAAGAGCATGAACGCCCCCACCAGCAGGGCGACGAGGGCCAGCGCGGTCACCGAGACGAGCATCGCCCTGCGGGTCGGGCCGGACGGCTCGCCGGACGCCGGTGTCCTCGAACCCGCCGGGACGATACGGGGGTTGACCACCGTGACGACCTCCCCGGCGCTGTCGCCGCCGGTGCCCGTGCCGCTGTCCCCGGTGTCGTCCGGGTCGCCGAACACGTCCGAGCCCGCGGGGAATCCCCGCTCCTCCTGGTCCTGCCCCGCGAAGGGAGCATGCGGCTCCTGGGCCGCATGCGCGGAACCGGCGGCTTCCCGGTCCTCGGAAGCGGCCTGAGGCTGCTGCTCGTCACGGGAGGCGGTCATCGAGTCCTCTCGGTGTGGACGTCCTGAAAGGAAGGGGCCGGGCGCCGGACTCCGCCGAGTCGGTCCGCACGTTCCGTTCTCCGCGCCCGTACGTCCCGCATGCCTGTGGCGTTCCGGGTCTTCCGGGCCTGTCAGGGGCGCAGGTCCCGGTGTCCCGGGGCATCGCGCCAACGGGGCGTGGGATCGCCCGCCCCGAGCCAGTCAACAGCGAACGGCCGTGCGTGTGGAACCACTTCACCGAAGAAACAGCCGGAACGAGGAGTCACTGTTGCTGAAATTCCGGGCGTCAACTGTGCATTCCGCGCACAGGGTTGTCTGCCCGTACATGTCCGGGAACTCCGGACGCGGTGCCGCCGACGTCACCGTCCGGCCCAGCCGTCTCCCGGGGGAAGCCCGAGACGAGGCCGGCCTCCCGGGGGCTCCGGAGCGGGCCAGAACGTGGTGGGCCCCGCGGGTACGGCCCGTGGCCCGTAACCGCCGGCGGGTGGTGCGGCACGGCTCGGGGCGAGCAGTGCGTAGAGGACGGTGTCCCGCCATGTACCGTCCGGGCGTCGCAGGTGCCTCCGCAGCAGCCCCTCGCGCACCGCCCCGATCTGGAGCATCGTGTCGTGGCCCGCGCGGTCGAGGTCGTCCAGCTCCCACTGCACCCGTGTGAAACCCAGGTCGTCGAAGGCGTGCTGCACCAGCAGCAGATGCATCTCGACCCTGGCGTACGTGCCGGACAGCGAGTCCCCGAGCCAGTGCCATCCGATGTCCAGCCGCTGGTCGATGACGCCGATGTCGAGGTAGGCGATCCAGCCCACGGGCCGGAAGGTACGGGCGTGCAGCACGGCGAAGAGGAAGGCCGCGCCCGCGGCCTGCTGGGCGAGACGCTGCTCCACGATCAGGCGCATCTCGGCCTGCGAGCGCGGTGCGAGGACCGGCAGCCAGCCCCAGTCGGTCTCCAGGCCGCCCTGGGCCGCGAAGAGGTCGGGGACGTGATCGATCCTGAGGGGCTCCAGCACGACGTACCGGCCTCGCAGGGCCACGGGAGCGGGGGGCCGCGCTGTCATGGCGGCACGGTAGCGGGCGTTCACCCTCCCGTGGGAGGGATACGCACCATCACGTCAATCCGGAAGCCGGCCCGGCACACCGGTCCGGCACATGGCCCGGCACACCGGCCCGGCACTCCGCTCCGGTTCAGCCGCGGCGACGGGCGAGGCGGCGCGCCCGCTTCCCGGGAGTACGCTCCGCCCCTCCTCTCTCGGCCGCGAGGGGGATCAGCGCGATGGCGGCGAAGGGGAAGAGCGCCGCCACGGCGAACGTGGTGCTGTACCCGACCGCGACGATCATGCTGCCCAGGACCGGCGGTACCGCGGCGGCGAAGGCGTTCTGCACGGTGTTCTGTATGCCCATGGCGCGCCCCGCCCACGAGTGGCCGGCGTGCTCGGCGACCGCGGTGAAGGCGAGGCCGTTGGGACTGACCGTCACCACCGCGGCTGTGAGCACGGCGAGCGCCGCCAGGCCCGGGCCGGCCGCCGAACTCGCAGCGACCGCCAGCAGGATCGTCCCGATCGCGAGCGTCACGAGGCGGAGCGGACGCAGCCGGCTCCGTACGCGGTCCGACCAGTAGCCGGCGGCGAGCCGGGCAGCGGCCCCGCCGACGGCGGCGATCGCCAGCGCGCGGCCTGCCGCGGCCGCGTTCCACCCCTGCTCGTCGACGAGGTGGGTGAGGCCGAACGTGGCGATGCCGAACTGCGGCACGACAAGCAGCGCGCTCACCGCGTGTATGCGCCACAGCGTGCCGGAACGGTAGGGAGAGCCGGTCAAGGCCGAGGTGCCGGCGGCCTCGCGCGCGGGATCGGTGACGGCGACGGCGACGAGCACGGCCGCGAAGAGGGACAGTGCGGCGAGAAAGCCGAACGCCGGCGCGAGCCCGCGCGTGGCGAGAGAGGGCAGCGTCAGAGCCGCGACGGCGATGCCGATCGGCTGTGACGTCTGCCTGACGGCCATCGCCAGGCCGCGCTCGTGCTCGGCGAACCAGCCGAGCACCAGCCGGCCGCTCGCCGCGTGCACCGAGGCGCTGCCCACTCCGGCCAGTACCAGCGCCACCCCGATCGTGCGGTAGTCCTGGGCGAAGACGGCCCCGGTCAGGGCCGTCCCGGACAGCGCCAGACCGCTGCCGAGGATGACGCGCTCCCCCCAGCGGTCCGCCGCCGCGCCCCATGCCACGAGGGTCAGCAGCAGACCCGCGACCGGTGCCGCGACGACCAGGCCGGCCTGCGAAAGGGTCAGGCCGTCCTCGCGCAGGGCCGGTATCAGGAAGGGCAGTCCGTACTGGGCGCTGCACGCGGTGGTCATCGCCACGAAGCCCACGACGAGTACGACCCAGCGCCGGCGGTTCGAGGGCGCGGCTGACGAATCCATCGAATGACCTCTCCCGTGGCCGAAGCCCTCGGCCGTCCAGCGTGTCGCGGCGGGCAACGGCCCCCTCAGGCCGGGAAGTTCCCCGCCCTGCCGAGAAGCGCCGGCACCTCCTTGCCGAGGTGCGTGCCGATCCAGGTGCCGGTACGCGCGGTCGCCTCCGGGTCGAGACCCGTGCCGACGCCCGTGCCGGTGAGCAGGTACGCGAGGTCCTCGGTGGCGATGTTGCCGGTCGCGGCGGGCGCGAACGGGCAGCCGCCGATACCGCCGCAGCTCGAATCCAGCGTGTACACACCCGAGTTCAGTGCCGCCGCGGCGTTCGCGTATCCGGTGTTGCGCGTGTTGTGGAAATGGAAGCGCAGGGACGCGTCCGTGACCTCCCGCGCTCTGCGGACCAGTTCGGTGACCTGGGTGGGCACGCCCACCCCGACGGTGTCGGCCAGCGCGATCTCGGCCGGCCCCGCCTCGGAGACCCGGCGCACCAGTTCCTGGACGTGATCCGCGCTCACCACGCCTTCGAAGGGACAGCCGAAGGCGACGGCGATCGTCACCGTCGCCCGGATTCCCGCCTCGTGGGCGAGCGAGGCGATTCCGGACCAGAGCCGCACACCCTCCTCGGTGGTGGTCCCCTGGTTGCGCTTGCTGAAGGTGTCGGTCGCGACGACGGCGACATTGACCTCGTCCACCCCCGCCTCGACGGCGCGTTCGAAGCCGCGGCGGTTGAGGACGAGACCCGAGTAGGAGACGCCCCCGCCGCGGGGCACGCTGCGCATCACCTCCTCCGCGTCCGCCATCTGCGGTACGCGCCGAGGATGCACGAACGAGACCGCCTCGATGCGCCGTGCACCGGCTGCGATCAGCCTTTCGACGAAGTCCACCTTCGTCGCGGCCGACAGCAGCGTGCTCTCGTTCTGCAGACCGTCGCGGGGGCCCACCTCGATGATGTCCGCACGGGGCTGCTCACTCATCGCCGACCACCTTTCGTACACAATCTTTCCGAGCAGCATTCTGCTGTCCTGGACTTTTGCTGTCCAGGCCCTTGTCCGGCCGTCCATCGATCTCTATGTTGTACACAATCTTGAGAGGAGTGAGGTTTGTGTCACAGGCAGCGGTGAGGGCGTACACCGATCTCCGGTCGGCGATCATGAACGGTGCGCACCCCGCCGGCACGCGGCTGACCGAGTCGCGGCTGGCGGAGACACTCGGCCTCAGCCGCACCCCGGTGCGGGACGCCCTGCGCCGCCTGGAGGCCGACGGACTGGTCAAGGTGACCCCGAACCGCGGGGCCGAAGTGGTGCTGCCGAGCGCGGCGGACTTCGACGAGATCTTCGACGTGCGCAGCGTGCTGGAGGGTCACGCCGCCCGGCGGGCCGCGGAGCGGGGCACCGCCGACGTGGAAGAACTCCGCGCGCTGTGCGAGGCGATGGAGCGGCAGCTGAACTCGCTGGACGAGGGCGGATACGACGAGATCACCCGGCTGAACCTGCGGTTCCACCGGGCCGTGCACCAGGTCGCCGGCCGTCTCATGCCCGACCTGCTGCAGCGGGTGATCGAAGTGCCGCTGGTGCGCCGCACCTTCCACCAGTACACCGCCGCCGAGTTCGAGCGCAGCTTCCTCCAGCACAGGGAGCTGGTGGACGCCGTCGAGGCGGGCGACGGCGACTGGGCGCAAGCCGTCATGCAGTCCCACGTACGTGCGGCGCGGGCCGCGCTGCACCGTGTCGTGCGGGCGCACACCCGGGAGCAGCCGCAGCACCCGCAGGAACTCCGGCACCCGTGAGACCTCCGGCACCACCCGCAAGACCCGCACCACCCGCACCACCCGCACGAGGAGGAATGACCGCTGTGAGTTCGCCGACTGCCCGCGGCCCGCTCTCGGACGTACGCGTCATCGAGACCGGGACGCTGATCGCCGGACCGTTCTGCGGCCAGCTGCTGGCCGACTTCGGAGCCGAAGTCATCAAGGTCGAGGACCCCGAAGCGGGCGACCCCATGCGCAAGTGGGGCCAGAAGCGCGACGGCGTGGCGATGTCCTGGCCGGTCATCGCGCGGAACAAGAAGTCGGTCACCTGCAATCTGCGCGGCGCGGAGGGGCAGGGCATCCTGCGTGAACTCGCCGCGTCCGCGGACGTGCTGGTGGAGAACTTCCGTCCGGGCACTCTCGAGCGGTGGGGGCTGGGCTACGAGTCACTGCGGGAGCTCAACCCCCGGCTCGTGCTCGTCCGCGTCACCGGCTACGGACAGGACGGCCCGTACTCGCAACGGGCCGGGTTCGGTTCGATCGGTGAGGCGATGGGCGGGGTCCGCCACGTGACCGGTGACCCCGACCGGCCGCCGAGCCGTGTGGGCGTCTCCCTCGGCGACTCGCTGGCGGGCACGTTCTCCGCGCTGGGCGCCGTGATGGCGCTGCACGCCCGGCACCGGACGGGCCGCGGCCAGGTCGTCGACACCGCGATCTACGAAGCGGTGCTGGCCCTCATGGAATCCCTGATCCCGGAGTGGGAGGTCGCCGGATTCCGCAGGGAGCGCAGCGGTTCGACGCTGCCGGGTGTGGCCCCGAGCAACTCCTACCCGACCGCCGACGACGCGGAGATCATCATCGGTGCGAACCGTGACACCGTCTTCGCCCGGCTGTGCGAGGTCATGGGGGAGCCGGAGCTGGCGTCCCCCGAGCGGTTCGGCACGCATGACGCCCGCGGCGAGCACCAGGAGGAGCTCGACAGGCTCATCTCCTCCTGGACGCGGCGCCACCCCTCCGAGGAGGTGCTCGGCAGGCTCCACGAGGGCGGTGTTCCCGCCGGGCGCGTGTACACCGCCCAGGACATGCTGCGGGACCCGCATTTCGCGGCGCGGCAGGCGATCGTCAGGCTGATGCATCCCGAACTCGGTGAGTTCCCCGTGCAGAACGTCGTTCCCAAGCTTTCCGACACCCCCGGCGACGTCCGGTCGCTCGGACCGTCTCTTGGCCAGCACAACGACGAGGTCTACGGGGAGATCCTGGGAGCCGACGGCGAACGGCTGCGCAAGTGGCGGGCGGAGGGGGTCATATGAGCCGGAACCTCTGCCGTCCGCGGCCGTGGAAGCCCACCCCGCCCTTATCGGCCGTGGTGTGAACGCTCTTCACCGATGACGCCCGGGCACGCCGCGACGCCGCGACGCCGCGACGCCGCGACACCGCGACACCGCGAGAGCCGCACCGGGCCGGTCGGTACTGCCTCGCGACCCGGGACAGCGGGTCGCCATACGGGTGCGGACGGAACTGGACGAATCCGTGCCCGCCAGGAAGGAACGTGCACCAACCGAACCGACTCTCTGGAGCCTCACCATGGTCCACCGGCCATACCGAAGCCGTCCCCTCAGGGAACCCGTACGCAGCCCCTGGGTGTGGGTGACGATGGTCCTGATCATCCTCGGCGGTGTTCCGCTCTATCTGCCCGCCGGAGCGATCGAGCCGCTCGTCCTCGGGATTCCCTACTGGATGGCGCTGTCCGTCCTCTTCACGCTCCTGTTCGCCGCCTTCACCAGCTGGCTGTGCCTGCGCTGGTGGAATCTGGTGGAGCCGGAGGAGGAGGGCGCCGCAGGCCCTTCCCCCGCTGACGCTCCCGCTCCCGCCGCCCGGCCGGCCGAGGGCGGTGCGCCATGGACGACCTGAAGTTCTCCGGCACCACCGGGATCGTCGTTCTGATCGCGTATGCGGTGATGATGCTCGCTCTGGGCTACCTCGCCGGACGGCAGCAGTCCGGCGCGACGAAGAGCCTGCGGGGCTACTTCCTCGCGGGGCGCGGCCTGGGCTTCGTCGCTCTGTTCTTCACGCTCTACGCCACCCAGTACAGCGGGAATTCGGTCGTCGGCTACGCGCCCGAGGCGTACCGCTCCGGCTTCGTGTGGTGGCAGTCGGTCATGTTCATGATCGCAGTGATCACCGTGTACCTGCTGTTCGCGCCCCGTCTGTACGTCATCGCCAAGCGGAACTCCTTCCTGACGCCGACCGACTGGGTCCGCCACCGCTTCAAGTCGACGCCGGTGTCCATGCTCGTCGCGGTGCTGATGCTCTGGGGCCTGGCCAACTACCTCCTCGAACAACTCGTGGCCATGGGGCAGGGCATCTCAGGACTGACCGGGAACACCGTCCCCTACCAGATCGGTGTCATCGCCTTCGTGCTCGTGATGCTCATCTACTCCTGGATGGGCGGGATGCGCGCCGTGGCCCTCACCGACGTCATGCAGGGCATCGCGCTCCTGGTCGGCATCGTCGTCCTTCTCATCGGCGCGCTGTACCTCGTCGGCGGTGACCTCTCAGGCATCACCGGGTACCTGGCGGCCAACGAACCGGAGAAGGTGGGAGTCCCCCAGGGCGCCGACTCCGTCAACTGGCTGTCCATGGTCCTTCTCGTCGGCTTCGGAGCCGCCGTGTACCCGCACGCGATCCAGCGCGTGTACGCGGCCAGGAGCGAGCGCACGCTCAAGCGTTCGCTGGGCATCATGGCCTGGATGCCGCTGGCGACGACTGGAGTGGTCTTCGTCGTCGGCATCGTGGGGATCAAGATGTTCCCGGGGCTGTCGGAGGCGGACTCCGAGCAGTTGGTGGGGATGATCGCCAACGAGGTGGCGGGCATCAACATCTTCTTCTACGTGCTGATGATCCTGCTGTTCGGCGGAGTCGTGGCCGCGATCGTCTCCACGGCCGACTCGGCCCTGCTGAGCCTCTCGTCCGTGGTCTCCCACGATCTCTACGGCCGCCACATCAACCCCCGGGCGTCCGAGGCGAAGCAGGTCCTCGTGGGGAAGATCGCCGGGATCGCGGTCGTCGCGGTGCTCCTGGTCATCGCCTGGAATCCGCCGACCACCCTGTACAACATCTTCGTGCTCAAGTTCGAGCTGATCGTGCAGATCGCGCCCGCGTTCATCCTGGGGCTCTACTGGCGGCGGCTGCACGCGAAACCGCTGTTCTGGGGCATGCTCGCCGGCGCGGTCCTCTCGGGCGGCTGGACGCTGGCCGGTGCCGAGGTGCTCTACGGCATACCCGCCGGTGTGCTGGGACTCGGCCTGAACCTCGTCGTCTGCGTGCTCGGCTCGCTGATGATCCCGGCGCGGGACGAGGACGAACAGCCGCCGGCCCCCCTCGTGGAGACGGGGGAGGCCCGGTCGGCGCAGTGAGCCGTCCCCGGTCGTTCCCGGTCGTCTCCGTCCGCCGCCGGACGGAGACGACCGGGAACCCTCGCCCCGGACCGTCCGCCCGGGAAGCCGGAACCCGGTGTGCTCCCCTCTCAGACACCCGCCAGCAGGCCAGCGAGGTGTGTGACCGTCCTGTCGCCCAGATAGGGGCCGATGAGCTGAACACCGAGCGGGAGGCCGCCGGCGGTGACACCCAGCGGGACGGTGGCGGCGGGCAGCCGTACCGGGCCGGCGAGGTTGAGCCACGTGGTCTGGTCCCAGTAGGAGCGCCGTTCGCCGTCCACGGTGATGTACCGCTCCGGCAGGGGCACGTCGGGCAGACTCTCGACGGCGGCGGACGGAGCCGCGGGCGTGATCAGGACGTCGACTCCGCGGAAGTACTCCGCCCACCGCCTGCGCATGCGCTGACGTTCCTCGTCGGCGAGCAGCCAGTCCCGGTGCCGGATCGTGCGGGCCAGCAGATAGTCCGCGCCCGGGGACCGCTCCCCGGACGTCAGGCCCCCGGCTGCCTCCACCTCCCCGGCGAACGCCTCCGCGGAGGCACCGGCGGAGGTCCCGGAGAACATCAGGGTGCGGAAGAGCTGGTCCGACGCGGCCATCTCCACCGGTCGGGCAGTGGCGTCCACGTCCGCACCGGCGTCGTGGAGCGCCTTGGTGACCCGTTCGAGCAGAGCGCCCGTGGCGGTGTCCACCGGGCAGTACGGGTCGTCCGCCCAGATGCCGATCCTGTAGTCCCCGAGGCTCTCCCGGCGGGGGGCGGGCAGCGCCAGGCGCCAGGCCGCGCCGTCCTCGGGCGAGGGCCCCGCCAGAACGCTCAGCGCGAGGTCGAGATCGGCCGCGCTGCGCGCGAGGGGTCCGATACTGAGCATGTCCGAGGTCGCCAGCCAGCCGGGCGGGCGGGGGATGTGCCCCCTCGCGGGGACGGTGCCGTGGCTGGGGCGCAGGGTGTGGACACCGCAGTAGTGGCCTGGCAGCCGCAGCGACCCCGCGAGGTCGCTGCCGATGTCCAGAGGGCTCAGACGGGCCGCCACCGCCGCGGCCGGCCCCCCGGAGGAACCGCCGGCCGTACGACGCGGATCGTGGGGGTTCGGGGTGGTGCCGAAGAGCGCGTTGCCGGTCTGGAGGTCCTGGCACATCGCCGGAGTGTTGGTCTTGCCGAGGAGAACGGCACCCGCCTCGCGAAGGCGCGCCACGGCGTCGGCGTCCTGATCCGGGACGTGCTCCGCGAGATGGTCGGCGCCGCACGTGGTGCGCAGGCACTCGGTCTCCAGCGCGTCCTTGACCGTGACCGGCAGCCCGAGAAGCGGTCCGGCGGCATCGCCGCGGGCTCGTCGTGCGTCCGCTTCACCGGCCGCGGCCAGCGCCCCCTCGCTGTCCAGGGTGACCACCGCGTTGTACTCGGGACGGCGCGTGATCCGGTCCAGATGTGCTTCGGTCAGCTCGCGGCTGGAGACCTCTCCCCGCTCCAGGGCGTGCAGTTGGCCGTTGGCCGTGAGGTCGGTCAGATCCATGGGGCCGGGGTGTCCTGTTCGGTCGGTGATGTGTCGAAGTGGGCGGCGACACGCACCAGTTCGCGGACATCGTCGTCCGGGGTGCGTACGGCCTCCCGCATGTGCGCGTCGGCGTACCGGGTGGGGAACCGCGCGGTCTCCCCGCCGCGCCGGAAGGCGGCGAGCGCCGCGCGGATCTGGTCGGCGGTGACGGCCGACGCCAGTTCGGAGCCCGTGAGGCCGACGCTGCGGTGGCGTTCCTCGGAAGCCTCGCGGACGGAGTCCTCCAGGCATGCCTGCAGGGCCCATTGGCCGTCCCGGATCTCCACAGCTCTGCGGTAGAGATGCCACGTGATGGCGCGGACACGCATCCGTGAACCGGTGACGGTACGGGTGGAGTGCAGTGCGATCGAGGGAACGGCCTCGTGCACCGCCTCCCAGAGCGGCGTGAGACTCCGGTAGTCGCGGTGCGCGCGCAGCCGGGACCGTACGTACGGAACGGCGTGCAGCGCCACGGTCGGCACGAAGAAACCGACCAGGCACAGGGCGGTACCGCCGTCGGCGCATATCCAGGCCAGCTCCTCGGCGGCGGCCGACGGTCGAGGCAGCCCCCACAGTGCGGCGCCGACATGCCCGAGCCGTACGGCGCTGTACCCGAAGGTGATCACCGCGCCGATGCCGACGATGCGCAGCCCACGGGCGATCCAGACCTCGCCGGTGCGGTGGGCGGCCTTCCAGCAGCCCACCGCGAGCACGGCCTCGCCGACCGTGTAGGCGACGATGTAGAGCGCCAGATACGCCTGATAGGCGCCGGTGTGCACATAGTTGACGGTGAAGCCCTGCGGTGTCGTCCGGCCGGTCGGGGTCAGCTGGAAGAACAGCAGGACCAGGGCGGCGACGACCACCGATCCCGCCGTCAGGCACAGGCGGGTCCGCTTCCGCGCCTGCCGCGGCGGCAGCGCCCAGTGGGCGAGTACGACCGGCTGCAGGGCCAGCAGCGCGACGACCGAGCCGAAGGCGGCGAGGATGCCCGTGGAGGGACGTCCGGTGGCTTCGTCGAGTGCCTTCCACACCGGTTCCAGCGACACCAGGAACGACAGTGCCGAAAAGCCGTACACACCGGCGAGTGCGGCCAGCGCGTGGTCCCGCCGCAGGTGCCGGGGCGGCCAGAGGAGCAGCAGGAAACCGGTCACAGCCAGCGCCAGGCATATCGGGTGGAGGAGCTGTTGCACGGTCCCTACTTCCTGTGACGCAGCAAGGTCTCGGCTATGCGGTCCCCGTCGGTGTGCCGGCGGGGGCGGTGGATGTGCCGCTGCAGATGAGAGGCGATCAACTCGGCCTCCCTCTCGTCCCGGTACTCGTAGTCGCTGCGGCCCAGCATCACCTTCACCACCTCCGGATCGAGGGTGGTGACCATGCGCTCGGTCACCGGGTTCACGTCGCCCAGCGCCCGGCCGCCACGGTGGTCGCGCAGAATATGGGCCGCCTCGTGCGCGATGATGTGGTCCTGATGCGCACGGCTGGTCTCCTGGTGGACGAATATGTAGTCGATGCCCTCGGCGGTGCGGATCCACATGCCGCACAGGCCCGGCCCGCTGTCCACCGGGGCGTTCTCCAGCCGGATCGAGTAGCCCGTCCGCGCCTCCACCACGGGCAGCAGCTCCCTGATGTTCCCGGCCGGGGGAAGACCGAGACCACGGACGAAGCGACGGCATTCCTGTCGCAGGCCGCGCCGTCGCATCAAGCGGACCCCTCGCCGCTCGAACCGGAGTCCAGACCCTCCTGCCGGCGTATGTGCTCGATGGTGGCCAGGAGCTGTTCGACGCTCTGCGGGGACAGTCCGACTGCGCGCGCGGCCACTCGCTGCACGCCGCTGTCGCGCATGCGCCTGATGATCTCCAGCTCCTCCGAGACCTTGGCGGCGGTCTCGTCGTCGAAGAAGTAGGCCACGGGGACGCCGAAGAACCCTGCCAGGCCCTCGAGATGGCGGCGGGTGGGGTTGTCGCGCCGGCCCGTTCGCAACTGCCACAGATAGACGTGGGAGAGAGTCGGTCCGCCGCGTTCGCGCAGCAGCGCGGCGACTTCCTGGTTCGTGTACGGACCCCGGTCAGGGGGGTGCACCACCTCGAAGAGCCTGTTCAGGCGTTCGCCGAAGGCGTCGGCCGGCATACGGTCCCCCAGGGTGCCGCGATTAACGTGAGTTGACACTGTGTTGCGGAGTGTGCCAGATTGCTCGTCAGTTCGATCAACTGAGGTTAATCGAACCTTGGTTGGCGTGCGTCCGCAGGAACACTACCGACACGTGCCGACCGGTGCGGAGCCGCCCGGCTCGCCGGGAGCACGCGCGCCTGAACGCCCGTCGGCGGACGCATGAGCCGACGCGGCACGGCACGGCGGCCGGACCGGAGCAACCGCGCGGAGGGGGCCGCGCGCGTCACCGGCCAGGTTCCCCGCACCTCATCTCTCCGGCCCGCTCGAGCGGCCCGGTGCGCCAGGTACGTCCCGGCCCGGGCCCGGGGGCCGTCCGCGATTCACGGGGGAATTCGCGGACGGCCCCCGGAGGGGAGAAGTTCAACAGCCCGTCGTGCGCGGGGTACTGACGAGTAAGCCGCTCTGCGCTGAAATACCCCGCATGACGACACACGACCACCCCCACACGCCCAGCCGGCGGTCCCTGCTCGCCGGTGCGAGCGGCCTCCTCGTGCTCGCCTCGGCCCCGGGCACCGCGAGTGCGGCGACCACCCGGACCGCGAGATCGTCCGACGTGCCGGTCAAGCGCACCGGAGCAGCCCGGGCCTCCCGCCTCACCCAGGGCACCACGCTCGTCCACGCGGACCTGCACAACCACACCGCCATGTCCGACGGCGACGGCGACCCCGAACTCGCCTTCGCCTCGATGCGCGACGCGGGCCTGGACGTCGCGGCCCTCACCGACCACGCCACACTGCTGTCGATCGGGGGTCTCAGTTCCGCCGAGTGGGACCGGACCGGGCAACTCGCGGACGCCGCCGACACCCCGGGGACCTACACCGCCATCCGCGGCTTCGAGTGGTCCCACCCTCTGCAGGGCCACGCCAACGTCTGGTTCACCGACGACTGGGTCGACCTCGGCGGCGCGGGCAGCCCGGACTCGCTCTACAGCTGGCTGCAGGGCCGCGAGGCCGTCGCCGGCTTCAACCATCCGGGGCGCGAGGCCGGGATGTTCGACAACTTCAGCTACTCCGCGGAGGCGTTGGAGAAGATGGTCGGCCTGGAGATGTTCAACCGCGGCGACGACTATCTCTTCGACGGCTGGGCCGGCACGGGCCTCTCGCCCCTCGTCGCCTGCCTCAACGCCGGCTGGCGCACCGGCCTGACGGGCGTGACCGACGAACACGGCACCGACTGGGGCTTCCCCGAGGGCAAGGGCCGCAGCGGACTGTGGGTCACCGAGAACACCCGTGCGGGCGTCTTCGAGGCGATGCGGGCCCGGCGGTTCTTCGCAACGCGCGTGTCGGGCCTGCGACTCGACGCGACGGCCGACGGCGTCCGGATGGGCGGCACCCTCGGTCTGGCATCGGGAGACGTCCAGTTCACCCTCGACCTCGACCGCGGCCCCGAGTGGGAGGGCAAACCCCTCAACGTCCAGGTACTGCGGCCGGGTTCACACGCGCCGACCGTCGTGGACGTCATAGAGACCCGGTCGAACCGGCTGACGAAGTTCACCGTGCCCCTGAACGCGGCCGACGGCGACTGGATCGTCCTGCGCATCTCCGACCCGGCCCGGGCCAACCCCTCCCCGGGCCCCGACGGCCACCCGTGCAACGACTGGGGCGTGGCGTACTCGAGCCCGTGGTGGCTCCAGGCGTGACCCGCACGCCGGGTGGCCGGCACTGACGGGGCCGGTCACCCGGCGAGGGCGGGGCGCCGGCCACTCGACCTCTCACCGGTACCTCGTTCATGCGCAAGAGGGCGGCGCACCGACGGTGCTGCCCTCGGGCCTGCGTCAGGGGACGCCGGTGCGGCCGAGCCGCCGATGTCCGCTGTACGGTGCCGGTCCCGCACAGCGGACGGGACGCTGGTTCCACTGCTCCAGAACAAGCCGGGCCCCGGGGCGAGGTGGGTCGGGCCCGTGCGTCGCCGTGCCTGTGAGCCGCCGCCCCCGGGCGGAAATTCCCTGGCCCGGTGGCCGCGGGGGGTGGAGACTCCAGTCATGGCCGACATGGGGGCGTTCCGGGAGGCGGTGACCGCGTGGGTTGCCGGCGGCACCGGAGACCCCGCGCGTGAGCTGGCCGCGCGGCTGCCCGTCCGGGCGGCCGTTCTGCTCGAAGGGCCGAGTGACGCCGCCGCGGTCAGCGCCCTGGCGGCGAGCCGCGGCCGGGACCTGGCGGCCGAAGGGGTCTGCGTCCTGCCGATGGGCGGTGCGATGAGCGTCGGGCGCTTCGCCCGGCTCCTCGGGCCACCCGGCCTCGGGCTCCGTCTCACGGGACTGTGCGACCAGGCGGAGCGTCCCTACTACGCTCGCGCGCTGGAGCGGACCGGTGCGGCGCAGGAAGGGATCTTCGTCTGCGCGGCGGATCTGGAGGACGAACTCATCCGCGCGCTGGGTGTGAGCCGCGTGGAGGAACTCGTACGGGCCGAGGGCGAACTGCGGGCCCTTCGGGCCTTCCTGAGCCAGCCCGCACAGCGGGACCGCACCTCGCAGCAGCAGCTGCGCCGCTTCCTCGGCACGAAGAAGGGCCGCAAGATCCACTACGGCCGCGTCCTCGTCGAGGCCCTCGACCCCGGCCGTACGCCCGCGCCACTCGACGGCCTGCTGGCCGGCCTCTGACGGAGCCTGGGAGAGGTGGTTCTCCGATTCGGCCTGCCTCGGCTCCTACAGCGACGCGGCTCCTTCGGGTCCGGCGCGTACCGATCGAGCGCCGGGCCGCAATGATCGTTGCGCGCCTCTTCCCCGGCCACGGCATCGGCGCACGGGCAACCGCTTCCAGCGGGTCACGTGTGCTACTGCCCCACCCGGCCGTCGATGCGTTCGCGCAGCAGGTCGGCGTGCCCGCAGTGGCGGGCGTACTCCTCGATCCGGTGAACCAGGAGCTCCCGGACGGCGATGTTGTCCCGACCCACCCGCGCGCCCGGATCCGGATACCCGGCCAGCACCGCGTCGGTCGCCGCCTGTTCGCGGGCGAGGTCGGCGAACGCGCCCTCGACCAGCGCTTCTTCCGCGGCGGCTCCCTCGAAGTCGGCATCATCCGCTCCGTACAGCTTCGGTGCGGGCTCTCCCGGCAGCACCCAGTTGCGCCAGTCCCGCTCCACCTCGGCGAGGTGGCGGACCAGGCCCAGCAGGGACATCGTCGACGGCGGCACCGACCGGCGCGCCAGACCCTCCGGGTCCAGTCCCTCGCACTTCATCCGCAGGGTCAGCCGGTAGCCACTCAGGTAGTCGTGCAGAGTCGCCAACTCGCCGTCCGGGCTGGGTCCGTCACTGTTACGGGGATCGTCGTCGGGGT
The DNA here is from genome assembly GCF_000424965.1 of Streptomyces sp. TAA204. Taxonomy (NCBI): domain Bacteria; kingdom Bacillati; phylum Actinomycetota; class Actinomycetes; order Kitasatosporales; family Streptomycetaceae; genus Streptomyces; species Streptomyces sp. TAA204. The sequence continues at coordinate 18,543 of NZ_AUKW01000023.1, forward strand.
CCGCCCACATGTCGGGGTGGACGTCGGCCCGGCTCCACCGCTCGGGTATGTCGCTCACCGTGTTCACGATGCTGAGCAGCGGCCCGGCACGCAAGCGAGTATTCAGGCGTGCGTGCGTGCGTGCGGGCGGTTGTGCGGGCCTGCGGGCGCGGGCCCGTTCTCAGCGTTCTCACAGGAATGGCACAGGAAGCTCTCAGGGAAGACGCACAGGCTGTGCACATGAACGATCACGCCGCCTCCCGGCACTCCGCCTGCCGGGTCCTCGTCGTCGACGACGAGGCTCCGCTGACCGATCTGCTGTCCATGGCGCTGCGCTATGAGGGATGGGAGACCCGCTCCGCGGGCGACGGGACTTCGGCGCTGCGCACGGCACGTGAGTGGCGTCCGGACGCGGTGGTCCTGGACGTGATGCTGCCCGACATGGACGGGCTGGCCGTGCTCGGGGCACTGCGACGTGAAGCGCCGCGGATTCCGGTGCTGTTCCTGACCGCCAAGGACGCGCTGGAGGAACGTCTCGCCGGGCTGACCGCGGGCGGCGACGACTACGTCACCAAGCCTTTCTCCCTCGAGGAGCTCGTCGCGCGCCTGCGTGGGCTGCTTCGCCGCTCGGGCGCGCTGACCGTCCGGCAGGAGTCCGTGCTCGTCGTCGGTGATCTCGCGCTGGACGAGGAGAGCCACGAAGTGACCAGGGGCGGCAGCGAGATCGAGCTGACGGCGACGGAGTTCGAGCTGCTGCGGTACCTGATGCGGAATCCGCGCCGGGTCCTGAGCAAGACGCAGATTCTGGACCGGGTCTGGAGCTACGACTTCGGGGGCCGGTCCAACGTCGTCGAGCTGTACATCTCGTATCTGCGCCGGAAGATCGACAACGGTCGCACCCCGATGATCCACACCCGTCGGGGCGCCGGATACTTCCTCAAGGCCCCGCCCGAAGACCGCGCCGGACACTCCGCATCCGGGGAGGGCCCGTGAGGTGGTGGCGGCGGCGCGGCCGACCGCCTCGGCGCTGGTCGCTGCGTACCCAGCTCGTCGTCTCGGCGGTCGCCCTGCTCGCAGTCGTCTGCGCGGTGATCGGCACGGTCACCGCGATAGCCGTGAGTTCCTCCCTCGAGTCCCGTCTGGACGAGGAGCTCGGTGCTTCCGTGCAGCGTTCGTACGGCCCTCCCCGCGGACCTGAACCGCGCGCGGACGACGTGCGGTTCGTCGCCGTACCCGGACAGCCGATCGGCACAGTCGGGGCCCGTACGGACGGCAGCGGCGAACTGACCGGAGCCGCACGCAGCACCGATGCGGACGGCGGTCCCGGCATGGATCTCTCCGACCGGCTGACGGGACTGACGGGCGCCCAGCGTCACGCGCTCGAGGCGGTGCCCCTCGACGGCCGTCCGCACACCGTGACGCTGCCGGGACTGGGCGACTACCGCGTCCAGTCCGGCTCCCTGCCCGGGGAGGCGGGGGGCCTTCTGGTCGGTCTGCCGATGAGCGGCGTCCAGTCCACGCTCGAGACGCTCATCGTGGTCGAGGTCTGCGTCTCCACCGCCGGTCTGGTGGCGGCGGGAATCGCGGGCACCGCGATGGTCCGGATCGCGCTGCGCCCGCTGCGGCGCGTCGCCGCGACCGCTGCGCGGGTGGCGCAACTTCCGCTGCACAGCGGCGATGTGGAGCTCCCGCACCGGGTGTCCGAGCGTGATACGGACGCGCGCACCGAGGTCGGCCAGGTGGGAGCGGCCCTGAACGGGATGCTGGGACACGTCGGTGCCGCACTGGCGGCACGGCAGGAGAGCGAGACGCGTGTGCGCCAGTTCGTGGCGGACGCCAGCCACGAACTGCGTACGCCCCTCGCGTCGATCCGCGGCTACGCGGAGCTGACCCGCCGGGCCCCCGGCGGCCCAGGGGGCGGGCTTCCGGACACCCGGTACGCCCTCGACCGGATCGAGGCGGAGGCGGCACGGATGACGGGACTGGTGGAGGATCTTCTCCTGCTGGCCCGGCTGGACGCGGGGAGACCGCTGGAGCGGGCGGAGGTGGAACTGTCCTCCCTCGTCGTGGACGCGGTGAGCGACGCACGCGCTGCCGGTCCCGGCCACATGTGGCGGCTGGAGGCACCCGCCGAGCCCGTCGAGGTGCGGGGCGACGGCAGGAGGCTGCACCAGGTGCTGGTGAACCTGCTCGCCAACGCCCGTACGCACACGCCGCGCGGTTCGACGGTGACGGCGCGGGTGCGGGACGAGCCCGCCGCGGGCCACATCGTCATCGAGATCGAGGACGACGGTCCGGGCATCCCGCCGGAAGTGCTGCCGCACATCTTCGAACGCTTCGCCCGCGGAGACGCCGCACGGTCACGCGCACACGGCAGCACCGGGCTCGGGCTGGCCATCGTGGAGGCCGTCGTCACCGCGCACGACGGCCGGGTCACGGTGGACAGCGTGCCGGGCCGTACGGTCGTCGCCGTGCGGCTTCCGACCGCGGCGCACCAGGGACGCAGGGCGCACACGGAACGCACGGCGCGGACGGCTCCGAAGACGCAGGAGGAACCGGTGCCGCAGAACGGTTCACAGGCCACGCACAGCCTCAGCAAACCCTCCTGACAGGGCAGTTGACGAGTGTTCGGCACATGCGAACACACTCCCCGCCGACAGAAGCCCTGCCCGCCCGGCGGCCGCTGCACACCGCGGCGCCGGACGAGGGCCCCGGGCCGGCCGTTCTCGACATCGTCGTGCCCGTGTACAACGAGGAGAGCACCCTCGAGACCTCGGTACGGCGACTGCACGAATACCTCGGGGACCATTTCCCGTACCCCTTCCGCATCACCGTCGCCGACAACGCCAGCACCGACCGGACGCAACGGATCGCCTCCCGGCTGGCCGTCGAACTGAGCGACGTCGTGGCCGTACGCCTGGAGAAGAAGGGACGCGGCCGTGCCCTGCACACGGTGTGGAGCCGCTCGGACGCCCCGGTACGCGCCTATCTGGACGTCGACCTCTCCACGGACCTCAACGCCCTGCTGCCGCTGGTGGCGCCGCTGGTCTCCGGGCACTCCGACATCGCCGTCGGAACACGGCTGGCGGGCGGTTCGAGGGTGGTGCGCGGCCCGAAGAGGGAGCTGATCTCCCGTGCGTACAACCTGATCCTGCGCGGCTCGCTCGCCGCACGCTTCTCCGACGCGCAGTGCGGATTCAAGGCGATCCGCGGCGAGGTGGCGGACCGGCTGCTGCCCATGGTGGAGGACACCGGGTGGTTCTTCGACACGGAGCTGCTCGTGCTCGCCGAGCGCGCCGGGCTGCGCATCCACGAGGTCCCTGTCGACTGGGTGGACGACCCCGACAGCCGGGTCGACCTCCTGCGTACGGCAGCGGCCGATCTGCGCGGCGTGTGGCGCGTGGGCAGGGCGCTGGCCACCGGTGCGCTGCCGCTCGCCCGCCTGCGGCGTCCCTTCGGTGACGACCCCCGCGACCGCCGGGTGCCCGGGGTGCCGACGGGACTGGCCCGCCAGTTGGCCGGCTTCTGCGTGGTCGGTGCCCTCAGTACGCTCGCATACCTCGCGCTCTACTCGCTGCTGCGCCTGGGACTGGGCCCGCAGTACGCCAACGCGCTGGCGCTGCTGCTCACCGCTCTCGGCAACACGGCCGCCAACCGCCGGCACACCTTCCGGGTCCGCGGGCGTGCGGGCATCGTCCGGCATCAGGCTCAGGGGCTGGTCGTCTTCGCCATCGGGCTCGCACTGACCAGCGGTTCACTCGCTGCCCTCGAAGCCGCCGGCCCGCATCCCGCGCACAGTGCCGAACTCGCGGTGCTCATCGTCGCCAACCTGGCCGCGACCCTGCTGCGCTTCCTGCTCTTCCGCACCTGGGTCTTCGCCGCGGAAGGCGAGGACCCGTCCCCGCAGGCGCAGGAGCAGGAGCACGCGCACGCGTTGGCCCGGACGGGCGGTGCCGACGGTCCGCCCGGCCACGCCCCACAGAGCGAAGGCGCCGCCGACGGCCGCGACAGCCGGAACCACCACGACGAGCCCTCCACCGAACGGACCACGGCATGACCGCCTTCACCCGCTCCCTGTCCTTCCGCCCGCTCGCCCGGCCCACGGCCCCCGGCGCGGATTCCGGCCGTCCCCGCTGGGAGCGGCCCTCCTACTGGGCGCTGCTGGCGCTCACGGCCGTCCTCTTCCTGTACGGACTGGGCGCTTCGGGCTACGCCAACTCCTTCTACTCCGCCGCGGCCCAGGCGGGCAGCGAGAGCTGGAAGGCGTTCCTCTTCGGCTCACTGGACGCGGCCAACGTGATCACCGTCGACAAGCCGCCGGCTGCCCTGTGGCCGATGGCCCTGTCCGTGCGGCTGTTCGGCCTGGGCGGCTGGCAGATCCTGGTGCCGCAGGCCCTGATGGGCGTCGGAACCGTCGCTGTGCTGTACGCGTCCGTGCGGCGCTGGTTCGGACCGGCTGCCGGACTGCTGGCGGGCGGCCTGATGGCTGTGACTCCGGTCGCGGCGCTGATGTTCCGCTTCAACAACCCGGACGCGCTGCTGTGCCTGCTGACGGTGTGCGCGGTGTACTGCCTGCTGCGCGCCGTCGAGGACACCGGCAGCAGGTGGCTGCTTCTGTGCGGGGTCTGCCTCGGATTCGCCTTTCTCGCCAAGACACTTCAGGCGTGGCTGATCGTCCCGCCGCTGGCGTCGGTCCATCTCGTGTGCGCCCGGCCGCCGTTGCTGCGCCGGGTCGGGCAACTGCTGCTCGGGGGAGTCGCGATGGTGGCAAGCTGCGGCTGGTGGGTCGCGCTCGCCGAGCTGTGGCCTGCCGGATCGCGCCCGTACATCGGGGGCTCGCAGAACAACAGCTTTCTGGAACTGACCCTCGGTTACAACGGGTTGGGCCGCATCACCGGCGACGAGCCCGGAAGCGTCGGGCCTGGGGCCGGCCGCGGCGGCGGTCCGGGAGGCGCGGGAGGCGGCCCGTTCGGCGGCAGCGGCATCGGCCGGATGTTCGACCAGGCGGTCGGCGGTCAGATCTCCTGGCTGCTGCCCGCCGCGCTCGTCCTCCTCGTCGCAGGGCTGGTCGTGACGCGCAAGGCCGCCCGTACGGACGTACAGCGCGCGGCACTTCTGGCATGGGGCGGCTCGCTGCTGATCACCGGCGCGGTCTTCAGCCTGATGTCCGGGATCTTCCACGAGTACTACACCGTTGCCCTCGCCCCTTACCTGTGTGCGGTCGTCGCCATGGGCACCGTGCTGCTGTGGCGGCGGCGTACGCAGCGGGCGGCGTCGGTGGCACTGGCAGGTGTCGTGGCGATCACGGCTGTGTGGTCGTACGTGCTTCTGGGGCGCGCCGCGGAGTGGCTGCCGTGGCTCAAGTGGGCCGTCCTCGCGACGGGGTCGGCGGCGGCGCTGGGACTCGTGCTGAGGTCCGTCCTGCCGCGCCGGGCTGTACTCGGGCTGGCAGGACTGGGTCTCGCGGCGTCGGTGGCCGGGCCCGTGGCCTACACCCTGAGCACCGTGCACACACCGCACTCCGGCGCCATCGTGACGGCCGGCCCGGCAGTGGCACGCTCCGGTCCGGGCGGCGGGCCTGGCGGCACAGAAGGCCGGCCCGGCGGGCCGGAACGGACGGACGGCCCGGGGCAACAGGACGGCCGCCGGGGGCAGTTCCCTCCAGGGATGCCCGCACCCGGCGGGCAGGGCGGCCAGGGCGGGCAGGGCGGGCAGGGCGGCCAGGGCGGCCGGGGCGGGCAAGGGATGCCCGGCGGTCCCCCACCCGGAGACGGCGCCGGCACCGAGGGGGCGGGGCGAACGCTCCCCGGCGGCGGCCCCATGTCAGGACTCCTCAACGGCCGGCAGGTCGGCGACGCCGCCAGGGCAAAGCTGACGGAGGACGCTGAGGACTACACGTGGACGGCTGCCACCGTCGGTGCGATGAACGGCGCCGGCTACCAGCTCGCCACCCGGCAGCCCGTGATGTCCATCGGCGGCTTCAACGGCACCGACCCGGCTCCCACCCTCGCGCAGTTCAAGCAGTACGTGCGCGAGGGCCGGATCCACTACTTCATCGACGGCGGCAGCATGCCCGGCCGCGACGGCAGGGGCGGCTCCTCCGGCATCGCTGCCTGGGTCGAAGAGCACTTCACCAAGACGACGGTCGGCAGGACCACCCTCTATGACCTGACGGAGAAGAAGCGGTAGCGGCACACTCGCGGCGTCCCGGCGTCCCGGCGCCGGCGCGGCGCCGGTCCCCTCTCACCGGTCATCCGTCCCCTGCCGGCCAGAACTGCAGAAGATACTGCTCGACGCCGTGGGGAACGCCCTCAGGCGCCAGACGGGCAACCTGCCGGCGGCCCGCGCTGCAGATCCGCAAGCCCCAGCGCCGACCGGGAACACCCAGTTCCAGTGTTTCGGGCTGGGGCCCGCCGACGACGACGAAGGACAACGTCCCGGAGCCCGAGCAGATCTCCGTCTCCCCCTGCTCCTCCCAGGCGATGCCGGTGTCCTCGGCAGGCCGCTCGTCCCATATCTGCGCTGTCAGCGTGGCCGTGTGGGTGTGGCCTGCGCTACTCACATCGACGCGGCACTCGTGAGCCGTCAGGAACCGGCCGTCCGGTGCCGTGCCGTCCGGGTACGGCACCGGAACCAGATCATCGTCGGCTTCCTGAACACAGAAGTGGTGGAACTCCACTCGCACATCCATCGTGTGCTCCGCCAGCATTTCCGGCATCACGCCCTCGCCTCTCGACATGCGTCCCACAGCCGGATCACCTGTTGCCTCCCCGTGCCGGTGAAGAGCTGAGCAGCGTCGCCATGGACACCGTGACACTGTGGCGCCATGACCATAGACATCCGCCCGGCCTCCGACTTCGGGGACGTCCGTACCCTGCTCGGCCCGAAGTCACCGACGGCCAACGTCTGCTGGTGTCTGAGCTACCGGATCCCGTCCAAGCTCAACAAGGAGCTTCGCGGGCCGTCCCGGGGTGAGTACGTGGCCGAGCTGTGCCGTACGGAACCCCCGCCGGGGGTGCTGGCCTACGACGCCGACGAGCCGGTCGGCTGGGCCGCCGTGGCACCGCGCTCGGACACCTCCTTCGCGCGCAACCGTAAGATCCCGCACGTCGACGACCTGCCGGTCTGGTCCCTGTGGTGCATCCGTGTACGCCCCGGCCACCGGAAGACGGGGATCTCGCACGCTCTCATCGCCGGGGCGGCCGAGTTCGCCCGCGCCCACGGCGCCCCGGCCATCGAGGCGTATCCCCTCGACAACGGTGACGCGAAGGTCGACCTGACGATGGCCTACGCCGGGCTCCGGATGAACTTCGAGCGTGCCGGATTCACTCACGCAGCCGACACCACCTCCGTGCTGGCCGGCCATCCACGCGTCCTGATGCGGCTCGACCTGCACTGACACGGCTCCGGGGCCTCGGCATCGGGTGCGTCGGCACGACCTCGGGGCCGTGGTCCGGCGACGCCGGAGAGGCCTCCGGTGATCACCGCTGTCGTGGTGGAGGGCCGCTTCGGGGCCGAGGCCGCGTGGGGACGCTTCGGGCCCGAGCTCTTCACGGGCTGACGGCCTGGCCGGCCCCGTCCGGGCTGCCGGACGCTCCCTGGCCGGACGTCCCCTGGCCGGACGAACCGATCGCCGCGTCCGGTCCGCTCGGAACCCCTGGTCCGCCGGGTGCCTCCGGACCGCCGGGCCGGTCCGGCGATGACGTCCGCCCCTCCGCTGCCAGGGCCTTCATCCGCTTGCTCGCGCGCCGGCCTGCCCACAGGACCACCAGCAGCGCCAGCGCGAGGAGCGGGTAGCCCATCACGATCCGGGCGACGGCGAGCCAGCCGGTGCGGTCGTCGTCGTAGAGCCACTGCCAGACGGTCCACCGGGCGGCGAACACGCCGACCAGCGTGAGCGTGGCGATGTCGTAGTAGCGCCGTGCGGTCTTGTCCCGCAGCCACGCGGTGCCGGTGCCGTCGAGCGCGCCCCAGACGATCCCGGCCAGCGGTCGGCGGACGAGGACCGAGAGCAGGAAGAGGACGCCGAGGGCCAGGTTGCTCCAGATCCCCGTGAGGAAGAAGCCCTTGGCCGATCCGGTCTGCCAGGCGACGAACGAGGCGACCGCGACACCGAACACGCCGGAGAGCGCGGGCTGGAGCGACTCCTTGCGCAGCAGCCGCAGCCCGGCCGTCGCCAGCGCGACGGCGAGGGCGGCGCCGATGGCCGCCGTCAGTCCGAACGTGGCGTTGACGATCACGAAAGCCGTGATCGGCAGCATCGTGTACACGAGCCCCGTGGTGCCGCCCATGTGGTCCAGCGGTGTCTGCTTCGCGGGGCGTGCGGGGGCCGCGGGCTCCTCCGTCCGGCCGGTGCCGGCCGTGGTGCCGGAGGGATGCAGGGGTTCCGTCATGCGGATCAACCCATCAGGTAGTCGGTGCTGTTGCGAGTGCGAGTGCGAGTGCGAGTGCGACTGTGTGTATGAGCGCGGGCGGGTGCGGGTCGTGGTGTGCCGGGCCGCCCGGCTATCGCGGGGCTGCGCCCGGGGCCCGGGGCGGTTCCGGTTCCGGTCCCGGTCCCGGTTCCGGTTCCGGTTCCGGTTCCGGTCCCGGGCCCGCCCGCAGGCCCAGGTGGCGGGTGAGGAAGCGGTCGGCCGCGCGGTAGACATCGAGGATGTTCTCCGGGTTCACGAAGCCGTGGCCCTCGTCGTCCTTGACCAGGTACTCGACCTCGACGTCGCGTTCACGCAGCGCCTCGACGATCCGGTCGGACTCGGCCTTGACGACGCGTACGTCGTTGCCGCCCTGGACAACCATCAGCGGCGCGCGGATGCTCTCGACGCGGCTGATCGGCGACCGCGCCCGCAGCTCGGCCTCCTGCTCCGGGTCGTCGGGATCGCCCGCGTACAGATGCCAGTTGGAGGTCAGGTGCCGGCGCGTGAACTCCGGGACGGACCGCAGGAACGTGACGAGATCGGAGACGCCGCAGAAATCGACGGCGGCGGCGAAGACCTGGGGGGTGAAGCTGACGCCGACCAGGGCGGCGTAACCCCCGTACGAGCCGCCGAAGACGGCGACGCGGCCGCGGTCGGCGTACCCCTCTGCGACCGCCCACTCCACGGCGTCGACGAGGTCGTCGTGCATCTTCCCGGCCAGCTGACCGATCCCGGCCTTCATCAGCGCCTTGCCGAAGCCGGACGAGCCGCGGAAGTTGACCTGGAGCACCGCGCAGCCGCGGTTGGCCAGCAGTTGCACCAGCGGATTGCAGCCCCAGCTGTCGCGTGACCAGGGCCCGCCGTGCACGAGCAGCACCAGCGGCAGCCCGGCCGGTTCCGTCCCGACGGGGAGTGTCAGGTACGAGGGAAGGGCCAGCCCGTCGCGTGCGGTGACGGTGACCGGCGTCATCGGGGCCAGGTCCTCGGGATCCAGGTGCGGGAACGGGCGGAAGAGCAGCCGTCCCGCTCCGGTGGAGTGGTCGTAGAACCAGGTGTGTCCCGGTGCGCGGTCGTGGGTGAAGGAGACCACCCAGCGCTGCCCGCTCGCGTCGCCGGAGACGGCGGCGAGATCACCGTCCGAGAGCCGCTCCAGGTTCTTCAGCACCTCGGCGAAGTGCGCGTCCAGCGGGTGGATCACCTGGCGCTCACCGAGGTAGCGGACGCCGAGCAGTTCACCGGTGCGCCGGTGGCGGATCAGCGGCGAGGGCAGCATGGGGAAGACCGTGGAACGTGTGTCCAGGTCGTACTCCGGGTGACCGTCGACGGTGGTCTCCGCCCCGGTGGCCAGGTCGAGCCGGGCCAGCCGCGTCCGGTCGCAGTCCCGGTTGGACCCGTACCACACGCCGGTGCCGTCCGGTGTGAGCTGGAACGGCTGGACGCCGAGCGGGTAGTCGGAGCCGTCGAACACCGTGACCGGGCGCCGTTCGCCCGACTCCGCGTGCCACTCGGCGAGTTCGATGTCGCCGTCGGCTGTCGGGGTGTGGACGTAGAGGCGGCCGTCGGGGGTGCGAAGCCAGTCGGCGACCTCGCCGGGGTTCTGCGCCAGCATCGTCAACCCGCCCGTGGCGATGTCCAGTTCGTACAGATCGAACTCGGCGCGCACGCGGTGGTTCAGACGCAGCAGTACAGTGCCCGGCCGTGCGCCCGCCGTCTCCAGACCGGTGGCGGTGACCCCGGGGAAGGGAGTGAGATCGACCGCGCGGGCCTCCGGGTCCTCCAGGTCGACCCGGAGGACGTGCCAGTTCTCGTCGCCGTCGCCGTCCTGCTCGTAGAGCAGCCAGCGGGGGTCGTCCGTCCAGTGGTACATGTGCACGCTGCGATTGCCGTCTGCGGTGACGCAGCGCGGCTCGCCCGGCGAACCGACGCTCTCCACCCAGACGTTGAGGCGGTCTTTCCGGGGAGCCAGGTACGCGATCCTGGTGCCGTCGGGCGAGATCGACGCGGCCGTGCGGACGGGTGGGCCGAAGAAGTCCTCGATGGGTATGTACGGGGCCCCGCCCGGAACAACAGCGGACGCGGACATAGGAAACCTCCTCTGCGGTACGGAAGTTGCGGGGACGGGCGTCAGCGGGGTCACTCGGCGGGGTCACCGACGGCGCCGCCGGTGGCGGTGCGGATCGCCTGCGCGTAGCGGCGGGAGACGGACGCCACGTCCCCGAACTCCCCGCGTCCGGCGCCGGCGAGGAGGGCCGCGCCGATGTGCTCGTCCAGCACCCGTACGACCGCTGCCGCCGCGGCGGCGTGCATGCGCACCTCCACATCGCTCTCGGGGCGTCTGAGGCGGTCGGCGATGATGGTGCGCATCTGCTGCTCGGTCCGGTCGCAGGCCATCAACCAGGCCGTGCGCAGGGCCGGTTCGGAGTCGGCGAGCCGGATCATCTTCACCCCGAGCATCTCGTCGGCGAGATCGACGGGCGGCGGCTCGTGCCGGAACCTGCTCAGCTCCCCGGTGAGGTGGTCCTCCAGGGAACTTGTCCGCGGCCAGGCGCCCAGCACGCTCATCAGGGTGGCCACGCCGCGCATGACGACCGGCTCGGCGCAGCTTTCCTTGCTGCGGAAGTGGCGCCAGATCGTGCGCGTCGAGAGGCCGACTGCCTCGGCGATCTGGTCGCCGCTCGTGGCCGCCACCCCCTGCTCCCAGAACAGCCGTGCCGCCTCCCGGGAGATCTCCAGCCGCAGCCGCTCCCGCCGCTGCTCGCTCATGCCTCCTCCGCTGCGCTTCTCCGCCGCCACGGGCACCTCTCCGACCAGTCGCCACTCGATGTCGCCAAGCGACACTATGTCACTTAGTGACGGAGTGTGCCACCCCGGTACGCCTCGGCCCGCGCCTCTCCCCGGTCGCCCGCCTGGGGGACGTGGGCCGTTCGGCCAGGCGCTGCTGGAACTACTGGCCGCGCTGGGCGGTACGGCGATGGCGGTCAGCTGCATCTTCGAGTACGTACGCGGGACGCACGGGACGCACGGGACGCACGGGACGCACGGGGCGGCCACGCGGCGCCGTACCGGCTCACATCCGTGAGCGGATTGCGACTGCCAGCAGCGCCACCAGGAAGGCGAGAACCACAAGCCAGGTGCCATCCCCGTCGAGCTTGTCGACGGGGATGTAGATGCCGGTGTGCGGCATGGTTGAAGACCTCTTCATTTTCGCATCCTCTTCAGGCGGATCACGAGAAGGATGTCGATGCCCGCGAGGACTGCGGCAACGGTGTGGAGCAACAGTGACGCCCCGGGATTGCTCACCCCGAGAATGACGAGGCCGCATGCGCAGCAGAGAGAAATGATGATGCCCGCTCTTACGGTGGTCGGCACGAAATCTCCTCGGACGGGCGCGGCGGCAGCTGTGTACGGCGCTGCCCGCGCCCTCGGACGTTCACCCATCTCGCCTCGATCAGCGCCGCGTTCGGCCTCGACCGCACCCTGGGCTGACGGTCTCGGGGGCTCCAACGCTCAGGACGCCCGGGCCGGACGCACTGGCCCTCGCCCCGTGCAGCGGTGCTGCTCACCGGCCACCCGGGCGACGTCAGGCCGCCAAGTGCGCCATGACACCTCTTCGCATTTCAGCGGGGAGTGCCGCCGCCAGTTCGGTGAAGCTCCGGGCCGGGAGGGGCCTCAGGGGGAGAATCGCGCAAGGAGAGGCGAGGATAGTTCTACTGTTTTCGCCGTTCAGAGCGATTGAATGGAAGAAGAGCAATTCGCGGAGCAGGAATTAGTCAGTCCCTCCGCGAATCCATCCAGATATCGCAGGAGTCATGTCATGAAGACCGTTCTGATCACCGGTACCTCGTCCGGATACGGCCGGGAGACCGCCCGCTACTTCCACGAGCAGGGGTGGAACGTCATCGCGACGATGCGCACCCCGCGTCCCGGAATCCTTCCCGAGTCGGACCGGCTCCGAGTCCTCGAACTCGATGTGACCAAGCCCGAAACCATCACCGGCGCGATCGAGGCGGCAGGGCCCGTCGACGTCCTCGTCAACAACGCCGGCATCCCCTCGATCGGCGTGTTCGAAGCGACCCCGATGGCCCGGGTACGGGAGGTCTTCGAGACCAACACATTCGGCGTGATGGCGATGACCCAAGCCGTGCTGCCCCAGTTCCGCGAGCGCGGCTCAGGCGTGGTCGTCAATGTGACCTCCAGCGTGGTGCTGGGCCACATGCCGCTCACCGCCGTCTACAAGGCGAGCAAGGCGGCCATCGAGGGCTTCACCGCCTCCCTCGCGCTCGAACTCGCGGACTTCGGAGTGCAGGCCAAGACCGTCGAGCCGGGTGCCTGTCTGACCACGAACTTCGGCGAGACCGCGCTGGACGGGGGGTCTCTGGAAGAGGCCATTCCGGAGCCCTACCTCTCGTGGGCGGAGAAGGTCATGGGCGGTTTCATGAACCAGGATCTGTACACCGAGGAGAGCGACGTCGCCGAGACCGTGTGGCGTGCCGTGCACGACACGACCGGCCAGCTCCGGTTCCCCGCCGGCCCCGACGCGGTCTCGCTCGCCCAGGCCAAGTGACGGAACGGAGACTTCACAGTCCACGCGGCGCGCTGTCCGTCGTCGCAGCCGCCGCCTTGATCCTCAACGGCCGGCGTGCCGACAACCTTTCGGCAGTCCTCGGCTTCCTCATGAGCGCACTTGCTCTGGTGTCTGCCATTCACGGATGGGTCGCGCTACGCCCGGATCACAAGGCGACTGCGGCCTTGCCGGGACGTGCATTCCTTGACAGCTGACGGCCGCCTCGATCTTTCGTGACCGTCTGCCGATCGTCGGCGGACGGTCACGCTTTCTGTGTTCGACGGCCTGGGCAGGGTGTGGGCTCGGGCGGGGTGCCGGGCGGGGTGCCGGGCGGGGTGTCGGGTACCACCGCTCCGGCCTGGGCCTGTCCTGCCTCGCTCGTCGTCGCCGACAAGTGCCCCCGTCGGCCTGCCCCATGAGAAGGCCGCCCGCGGTCGGGGAGGCGCCGACGCCATTCTTGTCAATCTGACAGTAGTCGGATACGGTCAATCCGTGAACGATGAGTCCTGGTCGCCGCCGCAGGTCCTGCTCACGGTTGATCTCGTGATCCTGACGTTGCGTCAGGGGCGGCTGTGTGTCCTGCTCGTGGAGCGGGGCGAGGAGCCCTTTCCGGGAATGCAGGCGCTTCCGGGTGGCTTCCTCAACCACGACGGTGAGGCGATCCTGGACGCTGCGCGCCGTGAGCTGGGGGAGGAGACCGCCCTGGACGCCGGCCGGTTGCACCTGGAGCAGCTGGCCACCTACGGAGACGCGGGACGTGATCCGCGGGGGCGGGTCGTCTCCGTGGCACATCTGGCGATCGCGCCGGGCCTCCCCGAGCCGGTCGCCGGAACGGATGCCGCGGATGCCTCGTGGGTCCCCGTGGACGGCCTCCTGTCCGGACATCGGCGACTGGCTTTCGATCACACCCGCATCGTGACGGATGGGGTCGAACGGGCACGTACGAAGCTCGAGTTCTCGGCGCTGGCCACGGCGTTCTGCGGGGATCTGTTCACCATCGCCGAACTGCAGCAGGTGTACGAGGCGGTGTGGGGGGTCGAGCTCGACACCCGGAATTTCTACCGGAAAGTCCAAGCCGTGAAGGGGTTCATCGTCCCGGCCGGATCGGGCCGCAAGGCCGCGGTGGGGCGCCCGGCGAGGTTGTTCCGCGCCGGGCCGAGGGCGGTGCTGTCTCCGCCGCTGGTCCGGCCCTTGCCGCCGCCGGCGGAAGAATAGGGGGAAACAGATGACGAAAGACCTGGTGGTGATTCTCACCGCCCTCAACCTGGAATATGAGGCCGTGCGCCGGAAGCTGACCGGCCCGCGGGTGCACCGTCATGAGCGGGGCACGCGGTTCGAGGTCGGGACCGTGCGGGGCACGTCGTGCCGCGTGGCGCTCGGTCTGACAAGCAAGGGAAATCATCCCGCCGCGGTGCTCGCGGAGCGCGCGATCCAGCATTTCTCACCGGCGGCCGTGATGTTCGTGGGTGTGGCAGGCGCGTTATGGGACGGCACCCCGCTGGGGGATGTGGTGATGGCCACTCATGTGTACGCGTACCAGGGCGGGACCAGCGAGGACGACGGACTCAAGTCGCGTCCCCGAGTGTGGGAGGCGGGGCACGGCATCAGCCAGCTCGGCTTCCATCTGGCACGCGTGAACGACTGGGCCGACGACGAGCCCGGTGAAACGGACGCGCCACAGGTGCATTTCGGTGCCGTCGCCGCCGGTGAGGTGGTGCAGAATTCGCGGATCTCAGCCGAGGCGACGTGGATCCGGCAGCACTACAACGACGCGCTCGCGATCGAGATGGAAGCCGCCGGTGTGGCGCAGGCCGGTCATCTCAACGGCTCACCGGTTGCCGTCATCCGCGGCATCAGCGACCGGGCGGACGGCACGAAAAGCAGCGCGGAGGACCGCAACTGGCAGCCACGGGCCGCAGCGAACGCGGCGGCCTTCGCCACGCGACTGGCCGCGGAACTGATCGACGAACAGGAACAGGTCGCGATGTCCCAGGAAAGCAGCTCCGGTACGCCCTTAGGAAATGTCAGCAACACCGCCAGTTCCAGCACTGTGGGAATCATGGCCGGCTCGGTCTCCGGCAGCACCGTCCACATGAGCGCGGTTCCGAAGGCATCCGGCCCGGCGGGCCTGGTTCCGGAACTGGAGCGCTTCCGTGAGCAGTTGCAGCGCCACCACGCCGAGGGCGTCCTCGACGAGGACATCTGCAGTGCGGCGCAGGCTGAACTGGACGTGGCAGTCCGAGCGGTGAAGGAGGAAACGCAGGAATCACCGAAAGGGGCCACTCTGGCACTCAAGAGGTTACGCGGCCTGATCGCCGACGTTCCCGGGCTGACGGCCGGGCTCGCGCCTCTGATCGTGGCGGCGGGTGAGTTGCCGTGACTGAAGGCCTCGGTTTCACACACAACTCGGCCGCACACGGCTCCACCGTCGGTATCCAGGCCGAAGCCGTGCACAACTCGAACGTGTACATCGTCCCTCCGGAAGCATCGCCCGAGGACAAGTACAAGATCGGTCTGCGATTCCTGAAGAACGGCGTGCCGAGCCGTGCCCGCGACCTGATCACCGAAGCGATAGCCAACGGACACGTCGACGACGCGGAGGTTCGTTTCCACTGGGCGCTCGCCGTGCTCAGCAAACGCACCCATCACGACCTCGGTGCCGAGGAACGCGAGCAACTGCGCCAGGTCTCGGAAGCGTTGGGAAGCTACGGGGACGGCGTGTGGAAAACCGCCCTGCAGGTCGTCTTCGACCTGCTGGAGCCTCTCGGCGAGCCGGACGGCGCAGCCGGGTCAGCGCTCAAGCGGTTGCAGGACCTGCCGCGGTCGCAGCGTGACCTGATCATCCGCCACCTCGACCTCGTGCTCACCGGCGGAGTGAAAGACAGCTTGTGGGCCCAGACCCGCGAGCAGGCCGAGAACGACCGTCACAGCAACGATCGCGCTCAGCGTGTCTGGGCCTACTTCGAGCCCGTACCCATCGGCCCACGGTCCGAGCTGCCCCGGGCGAACGACGCCTACGGCGCCCGGGACCGCATCGGCGCCCTGATCGCTGTGTTCGTCGTCACCGCCGGGTTCCTCTGGATCCCGGCCGTCATGGCGCAACCGGTGGCATCGGTGGTCGAGTTGCTGACAGCGCTCGGTGCCGGAGCCACCGCCGCACACCACGGCCGGCAATGGTGGTATCAGGAACACCGGCTGAGGACCAAGGACGAGTACTTCTCCTGGTACGCGAATAATCCACCCTCAGCGGGAGACGGGTTCACCAACCGGGTTCACCTTTCCTTCCTCTTCCATTTCAGTGCCTTCCTGCCTGCCGGGTACGACGCCCAGCATTGGCTCGCCCACACCGCGGGCATCCGTAACAGCCTCGTGGCCGAGATCGCGTTTCTCTACCGCGAGAGCAGAATCAACGTGGGCCGGGTCGACTGGCTGATCCGGTACCTGGCCGAAGACGTACGGGACCGCCACAACAACGGCACCTTGTTCGCCTACCGCCGGCAGCACCGGACATCGGCGAAGACCAAGGCCATATGCGTGATCGCCCTCACTGTCCTGGGCATTACCGCCATCGGTGCGGTCATTTCCGCAGTCGGCAACTCGCCCAACGTTCTGCTCTCCCTCTTCGCCGTGTTCGGAGCCTTCTGGAGCGGACGCAAAGCCACGTCCGTATGGCTGCACATGCGCGGCGAAGAGCAACGAGTCGCCGAAGATACCCAGGAGCACAAGGAGCGTCTGAGCGCGAGGCAGGCGGAGTACCAGCGCTGGAAGACCTTCCTGGACACCATGCGGCCCAGCGAAACTCAAATGGAGACGTGGCTCACCTGTGACAAGACCTTGTTCGTCGACGAGGTGCTCCGTCACTACCAGCTCTCCTGGCGCGACATCATCACCCACACCATGCTGATGACGCCGGCACGTCCCTACGATCGAGCGCGGGAGAGGGGAGGCCCCTGGCGCTACTCGCGTTACAGCCTGCGTCTGTTCCTGGTGACACGGGACGGTGTCCGGGAAGTGAACGCCGTGTTCGACTTCACCGAATCCACACGTACGAACGAGCAACGGAGCAACTACCGTTTCGACGCGCTCTCCTCCGTGCAGGTCACCGAACGCGACAACGTCGGATACGACCTGGAACTGGTTCTCTCCAACGGGCCTGCCAGAGAGATCCGTGTCAAGGACGCCGACACGCATCAGCTCGCTCCGGACGAGAATGCCCAGGAACTGACCGACATCAACCTCGACGCGGCTGGTTTCGTTCACGCCTTCCGTCTCCTGGAAGGCATCGCGGCCGACGGAAAGGGCTGGGTCGAACGGAACAATCCCAACCGTCCGCCACACTTCACCGACCCCGACTGATGGCAGCATGCCGGGCTTCGCAGCCCTCCCGGGGCGTGCGGGCGCGCGCACCGGGGCATGCCGGCCGGTCCCCGTGCGTGCCGCGAAACGGAGGTGGTGTTCATGACCGCTGGTGACGCAGAAGCCGGTGCGAGCACCGTACTGCTCGCTGAGTACGCACAACTCAAGGAGGAACAGCGAGCACGTATCGGGTTCCGGGACAATCTGCTGTACGTGACACTCGGAGCGGTGACAGCCGTGACGGCCGTCGCCGCGCAGACGAAACTCGTGCAACTGATCCTGGCCCTGCCAGTGGTCTGTGTCGTGCTCGGATGGACCTATCTGGTCAACGACGAGAAGATCTCAGCCATCGGACGTTACACGCGCACCGAACTCGCAACCCGCCTCGCAAACGCCACAAGCGTTCACGAGCCGCTCTTCGGATGGGAGACCTACCACCGCAGCGATGCCAAGCGGGTCTCCCGCAAGACCACACAGGCGATCGTCGACCTCGTGGCCTTCCTCGCGGCGCCCTTCGCCGCACTCATCGGTTTCTGGTGCTACGGCACGAACAGCGCACTCTTGGTCTCGGTCTCGATCGTGGAAGCCGCCGGACTCGTCGTCCTTGGCGGCCTGTTCCTGTGGTACGCCGAGAGATGACGTCCGTTCCCGGAACGCTCAGGGGGTGCGACGCGGCTCAGTCCAGCGGCGGAAGCCGCAGCGCCCCCCGCCCTTCCCGTACGTTCTCGACCACCGCCGGTTCGCCCGTCAGACGCCCCTTCGCGTCGACCGTCACCGCCAGCGCGTGGTTCCCCAGGCAGCGCTTCTCCTGCTCCTCGGGGCCCTTGCAGAACAGCACCCAACCGCGCATGCGGTCCACTCTGCCGGGCCGCAGAGTCCATGCGCCGCCGTAGACCCGGGACACCTTCGCGTCCGGGTGCTTGCTCCTCAGCCACTCCGAAGTGGACGCATGCACCCGGTCGTTGAACTTCTGGCGCTCTTCGAAAGGCAGCACGATCCGCGCCGTCCCGGTCTCCGGCCGCACCACGCCCTCGCGCCACGCGTACGTCACCGCGTAGGAGGCACGGCCCGCGAGGGCCGCGCCCAGTTTGCGACGGGTCTTGCGTACGAGCGTCGGTTCGTCCTCCCGGCCGGCCGGGAGGCCACGGACCGTGGACGGGTGCGCGATGTGCACCGTCATGCTCGTGCGACCTGCCGTCTGCCCGGCCGGCAGTGAGCGCGAGTAGCTCTCCAGGCAGTCGCCGATGCGTGCGAGGACGTCCGTCACGTTGTCGTCGGTCAGCGCATGGGCGATCCACGGATCGGTGACCGCGCCGCGTGAGACGGTCGCGGCGTGCACCTCGTACCCGCAGTCTGCGAACTCGGCCTTCATCGCCCGCCACTCGGCCGCCGCGGCTTCGCCCTGTCTTCTGGCGTCCCGCAGCGCCTGTGCGCACGGCAGGCCGCCGCACCGGTCGTCTCCCGCGTCCACGCGCAGGCGCACGAACGCGTCGGGATCGCCGCGGAGCGCGAAGGTGACCTCTGATCCCGTGGTCTCGGGGAAGAGCTTCCGCGCGCCGACGACCCTCAGCTCCCCCGGGTGGACTGCGTCGGCCAGTTCCTGCGCCCGCTGCCGGTCCGCCTTCGACGACAGCACACCGCAGCCGCTCACCAGCAGAGCGAGCACCGTCACCACCGTGCCGCGTTTCCACGTCATGTCGCCCCCCACCCCCGGGTACCTCTCCTCCGAGTGAGAGTAGGGAGCGCGGGACGGCCCGGGATGAGTACGCGTACCCGAGCCGCCTACTCAGCTGTCGCGCCCCGCCACGCGCGCACCGTGCGCAACCCCGTGCCGGCCGTCCCGCCCTCGGCGTTCATTCCGCGGCGGCCACGCCCCTGCCGCGAGCGGGTTTGCGGTCGTGGACGTAGAGCTTGCGGCGGTCGCCGACGTCGGTGCGCGGCGGCAGGGGCAGCTCGTACCGGACCGGCCGGTAATGGTCCGCGAGCTGACGCTCGGGGTTGTAGACGGTGTTGAATCGCCACAGCATGCGCGCGAAATTGGTCTGGCCCCGCATCAGGTTGCCGCCCAGTACGCGCAGCGCGCCGAACGCGGTGCGCAGGCCCAGGTGTTTGCGATTGATGACGGCCTGGGTGCGGACGAGTTCCCTGTAGAAGACATCCAGCGGCAGGGTGGTCGGCACGACGGCGTGCTGGATGTCGAACAACCGGTAGTCCCGGCTGGTCAGCCGCCGCGACTCGGTGTGCCACACCTCGGTGCCCGGGTAGGGCGTCATGACCGTGAGGTGCACGATCTCCGGCACCGAGAGGGCGAACTCGCGGACCACGCGGAACCGTTCCTCGTCCCAGGCCGGATCGACGATCAGGTTGATCGCAACGCTGATGCCCATCTTCCGGGCGAGTTCCAGAGCCTTGAAGTTGTCGTCGGGGCTGACGCGTTTGCGGTACAGATCCAGACCCTCGGCGTCCAGCGCTTCCATCCCGAGGAACATGTACTGGAGTCCCAGTCGCGCCCAGCGCTCGAAGATCTCCGGGTGGCGCAGGAGGACGTCCGCGCGGGTCTCCAGGTAGTAGCGCTTCCGGATGCGGCGGCGTTCGATCTCGGCGGCGATGGCGTCACCGTGCTCGGGGCGGATGAAGGCCACGTCGTCGACGATGAAGACGTTGCGTTCGCGGATGCTCGCCATCTCCTCGCCCGCCGCCTCAGGAGACGCCTTGCGGTAGCTGCGTCCGTAGAAGGTCCAGGCCGAGCAGAAGGAGCAGTCCCACGGGCATCCCCTTGTGAACTCGATCGATGCGCAGGGGTCGAGCTCGCCGATGAAGTAGCGCCGCCGATGGGAGAGCAGGTCACGGGCCGGACGCGGGGTGTCGATGCTGTGCATCATCGTCGGGCCGGGCCCGCGGCCGTCCGCGGTGACGATGCCGGGGACGCCGTCGACGCCGCCGTGCGCCAGCCCGTCCAGCAGCGGACCGACGGCGGGTTCGCCCTCACCCCGGACGACCGAGTCGACGGCACCTTCGGCCTGCTCCAGCACGTCCTCCGCCACGAAGGACACGCTGTGACCGCCGAAGAAGACGTGGGCGGAGGGCACGATCGCCTTGGCCCTGTGAGCGAGGTCGATCGCCTCGGGGATGTTGGCCAGGTAGTTGAGGGAGAAGCCGACCGCGTGAGGCTCGAACCGCGTCATCGTCCGCTCGGCGTCGGCATGCGTGGAGACCTGAAGGTCGATCACACGGACCTCGTGCCCGGCATCCCGGGCGGCGCCGGCAACGCGCTCCAGACCGAGGGGTTCCAGGCGCAGGAAGATCTCCGAGTACATCAGCGCACTCGGATGGATGAGGAGCAGACGCACGGTTGCCTCCGGGACTCGCGGACTCCTTCGTCAACCCGTCTCAGGGACGCCGCTTCGTCAAACGGAGCCCGCCCGGTATCCCTCGTTCGGCGGGCCGCCGCGCCTGCACGTCCCGCACCTCCACACTCGTACGGCCCGCCGGGAGGAGGGCTCGAAGCGGCGGGCCGGCCACTACGCTGACCGGGCGCGCCACGCGAACCGCGCCGGGAGAGGGGTGGGAGCGATGAACCGGGTCGACACGATCGTGGTGGGTGCGGGAATCGCGGGGCTGACCGCGGCACGGCTGCTCGCCCGGAGCGGACGCCGGGTCGTCGTGCTCGAAGCCCGCGACCGCGTCGGCGGACGGGTGTGGAGCGACCGGGAGGCCGGCGGCGGGGCCGTCACCGATCTCGGCGCCTCCTGGATCCACGGGGTGTCCGACAGCCCGGTCGCCGCGGCGGCGTCCGCGTTCGGGCTGCGGACCGTGGAGTTCACCGTCGGCGGGTACCAGCCCCACAGCAGGCCCATCGCGTACTACGGCCCCTCGGGCGCACGCCTCACCGACGACGAAGTGCGGCGCTTCGTGGCCGACATCGGCGCGGTGGACGCCGAACTCGCCCGCGTCGTGGCCGACCTCCCGCCGGGGCACTCCTACGCCGAGGCGGCCGAGACCGCCCTGGCCGCCCAGGGGTGGGAGGCGGAACGCGCCGAGCGCGTCCGGGAGTTCCTGCGCCATCGCACCGAGGAGCAGTACGGCGTCAGCAGCGGCGAACTCGATGCGCACGGGCTCGACGACGACTGGATCGACGGCGACGAGGTCGTCTTCCCCGACGGCTACGACGCCCTCGCGACGCACCTCGCGGCGGGACTCGACGTCCGGCTCGGGCACGTCGTCACCTCGGTCCGCTGGTCGTCCGGCGGGGTCGAAGTCACCACCGGCCAGGGCGTGTTCACGGCGAACCGCGCCGTGGTCACCGTCCCCGTCGGAGTGCTGAAGTCCGCGGAGTTCACCATCGAACCCCCGCTGCCCGAACCGGTGGCCGGCGCGCTGTCCCGCCTCGAGATGAACGCCTTCGAGAAGGTCTTCCTCAGCTTCCCCTCGAAGTTCTGGGACGAGAAGGTGTACGCCGTCCGCCAGCAGGGCGCCAACGGTGCCTGGTGGCACTCCTGGTACGACCTCACCGCCGTGCACGGCGTCCCGACGCTCCTCACGTTCGCCGCCGGTCCGGCCGCGCGGGAGACGCGGGGCTGGGAGCCGTCGCGGATCGTCGAATCGGTCCTCGGCGAGCTCCGCCGCCTCTACGGCGCCCGCGTCGAGACCCCCGTCGGCGTCCACGTGACCTCGTGGCAGGACGACCCCTACGCGCGCGGCTCGTACGCGTACATGACCGTGGGCTCCGCACCCGAGGACCACGACCTCCTCGCCACCCCGGTGGGCGGGGTGCTGCATCTGGCGGGCGAGGCGACGTGGACCGACGATCCGGCCACGGTCACCGCCGCACTCCACTCCGGCCACCGCGCGGCGTGCGACGTCCTGGGCCGTCCCGTCCCGGTCGAGGAAGCCTGGACCGCCGGCTGAGGAGGTCCCGCCGGCCTCCAGCGACCCTGACGGTGCCGGACGAGGTCCCCGGCCGGACCTGCTCCGGCCCTTCTTCCCCGGTACGGCTCCGCTCCGCGTCGTCCGGTGACCTTCGCCGTACCTTGCGGCCCTTCGGTTTCCGTGGCCCAGGGCGGACACTGGAGACATGGTGTGGTGGACGACCGGCGTCTCAGCGGTGCGGGAACGGCTGGGCAGCAGCCTCTTCGAGAGAGTGGCCGGCCCGGGAGGGGCGGAGAACCGGGCCAGAATCCACGGGACGCCCGGACCGAGGTGGTTCGCCGAGGGCAGCCCGATCCGGACTGTGCACGGTGACGCGTCCATGTTCATCGGCGGGCTCAGCGCACTGCTGCTCCAGTCTCTGCATCCGCTCGCCATGGCAGCCGTCGCGGGGCACTCCGGATACAAGGGCGACCCGTGGGGGCGGCTGCAGCGGACCAGCACCTTCCTCGCCATGACGACCTACGGCGCGGCGGACGACGCACAACAGGCGGTCGACAGCGTCAGGAGCGTGCACCAGCGCGTGAGGGGACGTAACGGTGGGGGAGCGGAGTACCACGCCGCCGACCCCCATCTGCTGACCTGGGTGCACGTCGCCGAGGTCGACAGCTTTCAGCGGGCCCACCAGCGCTACGGCGCGCGGCGGTTGACGGCGGCCGAGTACGACGACTACATAGCCGACACCGCCCGCGTCGCCGCCGCGCTCGGCGCACTCGACCCGCCACGCTGCCGCAGGGAGCTGGACGAGCGAATCGCCGCCTACCGGCACGAACTGCACGCCACACCGGAGGCCGAGGACGCCGCCCGCTTCCTGCTGCGGCATCCGCCGCTGCCCTTGAGCGCCCGCGCTCCCTATGCCGTACTCGCCGCCAACGCGACGGCGCTGCTGCCGTCCTGGGCCCGCGCACCGCTGGGGCTGCCCTCTCTCCCCCTTGTGGAGAGGACCGGAGTGCGCTGGGCGGGCCTCGGTCTGACACGTACGATCCGCTGGGCCATGAACCACCGTCCGGCTGTCGAGGAAGTCCCCGCGCACAGAGCCGGCTGACACCGGTCACGCGATGCCTCTGCCGAGGAGTCCCGGACGGCGATGTCCACGTCGAACCCGGGCTTTCCCTTCGCTTCGAGGTCCGCGCGTGGCCTCTGGTCAGCCTTGCTTCCGAGGTCACCTGCCCGTGCGTCAGCCCGCCATTTCGAACACGGCAAGACCAACTGGAAGTTGGTGAGATCACCCCACTCGCGTCAGCTCAGGCTTTCCGCCACCGACAGGTAGTCGGTGTAGATCTGCGGTGAGCCGGAGAACGAAGCCAGTTGCTTCCATTCCTCGTACATCTGCTTCGTGTCCCGATAGTCCTTGGCGAATGCAGCAGCCTCGGCAGTCGCGATGTCCGCATCAGGATAGAACGCGTGGAGTGCCGCGAGGCTGGCAATCTCCATCAGCACTACATACTGATCCAGCCGGTTTCCGCGCTCGCCTTTCAGCAGGCGGAATTTCCAGTCGGGATAGTCCTCGATGCGATGATGATTTTCAGCGATGAAGCTTTCGAAGGTATCTGCCCGGACATCGGGGCGCAGTGCGAGATTGTGGATGCCGATCACCCGGGCGAGAGGTTCTTCTCCCGGGCCGCGCTCCTGATAGCGCGGCCCATCGGGGACGGTGCTTTTCTTGTTTTCCGCCAGCAAGCGGTAGTCGGTATAGATCGTGGGCAATTCGCTGAATGTGCCGTATTTCTTCCATTCGCGTATGAGCTCCCGGGCCTCGCGACGATCGCGCCAGAACTGACGTGCCAATTCTGTTTGATTGCCGTCAGCCGCCAGGTAGCGGTCGCGCTGCCCGGCGTCATCGATTTCGAACAGCATCATGTATTGGCCGGCTCGTTCGCCACGCAGGCCGCGCAGCAGCGTCCAGCGCCACCCGGGGTAGCAGGGAATGTGCACGCCTTTGTTGCGAACAAAGGCTTCGAATTGCTCCGGCGTCACGCCGGCCTCGGTGTCGATAGCGATGTAGTACAGACTGAAGACCGGCGTGTTTGACGTGTCATGGCGTGGCATTCAATGCTCCATGGGACTCGACTGCTGTTGCCCGAGGTGGGGCGGGGGCCGCCTTGCTGAATACGCTAAAATGACGGGGGTGGTGACGAAAGAATTTGATCACGCGTCCGAAGTGTCGACTCTCAAGTGCCGCGCGCAATTCGTCGGTCAATTCGTCGGTGTCGCAGAAGCCGCCGGTGGAGTACACAGGTGGATCATGAAGTTGATCGGACCGGTCCCGGCGGCATCGTGCGCAGCGTTGAGCAGTGTTGTCAGTCGCCGGCGCAGCGGAACAAGTGACGCAGCAGCGTTGGGGCCGGTCACTGTTCGATCGGGCTCCTTGCCTGACATTGCCGCTGCGCAACCCCCACCTCCGCTCTGCGGCTCAGGATAGCCCGGCGGAGCGACTCAACACTGCGCGGCCTTCACCGCTGGAGAACTACCAGCACCTTGGCGCTGGCCTCGAACTTTCGCGGGGCCCGCCAGTTTGCTGACGGCCTCTCTTGCGGTTGGTCGTGTCCGGGTTTTGGGGTCTGCCCGGGCAGGCAGCTGCATCCGCCTGCACACGCAACAACGCCCCGCACTCAGCATCGTGGCTGGTGGCGGGGCGTTTGAGTACCTTCTGCGAGGTACCCCCGGCAGGATTCGAACCTGCGCACACGGCTCCGGAGGCCGTTCGAGTCCCAGGAGTTTTCGCAGGTCAGAGCGTTAGGTGATGGGGTGTCAGTCCCTCTAGCCCACAAATAGCCCACGGGCTACAAGACCGCTCGTTTCGCGCCGCACTCGGAGCAGAGAGCGTGGCTGGGAGGGCCACTTGCAGACGGGCCGGTGTGGGCGGTGAGTACGGTGCCGGTCAGCCACCTTGCCTGTGCTCATCGCGGGCCGGCGGCTCCGACGATGGTATGGGGCGCAGCGCACTGATGGCTGTGGCGATATCCGCCTGCCCGTACCGGTCGGTGAGTGCGGCGAGTGTGTCTATCAGGTGAGCCTTGTCCTCATCATGCAGTCGTGCGGCGAACTCCATCAGTAGGCGGGCGAGTGGGGCCCAGAGGCCCTGCGGTGCGTAAGTGGAGGCGGTGAGAAGAAGTTCTTCCAGTCGGGCCAATGTGTCCTTGTCGATGGTTTCCGGTGCGGTGGCAAACCAGTAGGCCAAGCCCAGGGAGGGATCGGAGAGCAAGCTATCGCGCAAAACGCGTGCTTCATCGAGGCGCCGGGTCTGCTCTGTGCGGCGCAGTTCATGCTCGTGCAGGTGGCGTTGGTGGTCTATCGCGGCCTGAACGGTGTTGGATTCTGCGCTGAGATGGACCTTCGCCCAAACGAGTCTCACCGGAATGTGGTGAATTTCGGTGGGGCGACCGAGAAGAGTGTTAATGCGTGCGGCGGCCGGAACGGCATCGGTGATGGGAAGGGCAGAGGTGATGTTGCGGGCAATGGTCAGTGCGTGGTCGGTGGCGGTCGCTTCGGGGCTGTGGTGCGGTTGAGGTGAAGGGAGTTCTTCCCATTCTCCAGTGAGAGTGAGGGTGAAGAATGCGCCGGGGATGGAGCTGGGTGCTGAGCAGGTGATATCGAGCGTGCCTGTCCGGGGCGTGGGCCAGGCATTGTTTCTAGCGCCTGGGCGGGGCATGGCGTTGGTGGTCGGGGGCGGTGGGGTCTGCTGCTCGGAGTTCGGTCAGAAGTTCGTCGCGTAGGCGTGTGCGGTCGGTGGGCTGTTGTCCCGCATGAGCAGGCTCCCAGCCGTTGGCTGCATGGTTGAGGACAATGAAGCGTGGCGCGAGGTAGATGCGGTCGGCTTCGGAACGCATAAGCGCTTCAGTGAAGATGTTGCGGATCGCGGGGCGCAGTTCAGCGTCTGTGAGGGCGGCTTCCATCCAGGTGTTGAAGACCTCCTGGATGTAGGGGTTTGGGTCGTCGAGGGCACAGCGCCAGCCGGTGATGGTCCAGGTATCGAGTTCGGTATTGGACCTTGCCAGGAACACAGGGGTTCCGCCAGCCGTGGTCCGGTCGGCGAGTTGGAGGAAGGCGCGGCCTGCGGTGGACCTGTAGTGGTGTTGGGAGGCACTGAACCAGGAGGTGAGGGTGGTGCGGATCGTGTCTTGGAGGCGTGGCTGGTCCCAGAGGGCTGTGAGTGCGTCGCCGACGGCGTCCGCGACGGCGGGGTCGCTGGTGTTGACAGCGAGCTCGGACAGACGCTTGAGGGCGATCTGAGGGTAGGCGGGGCCGAGTTGGGCTAGGGCGTTGGCGAGAGCCTGTTTGAGGACGGTGGGCGAGTGCTTGCGGTGGGTGAGTTCCTCCGTGTCGGGGGCTTTGGCCCAGGCGAGGTATTGCTCGCGGGCACGCCTGCCGGTTGTCGGGTCGACGGCTGCCGCGACTAGGAGGTCCTTGGCGTGATCGCGGAGGTGTTGGGTGCTGGCCCAGTGGGTGGCGACCGCGCGCAGGATGGTGAAGCTCGGTTTGGTGACGGTGTAGCGAATAGCCCACTGGGTGACTCGGTTTGCTAGAGGGATTGCGAGATCGCGAGGGAGTGAAGCGGCCTGTTCTGCGGTCCACCGGGTGAAGGCCGCGACATGGTGGGGGCGGTCGACCCAGAAGTAGTCGACGACCGCTTCGGCGTAGCCGGGCTTCAGGAAGCGGATGCGGTCCTCGGCGCTGAGTTCTGCCCCGCTTTCGTGGGTGAGTTCGATGATGCCGGGCCCCTGTTGCCCCCTGCTTGGCTGAGTTGTGTCCTCGAGCGCTGTGCCGAGGGTTGTGTGGGCTTCGTAGATGACCTCGGCGGGTGCCCCGTCGAGGGCGGCTGCAGCCAACAGGTAGTTCCGGTGTGCGCTGACCGTGTTCTTGGTGTGCCATATGCGCAACTCGCGGCGCCAGTTCTGAGCGGATTGGATGACGGATTCGACGAGGTCGTCGAAGCTCACGTCCTCTGCGCTGGTGCGGTTGAGGGCGGTGGCGGCTGTGATAATGCGGGCCCAGCGGACGGCGTCGGCCGGTGAGGCGCCGGTTAGCCGCTCGATGATCTTGGTTGAGCGGAGCCACTCCTCCGGCTCGTCGACGGCGAGCGGTGGTCGGCTTAGGTGTGCGCGGAGCACGTCGAGGGTGCGTGGCGGAACAAGTGGGTGTGCCAGGCGGGGAGCCTCGTGGGCCACGTCCTTCCAGGTTTTGGAATGGGTGACCACGGCCACGAACGAACGGGTCTCGCGCAGGTGGCCGGGAACCTCGCGGAGATGGAGTCCGAACCCGGGGCGGAGAGTCTCTTCCTCGTCCCTCAGGTCCAAGATCCAGCCTGTGTCCTCGTCTTTGAGGCCTTCGAGGTCCACCTGTTCGTTGGGTTCACGCCGAACCTGGCGAATAGCGCCCACCCCTTGGCGGGTGAGCGCGTGAAGGGCCGTGGTGTATCGGCCGGTCCCGGCTTCGGCGTGCAGAGCGGCGATCCGGTGGTTGGCGAAGAGCTCGCTGAGGGCTTTCGTTGTGCCGTCGTCGGGCAGATAGGTGTGAAGCTGCGCATCGATCCACTCCTGGGGCAGAGGGGTGCCGCGTAGGCGGTGGATTTCGCTGATGTTCTGGATGCCGATGACGGTTCCGCTGTTCTGGCCAACGTTCTGGCGGACGTTCGCGTCGGTCCCGTCATCGGAATCGTTCTCGTTTTCGGGGTTGCGAACTGTATCCGTCGAGGCGGGTTCGTATGGCTTCTGCACCCCGTCCGAGGGCTGTGCATTGACTGCAGGTTCTGAACTGGGCTGTTCCGGAAGTGGTGCCTCCTTCGTCTCGGAGCTTTGGGTCGCTTGGATTTCGTCCTCCGGGGGCGGGACCTCCTTGCGGAATGCAGACTGCTCGGCCGTCGGCTCGGGAAGGTCGCCTGACGGCGGGGAAGTCAGGGGCACAGGGTTCGGATCGCTCGACACATTCAGGGGCAATGCCTGGTCCTTCGGGTTAGGAGTTGCTACAAGAGGGCTGTGCGGAGGAGTCAGCCGGCGCATAGCTACTGCGTGTCGATCCGACGGGCCTTCATGCCCGTCAGGGTCCCGCCGGAGTCGACGGTCGATACGTCTTGGACCACTCGGGTACTTCCAGCAATCTCCTCGGCGTCCATGCCCGTGGCCTCCCCGGCCACCGTCGTGAGCTTTTGGTGTACGAACGGACCGGAGGCTGGCCTGTCTTCTCCGTCGAAGGTCAGGTGCTGGCCGTAGATGTCCTCCAGGGCTCCACGCAACCGGGTCAGGTTGCGCAGGAGCGCCTGATCCGAAGTGCGGGCGGGGGCCTCTCCGCGTGCATAGATCGCGAGGGCGTCCCTCAGCACTTCGAGTTCGCCACGCCGGGTCTGCAGTTGGTTCTGGGCGGGCTGCAGCGGCATATCAAGGGCACCGACCAAGCCATCGGGCAGGGCAATGTCTCCCTCTGGCTCGGAGCCGCGGGAACTGAGCAGGTGTTCCAAGCGCTGGAAGAGGAAGGAGAACGTGGCGGGTAGGACAGAGCTGATCACGGCGATCTCAGTGGGATCAGGCATGTGTTCGCTCCCCGTTGTGAGGTTGAAGGACCGCCTTATTCTTTCCGATGCACGTACGTGAAACGCTTGTTCTCGTAAGGTGGCGAAAAATCCCCTCCTCTCTTGATCTCTACATTTAGGCCGAAACAGTAGGGTGCGAATTCAGCCACTTGACCGGTCAATCACGGCACCTTTGTTCGCTACCAGCACCCGGGGGAGCCATGTGACCATGCCGCTGGTATGGGGCTTCGTTGGGAAAACGTTCCACGCGGGCTCGCCGCCAGGCCACGTCGAACGAGACCCGACCGCGGCTTCGCCTGGACAGCCAATAAGCCTTCAAACTCGTGACCGGGTCGAGAACCCACCGCAGCAGATGTAGGCGCATGGCCTTAGCGTCCCCGTGGTCCTGGCCGTCGAGGGGAATTTGCCAATACTCGAGAGACCCTCATCGTGCGGGTGCGTGTTTTTTCGCCACCGGCCTATCGAACTGCAGTGAAATAGGTGACTGATGTTTCCAGTGATGTTCAAAGAGCTTCAATTCTCAGGACAGGTACATACTCGTCTCGGCCACTGCTTCGTCCGCTGGCATCGTGTGCGCCAGAAGCGATCGACGACGCCAGAACGGAGCCCACGGTGGCTCGAGGGGCTGTCCGCGATGCCACTTTGCGCTCCTCGTGCTCCCGCACGCCCTCGAGTCACCCCTTCGTGACGCAGCCTGAGCGGACAGACCGGGCAGCAATACCACCAGCACCTCGGTCGCGCTGGGAGGTAGGCCCATGGACGGACGCCCACGTCGAGACGGAACGGGGCCGCCACGGCCCGGCCGGTGCCGGGCCCAGGCAGCTGGTAGTCGAAGCCGCGCGCAGCACAGCGGTGTGGTGGCGGATGTGGCGGGGGAGTTCGGCGCGGAGTTGGTGCGTGCCCTGCGCGCGGGGCTGGCTCCCTCCGATGACCGCGCCTACGGCCTGTCGGGGATCAGTTGGTTCGACTTCGCCCTTGGCTACATGCAGGCGCAGTGGCCCGGAAGGGCGGCCAACACACGCAATGAGACCAGTGAGGCCCTGACAGAGATCACGCGGGCGATGCTCTGGGACATCCCGGGGAGGCCCAGCGAGGACGTACTGCATCAGGCGCTACGCGGCTGGGCGTTCGTCGGGCCCAGGGCCCAGGAGGCTGAGATGCCGGTGGAGGCCCGGCTGTCTCTGCAGTGGGTGGCGAAGGCATCCCGGCCGCTGATCGACCTGGACGATCCCGCTGTGGCGCGTGGGGTGTTGGAGGCGCTGCGCCGTAAACGCGACGGCACGAGCGCGGCACCCGAGACCATGCGCCGCAAACGGAAGGTGCTGGTGCATGCCCTGCACTACGCCATCGAGCAGGGCGAGTTGCACAGTCACCCGCTGGAGCGGATCCGGTGGCGTGTTCCCAAGCAGGTGGTCGCGGTGGACCCGCGGGTGGTGGCCAACCCTCATCAAGCGCAGTGTCTGCTGGCCGCGGTCTCCTACGTGGGCGGCTACCGGCGGGCCCGCGGCCGCCGGTTGGTCGGCTTGTTCGCCGGCATGTACTACGCAGGCCTGCGCCCCGAGGAAGTCATCGCCGTGACCCTGCCGGACTGTCACCTGCCCGCCTCGGGTTGGGGACGCCTGGTTGCCTACCGCACCCTCCCCCAAGCCGGCAAGAAATGGACCGACACCGGCCGCCTCCACGACGAACGCGGCCTGAAGAACCGCCCGCCGGGCGAGGTACGCATCGTGCCGCTCCCACCGCACCTGGTGGCCATGTGGCGGGAGAGCATCGACACCCACGGCACCGCGGAGGACGGTCGACTCTTCTTCACCGAACGCGGAAACATCGTCGGCTACACCGCCTACTACCGGGTCTGGAAACAAGCCCGGGCCCTCGCACTCCCGCCCGCACTTGCCACCACACCACTAGCGGCTCGCCCCTACGACCTGCGCCATTCCGCCCTGTCCACCTGGCTGTGCGCGGGCGCGGACCCGGCAGAGGTCGCCCAACGCGCCGGCAACAGTGTCGAAGTACTCCTGACCCGCTACGCCAAGTGCCTCTACGACCGCCAATCCATCAACAACCAACGCATCGAACACCTACTGCACGCCTACGACCAGCCACAGCAACCGGAGCAGTAGCGAACGAGGCCACTCCCATCCTGGGACGTCAGAAGGGTCAGGGACAGGGGATGGCCAAGCCCATCGGCTCCCTGAGTTGTACCCGGGCAGCAGCTCAGTGAATGGAAGCGCTAGCTGGCTGCGCGTGTGTTTGGAGTTCTCATGCGTGGAGTTCAGTTGCAGCACTCGCATCCGGGCCGGCAGCCGCACTTGTCGTCCTGGGCGTCGAGGGCCCGGGCTGCTGCGGCGGCAGGAACCGTGCAGCAGCCCTTGCCGCGCCAGGCGTCGCGTCCTTCCTTGACGGCGATGGCGGCGATGACGAGGGCGGCGATCGGGTCGGCCCAGGCCCACCCGAGGGTGGCGTTGAGGACCAGGCCGACCAGGAGCACGGCGGACAGGTAGGTGCACAGCAGGGTCTGCTTGGAGTCGGCGACTGCGGAGGCAGAGCCGAGTTCGCTGCCGGCGCGGCGCTGGGCAGCGGACAGGAACGGCATCACCGCGAGGGACAGGGCGGCCAGCACGATGCCAGGGATGGAGTGTTCGGCCTCGCCGGGTCCGGTCAGGGCGCGTACCGCGTCCAGGGTGACGTAGGCGGCGAGCGCGAAGAAGGAGGCGGCGATGATGCGCAGCGTGGTCTTCTCGCGGGACTCGCGTACGGCGTGGTCACGGGCGGAGAACTGCCAGGCGACCGCGGCGGCGGAGGAAACCTCGATGAAGGAGTCCAGGCCGAAGCCGATCAGTGCGGTGGACGAGGCGAGGGTTCCCACCGTGAGGGCGACGATCGCCTCGATCACGTTGTAGGCGATGGTCACTGCGACCAGGAACCGAATCCGGCGGGCGAGCGCGTCGCGGCGGACAGGGCCGGGGCCGAAGGATACGGGTGTCTCGGCGGTCATGGTCAGCAGCACCCGTCGGCGTCGGCGCAGGTCCGATCGGTCTCGACGGCGACGACTGCGGTGCGCAGGTCGTCCAGCGCGTGCCCGAGTCGTTCATCCGCGAGCTCGTAGCGGGTGCGCCGTCCGTCGGGAACGGCAACGACCAGGCCGCAGTCGCGCAGGCACGCAAGGTGGTTCGACAGCCGCGTGCGCGAGATGCCGAGGGCGTCGGCGAGGTCGGCCGGGTAGGCCGGGGCCTCACGCAGGGCGAGCAGGATGCGGCAGCGGATCGGGTCGGCAAGCGCGCGGCCGAACCTGGCCAGCACCTCGACATCGGAAGCGAGTATCAGCACACGCCGAGAGTACAAGCAATGCTGAATTCAGAAAATGGTGGACGGGCGGGCGGCGATCCTGGCTCCGAGCGGGCCTCTCACGAAGAGCGAAACATCTACTGTCGAAGCTAGTAAACAGAATCACGACGGGGCGACGGCCACCCGGGCACCGGTCAGGCCAGGGGTTCGGCGGTCCAGATGATGCGAGGCGGTGTGACCCGTGCGCACAGCGGCATACTGCATCCGTCCGTCAGTCCGAGTCTCCCGACCAGCAGTCCGTCGCGGGCTGCAGCGGCCAGGACGTCGTCTGGGACAGCGTCGAGCATCAGCTTGGCGCGGCGGAACATCTCGAATCCGCCGGTCTTGTCGACGGTGCCCCATGACAGGTACACGAAGCGGGCTCCGGGGCGGCCTTGGACGTAGGGGCCCTTCACGTCGATACCGGACTCGGTGGGCGAGGCGGTGGCTTCCAGCGTCCACGACGCTCGGTCTGCGTTGCCCGGGTGCATGTCGAGTAGTTCGCCGGGTCGGTTGCGGCGCTGCACGGCTACGTGAATGTTGCGGTACGACGGTCGGTCCGTGCCCGGTGGGCATTCAAGACCGGGCAGGTCGACGGCCTCTATGCGAAGTTGCATGCCCCCATCATCTCCCCCTGGCCGAGGGCCAGGGTTTTGGACGACAGGGCCCGCCGGTCCGGGACACGCTCGCCCAGCGCGTGGAGACCCCTCGCCGAGGGACAGGGGTCACGGGCGACCGCCTGACCCAGTGGCAGATGCGTTCGCTTCCGAAGAGGTTCACCTGCGAGCCAACGCGCTGATGGTGATCACGCCCAGGCGTACCAGCATCTTCGATGCAGGCATTCGGGCGGAGCGCTGGTCGGTACGCCCAGTCCAGAGGTCCCACTCGTACCGTCATTGCAGACAGGTTCAAGCTGACGGCACCCGCGTTGGCCGTGACCGGGGGCGCGCCCTTACTCAAGAGCGAACGAGCCGGGCAATGGCTTCGTTGGCCTCTTTGAGCTTGACCGTTGCTTCTTCGCCGCCCTCGGCCACGGCCCCGCTGACGCAGGTCGCGAGGTGTTCATCCAGCAGTTGCAAGGCGAAAGACTGCAGGGCTCGAGTGGTGGCCGAGACCTGGGTGAGGACGTCGATGCAGTAGGTGTCCGACTCAACCATGCGCTCCAGCCCGCGGACTTGGCCCTCGATTCGGCGGAGCCGTTTGAGGACCTCGTCCTTGTGGTTGCTGTAGCTGACCATCGCCCTCCACCTTCCTCCAGCTTGCTCGCCCATCCAGAAGCCGTGCCAAGTCGTGCCGACCAACAACGAGCCAGGTCTGCTTTTCGGGTGCAGGTTCCCCGCATGGTCCGACTCGAGAGCCCGTGGCTATCGCCGGGCGGGGACGAGCTGGGAGCCGGCCGCACTGCTCGCCCAGTCTGGGCTCACCTCAGAAATATACCCTGGGGCCGTACCCGAACCCCGGGGCGGAATCTGCACGAGCGGGAATCACCGGGAACTCTTACCTCATTCGGGGCAGTGCCTGCCGCTTCTCTTCCACGGCCGAAGGCGTTCCGACGTAGTCCAGCGGCAGTGCGCAAGTCGTGGGCCTCGGCGAAGACGTTGATCCGCGGATGGATACGTGCGAACAACGGATGCGACACCGCCTTGATCATGCTGCTCTGCTCACCGATCAGTCAACGAATCCGGTACCGCGCCCGCATACGGCCGACCTCCGGCCGTGAGGCCCTTCTTGCACGTCGACCAGACTCAACCTGTGGTTGCTGGCCATGTGCTGGTCGCCCACCCGTTGCGCACGGCGGCCGAGTGGTCTCCAAGTCACTGCTTCGCACCGCCCCTTTCGACCGCGGCGTTGTCCGGCGTCTCCTGCTGCCCAGGCTCCGGCGTCGCAGTCGTGACGCCGGTTGGCGGGACGTGCCGGAGCGCTACGGCCGCGAGGACGGCTCCTGCGAGGGTGATTCCGGCGGACACAGCGGCAGCGACGTTGAACCCGCTGGCGAACGCGTCGCGTGCAGCTCGCAGGAGGGACGAGCCAAGTTCGGCCGGGAGCTGACCCGCGCCGGCAACGGCGCCGTCGATGTTCTCCCTCGCGGCCTTCTCGACCTCACCGGGCAGGCCCGACGGGAGGTTGCTGTCGATCTCGCTGCGGTACTTGGCGACCCCGATGCTGCCGACGACTGCGACGCCGAGTGAGATGCCGAGGTCGTTCACGGTGGAGCTCAGCCCGCTGGCAGCTCCTGCCTTCTCCGGCGGCACGGAGCTGACGACGAGGTCGGTGGTGAGCGCCATGGACGGTGCCACGGCCGGGTAGACGACGACGAAGCTCGCGATGAGCAGAGGCAGGCCGGTGGAGCTCCCGACCTGGGTGAGCAGCAGGTAGCCCACCACCTGAACGGCCAGGCCCACGGCGATGACGTACCCGGGCCGCACCCGACGCGCCATGACGGGGGAGAGCGTTGCCACCGCGATCAGTCCGACTGCTGGGGGCAGGATCGCGAGCCCGGTCTGCAGCGGTGAGAGGTCGGTGACGAGCTGCAGGAACTGGGTGAACATCAGGTAGACGCCGCCAAGTCCGGTCGCGGCGAGGATGAACACGCCGAGTGCGCCGCCGACAGTGCGGTTGCCGAACAGTCGTACGTCCAGCAGGGGTTCCGAGGAACGCAGCTGCCGTACGACGAACAGCAGACCGAAGACCACGCCTACGCCCACTGCCAGGAGTGATTCACCGAGCGGCTTGTCCGCCGCGACTGCCTTGATGCCGTAGATGAACGGCAGCAGGGCTGCCAG
Source organism: Streptomyces sp. TAA204 (assembly GCF_000424965.1). Taxonomy (NCBI): domain Bacteria; kingdom Bacillati; phylum Actinomycetota; class Actinomycetes; order Kitasatosporales; family Streptomycetaceae; genus Streptomyces; species Streptomyces sp. TAA204. Next base: position 53,418 of record NZ_AUKW01000023.1, read on the forward strand.
CAGAAGGAACGCGCTGAAGATGTCGAGACGTCCCTGCCCTGCGCCCTGGTGCTTGGGCAGCAGCAGAGGTGAGCCGATCAGCACCACCACCATGACCGGAACCGCGACGAGGAAGGTCGCCCGCCAGGAGAAGGCCTCCAGCAGGAGCCCACTGAGCAGCGGACCGAGTGCCACACCGGCCGAGATCCCGGCAGCCCAGGCGCCGATCGCAACGCCCCGCTGCTTGGCGTCATGGAACATCGTGAAGATCAGCCCGAGCGTGGCTGGAGTCTGCGCGGCGCCTGCCAGCCCGAGTACCGCGCGCCAGACGATCAGCATTCCCGGATCGTCGGTGTAGGCGGCGGCGATCGAGCCCACAGCGAAGACCGCGGCACCTGCCATCAGCAGAGTCCGGTGACCGACGCGGTCGGCGACAGTCCCCATCAGGACGAGGAACCCCGCCATGAGGAAGCCGTAGATGTCCAGGATCCACAACGCCTGCGTACCGCTCGGCCTCAAGTCCGCGGCCAGAGAAGGAATCGCCAGGAACAAGATCGTGAGCATCATGAACAGGAGCATCGCGGGCAGCACCAGCAGCCCCAGCGCGATCCACTCCCTGAGCCCGGCAGTCGGTGCTTCGGGCGAGCTATTCGCCTCGGACATCGCTTCTCCTCCCTCGGAGGCACCGTCAGACGTCGCCTCTGGCGGCTGACGCCGCATCAATATACCCCTACGGGGTACAAGTATAGGAAACTAAAAGTGCGCCGCCTCCTCGTCAAGGCCACACATCAAGGAGGCCCGGCGGCGGGGTCAGGGGCGGATCATCTGATGGAGTACTTGCTGCACTACAAGGTTGGTTGGGGGCAGCCGCGGCCGGAGTCGCCGATCAATAAGCCAGGCCTCAGAGTGATGTCGACTGGGCCCGAGGCGCGGCACTGTGAGGCGCCCCTCTTAGGGGGTAGGGGTATACCACCCGTCGGTGATCAAGATCCGGTCAGGGGTGGCTGCGTGCCGTGCTGGACGCGCCGTGAGAGTGCTCCTAAACTCCTTAGGAGTCACTGACGGGGTATCCCGTCGTCTGATCGACGAGGAGAGCAGCATGGCCAAGAAGGTGTCGCATCCGTTGTTCGCGCGCCTCTACCCACGGATCAACGCCTTCGCGGAGGCGCACGGGTCGATCGAGCACCGCCAGGAACTCCTCGCGGGGGTCCACGGCGTGGTGGTGGAGATCGGCGCTGGTACGGGCGCGAACTTCCGGCACTATCCGCCGGAGGTGGAGCGGGTCGTCGCAGTGGAACCGGAACCGAGGCTTCGGGCGCACGCCGAGCGGGCCGTAAAGGATGCCGCTGTGCCGGTGGAAGTCCTTGACGGCCAGGCCGAAATGCTGCCGGTCGAGGACGCCACTGCCGATGTGGCCGTGGTCTCGCTCGTCTTGTGCACGATCGCCGATGTCCCCGGGGCGCTCGCCGAAACCCAGCGCGTGCTCAAGCCGAGCGGCGAACTGCGGTTCTACGAGCATGTCCGCTCGCAGGAGCCCAGGTCATTCCGGCGGCAGCGGGCCCTGAACCCGCTGTGGCGGCTGATCGGAGGCGGGTGCAATCTCACGAGGGACTCCGAACACGCCATTCAGGAAGCCGGGTTCACCGTCTCGACGGTGCGTCATTTCGACTTCCTCCCCGGAGGCCGGCCCAATCCGGCCGCCCCGTCGATCATCGGAGCCGCCCGTCCGTCGGCAGCTGACGGGCGTTAGCGGCGAACGAACGGGCCGGAAGCACCGACCCCCAGTTTCCTAGGCGGCTTAGGATTACGGTCACGTGCCAGACCGGAAGGAGGGTTCATGCCGCAGTTCGGTGACCTGGAGGCCGCGATCATGGACGCGGTGTGGGAGGCGGGCGAACCGCTGCGCGTACGTGAGGTGCTGGAGCGCCTCGACCGGAACCCGGTGCCGGCGTACAACACCGTGCACACGGTGACCGAGATCCTCCACCGCAAGGGCTGGTTGTCGAAGGAGCGCGACGGGCGAGCCTTCCGCTACGGCGCGACCGCCACCCGTGACAAGTACATCGCCGGACTGATGGGCGAGGCGCTGGCCGGCAGTGAGAACCGTGCGGCAGCCCTGATGAGCCTTGTCGAAGACATGGAGCCTGCCGAGGCGGAGGAGCTGCGCGGTCTGCTGGACGCCGCTCGCAAGAAGAAGAGCCGGCCTTGATCATCGCGTTGGTGCTCTTCGTGTACGCGGCCTTGCTGTGCACGGCGGGGAGCCGGGTGGTGCGCCGGAGCCGTTGGGCGGACCGGGCACCCCGATTGGGGATCACCGTCTGGCTGGCGATGGGTGTCTCGGTGCTCGCCTCGGCGGTGATCTCGAGCCTTGCCCTGACCGTGGTGACCGTCCGCGTCAGCTCCGATCTGGTAGCCCTTCTGCAGTCGTGCCTGATGACGCTCCGCGCGCAGTACACCTCTGCCCCATGGGGTGCTGCTGCCGCGGCGAGTGGTGCCGTGCTCGCGCTGGCAGTGCTGGTGCGAGCGGGGTACTGCCTGGCGGTTGTCGCGCGGACCGCAATCCGGGAGCGGGACAGGCATGGCCAAGTCCTGGACCTGGTCGGTCGAACGGACGCCGGGCGCGGGCTGGTTGTACTCGACCACGACGGAGCAGCCGCCTACTGCCTGCCTGGCCCGCAGCCTCGCACCGTGGTGACAACAGGCGCGCTGCGCGTCCTTGACGATGCTCAGCTCGCTGCAGTGGTCGCGCATGAGCGTGCCCATCTCGCCGAACACCACGACGTGGCCCTGGCCTGGTCCGCCGCACTGGCCCGGGCCTTCCCCCGCATCCCGCTCTTCCGTGACGCGCAGGCCGAGGTGGCCCGGCTGGTGGAACTACGGGCCGACGACGTCGCCGCCGACCAGTCCGGCCGCCTGACCGTCGCCGGGGCGCTGCTCGAGGTGGCGACCGGCCGTGGCTCTGCAGTCGTGCCCGGGGTAGCGCTCGGGGCGGGCGGCAGCACCACCGCCCAGCGGGTGCGCCGGCTCATCGCCCCGCACCGGCCGCTCGGCCACGTCGGTGTCGCCGCGGGCTCGCTCACCGCTGCCGTGTCGCTCGCTCTCCCAGTGCTGATGCTCGGTGGGCCCGCCGCTGCGGCCATGGGCCTGAGCTGCTGCTCTCACCTCGCCCCGTCGTCCAAGGTCACCGCGACACACTGAGCTCCCTCTTCCCATGACACCTGATCCGCCGGACAGTGCCTTGGGTCGGGGCGTGCACGAATGGACCGGTGTCGTATGGCCCGGACACATCGCGAACGAGGGCCGCGGCGGCCCGAGTTCGTGCTTGGCAGAGATGTCCTCAGCGGCCATCCGGCGAATCGGAGATCGTGAGGGGCGGCAGAGGTATGTCCTCGCCATTGAGGTAGCGCTTCGGGGACGTGCCGACCGTTCGCCGGAATGCGGCGAGGAATGCGCTGGGTGTCTCGTATCCCACTGTGTGTGCTACCCGGGATACGGGTTGGCCTTCGGCGAGAAGGGGCAGGGCGGCTCGCAACCGTACGTGGACGCGCCATCGGTCGAAGTTCAAGCCGGTGTCGTCGACGAACAGCCGGGTCAGGGTCCGTCGGCTCACTCCGACGGCTTTCGCGTGGGCCTCGAGGCTGCGCGGGTCTCCTGGGTCGGTCAGCAGTGCGTCGGCCACGGCAGATACGCGTTCGTCGACGGGATTCGGCACATGGATGGGTGTCGTCGGCAGCGGCCGCAGCAGATCCAGCACGACCGCCTCGGCCCGCAGCCGCGCGTCGCCGGTGAGGTCCTCCCGGTCGAGGTAGGCGATCAGATGGGCCAGCAGCCCGTCGACGGCGACCGGTGTGGGCTCAGTCCAGGCGAGCGCGCACCGGTCCGGTTCGAAGTAGAGACCGCACAACACCGCCTCACGGGTCGCGCCGGTCCGGTGAACGATCCCGGCGGGCAACCACAGCGCCCGTGTGGGCGGCAGGACCCAGTGGACGTCGTCGACGGCGACGCCGAGCACACCGCGTCGCGTCCACGCCAGCTGGTGCTGCGGGTGACTGTGCGGGGCGAACCACTGCCCTGACGACAGCGGGAAGTTCCCGACGACGATGGCTCCCGCCCCGGTCGGGGCGGCACACTCGAAAGGCTCGGCCATGCATCCCAGCCTATGTCCTGTACGCGATACCCCCTGGCCTTGTAGCGCATTGTGGCCAGCATGCCCGCTGCGTAGCGTCGTCGCATGGCGATCAATTCTTCGAGCCGCGGCCGCGACTGCAACGAGTACGTGCAGGTCATGCCGACGGGGCGTTCGGTATGACGACGGCATCAACCCCGCTCGCACATGCCGGTCGCCGTTCGTTGGCGCTGACGGTGTTGTGCTGCGTGCAGTTCATGCTCGTCCTGGACGACACCGTGGTGAACGTCGCTCTCCCCAGCCTCCGGGAGGAACTCGGCTTCAGCGCCGCGGGTCTGACGTGGGTCGCCAATGCCTATTTCCTCGCCTTCGGCGGGATGCTGCTGCTGTTCGGCCGCGTTGCTGATCTGTTGGGCCGTCGTCGCATCTTCCTGGCAGGTGTGGCGTTGTTCGGTGCGGCGAGTCTCGTCTGCGGGCTCGCACAGGAGCCCTGGTAGCTCGTGGCCGGGCGGTTCGTACAGGGTGTGGGCTCGGCCATGGCCAGCCCGGCTGCGATGTCGCTGATCACCCTCCTGTTCCCCGGTACTGAGGAGTGCGCCAAGGCGCTCGGCATCTGGGGCGGCATCGCGGGTCTGGGCGGCACGACCGGCCTGGTGATCTCTGGTGCGTTGACCAGCCTTGCGTCCTGGCGGTGGATCTTCCTGATCAACCTGCCGGTCGCCCTCGTCGCGGTTGCGGTGTTGCCGCGCCTGGTCGCCGAGAACCGCGCCGTCCGCCCGGCCCGCCTGGATGTCTCCGGTGCCGTACTGGGCACCGGCGCCCTTGTGCTTCTCGTCTACGGTCTTCTCCAGTCCGCAGAGTCCGGTTGGGGCAGCACGGCCTCAGCCATACCCCTGGTCCTCGCTCTGTTCCTGGCGATCTCCTTCATCACCGTCGAGGCGCGCACGGCCGAGCCTCTCGTCTCGTGGGCGTTCGTGTCGTTCCGGACGCGTGCCGTTGCCAACGGCACGAGTCTGCTGTTCACTGCCGCCTTCTTTTCGCTGTCCTTTCTGCTGATGCTGCATCTGCAGACGGTGCTGCGTTACAGCCCGCTCACGGCAGGCTTGGCCTTTCTGCCCTACGGCGGTGGCATCCTGGCCGGTGTCTGGCTCTCCTCCCGAGCTATGGTCCGATTCGGGACGCGCTGGACGCTCGTGGCGTCGTTCCTGACCAGTTCAGCGGGACTGCTGCTGTTGTCCGGGGTGTCATCGGGTAGCAGCTACGCGGGCGGAGTGCTGCCCGGCATGCTCGTTGCGAGCCTCGGCTCCGGCCTGGGCTTCCCTGTCTTGACGGTTGCGGCGCTCACGGGCATCACCGAGGAGAACGCCGGCCTCGGCTCGGCCGTACTCACGTCCGTTCAACAGGTCGGCGGCGCTGTGGGGTTGGCAACCCTGGTCACGCTGGCTACGCGCCACGGTGACACCGTGGAAGCATCGGCGGGCGAGGGGCGCACAGCGACGGCGGGCTTTTCATTCGCGCTCACCGTCGCTGCCGCCCTCCTTGCTCTCGGCGCCGTTCTCATCACCACGCTGCTCGGGCGGCACAGCGACTCAGGACCCTCAACCCGGGCTTGTGAGAATGCAGATGAGTCGCCGGCGCCATCGGGGTAATCGGGGACAGAGGCCGTTGAGCAGCGTCGTTCAGTGCGCTAGTCGGGCCGCGTAGTCGCCTGCTCCTTCCACTGCGGCGACCAGCACGGCCGGGTCCACGTCGACGCCTGCCTCGAGGCGGATCGTTGAGCGCCCGGTGCGCACGGCAGTGCTGGCGGAGCGGACCCCGGGGATCTCCTCCAACTCGTCGTCGATGAGGAGGCCGCAGCTGGGGCAGTGCATCCCGTCGACGTGCAGCACGACTGTCACGTCACCGTCACCTTCGGTCTTCGTCTTGCGGCTGAACAGGTTCACGATTGCCTCGACTTGAAGTTGATGGTGCCGGTCTGCATGCCCATGGAGCAGGAGAAGCGCAGCTTCCCGGTCTTGGGGGTTCCGAGGTCCACGTCGGTGTCGCCGTATCGCTTGACGATCTTCTGCACACCGAGGGACGGGATGGTGAACGCACGGGCGCACCCACCGGCGTTGTCACCGTGCAGCACCAGCTTGGTGGGAACACCTGCCTTGGCGCTGAACGCGGTGGTCTCGTAGAAGTCGGTGACAGTGAGGGTGATGATCTGCTTCCCCGAACTGTCCGTGCGCACGGGCTCGTTCGGCTTCCCCCTGTCCTCAGCCCGCCCTGATGGCTCTGGCGCGGCTGCGGGGCTCTGCCTGCTGTCCTCGTCGGAGGGCCCCCACCCGCCGGCCTGCACTCCGGAGGCGATCGTCCAGACCGCCACGGCCAGGACGACCACGCCGGTGAGGCTGCGCAGTGAATCGGAGAATGAGGTGCCCGAGCGGCGGAAGAGGAAGCCGAGGATGGTGAAGAGCGGAGCGGTGCCGACTACGAAGCCTGCCATCACAGCTGCGCCGGATACGAGGGATCCGGTGGTGACCGCGATCAGCTCTACGGACAGCGTCACGCCACAGGGCACCAATACCGTTGCGAAGCCCACCAGCGTGGGCGTGACCACCGATGTTGTCTTGGCGCTGCGACGCAGGAGACGCCCGAAGAACGCCGGCGTGCGTGGAAGGAAACGCCCGACTGCCTTCACACCGAACAGGTCGAGGGCGAACAGCACCATCAGCGCTCCGGCGATGATCAACAGTGCTGCTTGTGTGCGGGGACTGGGCTGGAGTGCCGCTCCGAAGACACCGAGAAGTGCGCCCAGGATCGCGTGGGAGAGCAGCTTGCCGAGCAGGAAAGCTCCCACTGGGGCCAGATTCTCGGGTGTCGGCTTCAACGGGGCTGTGGAGCGCGGCCGTACGGGGTCCGGGTCGGGCTTCGAAGAGGACGAGGGTGATGTCCGGGCAGGGATCGGTGAGCTGTCCCGGCTGGGATTGCGGCGCGTGACCGCGGCGGCCAGCAGCCCTCCTTGCACGGCGGCGCAGGAAGCGCCGCCGGCCAGCAGCCCGGTGCCCACACCAGTGACGAACAATGCAACGGTCGACGGCATGCGTCGTAACTCCTGTTCTGCAACGACAGCACGCGCATGAGGACTTGAGCGTGCCGCGGTGGACGTGGGGAATTCGGTGTCCCGCAGAGGCATGGACCTCACGGGTGGCGAATGATCACGTCCGCAGTACGCACAGCTGGTGCAGATCAGGAGGGGGTTTCGCCGCAGGAGGCGCGTTGGGCTGCGTCACCGGCGTTTCCGGCGGGCAGAGAGCCGTCGTCCGGGAACCGGCAGCGAGCGCCGGGGCCACGCCCCCGTGCTGGGCGAGGACTGCCTCCGGGGAAGCGCACTGCTGCTCGACCATCGGGCAGTGCCGATCCCCGTCAGGTGCGTGGGTGGCCATCGGCTCGGCGTGCCGGCCGGCATCGGCGGACATGTGCCCGCCGGCAGCCTCCCCGCTGGCAGCTTCGGCGGCCGCGGCGGAAGACGTCATCTGCATCGAGTCCGGCATCGCCATCGCGGGCCGGGCAAGTCCGGTCAGGCAGAGCATGAGCGCGCACACCATGAGCGCCCCGGAGAGCCCCCGGAGCGCAGGCGGCACGCATCGCGTCATGCCGGTCATGCTAAGGGCAGGCTCGCAGAGCCGGTTGATGGGGACCAGCCGAGTGGCGGCGTGCCGGGAGCGCGGGGCGTCGCTCCTCGGGCCTGGCGGACGACCAGCAGGGACGTACCCACAGCGCCTATTCGTACAGCGAGGCGCTGCCGATGCCGGCCTGTTGGGCGACCTGCGACAAGGGCGGCTCCACCGTCCGGCCCGCAACCAGCCGGTTGAGCCCTGCGGTCACGGCAGAGCCGTAGGGGCGGGACGGGGAAGGAAGGCGTCATGACGAATGTGGTCGGGGCTCTCGCGGCACTTCTGACGGCAGTGGCGATGGCACCCGCTCTCGCTCACGCGCTGGAGGTGCCCGGCAAGCTGCGCCTCGCCCGTGACGAGTACCTCGTGGTCCAGCGGATCTACTATCCCGGATTCACCATCGCAGGGAGCATCGAATTCCCGAGCATCATCGTGACGGCGATCGCGCTGGCGCTGACAGAGACCGCGAGCCCCGACTTCACATTGCGTGCCATCGGGCTCGTGGCCCTCGTGGGGATGCAGGCGGTCTACTGGCTGCGAGTACACCCTGTGAACGGGTTCTGGCTGGAAGGCGAGAACCTCGACCGGTTCAGCACGGGCTTCTTCACTTTCGCAGCGCGGCACCGGGATGCCGAACGGAACGGTCACGTGGAGTGGACCGCTCTGCGTGACCGCTGGGAGTCCGGGCACGCCATGCGCGCGGCGCTGTCGGTGGTCGGTGTCACCGTCCTCATCGTCGCGCTGGCGTGATTCCACGGCAGCGACGTCTCCCATGCATCCATCGCGTCCGCCGACTTCCGCTTCATTCGCCGGACTTGGCGGGAAGGGTGGCGAGAATCCCGCCGACGATGAATGCGACCAGCCTCTCGGGGTCGACGCCGCCGGGCCCGCTCGCTGATGTGCTGCTGTCCGTCTGTGATGCCCAGTCCAGCGTCGCGTACGCGCCGGACTGGTAGACGCTGAGCAGCCCGATCATGTTGGTGTAGGCGAACCGGACGGCACTGTCTTCGAGTTCGGGAAGCGCGCGTCCCAGGGCGGCCAGATAGCGACCTTCGACCGGCTCGACCTGTTGCGCGAAGATCTCCCGCACCCGGGCGTCCGGCTCACCCATCACGCGGCCGATGAAGCGCGCGACGGCCAGTCCACGACTGCCGTGCGCCTCTGCCAGGCCGACGCCGGGTTCGACGAAGGCGCGTACGAGGGCGGCTACCGACGTCGGTTGAGCTTCTGATTCGAGGTGCTCCAGTCGGATGCGGCGCTCTTCGTTGACGGTGCGCATCGTCTGGTCGATGACCGCGCGCAGGAGCCCTTCCTTGGAACCGAAGTGGTAGTTGACCGCGGCGATGTTGGTTCCGGCTGCGTCGGTGAGTGTCCGCAGCGAGGTCGCCCCGATCCCGCGCTCACCGAACAGCTCAACCGCCGCCTCGATGAGCCGCTCTCGCGTGGATGCCCGCTGTCGCGCGGCAGGCGCCTGGTCGGATCCGGCCACCGCACCTCCTTGTGTTGCCGGAAGGAGCTACATGCTATAACACTCGATTGAAGCAGGCGTTTGAAACAATCGATTGAATCTGTGAGGGGTGGCATCTATGGGCACGGACAAGGCGATCGTCGTCGGCGCGGGGATCGGCGGCCTGACCGCGGCGCGGGCTTTGCAGAGCATCGGATGGCGGGTGGCGCTCTACGAGCAGGCACCGCTCATCGGGCCGGTCGGCGCGGGTCTGGCCATCGCACCGAATGCCGTCAAAGCCCTGGACCACCTCGGCCTGGGGGCCGCCCTGCGCGAGCGCGGTCTGCGTCAGGACGGGCTGGAGATCCGGCTGCGAGGGGGCAGGCGCGTTGCACGCATTCCAGCCGCCGGTATCGAGCGACGCTACGGCGCCCCCTTCTACGCGCTGCACCGTGCCGAGATGCACCGCCTGCTCATGACAGGCCTCGACCCCTCGGTGCTGCACACAGGCCGTCGCGCCACGGACGTCACTACCGCCGCTGACACGGCCACGGTCACCTTCGACACCGCACACGGCCTGGTCACAGAGACTGCCGATCTGGTCGTGGCCGCCGATGGGGTCGGCAGCGGGCTACGGGCGGCACTGCTGCCCGACTACCCGGGGGCGGACTACGCCGGCTATACGGTCTGGCGCGGCATCGTTCCCGCCGAGAGGGCAGCGCCCCTGGGCATGGCGCCGATCCTCACCGAGACCTGGGGACGCGGCGCGCGCTTCGGCGTCGCCGCGATCAACGACGGCCAGGTCTACTGGTTCGCCGCCGAGGGCATGCCCGAGCACGCCACCCCCGAGCGCGACCTGGACAAGGTGGCCGGCCGGTTCCGGGACTGGCACGAGCCCATCCCCGAACTGCTCGCTGCCACCCCGGAAGACGCCCTGTTGCGTCATGACGTGTACTACCTGCACGCCCGGCTGCCCACCTTTGTCCGCGGCCGCGTGGCCCTGCTCGGCGACGCCGCTCATCACACCCGACATCGGTCAAGGAGCCTGTCTCGCGATCGAGGACGCCGTGACCCTTGCCGTCGCCATCGAACGATCAGGCGTCGTCGGCGGCTTGAGCGCCTACGACGCCACCCGCCGCCCCCGCACCCAGCGGATGGCCCGTACGTCCGGCAGGCTGGGCCACATGCTGCAGACCCGCAACCGAGCCGGAGTGGCGCTGCGCGACACCGTCGCCTCTCTGATTCCGACCCGGCTGCTCATGGGGGCGGCGGGGACGGCCTTCGCCTGGAATCCCCCTTCGGCGCAGGAGAGTTCAGCGTGACCGCCGATGAGCCCTTCAACCATCCGCGCCGAGCTGCTGGTTGCGGTAGCCCAGGATGGTCATCATTCCTGATTCCGAGTGGTAGACGTTGTGGCAGTGGACCATCCACAGGCCGGGGTTGTCGGCGTCGAAGTCGACGCTGAGGGTTCTGTCCGGGAGGACGATCGCGGTGTCCTTGCGGGGGCCGTTGTCGGCCAGGGCGAAGGTGTGGCCGTGGAGATGGACGGGATGCCACATCTTGGTGGTGTTCTTGAAGACGAGCCTGACGCGTTCGCCCGCGCGGACGGGGTAGCGCTGCTCCGGGTCGTATTTCCGTTTGTTGAAGGCCCAGTTGTACTTCGCCATGCCACCCGTCAGGGTCAGTTCGATCTCGCGGTCCGGCTTCCCGGGGCGTAGCCGGACGCTCGGGTCCGGGCTCAACTTGCTGGCGGTCAGCAGCTTTCCGGACAGTTCTGCCGGGCGGGCGGACGGCTTGGGGGCTGCGCCGCCTCCCGTTCGCAGCAGCGCCATGCCCGTCTGCTTCTTGCCCTCGGCCAGAACTGTCAGGGGGAAGACGCCGTCCTTCGCCGTGACGAGCACGTCGTAGCGCTCTCCCATGCCCAGCAGGAGCCCGTCCGTCTTGGCGTGTTCGACGGGGAAGCCGTCGGTGTGGGTCACCGTCATGGTGTGGTCGCCGAGTGCGACGCGGAAGGCGGTGTCACCACCGGCGTTGATGATGCGGATGCGGATGCGGTCGCCGGGCTTCGCACGGTAGACCTCCGGGTCCTCGGCCACGCGTCCGTTCACCAGGTAGTAGGGGTAGGAGACATCGCCCGCGTCGCCCCCGAGGAGGCGGCTCGTAGCGCCCATCATCATGCGGGACGGGCCGGATTCCTTGGGTGAAGGCGACGCGTTCTCGGCCATCGACATGCCGCTCATGTCGTGGCCGCCGTGCTCCATGCCGCCCATGCCCTTGCGGAGTTCGGCGAACACGGCGTCGGGTGTGCTTCCGTCCACTCCGTCGACCCAGTCGTCGAGCACGACGACCCACTCCTTGTCGTAGGAGAGGGGTTCCTTCGGGTCCTCGACGATCAGCGGGGCGTAGAGACCGCGGTCCTGCTGCACGCCGGAGTGCGGGTGGAACCAGTAGGTGCCCGGGTGAGGGACCGCGAAGCGGTAGTCGAAGGTAGCGCCGGCCCGCACCGGCTCTTGGGTGACGTCGGGCACGCCGTCCATGTCGTTACGCAGAGCCAGGCCGTGCCAGTGCACCGAAGTGGCCTCCGGCAGATGGTTGGCGAGGGTCAGGGCGAGGGTGTCTCCTGCGGTCACCCGGATCTCCTGCCCCGGCAGCCGGTCGCCGTAGGCCCAGGACCTGACCGTGCAGCCACCCAGATCGAGCCGGGTCTCCACTGCGGTGAGCCGCACCTTTCGTGGTGGTCCGGGTTTCCGCCCGGCTTCGGCGGCGGCGGCCTCTTTCCCGCCGGGGGAGACGTAGCCGTCGGGGCCGGTAAGGGCTGACCGCGAGGTCGCTGAGTCTCTGGTCGGGGACGTTGAACAGGCTGTGAGTAGGCCGCCTCCGGCAGCGGCGATTCCCGCGCCGAGCACGGCGCGGCGGGTTGGTTTGCGCATGGCTGAGTGCATCTCGATTCGTGTCGAAATCACGGGGCCGCCGCCTCGCGGGCGGACGCGGCAGGGCAGAAGCAGGCCGAGCCGGGGAATCGCGGCTGTGCCCTGCTGCAGGGCATGCCGACTTCTTCCGGGCTCACCAAGGGGAGCCGCCGGCATTCCATCGTCGGCGAGCTGTTGAGGCTGTCGATCTACGACAGAGCCGGGCAGGGGGCCAAACCAGGGCGGCCCCCTGCGCGGCTACTTGCCGAGGAGCGTGTTCATCTGCTTGATCTCGGCTGTTTGCGAGCTGCCGATGTCCGTGGCCATGTCCATGGCGGACTTGCTGGCGCCCTCCGACTTCTCGGTCTTCGCCATCTCCACGGCGCCCTTGTGGTGTTCGATCATCATCTTCAGGAACGCGGTGTCGAACTCCTTGCCGGAAGCCTTCTTGAGGTCTTCCATGTCCTGGGGCTTCATCATGCCCGGCATGTCTCCGGAGTGGTCCATGCCGGGCATCTCCTCAGGCACTTCCTGACCCCAGGATTTCAGCCAGCCGGACATCTTCTTGATCTCCGGGCCCTGCGCCTTCTCGATGTCCTCGGAGAGGCTCTTCACCTTCGGGGAGGAGGCACGCGAGGCGGCCAGCTCGGCCATCTCCACGGCCTGGCGGTGGTGCGGGATCATGCCCTGCGCGAAGGACACGTCCGCCGCATTGTGCTTACTGCCCTTCTTGGCCGGGGCGGAGCTCTTGTGGCCGCCGCCGTGGCCGGCGGAACTGTCGTCGCTCCCGCCGCAAGCGGTCAGCACCAGGGCGGCGGTGGTGGTGGCAGCGACTAGCGCAGCTGCACGGGAAAGGGATCGGTACTTGGTCATGGTGATTCTGCTCCTGCGCGGTGAGAAGTGATGGTGTGCGTGCCGGATGGCGGCGCAGGCGCGGGGCCTGGCGCCGTGCGGCACGGCCTATATACGCAGGAGCTGTAGTTGCGACAGTGAGGGCGGCGCCCGCTCTGTGGCAGAGGCGCCGTCACGTACCCCGTGATCCGTCGGCGAGTCGGCACCGGCGACCCCGCTGGGGGCCAGTGCGTCCAGGGCCGGACCACCGCTGATGCCGGTCGCCACACAGGTGGCGTCGGCATGCTCGAGATGGCCCCTGCCACCGTCGTGGCCGTAGGCGCTGGGGTGACAGGCGCTGTCAGCCGCGTGCATCGCCTGCTGACCGGGCCCCGTCATCTCGGCACCGTGATTGCTGACTGACGACATGGCCCGCTCGTGCTGGGGCATGGGGGCGGCGGGCCCGAGGCCGTGCATGGCCACGAGCCCTGTCAGCACCGCCAGGACCAGCAGCACACACGCACGCGCGCCCAGGGGGCGGTACGAGCGGCGGGAGCTGGCCATGTTCGTCATCCTAGAGTTAGGACTTCCGTACGTCCGGCGATCGCTGCAGTGAAGCGGAACACTTTCCCGTCCCTCAGGTCCTGGTCACTGGTCGGAAGCGTCGCAGTCGGAGGCTGTTGCTGACGACGAAGACCGAGGAGAAGGCCATCGCCGCACCGGCGATCATCGGGTTGAGCAGCCCGGCAGCCGCCAGGGGGAGGGCGGCGACGTTGTAGGCGAAGGCCCAGAACAGGTTGGACTTGATCGTCGCCAGGGTGCGGCGCGAAAGGCGTATGGCATCGGCGGCGGCCCGCAGGTCCCCTCGTACGAGCGTGAGGTCACCCGCCTCGATCGCCGCGTCCGTTCCCGTGCCCATCGCCAGGCCCAGTTCGGCCTGGGCGAGGGCCGCCGCGTCGTTGACACCGTCGCCGACCATGGCCACCGACCGGCCCTCGCCCTGCAGCCGCTTGATCACGTCGACCTTGTCCTCGGGCATGACCTCGGCGATGACGTCCTCGGCGGAGATGCCGACCTCGGCGGCCACCGACTCCGCCACCGCACGGTTGTCACCCGTGAGGAGCACCGGCGTCAGGCCCAGGCCGCGCAGGAGCCGAATCGCCTCCGCGCTGGTGGGCTTCACCGCGTCGGCCACCTCAAGTACGGCACGTGCCGCACCGTCCCAGGCGACCGCGATGACCGTGCGCCCCGCACCTTCCGCTGCGGCCTTCGCATGAGCGAGCCCGTCCGGGAGCGGGATCGTCCAGTCCGAGAGCAGCCTCTCCCGGCCCACCAGTACCGCGCGCCCTTCGACGACGCCTTGGACGCCGAGTCCAGGGACGTTCGCGAAGTCCTCCGGTACGGGCAGAGCGCCCACCCGCTCGCCGGCCCCACTCGCGACCGCGCGGGCGATGGGGTGTTCGGAGGCGTTCTCCAACGCGCCTGCGAGCCGCAGAACTTCCTCCTCGTCCACACCCTCGGCCGTGTGCACCGCAAGCAGCGTCATCGTGCCGGTGGTCACGGTGCCGGTCTTGTCGAGCACGACGGTGTCGGCCTTGCGGGTGTTCTCCAGCACCTCGGGGCCCTTGATGAGGATGCCCAGCTGAGCCCCCCGTCCCGTACCTACCAGCAGCGCGGTCGGCGTCGCCAGCCCCAGGGCGCACGGGCAGGCGATGATCAGGACGGCGACGGCGGCGGTGAAGGCGGCCGTCAGGCCCGCCCCCTGCCCCAGCCAGAAGCCGAGCGTGCCCAGAGCGAGCACGATCACGATGGGAACGAAGACGCCGGAGATGCGGTCCGCCAGCCGCTGGGCGGCGGCCTTGCCGTTCTGCGCGTCCTCCACCAGCTTTGCCATGCGTGCCAGTTGAGTGTCGGCGCCGACCCTGGTTGCCTCCACGACCAGCCGTCCGCCCGCGTTGAGGGTCGCGCCGGTGACACTGTCGCCGACGCCGACTTCGATGGGCACGGACTCGCCGGTCAGCATGGAGGCGTCCACGGCCGAACTGCCTTCGGTGACGACGCCGTCGGTGGCGATCTTCTCCCCCGGCCGTACGACGAAGTGGTCCCCGACCGCGAGGTCTTCGGTACGGATCAGCGTCTCGCGTCCGTCCCGGAGCACCGTCACTTCCTTGGCACCCAGCTCCAGCAGGGCTCTGAGCGCGGCACCCGCCTTCCGCTTCGAGCGGGCCTCGAAGTAGCGCCCGGCCAGGATGAAGGCGGTGACGCCCGCGGCGGCCTCGAGATAGATGTTGCCCGAGCCGTCGGTACGGGCGATCGACAGCTCGAAGGGGTGCACCATCCCCGGCTCGCCCGCCATACCGAAGAACAGCGCCCACAGCGACCAGGCGAACGCCGCCAGCGTGCCAACGGAGACCAGCGTGTCCATCGTCGCCGCACCGTGCCGGGCGTTGGTCCACGCAGCCCGGTGGAAGGGCCAGCCTGCATAGGTGACCACCGGCGCCGCGAGGGTCAGCGAGAGCCACTGCCAGTACTGGAACTGCAGTGCCGGGATCATCGCCATCGCGATCACCGGCACCGACAGCACGACGGATGTGGTCAACCGCTGCCGCAGTGTGACTACCTCATGGGATTCCTCGGGGGAGTCGGCTTCGCTGTCCGGAGCGGCAGCTGGGCGCTCAGGGGCGGGCGGGGTGGCGGTGTAGCCGGTGGCCTCGACGGTGGCGATCAGGTCCTGCACCGCGACGTCCTCGGCGTAAGTGACCTTGGCCTTCTCGGTCGCGTAGTTGACGGAGGCTTCCACTCCGTCCATCCGGTTCAGCTTCTTCTCGATACGGGCCGCACACGAGGCACAGGTCATACCGCCGATGGCGAGCTCGACTTCAGCGTTGGCAGGTGTGGTGGTGGTCATCACTGCTCCAGTGACGCGAAGGGGCGCGGGCCCGTACGACAGGTAGAGGCCGCGGGATGGGCAGCCAGGCGTCAGACCCGGCCGGTGAGCTCATAGCCGGCGTCGTCGATCACCTCGGCGACCAGCGCGTCGTCCAGGTCGCTGTCAGAGGTAACCGTGACACGGCCGGCAGCCAGATCGACACGCACGTCGCTCACGGCGTCCAGTCCGCTGATCGCCTTGGTGACAGTGCCGGCGCAGTGGTCGCAGGTCATGCCGGAGACGGCATAGACGGTGCCTGCCGTCGCTGCCTTGTCGGAGTGGCAGCTGCCGTCGGTGGTGCAGCAGGACGAGCTGGCGGGGGTTTCCTGCATGGTTTCCTCCAGGGAAAGTGATCAAGCTGGATACCCGAGGGGGGTATTGATTTGTTAGCCATGTATACCCCCTCCCCGTATAGATGGCAAGTGTCGGCAGGGCGAGCGGCGTTGTCGGATCCGCCCCGTGCGTTCATTGGCGTCGGGCCAACGCAGCCTCGCGGCGCGAGGGCAGGTCCCGGCTACCGGGTCAGGGGGTCGGAGAGCGTGCCGAGGACCAGCTGGGCTGCGATGCCAAGGGCGAGCGTCAGCCCGGCGGAGGTGATGGCCGCGGTGGTGGCCCAGTGTTCCGCAGGTGGGCCGACGAAGGCCGCGTCGTGGGTCCCTTCGGCCGAGACCGTGGGGGCGATCCAGCGCAGGTAGTAGAAGAGGCTGGCGATCGTGTTGACGGCGGCGACGACGACGAGCCAGGCCATGCCGTCGCTCCACGTGGCGGAGAAGACGGTGAGCTTGCCGGCGAACACCGCCGTCGGTGGTGTTCCGACCAGGCCGAGCAGGCAGACGGTCAGTGCGCCCGCAAGCCATGGGTGCTGCCGGCCCATGCCGCGATACGAGCGCAAGGTGCGTAGGTTAGGCAGGGCTGCGGCCGCGGCGAAGGCGCCGAGGTTGGTGACCGCGTAGGCGGCGAGGTAGAGCCCCAGGCTGGGAAGAGCGTCAAGCCGGTTAGCGACGGCGACAGCCATCATCAGGTAGCCGACCTGGCTGATGGTGGAGTAGCCGAGCAGCCGTAGCGGGTCGGTCTGGGCGAAGGCGGCGAGGTTGCCCAGCGTCATGCTCGCGGCGGCGAGAAGGGCGATCAGCAGGCGCCAGCCGACGGTCTCTTCGGGGATGGTGGTCAGCAGGCGGTACAGGGCGATCAGGGCGCCGACCTTGGGGACGGTGGTGAGGAACGCGGCGGCCGGTACGGTCGCTCCGGCGGCGGCGTCGGGGACCCAGAAGTGGGCGGGTACGGCGCCTGCCTTGAACAGCAGTCCGGCGAGCACGGCCACCGTTCCGGCCGCTAGTGCTCCGGCGGAGGCGCGGGGGAGGCCCTTGGTGAGCGCGGCATAGTCGGTCGCCCCGGCGAGGGCGTAGAGAAGCGTGATCCCCAGCAGCATAGTGATGCCCAGCAGCACTCCGAGCAGGTAGAGCTTCAAGGCGGCTTCTGCGCCGATCGCGTCGCGGCCCCAACCGGCCAGCGTGTACAGCGGGATGGATGCGAGCAGGTAGGCGACGGCGAGCAGGAGCAGGTCGGAGGTGCCCGCGAGGAGGATGCTGCCCAGGGCGGCCAGCAGCACGAGCATGTTGAACTCGCTCTCGCGTCGGTCGCCGCGTACCCGTCCCACCGACAGCAGCAGGACGATCAGCGATGCAGCCGGGACGATGATGCGGGCAGCGCCGGTGGCGTCGTCGAGGGCGTAGGTGCCGTCGTAGACGGTCCGGTCGGCGCCCGGGGCGAGCACGGCCCCGGCTGTCAGCGCTGCGGCGAGCGCCGCTACGGCGGTGAGTCGGGTGATCCACTGGCGTTCGCGGGGCACGAACGATCCGGTGAGCAAGGTGACCACCGCGCCCGCCATGAGCAGGATTTCGGGGAGGAGGGCCAGGGGGTCCTCGTTCATGCCCTTCACCGGGCGACCAGGTCGACGGCGGTGCGTGCGGCCGGTTCGACGGTGTCCAGCAGCATGCGCGGGTAGACGCCGATGGCCAGAGCCGCAGCGAGAAGCGGCGCAATCGACCATGCCTCGGCAGCCCGCAGATCGGCGAACCTCTCCGGGGAGCGGGCCGGGCCGAGCAGCAGTCGATGCAGGGCGTGGAGGAAGAGCCCGGCGGTGATCAGAATGCCGAGCAGGGCGAGGGCGGTCGCCACCGGCGCCGGACCGAGGCTGCCGGCGAAGATCTGGAACTCCGCGATGAAGCCGCTGAATCCGGGCAGGCCCAGGCTGGCGAAGGCGGCGACGGCGGTGAGTCCGGCGAACCGTGGCGCCGGCCCTGCCAGTCCGCCGTAGGAATCCATTTCATATGTGCCGCCGCGCTCCCAGAGCACTCCGGTGAGCAGGAACAGCGCGCCGGTGATCAAGCCGTGGCTGACCATCTGGACGACCGCGCCGCTCACCGCCACCGAGCGGGCCTCCTGATCGCCGCCGGCCAGTCCGGCCGCGCCGACGGCGAGCAGCACGTAACCCATGTGATTGACGCTGGTGTAGGCGACCAGGCGCTTGAAGTCGGTCTGCGCGAGGGCAACGAGGGCGCCGTAGAGGACCGAGACGACGCCGATGACCACGAAGGCGAGCGCCCAGCTGCGCCAGGCATCGGGGAGCATCGGCATGGCGATGCGTACGAAGCCGTAGGTGCCCATCTTCAGCAGAACGGCCGCGAGTACGGCGGAACCGGCGGCGGGGGCGTCGGTGTGGGCGGGCGGGAGCCAGGTGTGGAAGGGAACAGTCGGCGTCTTCACCGCGAGCCCGACCGCGATCGCCAGCAGCACCAGCGCACCGCCCGGTCCGCCGCCCTGCAACGGCGGCTCCCGGGTCAGCTCGACCATGTCGAAGGTGTGCGGGGAGGAGGCTGCGTACAGGCCGATGAAGCCCAGAAGGATAGCGAGTGAGCCGAGGAAGGTGTAGAGGAAGAACTTCAGGGCGGAGCGGACGGCTTGGGCGCCGTGCCCCCAGCCTGCGATGACGAAGTACATGCCGACGATGGACAGATCGAAGAAGACGAAGAAGAGGATCAGATCCAGCGCCGCGAACACCCCCAGGCACGTGGTCTCCAGCGCGAGGAAGAGAGCGGCGAACCGGCGGATGTCCCGCTGCCCGCGCAGCGAATACGCCGCGCACGCGAGGAAGACGAAGGCGGTGAGCGCGAGGAGCGGCAGCGACAGCCCGTCCACGCCGATGTGGTAGCCGGAGCCGACGCCCGGGATCCACGGAAGGTTGGTCTCGTGACCGAAGCCCGGTCCCGCGTACGTGCCCCACAGCGCCACGACAAGGGCCAGCTCCGCCAGCGACACCGCGACCCACAGCCACCGCACCGCGGTCTCGGACAGGCCGCGCAGGGCGAGGAGGATCAGCGAGGCGACCAGCGGGAAGAAGACGGTCAGGGAAAGCATCCTCACCTCAACAGCAGGAGCAGCAGCAGGAGTACGGCACCGGCGAGAGCCGACACGGCCTGGGCGTAGTACTGGTGGAGCTGCCCCGTCTGCGGGCGGCGCGCCAGGTCGCCGAGCCGGCGGGCGCCGCCTGCGACGCCGCGTACGAGGCCGTCGACGCCCGAGCGGTCGGCCGCCCCGGCCCAGGCCGCGAGGCGGCGGGCGCCGGAGGCCGACGCCATGACGGCCCGGTCGAGGACCGCGTCGTCGAAGTGGGCCAGGAGGCGGGAGAGCCGGAGCGTCGGGCGTACGACGAGCACCAGCGCCGCGGCCTCCAGGTGCAGCCAGGCACGTGCCCAGGACGGCTCGGGCAGTCGCGGGGCGAGCGCGATCGCCGCAGCGGTGCCGGCCAGGGACAGACCGGCGGACAGCAGCATGGTGCCGAGCCCTGCCGAGGATTCCCCGGCTGCGCCCACGGTCCCCTTGAGCCAGGCGGCAAGCGGTGGCAGCGCGAGCAGACCCGATGCGGAGGCGCCGAGGGCCAGTACGAGCAGGGGCGCGGTCTCTCCTCCCCCGATGCGGGAGCGCGTCTGGACGCCGAGGCGGTCCGTCGGCGCGGACCGTAGGACGTAGCCGATCGCCTTCCCTGAATACAGCGCCGAGAGCAGGACGGCTGCCAGCGCCACACCGAACAGACCAGGGGTGCCGACGGCAGCCAGGATCTCGTCCTTGGTCGCCCACAGCGACAGTGGCGGCACGCCTGCCAGCGCGAGGGCACCGACGGTGAACGCAGTACCGACCGCGCGGTGTTGGCGGCCGACGCCGCACAGGGCGGGGAGTTGCTGCGTGCCGTAGGCGGAAAGCCAGACCCCGGCGGCGAGGAACAGCAGCGACTTCACGGCGGCGTGCGCGACGAAGTGTGCGGTGCCGCCGGCGATTCCGCCCGTCCCGGCAGCGAGGACCACGAACCCGAGCTGGGCGCACGTGGAGGCCGCCAGCAGCTGTTTCAGGTCGCGCTGGGCCAGGGCGACGGCGCCCAGCAGCAGCGCGGTCAGCGCACCCGCCCACGCCGTGGCTGGTGCCGCCCACCCGGCGGCTTCCAGCAGCGGACGCATACGCAGCAGCAGATAGCCGCCCATGGCGACCATCGCGGCCGAGTGCAGCAAGGCACTGACCGGACTCGGCCCGAGCATGGCTCGGGAAAGCCAGAAGGAGAAGGGCAGTTGGGCGGCCTTGCCGAACGCCGCCGCCAGCACACCGGCGGCGGCAACGTGCAGCCACGGACCGTGCAGTGCGGTCAAGGCCTCCAGGGACAGCGCAGCCGGGCCGCCCGTGGAGCCGGCGGCCAGCGCGGCGCCGGCTGCCACGTACAGCCCGATGTCACCGGTGCGCGTCGTGAGGAAGGCGGTGGCGCCCGCCGTCACGTGCTCGTCCTCGCGCCAGCGGAAGGCGATGAGCGCGTACGAGCTGGCGCCCATGACCTCCCAGGCCAGGAGCAGACCGGTCAGGGTCGTCGCCGTCGCGGTCAGTAGGATGGCGGCCTCGAAGACCAGCATCAGCCCGAAGAAGCGGGGACGGCCGTCACGCATGCCGGCGGCGGAGAAGAGGAGAACGAGCAAGCTGACGGCGGCGACCGTCACGATGACGGCGGCGGACAGACCGTCGACGCGCAGAGCGAGCGGCCCCCCGGGCAGGAACGGGATGCGGGTGTACGCCCGTACGGACGCGGCAGTGGTGGCCAGTACGAGCGTGACCGCGGCGATGGCCACGGCCAGCAGCGACGCCGGATGCCACACCCGCGCCCGCACGCCCTCCCGGTCACGGTCTCCGCCCGCGCCGACCAGCACCACGCCGGCAGTGGCCGGGAGCAGCACGACGGCCGACAGCAGGGCGCTCACTGCCTCAACTCCGAGGCCATGTCGGTCATATCGGCGTCCTTGGCACGGAACAGGAGCGTCACCACGGCGAAGCCCATGGCCATCTCCACGGTCATGGCCGTGATCACCACCAGCACCAGCAGCTGGCCGTCGGCGCGATCCGGAGCGACGAAGTACCAGAAGGCGGCACCGGCGACGATCACCCCGTTGAGCATGAGTTCCAGGCCCATCATCACCATCACGACAGACTGTTGGCTCAGCGCTCCGAAGAGCCCGACCGCGAACAGCGCCGCGGCCAGCACCAGGAACATCTCCAAGGTCACCGCCGGTTCACCGAGCCTTCGCTGGCTGCGTGGGCATCGTCTCGGTCGTACCGGCTGCGGCCCGCGGCCAGTACGAGCGCCGCGACGATGGTGGCGAACAGCACCGCACCGATGCCCACCATCACCAGCATCTTGCTGCCCATGATCGCTTCTCCGACCGCGCGGGTCGGGTCCGCCGGCCGCGCGGTACGGCGCTGCGGCCAGGGCACGAGCAGCGCGCCCGCTGCCATCACGAGGAACACCCCGAGGGAAATGGCCAGCGCTCCGCGCCGGTTGTGCAGCATCGACATGGGCATCAGGCCCGCAGGATTCATCATGAACATGATCATGAAGACGCCCATGATCGCCATCTCCATCACCATCATCAGAATGGTCACCACCCCGAGGTAGGCCAGGTCCAGCAGAAGCACGGCCGCTCCGACGGCGACGAACGACAGCGCGAGGGCGTACGTGGCGCGGGCCATCGAGTCCACCCGGAAGACCGCGACCCCTGAGGCGACAGCCACCACCGCGCATACGGCGAACGCGGCAAGCTGCACCACGCTCACCCCTTCCGCACGACGACGACGGCGACCACCAGCACCTGCAGCAGCACCGCAGGAAGGGCCACCAACCACCCGACGCGAACGAGCCGTTCCGGATGCAGCACCGGCAACAGGTGCCGCAGCAGCACCAGTCCGGCGAGGACGGCCAACGTCTTGATCAGCGTCCACGCCCAGGACGGCAGCATCGGCCCGGCGCCACCGCCCAGGAACAGCGCGACCGCCATCGCCGAACCGGCTGCCAGGAGCGCGTACCGTCCGGCCAGCACCAGCAGCCGGTCCACACCGGCCGCCTCGGCCAGCACACCACCGGCGGCGTCCTCGCCGACCGGCGAGGCGAAAGGGCCCCACATGCTGAACGCGGCGACCGAAGCGGTGAAGACCACGAACGCCACCGGCATCCACACCACGAACCACAGCCCTTGCTGCGCCTCGACCACCTCGCGCACGCGCAGACTGCCCGCGCCCACGGCGGGTGCGGTCAGGGCGAACATCAACGGCAGCTCGTAGCTCAGGGCCTGGGCGAGGAAGCGGTAGCCGCCGATGAGCGGATACACACTGTTCGGGCCCCAGCCGGCCAGCCACACCGCCGCCCACAGCATGATGTCGACGGCGTTGAACCAGACGATCCCCACTGGCAGATCGGCCACCACCACGCCCCCGACCGGCACAACAGCAGCCATCAGCGCAGCCACCACGAGTGGCCCCGCGGTCCCGATCCGCCACAGCAACCGGTCTGCGGCCACCGTCTCCCGGTTGCGCTGCCGCAACAGCCGCGCGCACTCCACCGCCGGCCACCGCCACCCCGGCAGCAGCGAGGATGTGCCCGGCGCAGCAGGGTCCGATGCCCGTGCGCTCAGTACGCCGTCGAACGCGGCCCCCACAAAGGCCACCGCCAGCAGCACCGCTACCGCGGGCACAACTGCCCATGCCGGCGCTCCCGTTACCGTCACGGGCCCACCTCGCCGGCGGACTGCGGCTGCGCCTGTAAGAGCTCATCCGGATCCGGATCGAAGCTCGCGACCATCACCCTCGCCGCAGCCAGATCCAGGCCCGGCAACAGCTCGGTCACCGCGGCCAGCAGCGCCCGGGACGGTGGAGGCGATACGTCGGGCTGTCCGCGCGGCCCGGCTTCCGGGGCTCGTTCACCTTCGAGCAGACGCCCGACCTCCGTGAGCCACTGCTGCCACCGTGCTGTGGCATCCCACGGCTCTGCGGTACGGGCCGCCGGGCCGCCGACACCGAGGCGCGCCGCATGAGGGGCTGTCAGTACACCAAGCCCGTCAGTCGACCACCGCAACAGACGGGAACGCTCGACCCGACGCCGCCACCGTTCGCAGTCCCGCACCAGCCCTTCGCCCATCTCGCCGCCCAGAGCCCGGTCTCGCAGCTCACGCGCCCGGGCTGCCGCCGAGGGCCAGCCGGCCACAGCCAACAGCCGGGTCAGAGAGTCCAGATGAGCGGCGGCCGTATGTAGTTGCAGCGCCGCAGGATCACCATCGGCATGCCAGAAGGGGGTGCCGATGGAATGAGGGGCCGAGAGCGGTCGAGCTTCTGCCTGCTGCACCACGTCGCCCTGCATCCGGGTGTCGATGACCAGACCGCCGGGCCAGTGCGGCAGCCACGGACCGAGTGGCACATGCAGCACGTCCAGCTTCAGCCCGTCACGGTCCTCGGCCCGGTCGGCCATCGGTAGACCACCGGGCATCTCCATCTCCGGCTCCTCGCGCCCGGTGTGACCGCCGTGTCGGCTGGGTCGACCGGGGTCGCCCTCCCGTCGCAACGCATCCCAGGCGCCTTTCCGGTCCTGGCCGTCCCGGTGGGCAGGGCCACGGGTCAGTTCGGACAATGCAGTCCGCAACATCTCGGCCACCGGCTCTGGGGCCGTCGCCGTCACCCGTACGCGCGGACCCGGCATTTGGGACCACACCTCGTCGACGGCAGTTTGTAATTCGGCCGCAGGGCTGCCCGCCACGAAAAGCACATCAGTATCCGCAGGGGACATGGCGAGGTACCCACCGAGCGCGGCAACCGCCGATTCCGCCGCAAGCCGTACGGCCGTGGCACCCGGGCAGGCAAACAGAAGAACTCGGGGGCGATGTGACGCCCGATAGGCAGCCTTCAGGCCCATCGCAGCGCACCCTCCCGCCACGCGTACACGACGCCGCACATCAGCAGCCCGAGGAAGACGAACATCTCGATCACCGCTGATCCGCCCATCTCCGCCACGACGACCGCCCACGGGTACATGAAGAGCATCTCGACGTCGAAGGCGAGAAAGAGCAGCGTCAACGCGTACCACCGTGCGTGGAAGCGGGAAACCGCGTGCTCCGCAGGTCGCTCACCGGACAAGAACGGGTCGGCGGCCAATGGCCCCGCTTGCACCGCCGTCAGCCTGTGGACCAGGCGCAATCCGACAACCAGCCCGAAAACAACAGCGAACATAGCCGTCAGATCCAGGAACTCGCCCATCTCCCAATCACGGCCTTCCCAGGAGTTCCTCAGTCCTCACGGCAGCACCCCGTCGACTGCCACCAAGCGCTCACGGCGAAACACAGAGCACTACCCAAACATGACAGATCGTCTGTTACGTCCAGGCGCTCAGCACAACAGGGTGAGTCCGCCCGCGGGCGGACTCGGCCAATGCAGGAATCACCCGGGAGCTGAGGGTGCACCACCAGCAGGCGGGGGGCTGTCGTTTCAGGCAGCCGCCGCGAACAGCGAGGGCACGAGGGTCCCGGTCATCGCGTGTGTTCCCCGGCAGTTGTCCTGGACTGGTCGTCGAGCCCGGAACGCAGGAGGTCGACTTCCTTGCGCAAGGCCTCGACTTCCCGCTCTCGCGGGCCGGTACCGAAGCCCGCGTAACCGGTCGTCCTGCTCCGAGCGTCAGGGGTTCCGCCGTGGCTGCCACTGCCCGCCCATCTCTCCTGTGCAGGCAAGGACCTAAGCTGCATAGGAGGTAGGCTGCGTGTCGACCGCCAGCCCGGACCGCCCGGGCGACGGCACTACCGCCGTGAACCGCGTAGCTGGGACCCGACCCCGTTCCCATGGAAAGGCACCGTCTTGTCCGTCGACATCAGCCAGGTGGTCGGCTCCGGCTCGCTCTTTCTCGCCGCGCCCATCGCGCTGGCTGCGGGAGCGATCACCGTGGCCTCGCCCTGCTGTCTGCCTCTGGTCCCGGGCTACCTCTCGTACACCACCGGCATGACCGCCGCCGATGCCCACGCGCAGCAGGCCGCCCCAGGCCGCAGGGCCCGAGGCCGGGCTCTGCTGGGCACCGCCCTGTTCGTCCTAGGCTTCGCTGCCGTCTTCACCGCCTATGGCGCCCTGTTCGGCTCGGCCAGCACCCTGCTGCTGGCCCACCAGGACACCGTCATCCGCGTCCTGGGCGTATTCACCATCGCGCTGGGCCTGATGTTCATGGGCGCGCTGGAGCGCCTCCCGCTGCTGTCGCGCAGCTTCCGCCCCCAGTTCACCCCCCGCGCCGGCCTCACCGGCGCCCCCGTACTCGGGGTGATGTTCGGCATCGGCTGGACCCCCTGCATCGGCCCCACTCTCGCGGCCGTCCTCTCGCTGTCCGTGAGCACCGGGTCCGCCTCGCGCGGCGCTGTTCTCGCCTTCCTCTACGCCGTCGGTGTGGGCATACCCTTCCTGCTGTTCACGCTCGCCCTCGGCAAGAGCATGCGCGTCTTCTCCATCGCCCGCCGGCACGCCCATATGGTCCTGCGCATCGGCGGCGGCCTGCTGGTGGCCGTCGGCATCGCCCAGGTCTCCGGCCTGTGGAGCCTGATGATCTACCAGCTGCAGACCTGGGTCAGCGGCTACGAACTCCCCCTGTAGGCACCGACACATACCCCCACGAGGACCGATCCGATGACCTTCCAGCTCCGCCCCGCTGTGACCGCCACCTCCGTCCTGCTCGCCGCCACCGCCGTACTTGCCGGCTGCGCGAACGACTCCGACACCCCGGCCTCCAAGGAGTCCACCTCTGGAGCCGCTGTCAGCCACATCCACGGGCTCGGCATCGACCCGGCCGACGGCCGCCTGTACGTCGCCACGCACGAGGGCGTCATCGCAGTGACCGACGGCTCGTCCAAGCGAGTCAGCGACACCGCCGACTACATGGGCTTCACCGTCGCCGGCGCCAAGACATTCCTCGGCAGCGGCCACCCCGCCCAAGGCAGCGGCGACCACGCCAACCGTGGCCTGATCAAGAGCACCGACTCGGGTAAGACGTGGAAGACGCTCTCTCTAGGTGGCGAAGTCGACTTCCACTCCCTGGACTACGCCCACGACACCATCTACGGCTACGACAGCACCAACGGCCTGCTACGCGTCAGCAAGAACGGCGAGAAGTGGGACAAGCGGGCCGAACTCAACGCACTGGACGTCGCCGTCAGCCCCAAGGACCCCGACAGGATGTTGGCCACCACCCAACGCGGCATCGCCAAGAGCACCGACGGCGGCAAGACCTTCAACAAAGGCTCCGAACCCGGTCTGGCCTTCCTCTCCTGGACCAAGCCCGCCGCCCTGTACGGCATCGACCCGGCAGGCGGACTCCACCGCAGCACCGACAACGGCACCACCTGGAAGAAGTCAGGCACCGTACCCGGCGGACAGCCCCAGGCCCTCACCGCCGTGAACGCCGACCGCATTCTTGCCGCGACCCAGGACGGCGTCTACGAATCCCGCGACGGCGGCAAGACCTTCACCAAGCGCCTGCGAGTCACCGCGCCCACAGACCACTGAATCCACCACTGCGGATGTTGGCCCAGCGGACCTACAACAGCCGGCGCTGACGAATACCTCGAGGCAGACTGCGCCACGGACGTCCCTGCCCCGTCAGGGACGTGTCTTCTTGGCCCGCTTCCGCCGGTGCCGGGCGACCGCCCACGACGCGACGAAGAACAGCGGCAGGGCGATCCCCACCATCAGTCCGGCCCCGGTCACCGCGCTCAGGAGCAAGTCACCGCCCGCACGAGCGACGCCTTGGTAGTAGCCGACTACCACAATCATCAGCAGCAGGTAGCCGCCGACGGCGGTGCGCATCACCTCGCTCATGAGTCCGCGCCAGCCTCGCCTTGCCGGGACGAGCGCGAATCGTCGCGCGCGGCGTGGGTCGAGTCGGCTCCCCTGCTCGTACCTGACGCGGCCTCGGCGGAGGATACGCAGGCCGAGAGCCAGGTATCCCATGACCAGCAGGTAGCCGACCAGCATGAGTACGACGTTCAGGGAGGTGGGGAGCACGTCACTAGACCTTCGGCCGCGGTGTCCGGCCCGCGCTCATCATCCGTCCCGGAGCAGGAAGTGCCAGCCGCGCACGAAGGTGTGCCAGCCGAACCACAACCACAGCGCGAAGAGCGCCCATCGCCCAACGGGATACCGCATGACCGCACGCAGGGCATCACTGAGGCTGGGAAAGGCGTCGTCCGCCCGGATCAGGGAAACGCCCTCCCAGGCGAACAGGGCACCGAACAGAACCGCCCAGACCAGATACCCGGCCACTGGGTGCTCAGCCACCGCGAACCTCCTGCCACGCTCGTGCGCAGTGCTGCGCTGCCTTGCTAGGGCAGTCGATCATCCGCTGCTGCATGCTCACAAAACGGATACAGCAAGCTAAACAGTGATTCTGTACCCGAACCACTCTGCCCTTCGGGCGGTTCCCAGATCCGTCTCATGCCGGCAGTCCCTGGGTCTACCCCATGACCACCACGTCACGGATATCTCGCAAGGTGTAGCGACCGCCGGCCTGCGTTCTGCGGCTGACCGCCGAAGTCCGAGCCACAACCTGCCGAATTGCGCCGACCGCACCCGCGATGGATCGAGCGGTGATCTGCAGCCCGCAGGCTACTTCCGGGGCATCTACCGATGAAGGCTAAGACGCTTGGCGTTCGGGGAGTAGCAGGGCCCATGCTGTGGCAGTGACGCCGCTGTATGCATTGGGAAGCTGCGAATTCCAGGCGTGCTGACTACCCCCTTCAGGGCTGCGATTGAGGCTAAGCACCTTAACGGGCTAGGATCCAGCACGCCTGCGCAGGTCGACCACCCACCCGGGGTGGTGAGCGGAGGCGCCGCCGAATCCGCATCCGCGTTGCTCACCTGGAACCACGACACGGCGATCGGTCGGCGGCCAGGAAGAGAGGGAGCCCGCCTCTATGCCGTCTCACCGCCGCCCCAAGCAGTCGAGCCATGCCTACGCGACCGTGCTCGGTGCGACTGCCATGGCGGCAGTCGCTGTCACGACCCAGTCGGCCCAGGCTGACCCGTTGCCGGACCCCAAGAAGAAGGGCGTCAAAGCGCAGGTCGACCGCCTCTACGAAGACGCCACGCAGGCCACCGAGAAGTACAACGGCGCCGAGGAGAAGCGGAAGAAGCTGCAGAAGCAGGTCAGCGACCTCCAGGAGACCGTGGCTCGAGGCCAGGGTTCCGTCAACGAGCTCCGCAACGGCCTGGGTTCCCTGGCCACGGCCCAGTACCGCAGTGGTGGCGTGGACCCCTCGGTGCAGTTGTTTCTCTCCTCCGCCCCGGACAACTACCTGGACAAGGCGGCCACACTCGACCGATTCACCAACAGACAGCTAGGAGTGCTGAAGGACGTGCGCTCCAAGCAGCGACTCCTTGAGCAACAGCGCAACGAGGCGGCGAACAAGCTCAAGGACCTCGCGGAGATCCGCGAGGAGCTGCAGAGCAAGAAGAAGGAGATCCAGGGCAAGCTCGCCAAGGCCCAGAGGCTCCTCAACTCGATGACGGCGAAGGAGAAAGCCGAGCTGAAGGCTGAGGAGGCACGGAGCAACAGGGCCAGCGAGCGGGCTAGTTTGGGCAGCGGCGCCAGCGCCTCGCAGCGCGCCGGAGCCGCCCTTGCGGCTGCCAAGGGCAGAGTCGGCATGCCCTATGTGTGGGGTGCTGACGGTCCCAGCTCCTTCGACTGCTCCGGACTGACCATGTGGGCGTTCAAGCAAGCCGGGGTCTCCATCGCGCGCACTTCGCAGGACCAGGCCAATGAAGGAACTCGCATCAACTCGCAGAGCGCCCTCAAGCCCGGCGATCTCATCGTCATGCGTTCCGACCTGAGCCACATCGGCTTCTACGCCGGCAACGGTCAGATACTCCACGCGCCCAAGCCCGGCTCCCAGGTGCGATACGAGCCGATCGCCACCAGCGGCATGCCGTTCATGTGGGGCGTCCGCATCGGCTGATGCCAATGAAAACTCGCCCTCAGCCGCTCCGCGCCATCATGGAGGTCCTGCGCTGGTCGGCACCGTCGGCGTCGCCACTACTGCGAGAAGTGAGCGCAACTCGGCTGTGACTCCGGCCGACAACGTCTCTCCGGCGCTCGCTCGCGGTGACCGGACCCGGGGGGTATCTACTAAGCTACTTGGCAGCATTGGCTACGGTGAGAGGCGCGCGTATGAGGAAGTGGACGCTGCGTCACTGGACTGTGGCCGCGCTGGTGACCCTCGTGGCGGCAGCCGCGATCGGCGTGCCGACCGGGGTGGTGGCCACGCCGCTCTACACCCGGATGACCCCTGTGCTCTGGTGGAACTACCCGGTGTGGGCCATCAGTTCCGTGCTGGAGGGCCTGCTCGTAGCCACCTATGTGAGCCGACGGGCCGATGCCCGCGCTACAGCGCAGCCCACGCCCCGTACAGCGCGGGCCGTGCTCGCGGGGGTGCTGTCGGCCTTCGCTGTCGGCTGTCCTGTGTGCAACAAGCTGGTGGTGCTGGCGCTCGGTGTCAGCGGTGCGATGTCGTACTGGGCGCCGGCGCAGCCGGTGCTCGCGGTCGCCACAGTGGCCCTGCTCGCGCACGCCTTGGTCCGGCGCTTGCGCACGACGGACGAGTGCCCGGTACCCGGCACAGCCGATCAGTACCCGGCCGACGGCTACGATGAAGCGGTGTCAGGAGCGCCGCGTGCGGATGCGCGAGACGGAGGGGCCGGTCGTGCGACAGCTCGGTGAGCTCGAAGCTGAGATCATGGACCGCCTGTGGACGTGGGGGCGTCCCGCGACCGCACGTGATGTCGTCGCAGACCTCAACAAGCACCGCCCAGTCGCCTACAGCACCGTCAAGACGGTCGCCGACATCCTCTTCCGCAAGGGCATGCTCCGCCGCGAGAAGGAGGGGCGGGCGTGGCTCTACGAGCCCACCTGCACGCGCCAGCAATACACCGCGACGCTGATGCAGGAGGCACTGGGCGGCACCACCGACACCGCTGGAGCGCTCGTAAGTTTCGTGGAACAGATGTCGCCCGGCGAAGTGGATGCTCTACGGTCTGCCCTACGCGCCGCGAAGCGGAGGAGCGATACGTGATCACGGCCCTGGTACTCGCCGGATACGCTGTCCTGGTCGGCGCGGCCGCCCCACGCGCGTTGGCACGAGCCCGGTGGACCCACCGCGCTCCCGGCCTGGCGATCCTCGCATGGCTGGGCCTGATGATGTCATTCGTCATCACCACTGCGCTCGCCGTCTATCACCTGCTCCTGACGGAGGAGCACGTCCACGATGGGCTGGTGGGGCTGCTCAGCACCTGCGGCGTGCTGTCAGGGGCGAGCACCAGCGAGCCGGTCCCGGATGCGGCCGATGCCGTCGCTCTGCTGGCCTTGGCGATCATCGTGCTGCTCCCGGTAGCACAGCTCGTACGCGCCACGTGGTGCAGGCGCCGTACCCAGCGTCGCCACCTGGACATGCTCACAGTGGTCGGCCGCTCGGCGCCGCAGTACGGCGCCACGATCGTGGACCACGACACTCCCGCTGCCTACTGTCTCCCCGGCCGTTCTCACCGCGTGGTCGTGACCCGTGGCGCCCTGGAGGTCCTTTCAGCGGAGCAGCTTCATGCGGTGCTCGAGCATGAGAGAGGACACATCGCGGGTCGGCACCACCTCATCCACGCGGCGACAGAGGCATTCGCGCACTCGTTTCCGTGGCTGCCACTCGCCGGCCACGCGCGGAACCAGACCGCGCTGCTGCTGGAGATGCTCGCGGACGATCGGGCTCTGCGTTCCCACTCGGGGGAGGTGCTGGCCAGCGCCATGTACGAGCTCGTGGCGGGACGAGCCCCGCATACCGCGCTCGGCGCAAGCGGGCCGGGCGCGGCGATCCGGGCGCGCCGAGCGCTCGCTCCGCAGACCAGGCCGCACCGTGCCACATGGCTTGGCGTGATCGGAGCGTCTGTCGCCGTGCCTCTTCTGCCGCTGCTCACCGCCTGTGGGCCCGCTGTCGGCTGAACCTGAGCCACCTGGTGGCTGAGCCCGCGGAACCGACCGCCTGCTGAGGAACCAGTCATGGGGACCTGCGACCGCAGCGCCGCGGTCACCGGCCCAGGGCCACCGCTCGACTCGCCGTCCAGGGGGACACCGGTCACATTGGGAGGGTGGAGACCTATCCCAGGGGCCGGAAGCCGCAGCACGGGAGAGAGCGGCAGGCGGACAGGTGGGGCTTGCGGATCACGCGCGAGGGTCGCTTCGCCGGCCCGGCGTCCGTGCGCCGCGTCGTATTCCCGCTCCCCTTCGTGCTGATCCTGGTAGCCGTCGGTTTGGAATTGGTCACCGCTCCCACGCTGACCGGCACCGCCCTCTTCTGTGCGGCCCCACTCGTTGCTGCTCCCTTCTTCTCGACCAGCGGCACCGCCCTGGTCGGCATGTTCTCGGTCGGGGCCGTCGCACTCCTGCGCGTACTCGATGAGACGACCACCGGTCTGCATGACATCTCCGAGACGGCTTCCACCGGCGTCGTATCTCTTCTCGCTGTCGTCATCAACCGCCTCTTGCACCGCAGCGGTGCCGTTGCCGCCTCCGCCCGAACCATCGCCGAGGCCGCCCAGCTCGCAGTGCTGCCGGTGCCGCCCTCCTGGATCGACATTTTCCAGGTCGCGGCGCGCTACCGGGCCGCCCAGATCGACGCACGCATCGGCGGAGACCTGTATGCCGTGCAAGAGACCCCGTACGGCGTCCGGCTCATCATCGGGGACGTACGCGGGGCGGGCATGGACGCGGTCGAGGCGGTGGTAGTCGTGATCGGGACTTTCCGGGAAGCCGCGGAGCAGGAGAAAACCCTCGCAGCGGTCGCAGCCCGCCTGGACCACGCACTACTCCGGGAAGGCCAGCGACAGCGCGGCGACGCTGGTTACGACGAGAGCTTCACCACGGCCGCGCTCGCCGAGATCCCCGCCGGACATCCTGAGACACTGCGCATCGTCAACCGCGGCCACCCACCACCGCTGCTCCTCGCCGACGGCCACACCCGCTTCCTCGACCCTAGCCAGACCGCCCTGCCGCTGGGCATGTCCGAGCTGGGCGAGGGACCGGCTGACCGCATCGACGAGGTCCCCTTCCCGCAGGGGACGCAGCTGCTCTTCTACACCGACGGTCTGTCCGAGGCACGTGACGACAGCGGCGAGTTCTTCGAACCTCACAAGGCACTCGCGGAGCGCGCCTTCGACGACCCGGAGACGCTCCTTGACGCCGTAATCGCGGACGTACAGGCGCATACGGGCGGCGCGTTGACGGACGACATGGCCCTTATGGCGCTGCAACGAAGAGCCCGAGCAGACCGGAAGAGGCCAGAGCGGTAACGGTAGTGGCGCCTGCGCCCGGACATCGAACCAGAGCGATGGATGAGAAATGATCTCCCACAGCGCGGGAAACGATGTCTGAGCAGGTTCCGTAGCGCCTGATCAGTGCATTTCGTCGGTTCCTCCCCAGCGCCTTCCCGTTTCTTGTCCGGCTCCGGACCGCGTTCCGCCCGAGAAGGCTCTCAGTTTCCAGATTGCCGCCTATAGCGGGCACACTGCTAATCTGCTTAGCAGTAGAGCAACGCTGGGGGCTCACGTCGGATGAGAACGTCTGAGGAACTGGTGCGTGTGAAGGCCGGCCGCACGCGGTCAGCGTCGGGCGAGGTAGGCCCGCATGGTCCGATGCAGGGTGCGATTGACCGTACCTTCCAGTGGGGTCTCCCACTCGCCGAGCGTCTCCGCGACCTCGCCGCCGGTTCCCAGCTTCCAGCGGGTCAGCCCGAACGACCGGTTCTCGGGGTCGAGGGTGGCCGGGACCCCTCGCATGTCGTAGACCGCTGCTCCGCCGGCAAGGGCATCCCGCAGCATTCGCCATTGCAGGGCATGGCTGGGGCGTACCTCGCGCCGGTGGCTGGCGGAGGCGCCCGTCTGATACCAGGCGCGCCTACCCATGGTGATCATGGTGTGTGCTGCCAGCACCTCTCCATCGTGACGGGCTATGTACAGCCGCATGCGTTCGGGCTCCTCTTCGTTGAGCACCGCGAACTGGCGCTCGAAGTACTCCAGCGACCGTCCCAGCGAGAAGCCGTCCCGTCGTTCGGTTGTCCGCAGCAGTTCGTGGAACGCGGGCAGATAGTCCGCGGTGCCGACCTCTGCTGTCACTCCGTACCTCGTGGCTCGCTTGATGTTGCGACGCCACTCCTGGTTCAAGCCGGCCCACACATCCTCCAGACTCCTTTCGGCGAGCGGTACTTCGAAGACGTAGCGCGGCTGGGCGTTGTCGTCCCGGCGTTGCCAGCCGGCTTCGCGCAGCTGTTCCGCTACCGAAGTACCCAGCGGCTCCACCTGGTCCGGCACGACGTGGCCGATCTGCCGGCCCGGTCCTACCGCAGACTTGAGGGTGTCGGTGTACCAGCGACGAAAGGCCAGCGGCGGCCCCATCCGTACGGCGAATGCTCCTGCCTCCCTCAGGTGGTCGAGCAGGGGATCGATCCAGGCACCGAGGTCGAGTGCGGCCCAGTCCAGCACTGGCCCTTCCGGTACGTACGCGAAGACGCGCCGCGCGCCCGGAAGCCGTCGGTACAGCACGAGCGCCGCCCCGAGCTGCTCCTCGCCGTCGAACCATCCGAGGAGCTCCGCACCCCACTCCGGCTTGACCCGAGCCCACGACGCGTCCTGCAGGAAACTGACCTCGTGGGAATGCCGGCAACGCGCCCGCAGATAGTCGGAGTGCTGCGCGGACGAGGTGCGTGCCACATGCAGCGTTCGGTGTGGATCAGGCGCCTGGACCGTCGAGTTCATGGCCGTGGCCTCCTCGGGATGAATCGGAACCATCTGTCTGGAAGGGCCCCGGCGGGCCCGCTCACGTGGGATACGTCCGGGAGGGCTGCCAGGTGACAGAGCAATCAGGCGGAAGCGGACAACAGTCGCTGAAGCGCACTGACGAGCAGCAGAGCCGGAGTCCGTCGAATCGCCATGCCGACGCCGGCATGATCCTCGGCTCGTTGGTGTCACGCCTGACCGGGTTCGTACGCGGCGCGGCCGTCGTGGCAGCGCTCGGCACCGGCCTCATCGGCGACGCCTACAACGTCGCCAACACCGTGCCCAACATCATCTACATCCTGCTGATCGGGGGCGCGCTCAACTCGGTCTTCGTGCCCGAACTCGTACGGGCGGCCGAGAGGGACAGCGACGGAGGGGCCGCGTACACCGACCGGTTGCTCACGGTGTGCACCGTCGCGCTGCTTACGATGACGGCAACGGCGGTGCTCGCCGCTCCCTGGATCGTCGCCGCATACACCGACTACACCGGCGCACAGCGGGACCTCACTGTGGCCCTTGCCCGCTTCTGTCTGCCGCAGATCCTGTTCTACGGGCTGTTCACGCTGCTCGGCCAGATCCTCAACTCCCGCGACCGGTTCGGCGCGATGATGTGGAGCCCGGTTCTCAACAACCTTGTGGTGACCACCGTCTTCGGCCTGTACCTGATGGTCGCCGCGAACGCGACTGAAGCGGCGGAAGTAACCGAGGGGCAGATGCTGTTGCTTGGCGTGGGGAGCACGGCAGGCATCGCCGTCCAGGCCCTGGCTCTGCTGCCGTCGCTGCGCTCGGCTGGATTCCGCTGGCGCCCCCGCTTCGACTGGCGGGGTTCAGGGCTGACGCGCCCGCTGAGGGCCGCCGTGTGGACGCTGCTGCTCGTACTCGTCAACCAAATCGCGTACTGGCTGGTGACCCGCCTGTCCACCTCCGCCGGTCTGCGGGCCACAAGTGAAGGAGTGACGGCGGGTGTTGGCTACACGGCGTACAACAACGCCTATCTCCTGTGGGCGATACCGCAGGGCATCGTCACGGTCTCACTGGTGACCGCTCTGCTGCCGAGGATGAGCCGTTCCGCGGTCTCAGGAGACATGGCCACGGTAGCCTCCGACCTCGCCCGCGGGCTGCGCAGATCGGCTGCGGCGATCGTTCCTGCAGCCTGCATCTTCCTCGTGCTCGCACCTCAACTGGTCGGCGTCGCCTACCAATACGGCCGGGTCGGCGAAGCGGATTCCCGCGCAATCGCGCTGGTGCTCATGGCCTTCGCACCGGGGCTCGCGGCATTCGCCGCCCAGTACGCACTCTCTCGCGGCTTCTACGCGCTGGGCGACACCCGCACTCCGTTTCTCCTCACCCTGGTGATCGCCTCCACCAACGCAGCGGGCTCGGCCCTCGCCTACACCTATCTCCCCCCGCAGCTCGCCGTTGCCGGCATGGCCGCGGGATACTCCGTCGCCTGCACCGTCGGCGTGGCGTGCACCGTCCGGATGCTGAACCGGCGGTTGCGCGCCGGGGGCACCGATAGCCCTTCGCGCGGTCTGTACGGGCACCGGGTGCTGAGTATTCACCTGGCTCTCGCCGTGGCGTGTCTCCCCGGGGCAGCTGTGGCCTACGCACTTGCCAGGTGGAGCACGCGGCAGTTGGGCAACGGCCCGGCCGGCGACCTGGCAGGGCTTGTACTCGGCTCGGCAGCGGTCGCCGGGTCGGTTCTGCTTCTGGCCCGGCCGCTCCGCCTCATCGAGGTGACCGAACTCCTTGCGCCAGTGTCACGGCGTCTGGTCCGGCGGGACCGGCGCGGACAGGCAACGGGCGGGTGAGGCAGGTGGACGGACAGCATCCGCTGCACAGGGACTTCACATCCTTCTACACCGCCACGGTGAAGCGACTCACCGCCGCCGTGTACGCGATCACCGGCGACGCGTCCGAAGCGGAGGACGCGGTGCAGGAGGCGTACGCCCGAGCCTGGCAGCGCTGGGACAAGCTCACGGCCGACAGCGACGACCCGACCCCGTGGGTACGGACGGTGGCAGTGCGGCTGGCGGTCAGTTCGTGGCGCAAGACGCGCAATCGGATTCGTGCGCAGTTCCGGAACGGGCCTCCGCCGGACCTTCCGGGTCTCGGGCCCGACCACGTCGCCTTGGTTCATGCCCTGCGGAAGATACGCTCCGAACAGCGGCGCGTCATCGTGCTGCACCACCTCCTGGACCTGCCGATCGCGACCGTGGCGCAGGAGACCGGTGTCTCTGAAGCGGCGGTGAGAACTCGCCTCGTACGAGCCCGGCGCGCACTGGGGCAACACCTTGCCGAGGAGCCGCAGGCCAATACCCGGACCGCGCACGGAGATCGACGAACAAGCGGATCCACTGCCGGGCCCGGTACCGATGAGCTGACGGAGGAGGCGGCTGCTCATGGCTGACGAACGCGATCAGCAAGTCGCCGCACAGCTGAGCGAGTTCGGTGACGCAGTCGAGGCGCTTGTCTCGCCGCCCGGGGCGGCCGATGCCCGCCGCCTGGGCCGGCGCCGGAGAAAGAGGCGTCGGGAGACAGTGGCCGGTGCTGTATCCACCGTTGTTCTCGCAGCGACGGCCTGGGGAGTGATGCCCGCCGTGGACGACACAGGACGTAAGGAGGAGGCGTCCCGGCCCGGCGAGTACGCCGTGGCCGCATCGGTACTCCCGCCATCCGACCCGGACGGCAGGCTGTCCCGGGCCATGCTGCTGTCTCCTTCAGCGCTGCCCTGGCACGACACGTATCAGTGGCAGGCGGGCAAGCTCGGCGGCGCCTCGGCCATCCCGCTCCCCAGGGTGGGCGCGTGCCACCTGCGGTGGCCCCGCAGTAGTCCGCCGGCAGATGAGGTAGCCGCCTCATATGCGGGGCGCGGCACGGCGTATGCGCAGCACCGCATTGCCTCGTATGCGGATCGGTCACAAGTGGTGGCGGCGTTCGACGCGTTGGATCGGACACTGCGCTCGTGTGGCTGGCACGAGAAGCAACCTGTCACCACCTCCCACGGCCCACGGCCAGACGCGACGCAGGAGTACGGCGTAACAGTCGACAATGCGCCGGCACGGGTGACCGTTGTGCGCAGGGGTGATCAAGTCGGCCTGCTCTTGGTCTCTGCTGGGACGCATGCTCAGCGGTGAACGCCGAACGACATGCCCTGGGCAACCGTGCTGGGTGCACTGGGAGTTGGGCGCGAGCGAGGCCGCGGACTGATCCGCGCAAGTGCTTCTGACTAGGGGAACCGGGGGTGTGCACGATACGTCTACTAAGGTAATTAACAGTGTGGCACCCTTGGAGGCCGGCTCATGAAGCGTGTCCCAGTACGATGGCTCCCTGTTCCGGAGCTGTCCCTACGCCGATCGGCGCAGCGTCTCCTGGTCCTCACGGCATCTGTGGCCGTGATCCTTACGGGCTGCACAAGCGCAGGGGGCGCGGAAGGTGCGGTCAAGGGGCGTACGAAGATCACCGTCACCCCTGCCGCGGACAGCAAGCCCGTCCCGGTGGACCGCAACGTGACTGTCCGCGCATCCGGAGGCGGCAAGCTCACCTCAGTGCAGGTGAGCGCGCCTGGCCCGGGGAAGCTGGACGGCAAGATCTCAGGCGGCAAGAACGCATGGGTCTCGACTGCTCCGCTGGCGCCAGGGGTCACGTATCAGGTCTTGGTCCACGCCGCTGTCGCAGACGGGAAGAAGAACGTCGAGCGCAGCAGCTTCACCACCGCTGATCCGAAGCCCGAGAAGACCTTCGTCGGTGAGTACAACGTGGACAAGGGCTCTACCGTCGGTGTCGGCATGCCGGTCTCACTCGTCTTCAACCGGCCGATCCACGACAAGGCCGCAGTGGAACGGCGCCTCAAGGTCTCAGCCTCCCCGGCGGTCGATGGCGCGTGGAGCTGGATGAAGGACAGAGACGGCAAGGACCGGATCGATTACCGGCCGAAGAAGTTCTGGAAGCCCGGCACCGAAGTCTCGCTGCGGATGTCCTTGGACGGAGCGGACGCCGGTGACGGCCTTAACGGGACACAGAATCGCCTCGTCAAGTTCCGCATCGGCAAATCGGTGGTGAGCACTGTCGATGTGGTGAAGAAGACCATGAAGGTCTCCGAAGGTGGCAAAGTGCGGACCCTGCCGATATCCGCCGGGAAGAAGAAGTACGAGACATGGAACGGCACCATGGTGGTGCTCAGCAAGGTCCCCACCATCAGGATGAACTCGCGGTCGGTGGGCATATTCGGCCCGGAGGCATACGACCTCGGTGCCGTGAAATGGGATGTCCAGCTCACCCCGTCGGGTACCTATGCGCACGCCGCGCCCTGGAACGACGGGAAGTTCGGCAAGGTCAACGGCAGTCACGGCTGCATCGGAATGAGCACCAAGGACGCCAAGTGGTTCTACGACCGTGTCCATGCGGGAGACCCCGTCACCGTGGTGAACTCCAAGGACACCGTTTCCGCCAACAATGGCTACGGCGGGTGGAACGTCGACTGGGACACGTGGAAGGCCGGCAGCGCACTGAAGTAGTCCTCGAAACCGTGCGTACGGCGCGGAGTTGACCGCCAAGGCCCACTGGCTGATCACGGCGCGGAGAGGACACGGAGGACCATCCCCGCCACCGGCTTGGGACCGAACGACGTCGACTTGCGGGGCAACAGCACGCCGGCACCGGCCAGTTCGCGGACTGTTCCCTCGGTCAGTGCGGGCAGGAGGACCGCCGTGCCGCCCCCTGGCGCGGCAGCAGCCGCGATGGCCTGCGACGTGTCGTGTACGTGAGCTACGGCTCCGGGGAGGTCGGGGACCGACCAGGCACCGGCGAGCAGCAGATGGTCGGCGATGGCAGCGGGCAGAGAGTGCCACTGCGGCGGACACCCTGCCAAGGCGTCCTTGAGGGCTTCCTCGTCAGGGTCTCTCACGCTCCAAGCGCGGCCGGCTCCGGTGACCACCAGCTCACCGGGCTCAGGCGGACGTGGTCCGCCAGGAAGTGGCCGTACGCGGGCCACGTCGGCGGCTGCGGCTGCGGCCTTGTCCGCTTCCAGCCCGGAGACGAGCCGGTGGATGGCAGTCAGCTCGACCGGACTGGACGTGGAGTCGACCAGCAGGGCAAGGCTGTATCGCCACTGGTCAGGGTCTCCATGTGTGTTGAGGTCCCGGCAGGCTGCGTAGCGGTGGTGTCCGTCGGCGATGAGGGCTTGGTATCGCGACAAGCCCGCGCTGATGAGAGCTTGTTCCCCCGGATCGGTACATGCCCACAGGACGTGGGTGAGCCTGCCGATACGGGCGTAGGCCACGGGTGGACGTCTGGTGACGTGGTCAATGAGCTGTGCCGTCGTTGATTCGGTGGAGCGGTAGGTGAGGAGCAGAGGTTCGAGCTGGGCGCCCAGCCCGGCCATGTGAGCGGCGCGCTGCCGGACGACGGAGGGCTGCACGTCCTCGTGGGGCAGTACCGGTGCGGGGTTGCCATGTTCCAGGAGGTCGAGCTCGCCGATCAGACCTCGTTGCAGAATCCGGGCCCCAAGCTGCTGCTGATACACGTAGAAGGCTGGATGGGGGTCACGGCGCAGGATGCCGTCCTGCTGCCAGCGCTCCAGCTGACCGGCCGCAGTGCGTGGGTTGCGGGCGTACAACAGCCGGGCAAGGTGGTGCGGTCTGCGGAGGGCCTGCGCGCGGGCCGGCTCCATGGTGTCGTACGGCGGGCACAAGAGGCCGGACAGGTCACCGGCTCGATCAGCGTCGTAGCGCACGGCCTGAAAGGGGCGTACGTGCAACGCGGTTGAGGCGGTCAGGGGGCAGGCAGGCATGAGGTGCGCACTCCTGTCAGGGAAGGACGGCCGAGCGGAGGGGCGGGCGCTGACAACGCCCGCCCCTCCACTGCGAGGCGGCTCGGTTATACGGAGGCGGTCGCGGGCTGCGCTGCGGGCGCAGGGGGCCGCAGACGGCCGGTGCGGTGCAGCCCGTACAGGGCCGCACTGCATCCGAGCCCGAGCGTGAGCAGCGCGATCCAGGGGATGGCGGAGACCCCGGCTGCACGTGCCGCGTCCAGGGCAACACCGGTCAGCAGGTTGCCGAGCGTGATGCCGATGCCGCAGATGGTGTTGTACAGCCCGTAGTGGGTGGCGACGAGCCGGTCTCCGGAGAGGCGGACGATGGTGTCCATCTCGAAGGGGAAGGCGATCATCGTTCCCAGGGCCAGCAGCAGCGCAGCCAGCGACGGCGGGATCGCAGCCATCAGCCAGAGCCCCATGCCCCCGTCCGGAACGGGGATCGCGGTGGCCGCCAGAAGGGGGACGAACGCCACGCCCATGATCAGCAAGCCGCAGCCAAGGGCCTGGCCCGGTGCCATGCGTGCCTTGCACCAGGCGGTGAGCTTGGTCTGGCCGAGGATGGTACTCAGACCGGAGACGGCGAACATCAACGCCACCGCAGCGGTGCCGAACGTCCCCTGGCCGCCCAGCCGCCGTACCTCGAGCGGCAGGGCGAGATAGACCTGGAACTGCATGACGTAGAAGCCGATCATGGCGGTGGAGAAGAGCAGGAACGACGGGTTCCGCACGATGCTGCGCCACTGGGACAGCACACTCTCCTGCTTTCCGTCCTTGCTGTCCTTCGCGTTGTCGCCCCTGCGGGCCGGCAGGGCCCTGATCTGCACGATGCTCAGCAGGGTGAAGATGGCAGCCGAGACCAGGCAGGTGATGCGGAAGTCGATGCCCGTCAGCAGCATGCCCACCAGCGGCCCGAGCAGGATCCCGGCCTGGTAGTAGATGTTGAACAGCGCGAAGGCATCGACCCGCCGCTCGCCCGCATCCGCGGCGAGATAGGCCCGTACGGCCGGATTGAACAGCGCCCCGGCCAGCCCCGTCGCGGCGGAGGCGGCCAGCAGGGCCGGTACGGAATCCACCAGGCCGAGGGTGACGAAGCCGAGCGTACGCAGCACACAGCCCGCGACGATGAGCGGCTTGTAGCCGAGCCGGTCGGCGAGGGTACCGCCGACCAGGAACATGCCCTGCTGGCTGAAATTCCGCACCCCGAGGACGAGTCCGACGATCCAGCCTGCCAGGCCGAGCGTTCCGGACAGGTGCGAAGCCAGGTACGGCATCAGCATGTAGAAACCGAGGTTGATGGTGAACTGATTGACCATCAACAGCTGGGTGCTGCGCTCGTAAGTGCGGGTCTGCGCGATGACGCCCTTGGCGCGTGCGTGCCGGCCCATCACTCGCTCCCCTCCTCCAGCGCGTCGGATTCCACGTCGCTTTCGACGAGCAGATCGACCACGCCGCTCTCCTTCGCCGAGCCATTCCGGCTGAGAGGGTCGACCACGGTCGTGCACCGGGTCCAGCGGGTGACTTCCTTCTCGTCGGGCCGGCCGATCACCTCCGGCTCGGGAGCGGGTGGTGAGTCGAGCAAGCCATGGGCTGCGCAGTAGTCGTCGTCGAAGACCGTGCCCAGGTAGCGCTGTGGCCCGTCGGGGAAGATGGCCGCGATCCTGGTCTCGGCGGGCAGGGTACGGGCCAGCCATCCGGCGACCAGGGCTACCGCCCCCACGCTCCAGCCACCCGTGGCGTAGTGGGAGTTCGCCAATTGACGGCAGGTCCACACCGCTTCGGACGGTGCCACCCAGTGCACCTCGCTGAATCGGTCGTAGGCGATGTTGCCGGGGTAGATGCTCGAGCCCAGGCCGCGCATCATCCGCGGCCTGGCCTCCTGCCCGAAGATCGTCGATCCGACGGTATCGACGCCGACCAACTGCATTTCGGGATAGAGCTGTTGGAGGACTCGGGACACACCGGCTGAGTGACCACCGGTTCCTACACTGCACACCAGCACATCGATGTGGCCCAGCTCGGAGGCCATCTCCAGCGCGAGGGGCGTGTAGGCGGTGATGTTGTCCGGGTTGTTGTACTGATCCGGGCACCACGACTCGGGGTGCTGGGTGCGTAGTTGATTCACGCGGTCACGGCGGGCCTGCTGCCAGCCGCCGGTGGGATGTGGCTCGCTGACGATGTTGACCTGGGCTCCGTAAGCGGTCAGCAGCCGCGTCATAGAGGATTCCAGGCCCGGGTCGGTGACCAGAGTGACCGGGTGTCCGTAGACCATGCCGGCCAGGGCGAGGCCCAAGCCGAGTGTGCCGCTGGTGGATTCGATGATCCTGGCGCCGGGACGGAGATCGCCACGGGCGCGGGCCCGCTCGACCATGTGCAGGGCGGGACGGTCCTTGATCCCTCCTGGGTTGAAGCCCTCCAGTTTCGCCCAGAAGCCGCGCCCGGCAGAGGCGAGCGGTTCGGAGACCTGGAGGACGGGCGTGTTGCCGACAAGCCCCGAGAGGGCAGAGCGGGCGGGGGGTGTGATTTCAGGGGTGGTCTGGGATTGCATGATCCGCTCTCATTCGATGATGGGCATCAGGAGGTGCTCATCTCGCGCGCCGCCCGTTGCGGGCATGGCCATACGGCTCTGCCCTGACAACGGCGCGCGGCAGCCGTCTCGTACGGCTGCATCGAATTCGGCCTAAATGCGCCACCGGCATACGGACTTCAGTCTGGAACGACCGGACTGAGCCCAGTCACGGCTGCGAGACCGAGGCGGTACTGCACGCGCAAGTGCTACTCCACCCGCCGCTGCCACTGGGGTAGCGGTCAGGAACAGCGGTCCAGGCTGGGAGTTGTTTCGTCCCTCACCCTCGTCGTCGAGTCCGAGCGTCGAACAGGACTCGTCGACCGGTGGCACCTCCGCAGCTGTATGCCCCGTGTGGTCCTCCGCCACGGTGGAGCTGGAGCTCGTAGAAGCTGAGCCGTGAGAATGGTCGGCGCCGTGAACGAGGGCCCCGCAGTCGAATGTCACGAGGAACAGACCGCCCATGAGAAGGGCGAGAAGTCGGTGACGCCAATGCCAGGTGACAGAGCGGCAGTGGGCACGGGGGTGGAACGGCACAGTTCCTCCGCAGAGGGGGTTTCCTTGCCGAAAACGGCGAGGTGACATGGGCAGAATCAGCCTGGAATGCTCCCGCGCAGACAGCCGCAACCTGGCCCATCGCAGGACAATGGGCAACAATTCATGAGCTGGAGTGTCGCCGCTGCATGGATGCCGAGGGTTGCCGGGCGTACCGAGCAGCGCACCGCGAAGAGCCTCCGGATTCTAGATCCGCAGGACGCCTGCCCCCGTGGAATCTCTCAGCTGCGGAGGAGCCGAGGCGCCCTCACTCTGGACAGACCCATCGCGCCACTGATCGGAGAAGGCGGCCCCACTGTGCCAAGAGCACACGGAGGGAGCCTCCATAGCCGGTCCTTGCTGCGGCTGCCCAGGCAAGCACTCGAGAGCGGGATGAGATGAGCCGTGTTCATCCTGATGGTCTTCAGTGTCTTCTGCGGACCCCGCATGGGTGCCGTGGACAGCCGTTCCGGGCTCTGCACCGGATCCATGAGCGCCAGCTGTCTCAGAAGCGGCTATATCCGCACGAACGACATGGCCGGACGCGCCCTCTGCGCTGATGCCGTGAGCGAATACGAGCCCGAACAGCAGCATGGCCACCAACATCAGGCGCCGCGACACCGCTGACGAGCGGGCCCGCGGCGCACCGAGAGGCGACCAAGCCGTAATCATGCCGTGATCCTAACGTCTTCCTGGCACGGCACGGGCACCACTCCGGGAACATCGCGTTAACAGGCACCGGCTCAAACCCGGCATCTCCCCAATGAGCAGCTGAAACAGCAGCCTTGCGGCTCGGTGTCGGCTACGCCACTCCCGCAATACGGCCGAGTGCTCCAGCCGTATTGAAAATGCCTAGGACACATCTGTTTGTACTGTCCTGGTGCGGTTCAGCACTCGTCCTCACGAACCTGCGTACGCACCATCACCGCGGGGCCACGCGCTCGCTCTCGGTCTGCCGCCACGCACGAGTTTTCGCCAGACGCTCAAGAGTCTCCACCCGTAAGATCATCACCATGATCAGTCGCCGCCGCGCCCTACGCTCCCTCGGGGCGCGCGCGTGTGCGCTGCTGGTGCTGACGGGGCTGGTGGCCATGCACAGTCTCAGACCCCACGCCCTCAAGACCCAGCATGAGCGGGCCATGTCCAGGGCGAGCATCCCTGCGGGCGCCTCCATGGCGAACCCAGGCGTACAAGCACACGCAGCCAACAGCGCCTGTCACCAGCTGTCGTACGGCGACAGTGGCGGCGGCCACGGCGACCACGTCAACGCCACTTGTTCGGCGAGCGGTATCAGCGGTGGGCCGGCCCTGCCTGCACTGGTCACGGTCGGAAGCGCCGCTGCCGGCTCCCTCATGCCTCAGGCTGGGCATGACGCCACCGCCTCCGCCACGGTGCGGGCGCCACTCTCGCGCCCGCAACTCCAACTCCTGCACATATAGCCGCACCGACGGTGCCGGGCCCTCAATGCCGGTGCCGCATCCGGCACATACACCACCACTTCCCATCACGCAGGAGCACAGCATCACCATGACCACACACCGTTCCCTGACGCGCGTCGCGGCCGTCGTAACAGCTGGCCTCAGCGCCGCCCT
Organism: Streptomyces sp. TAA204; assembly: GCF_000424965.1. NCBI lineage: Bacteria > Bacillati > Actinomycetota > Actinomycetes > Kitasatosporales > Streptomycetaceae > Streptomyces > Streptomyces sp. TAA204. Next base: position 97,991 of record NZ_AUKW01000023.1, read on the forward strand.
CGTCCTCACCGCCTGTGGCGACGACAACGACAAGGGCGCCCCGGCCAAGGCCAAGCACAACTCCGCTGACGTGTCCTTCGCCCAGGGCATGATCCCGCACCACCGCCAAGCCGTGGAGATGGCCGAACTCGCCGACTCCCGCGCCTCCTCCCCGAAGGTGAAAAGCCTCTCCAAGGACATCGAGAAGGCGCAGGGACCGGAGATCAAGCAGATGTCCGGCTGGCTGAAATCCTGGGACGAGAAGGTCCCCGAGGAGATGCACGGCATGAACCATGACGGGGACATGCCGGGCATGATGAAGCCCGAGGACATGGAGAAGCTCAAGAAGGCCTCCGGCACGAAGTTCGACACCACCTTCTAGAAGATGATGATCGAACACCACAAGAGCGCGGTCTCGATGGCCAAGACTGAGATGTCCAAGGGCGCCTACAAGCCCGCCAAGGACATGGCCCAGGACATCGCCACCTCACAGACCGCCGAGATCAAAAAGATGAACGGCCTGCTCGGCAGCTAACGGCAAAGGGGCCGCACCCGGTAGGCCGAGCGGCACGGCGGCGACTTCGAGGTCGGCTGCGTTGGTTCGCCGCCTCTGTGAGCGCGGTCCGGCCACCACCCTTCAGTTCTGGGGGCGCAGCCCCGCCAGCGTGACGGCGACAAGTCGGCGGACCGCGGCTTCGGATGGCAGGCTGCCGGCCGCACCGAGGGCGTGGAGGCAGTAGCTCGCAAGCTCATCGGGCGCAACATCGTCCCGGAGGCCGCCGGTTGCCGCGACCTCGGCCAGCAGATCCCGGAAGACCTCGATGAGCCGCTGCTGCGCGTGGGCGACATGCTCGCCTCGGTGCAGCAGTGCTGCGAGTTCTTCGGTGCCGTGCCGCTCGCGCTGGTAGCAGATGAGCGCGTAGTACTCGAGTACCGCTTCGAGCCGCTCGTCGGCGTCGCCGGGCCGGCTCCGGAGTTCGGCGAGATGTTCTAGGTGGCTGCTGACGTGGCGTTCGTGGTGGGCGGCCAGGATCGCTTCGACGTCCGGGAAGTACTTGTACAGCGTCGCACGCCCGATGCCCGCCTTCTCGGCGATCTGCGTCATCGTCACCGACATCAGCCCGTGCTCGGACACCAGCGCCCAGGTTGTTTCCAGGATCGCCTCACGCACCGCGTGGCGATGCGACTCGATCGTCTCGTTCCACAGCTTCGGCACCCACGCAGCATACGTGACGATACTGCCGTGACACTTTGAACTCTCTGTAGACACTGCGTCTCGTAAACTGTTAGCTGTTCAGGGAACCGCGCAGACCACGCACATCGGAGGCTTCTCATGGCCGACCCGTCCCACCACCCCGGCACCAGCGACGACACCGACGTAAGGCCCGACCGCGGATCGCCTCACAGCGCGCCGCCCAGGGCGCCACGCTGGGTGAAGGTGTCCGCCATCATCGTCGGCGTCCTGATCCTGCTGGTCCTGATCACGAAGCTCACCGGTCTCGGGGGAGATCACGGCCCTGGACGGCACACAGGTACCAGCGGCACACCGCTGGCCGGCGTCACAGAAGTCCAGGCAACTTCCGTAGACAACTCGGGCGGCCACGCACCAGCCGAGGGCGACGACTGATGATCATGCCTCCGCGCCTCCGCAAGATCGTGCTCACCGCACACATCGCCACGTCGGTCGGCTGGCTCGGCACGGTCCTGGCCTACCTCACACTCGACATCACCGCTGTGACCAGCAAGGACATACCGACGGTGCGAGGCGCGTACGCCGCGATGGAGGTAACCGTCCTGTACGCCATCGTCCCGCTGGCACTCACGTCGGTGCTCATCGGGATCGTGAACGCCCTGGGCACCCCGTGGGGCCTGTTGCGGCACTACTGGGTGCTGGTGAAACTCCTGCTCACCGCGTTCGCCGCCACCGTCTTGCTGATAGAGACGCAGACCGTGAGTCACCTGGCAGAGACAGCGGCGTCCAGCGCCGATCCCAGCGAGCTGCCCGGCACACTGCTCCACTCCGCCGGCGGCCTGGTGGTGCTGCTCATCATCCTGATCCTGTCGGTGTTCAAACCGCGGGGTGTGACCCGCTACGGCTGGCGCAGGCAACAAAAGCAACGGCAGAATCAGCGCGCCCGGCCCACGGTGCCCATCGGGTAGGTGCGGCAGCCGCTCGATGGAGTCGTCTCGCGGTTGTACGCCTCGACCTTGTTGGTCGCCGCCGTCCACTGTCGCGTGGACGGTCGGACCGAAGCGCAGCAGCTGTGCCCCTTAGCACCGGCATGGTGAGCGCGACGGCTGCCGTTGAGCGACCCCGCCGTGGTCGGTTGCCCCGGAGTCCAATGCAGGCAAAGCCTGCCGAACCGCTATTGAGGTCTTTTAATACAATCAACCAGTGTGTGACTTGTTGCATGAGGCCTGTCTGTGCGACGCGACTGCCATCGACAAGGAGATCCAGTGCATCGCTTTCCGCGACTCGGCATTCCTGCAGCCGCCGCGCTGGCCGACCGCCGCAGAATACGCGCTGTGGCACTCGTGGCAGGGGTGGCGAGCATTGGATTCGGCGGCCTGTACCTGGCGGGCCTGCTGACATCCGGTGACGACATCCCCGCGGGTGCCCGAGTGCAGGGCGTGGACGTCGGGGGGCTGAGCCGCCAGCAGGCCCAGGAGAAGCTGGACAGGCAGCTGGGTGCGGCCTGATCATCGCAGGTGAAGGTGCGCATCGGCGACCGTACCGACACCATCGACGGGGGTGTGGCCGGCCTCTCACTGGACAGCGAGGCAACCGTCGCCCGTGCCGCGCGAGCGGGGTCCGACCCGCTGACCGTGATCGGTCGATTGTTCGCGACCGGCGGCCGCGACATCGAACCGGCGACCCACGTGGACGAGGGAAAGGCCCGCGCGGCGCTGGCCAAGACGGCGAAAGCGTACGACCTGAAGACCCGGAACGGCGCGATCAACTTCGACGACGGCAAGCCAGCAGCCGTACAGCCAGACGACGGCCGGTCAATTGATGTGGACCGCGCGCTCGCGGCCCTGAGCTCCGCCGACCCCGGTCACGGGGCCGATCCGGTCCGGCTGCCGGTGCGGAAGACCGAATCCCGTGTCGATGCGGCAGAAGTGTCCCGCGCCATGAAGGACTTCGCCAGACCTGCGATGTCGGCTCCGGTCACACTCACCACGAGCGGCCGCCGGATCGAGATCAGCCCAACGACGGTGGGTCAGCACCTCACGATGCAACCGGACAAGACGAACCGGCTGACACCGGAGTTGGACGGCGAGGGACTCCTCAGGGATCCGGCGGTGGCCCGGCCCCTTGCGGGGGCTACCCGCGGGGCGGTCGAGGCGAAATTGCGCCTGGAGGGCAGCCGGGTGGCAGTGGCCTCGGACGGCGAACCCGGGCAGGAGGTCACAGCCAAGGGGATCAAGAGCGCTGTACTGCCCCTGCTTACCAAGACCGGGGCGGCTCGCACCGCAACCGTTGCTACCGAGACGGTGCGGCCGAAGCTCACCCGTGACACCGTCCGCCGACTGGGTATCAAGGAAAAGCTGTCCACCTTCACGGTCAACTTCGAACCCGCCCCATACCGCACACAGAACATCGGCCGTGCCGTGGAATTGATCAACGGGTCAGTCGTGCTCCCCGACGAGACCTGGAGCTTGAACCGGACCGTGGGTGAGCGGACCAAGGCCAACGGTTTCAGGGACGGCATCATCATCCAGGACGACAATTACACCAAGGCGGCTGGGGGCGGGGTCTCCACTGTCGCCACCACCGTCTTCAACGCCATCTTCTTCGCCGGCGTCAAACCGATTGAATACGGGGCTCATTCGTTCTACATCGAGCGCTATCCGGAAGGCCGGGAAGCAACGGTAGCGTGGGGCAGTCTCGACCTGAGGTTCGCCAACGACTCGGGCAACGCCATCTATATCCAGGCGAGTGCCACGGATACCTCCGTCACCGTCACCTTTCTCGGCACCAAGAAATATGACTCAATCGAATCCGTCAAAGGCCCTCGCACGAACGTGAAACAGCCGGGAAGCCGCCCGGGGGCTGCGAAAAACTGTCTGCCGCAGACCCCGCTCGAAGGGTTCGACGTAAACGTTGACCGGAGCTTCCGGTCAGGTGGAAAGGAAGTCAAACGAGACACCTTCGAGACCCGGTATGTGCCCCGTGACCGCGTTACTTGCCACTGAGACGCACAGGCCACCAGGTCACGGAGGCCGACGTCACTGGAAAATGCTCTTGTCCGCGGGCCGACAGATAGAAGCGGCGGCCGGTGCGGGCGCTCGGCCGCTGGTCTTCGAAGGAGCGTCCCGGGGAGGAGATCCAGGCCAGCCCGGTCACGGCGAGCTGCCATTCGCCTTGCTACGAGCATTCCGCTGCGCTGCGGAAATAACGGGCCTGTGCGCCGCCAGCGAGCTAGGACAGCGCGGCCGTAGTTGTTGGTGTCCGTCAAACGGTCCAGTTCGGCACAGTCGGAGTGCGCCCACTGAGTTTAGTGACGGTCCATCAACAGCGCCAAGGTCTTCACTCCCCGGTGGCGGGGCATAACCTTGAGCACGCTCACCGAACCCGACGAGTTGAGTCCCACGACACCGTGTGCGTTGCACCGCACCATCAAAGCATCAGTGCAGGTCACAGCCCTACAGGGGAAACAGCGGCGTGCGAGCAGCCAAACTGCCGGAAACGCCCCCGTGGTCAGGGCGCCACACGGCAACGAAGGCGGCTGACCTGCGCAAAGTCGTTGGACAAGACGCCTCTGAGGCGCTGCTCCAGACGAAAAGAGCAACGGTCCCCAGACCGTGTGCGTTTGGCATGCACACCTAAGGCTCTCTGACCCGCATGTCTGCTGGTCAGAGCCTTGATCGGAAGTACCCCCGGCAGGATTCGAACCTGCGCACACGGCTCCGGAGGCCGTTGCTCTATCCCCTGAGCTACGGGGGCTCTGTCGGCGCTCTCGGCGGCGACAGGAGGAACAGTATCAGCTCAGCGGTGGTGCACCGGAACCCGGTTTTCGGGAGCCCGGGCCTGCGGGGAGGCGGTGTCCTGCCAGGCGACGGACCCGCCGCCGGGCACGTGGGAACCGCCGAACCGCCGGCCGCGTCCCACAGGGAAGCCCCCCGCACGGGTGGAAAGGGGCAAAAGCCGGACGCCGCCCTAGGTGTATGCCTAGGCTTTGTCGCGTGCCAGGTGTGTTCGGCCGGGTCCTTGTGGTGGACGATGACAAGGTTGTCCGGCAGTTGATCAAGGTCAATCTCGAGCTGGAGGGCTTCGAGGTGGTGACCGCTGCCGACGGTGTCGAGTGCCTGGACGTCGTGCACGGTGTCCGGCCGGATCTCGTCACACTCGATGTGATGATGCCGCGTCTCGACGGGCTGCGTACCGCCGCCCGTCTCCGCTCCGATCCCCGCACGCGGCACATCCCCGTCGCGATCGTCAGCGGCCGTTCCCATCTCGGGGGCGAGGAGGGCGGGGAGGAGCCCCCGGTCGACGCTCTCCTCGCGAAGCCGTTCGAGCCGGCCGAACTGGTGCGGATGGTCCGGCAGTTGACGGGCGCCGAGCAGCGCGAGGACGACCCCTCCGGGGGGACGGGCGAGGCGAACGAGTCCGATGCCCGCCCGGCCCGCCGCTGACGCCCGAGAGCGCGGTGGACGTGGCGGGTGCCGCGCTCGCCCTGTCGGCCCTGGTCCCGCGCCTCCGCCCGCCCCGTCGGGTGACGCGGCAGCGCGGCATGTTGACGCCGTCCCGCACCCGCACGAGAGCCACAGACCGGCACCGCATCCGCGTGCGTCCGTCATCAGCACACACGCCTCCGCACTCCGACGCCGTTGCCGGTGCGCCGACCGGGGAAACCGGTTCGCTCTCACCCACCCCCTCTCCCATACGCTTGCCCTGTGACACCCGCCCAGCTCTCCCGCACCGTGCTGCACGTGGTGCGTCGCGCCGCCGAGAGCGGTGATCTCGGCAAGGCCGCTCCCGGCGAGGCACCCGAGGACTTCGGCATGCCCCGGCGTGTGGTCGTCGAGGCGCCGCCGCGGCGCGGGGAGGGGGACTACGCGCTCAGCGTCGCCTTCCAGGTCGCCAGGGCCGCGGGCATCGCGCCGCTCGAAGCGGCACGCGTCCTGCGGACCGCGCTCGCCCGGCAGGACGGGGTGGCAGGGGTGGAGATCGCAGGAGGCGGCTTCCTCAACGTCACGCTGGACGACCGGGCGCGGTCGGCCCTCGTGGCGGAGCTGTCCGAGTCGTCGCCAGAGCGGGTCGATACCACCGAGCAGAGCGAGCAGAGCGAACGGGACGAACGGGACGAGCAGACCGGCCTCGCCCACAGCGGCCCGCGTCACGCCCACCGGCCGGGCAGCGACGCCCCCGCCGCCGACATCGCTCAGTGGAGCGCCGCCACCGGCGACGCCCCCGCCGCGCTCGCCGTACGAACGGCGACGTCCAGCCCCCTCTTCCATGTGCAGTACGCGCACGCCCGCACCCGTGCTCTCTCCCGCAACGCCCACGACCTGGGTTTCCGCAGCGATGCGTACGCCGCCGGCACCGAGGTGGCCTGCGGCGGCAGTGGACGGGCGCTGCTGGCGCTCCTCGCCGACCACCGGCGCGTCAGCGAGCAGGGCAGCCGCCCGCGGCAGGCCCGTCATCTCGTCGCGGTCGGCGAGGCGTTCTTCGACTTCCACGACCACTGCCCGCCGCTGCCCCGCGGGGACGAGAAACCCGGGGCCGCCCACCGTGCCCGGCTGGCTCTCGTCGAAGCCACCGGGGCGGTGCTGGCAGGCGGCCTGTCCCAGCTCGGCGTGACCGCCCCCGAACACCTGTGAGCCGGAGTGAGCCGTGAGCCCTCGTCCCTGAGAGCTCCGGTCGGACCTCCGAGTCTCCCGAGACCTCCCGAACGAGACTTCCCGAAGGAACAACGATCGACGTGAACCAGTACGAGCAGTACGAGCCGCATGAGCAGCACGAGCGGCGCGGGCCGCGTGAACAGCCCCCGCTCCACGGGGACCACAGCGCCCACAGGAACCACCGTGAGAGCGGGGCCCCCGCATGAGCCGCTCCGCGCACCCCGCCGGGCCCCGGTACGCCGACGTCCTCCCCGAGGGCCACTACGTCGCACCGCCCGCCGACATCAACGACCTCGACCCCCGCGTCTGGCCGAAGACCACCACCCGCACCGTGACGGGTTCCGTCACCCTCGGCGGGCTCGACGTGAAGGACCTGGCCGAGGAGTACGGCACACCGGTCTACGTCCTCGACGAGGCCGACTTCCGCGCCCGCTGCCGCGCCTGGCGTGAGGCGTTCGGGCAGGACGCCGACGTCTTCTACGCGGGCAAGGCCTTCCTCTCCCGCGCCGTCGTGCGCTGGCTGACCGAGGAGGAGCTCAACCTCGACGTCTGCTCGGGCGGCGAGCTGTCCATCGCGCTCGCCGGCGGCATGCCTCCGGAGCGCATCGCGCTGCACGGCAACAACAAGTCCTCCGCCGAGATCGAGCAGGCCGTCGAGGCGGGCGTGGGGCGCATCGTGCTGGACTCCTTCCAGGAGATCGTCCGTGTCGCGCACATCGCCGACCGTCTCGGGAAGCGTCAGCCGGTGCAGATCCGCGTCACTGTCGGCGTCGAGGCGCACACCCACGAGTTCATCGCGACGGCGCACGAGGACCAGAAGTTCGGTCTGGCCCTCACCGGCGGCCACCAGGGTGCCGGGGGAGGGCCGGCGGCGGAGGCCGTACGGCGGGTGCTGAAGCTGGACAGCCTGGAGCTGGTCGGCATCCACTCCCACATCGGTTCGCAGATCTTCGACACCTCCGGCTTCGAGGTCGCCGCCCACCGCGTCGTCGGCCTGCTCGCCGACATCAGGGACGAGCACGGTCTGGAGCTGCCGGAGATCGACCTCGGCGGCGGCCTCGGCATCGCCTACACCTCCGACGACGATCCCAGCGAGCCGCACGAGATCGCCCGTTCCCTCCGAGAGATCGTCAGCCGTGAGTGCCGCGGCGCGGGCCTGTCGGTGCCCCGGCTGTCGGTCGAGCCGGGCCGCGCCGTCGTCGGTCCGTCGGCGTGCACGGTCTACGAGGTCGGTACGGTCAAGAGGCTGCCGGGCCTTCGTACGTACGTCAGCGTGGACGGCGGCATGTCGGACAACGTCCGCACGGCCCTGTACGACGCGGAGTACAGCGTCTCGCTGGTCTCCCGGACGTCCGACGCCGAGCCGATGCTCTCCCGCGTGGTCGGCAAGCACTGCGAGAGTGGCGACATCGTCGTACGGGACGCGTTCCTGCCCTCGGACATCGCGCCCGGCGACCTGATCGCCGTCCCCGCGACGGGTGCGTACTGCCGTTCCATGGCGAACAACTACAACCATGCGCTGCGCCCGCCGGTCGTCGCAGTGCGCGACGGAGAGTCGCGGGTGATCATCCGCCGGGAGACGCAAGAGGATCTCTTGCGTCTCGATGTCGGTTAGCGAGATATACGTCCCACATTCTGGAACGAGCGTGGAATCTCCGGACCGGTACGTGAGACTGACAGCACAGGAAATGACGAGAGGCGAGGTCGGATGATGCGTACGCGTCCGCTGAAGGTGGCGCTGCTGGGCTGTGGAGTCGTCGGCTCAGAGGTGGCACGCATCATGACGACGCACGCGGACGACCTCGCCGCCCGTATCGGAGCCCCGGTCGAGCTGGCGGGCGTCGCCGTACGCCGCCCCGACCGGGTACGGGAGGGCATCGACCCCGCCCTGGTGACCAGCGACGCCGCCGCCCTCGTCACGCGCGAGGACATCGACGTCGTCATCGAGGTCATCGGCGGTATCGAGCCCGCCCGCGCCCTGATCACCTCCGCCTTCGAGCACGGCGCCAGCGTCGTGACCGCCAACAAGGCGCTGCTCGCCCAGGACGGCCCCACCCTCCACGAGGCGGCCGAGAAGCAGGGCGGCGACCTGTACTACGAAGCTGCCGTGGCCGCCGCCATCCCGCTCGTGCGGCCGCTGAGCGAGTCCCTGGCCGGCGACAAGGTCAACCGTGTCGTCGGCATCGTCAACGGCACCACGAACTTCATCCTCGACCGGATGGACTCCAGCGGCGCCGGATACGGCGAGGCCCTGGACGAGGCCACGGCGCTCGGCTACGCGGAGGCCGACCCGACCGCCGACGTCGAGGGTTTCGACGCCGCGGCCAAGGCCGCCATCCTCGCCGGGATCGCCTTCCACAGCCGCGTACGCCTGGACGACGTGCACCGCGAGGGCCTGACGGAGGTCACCGCCGCGGACATCGCCTCCGCCAAACGCATGGGCTGCACGGTCAAGCTCCTCGCCATCTGCGAGCGCGCGGCCGACGGCCGGTCCGTCACGGCACGCGTGCACCCGGCGATGATCCCGCTCAGCCACCCGCTGGCCAACGTCCGCGAGGCGTACAACGCCGTCTTCGTCGAGTCGGACGCGGCGGGGCAGCTGATGTTCTACGGGCCGGGCGCCGGCGGCGCACCCACCGCCTCCGCCGTACTGGGCGACCTCGTGGCGGCCTGCCGCAACAAGCTCAACGGGGCCAGGGGGCCGGGCGAATCGGCGTATGCGCAGCTTCCCGTCTCGCCCATGGGCGAGGTGGTCACGCGCTACCACATCAGCCTCGACGTGGCCGACAAACCCGGTGTCCTGGCCCAGGTCGCCACCACCTTCGCCGAGCACGGCGTGTCCATCGACACCGTCCGGCAGCAGGGCAAGGACGGTGACGCGTGGCTCGTCGTCGTCACGCACCGCGCGGCCGACTCCGCCCTGAGCGCGACCGTCGAGGCGTTGCGCAGACTCGACACCGTGCGCGGTGTCGCCAGCATCATGCGGGTCGAGGGCGAATGAAGGCGAGCAGGCCCCAGGGGACTTGGAGTTGAGGACAGTGACCACCATGGAAAGCGCCGCATCCGGCCCGGCCGCAGCTTCCGGCCCGTCCGCCGCGCCCGCCGCGGCCACGGCGCCCGCCACCAGCCGTCAGTGGCGCGGCATCATCGAGGAGTACCGCGACCGGCTGCCCGTCAGCGCCGGCACCGCGGCCGTCAGCCTGCGTGAGGGCGGCACCCCGCTCGTGCCGGCGCAGCTGCTGTCCGAACTCACCGGCTGCGACGTCCATCTCAAGGTCGAGGGCGCCAATCCCACCGGCTCCTTCAAGGACCGCGGAATGACCACGGCCATCACGCGCGCGAAGGAGGAAGGCGCGCAGGCGGTCATCTGCGCCTCCACGGGCAACACTTCGGCGTCCGCCGCCGCTTACGCGGTACGGGCGGGCATGGTCTGCGCCGTGCTGGTGCCGCAGGGAAAGATCGCACTGGGCAAGATGGGCCAGGCGCTGGTGCACGGCGCGAAGATCCTGCAGGTGGACGGCAACTTCGACGACTGCCTCACCCTCGCCCGGGGTCTGTCCGACAAGTACCCCGTGGCGCTTGTCAATTCGGTCAACCCCTACCGCATCGAGGGGCAGAAGACGGCGGCGTTCGAGATCGTCGACATGCTCGGGGACGCACCCGACATCCACGTCCTGCCGGTGGGCAACGCCGGCAACATCACGGCCTACTGGAGGGGTTACCGCGAATACGCGGCCCCCGACGGCCCGGCCACCCGTACGCCGCGGATGTGGGGCTTCCAGGCGTCCGGCGCGGCACCCATCGTGCGCGGTGAGGCCGTGAAGGACCCCAGCACGATCGCCACCGCCATCCGGATCGGCAATCCCGCTTCGTGGGAGATGGCGGAGCGGGCCCGGGACGAGTCGGGCGGCTTCATCGATTCCGTGACGGACCGTCAGATCCTGCGCGCCTACAAGCTGCTGTCCTCGCGGGAGGGCGTCTTCGTGGAGCCCGCCTCCGCCGCCTCCGTCGCCGGCCTGCTCCAGGCCGCCGAGCAGGGAGCGCTCGAGCCGGGACAGCGGGTCGTGTGCACCGTCACGGGCAACGGGCTGAAGGACCCGGACTGGGCGGTGGCGGGCGCTCCGCGGCCGGTGACCGTGCCGATCGACGCGGACGCGGCGGCCGAGCGCCTCGGGCTCGTCTGACCGGCCCACGACCGGCCCACGACCGGCCGGGACTCGCCGCGACCGCCGGTTCGGCAGGGGCCGTCCCGGGGTTTCGGCGTCCGACGCCGCGCGCGGGAGGCGCACGCAGCGAGGCACGGGGTTGCGGAACGGGGACAGACGGGTACGGATGCAGGTGACGAGGGAGCGCGGAGCTGCTCACGACACGCATCGTGCGCCTCCCGTGCGCCCTGTGTCGCCACTGAACCCACCTTCGATAAGCTGGGACAACCCCGAACCCCACGAACGTATTTCGGGGCCGCCCCGTGCTTTGCCGGGGGCTTCGTCAGGGCCGTCAGGTCCGTAAGCACACAGGGTCAGCGGCCGGTCCGGCGTCTCGCCGCGGTCCACGGGAAATCGCGTCAACCAACCAAGGAGAGTCATCGGAAGATGGCCGGCCCCGCGTTCCGCGCAGCGCCCGTCCGCGTGCGTGTTCCCGCCACCAGCGCCAACCTCGGCCCGGGCTACGACAGCCTGGCGCTCGCGCTGGGCCTGTACGACGACGTGGTCGTCCGCGTCGCCGACTCCGGTCTGCATGTGGACATCGCCGGCGAGGGAGCCGAGAGCCTGCCGCGCGACGAGGACCACCTGCTCGTACGCTCGCTGCGTACCGCCTTCGACCTGCTCGGCGGCCAGCCGCGCGGCCTGGAGGTCGTCTGCGCCAACCGCATTCCGCACGGGCGCGGGCTGGGCTCCTCCTCCGCCGCGATCTGCGCGGGCATCGTCGCGGCCCGCGCGGTCACCACCGGCGGCGAGGCCAGGCTCGACGACGCCGCGATGCTGGAGCTGGCCACCGAGGCCGAGGGCCATCCCGACAACGTCGCGGCCTGTCTGCTCGGCGGCTTCACCCTGGCGTGGATGGACGCGGGTGCCGCGCGGGCCATCAGGATGGAGCCCGCGGAATCCGTCGTCCCCGTGGTCTTCGTGCCGGCGGTGCCGTTGCTGACGGAGACGGCGCGCGGGCTGTTGCCTCGTCATGTCCCGCATGTGGACGCGGCGTTCAACGCCGGACGGGCCGCACTGCTCGTGGAGGCGCTGACCAGGCGTCCCGAGCTGCTGCTGCCCGCGACGGAGGACCGCCTGCACCAGGAGTACCGCGCCCCCGCGATGCAGGAGAGCGTGGAACTGGTGAACCGGCTGCGGGCGGACGACGTCCCAGCTGTTGTCTCCGGTGCGGGCCCGACGGTGCTCGCACTGCCCATGGGGAACGGCGCCGCCGAGAAGGTGGCCCGGCTCGCCGGGGAGAAATGGACGGCGAACAGGCTGAGCCTCGACACCACGGGCGCCGGCGTCCTTCCGCTCAAGGCGGAGGGTGGCCCCCGCGATGCACCTCAGTGACAGCGAACGGCTTCCCGGGGCCCGCCGGGGCCCGGGGGAGGGCCAGGGTCCGGAAGAGATCCAGGAAAGGGGGAATGTTTGTTGGACTCGGTAGTGTTAACCTCAAGTCAGTACCCGCAGTCTCGTGGTCCGCACGTGAGTTTCAGTGGCGGCCCGTAGGGTGCGGTGCTTGAGTGGTCCCCCAGGGCACAGGCCCAGGGATCGCCTCTTCCTCCAGGAGCCTCCCACGCTGCTCTGCATGCTGAGCAGTCCCGAGCCCGCTCCGGAGCCGGCGTGCGGGACACATTTGCGTCCTTGTTGCACGCCGAACCATGAATTGATCTCCCCGCCGCACATTCAGGCGGAACCACCGTTTCGGCCAGGTCCGCTCGTACAGGATCACCGCCGGACAGCACGACCGGTCGCCGAGCCAGACAGGCCGACGTCCGCTCCAGGGAAGGACCCTTAGTGAGCGACACCACCGATCTGATGGGCGTGAACGCCGCTCCCTCCGAGCCCGCAGGCTCGGGTGGTACCCCTTCCGGGGGTACGTCCGCGGACAAAGCCGACGCGCCTGCCACGGACGCATCCGCCGCGCCTGCCTCCGGTGCTGCGCCCAAGCGTCGGCGCTCCGGCACCGGACTCGAGGGCATGGTGCTCGCCGAGCTTCAGCAGGTTGCCTCCGGCCTCGGCATCAAGGGCACCGCGCGGATGCGTAAGAGCCAGCTGATCGAGACCATCAAGGAGAGGCAGGCGGGCGGGGGTTCGGCCGGACAGGCCGACGCGTCCTCCTCGCGGGGCAAGGAAGGCGAGGCCGGTAAGGACACGGCCGACGCGGGTTCCAAGCCGAAGCGCCGGGCGACGTCCAAGGCACGTACGGGCAACACCGCCGAAGACGGCGGGCAGGACGGGCAGATCGACATTCCCGGGCAGCCCGCCAACGAGGAGAAGTCCGGCGGCGAGCGCCGCGGGCGCCGCGGTGAGGGCAACGGCAGGGCCGACGGCGACGCCGACGAGAGCAGGAACGAGGGCCGCGGCGACGGCGGTTCGTCCGGCAAGGGCGATGGCCAGCGTGGCGACGGCCGGGGCGACGGCGGCGGCCGGCAGCAGGACCGTCAGTCCAAGCGCGACCGCCAGCGCGGCCGCGGCAGCAAGGGCGGCGACGGCGGCGGTCAGAACCAGGGCGGCGGCCAGAATCAGGGCGGCCAGAACCAGGGCGGCGGCGGCCGCAGGGACGACGACGACTTCGAGGGCGGCCGCCGTGGCCGCCGGGGCCGTTACCGCGACCGCCGTGGACGCCGTGGTGGGCGTGATGAGGCTGAGCCGCAGGTGGCGGAGGATGATGTTCTGATTCCGGTGGCGGGGATCCTGGACATCCTGGACAACTACGCGTTCGTGCGGACGTCGGGGTATCTGCCGGGTCCGAACGATGTGTATGTGTCGTTGGCGCAGGTGCGGAAGAACGGGCTGCGCAAGGGTGATCATGTCACCGGTGCGGTGCGGCAGCCGCGTGAGGGGGAGCGGCGGGAGAAGTTCAACGCTCTGGTGCGGCTGGACTCGGTCAACGGTGCTTCGCCGGAGGGGCGGCGGTCGCGGGCGGAGTTCAACAAGCTGACGCCGCTGTATCCGCAGGAGCGGCTGCGTCTGGAGACGGAGCCGAATCAGCTCACCTCGCGGATCATCGATCTGGTCTCGCCGATCGGGAAGGGGCAGCGGGGTCTGATCGTCGCGCCGCCGAAGGCGGGCAAGACGATGGTGCTGCAGTCGATCGCGAACTCGATCACGGTGAACAATCCCGAGTGCCATCTGATGGTGGTGCTGGTGGACGAGCGGCCGGAAGAGGTCACCGACATGCAGCGGTCGGTGAAGGGTGAGGTGATCTCCTCCACCTTCGACCGTCCGGCCGAGGATCACACCACGATCGCGGAGCTGGCGATCGAGCGTGCGAAGCGGCTGGTGGAGCTGGGGCACGACGTGGTGGTGCTGCTGGACAACATCACGCGGCTGGGTCGTGCCTACAACCTGGCGGCTCCGGCCTCGGGGCGGATCCTGTCCGGTGGTGTGGATTCCACGGCGCTGTATCCGCCGAAGAAGTTCTTCGGTGCGGCGCGCAACATCGAGGACGGGGGATCGCTGACGATTCTGGCCGCGGCGCTGGTGGAGACCGGTTCGCGGATGGATGAGGTGATCTTCGAGGAGTTCAAGGGCACCGGCAACATGGAGCTGAAGCTGGACCGGAAGCTGTCGGAGAAGAGGATCTTCCCCGCGGTGGACGTGGACGCTTCGGGCACCCGCAAGGAGGAGATCCTCATGGCGGG
>NZ_AUKW01000024.1:0-86381 GCF_000424965.1 Streptomyces sp. TAA204
GCGCCGTTCTCTGCTTCCCCGGCGACCAAGTTTCCTCGTCTTCCACGAGGTAGTGAGGCCGTTGGCCATTCTCATCACGCCGCTCACCAGGGCGCCCCGAGAGTGCTCCACCGACCAACCCGCGGCCGGCCTGAGTGCTCTGCCCGGACAGGGAGTTTGCTGCTGTCGACGATGCTCCCCGGGCAAGGCCGGAGCCACCCTGTGTGAACGGCTGCCCGACAGGAGTACCCGGACGCATCTGAGCATTGCCCACCATGCCGCCAGGACGCGGGGCCAAGGACCGACCCCCGACGATTCCCGACTGATTGGCGCCAGCACCACCCATGCCAGACCCCATGCCCATTCCCGACCGGCCCATGAGCCCTCGGTTCTGCTGGCCCTGAGCCCCCCCTTCTGCACCGATGACTGTGCCACGAGCAAGGCCACGGGGCGGTTGCGCATTCGCTGACGTACCGGGACGGCCCCCATAGATGCCATTCCCGTGGTCACCGGGAAGGCGACCAATGGCACGCGGGTTGCCGAGTCCTGCCTGTCCCGGCATCCCAGGAGCGCGTCCGATCGGGCTTCCGGGTACGGCCTTGCCGCTGATCGGCCCAGGTCGTCCCATACCGGCGACTCGGCCCATACCTGCGTTGGTCACAGGGGCTACTGGCGGTACACCGACGGTTTGCCCAGAGTTCGACGTTGCCGAGGGGCCCGTAGTCGCAGGACTCGCTGTGGGGGCATCCGGCATGGCAACGCCACCCGCGACCTCAGTGCCTACGGCACGGTCGATCTGCGGCGTCGGGTCAGGAGTTGCCGATCCTGTTGGGGCAGGTCCCGACCCAACAGCCGAAGCAGACTGGGTTCCCGGTGCTGCGTCAACTGTCGAGGCGCCCATGTGGCCGCCCTGCATGACGCCTTCCGGAGGTTTCGGCGGCATCCACCCGTCCGGCATAGGCGGGAACGTCGGTGCCTCCGTTGCGCCCATCGCCATTGAGGACATGGAGTACGACTGCGCCAGCTTCCTCATCTGGCGGACCGCTTCGCCGTGGTCGTTGGCCAGTTTCTGGCTGGCGTCGTACGCCTCGCCCTGGGAGGGGCCCGTCAGCACGCTGTTCGCGCCCGGCGGGTCCGCCTGACGTGAACCGAGCGTCAGGAGGCCGGCCGGGTTGCGGGACATGTACTCGTCGAGGGTCGCCTTGGAGGACGCCGAGTACTTCGGCATATCCCTCTTGACCTCGGTCAGTGTCTCCGCAGCGGTCTGCATCCATTCGCCGGCGTTCTTGCTCATCTCGGAGAGACGCAAGGTCGCGCTGGACATCTGCGTGACCCAGCTGCGGAAGGAGTCGGCTCCCTCACCTTCCCAGTCGACCTTGTCCTTACGGCCCTTGAGTTCCATGCCGATGTCGTCGATCACCGAGGCCGCCTGGACGAGCTTCTCCCCCAGTCGCTTCGCCCTGGCAGGCTGAGCGGCATCGATCATCTGCTCCATGTCCGGGTGACCTCGGGATTCGAAGTCCGTCTCCACGAACATGTCCTGGATGATCCGTGCCGGGTTGAAGAAGGAACCGCCCCCGCTGTCGCTGGAGTTACCCATGGCTCTCAGCGCTCCTCTCTCGTCTGTTCCCTCGTCGGCATCGCAACACGATCAGGCACTCCCGCCGTCGCCGGGCTGCTGCTGCTCGTCGTTGCCTCGGTTGGGCCGGTCGTCGCTGCCGCCGCCGTCGCCCTTGCCGTCTTCCGCGTACGGGTCGCGCTTCGGGTCGTAGTGCTTCTGGAGCTCCGTCTGGATCGCCCACATGCGGCGGGCGACCTCGTGGTCGTTCTCGCTGTAGCCCTTTTCGGCACCGTTGACCGCCATGCTCAGCCCGTCGATCTGGCCCGAGAGCAGTCGCGAGAGCGTCGTCAGCTGGTCGTGGACCTGCCCGTAGACGCGGTAGAGGCCGGTGGCCTCGGCGAAGTTGGCGCCGAGGGTGCCCGCGTCCATGCGTTCCTCGCCGATGCGTTTCGGGTCGGCCTCGGATTCACGGAGCTCCATGAGCAGCCCGTCCACGCGCTTCTTGAATCCCTGCAGCGACTCCAGCTCGGTCTTCAGCGCCCCCGCTGTGCCCGGCGTCATGCCCTGCTGTACCGCGGCCCTCCCGGCCGCGTCGTCCGGCACCGCCATGTCATCCACCGTCCCCGTATGCGAATTCCGCCGACCTGCCACACGTGTTGCAGCTATACAGAGTAGTAACTCGACCCGACACGATGCCACGCGCCCCCGACAGTCGCTATCGGACTGAAACAACAGGCCACGCGGTCGGTTTCCCCGCGATGTCGGGATGTGTGCTGTCCGTAAAGCCTGTCAGGGTACGACAGTTGGCGCATGGGGTGCCGTACTCAGGTTCCGGTCTTTCACAGCACTTCCACGCGCGTGCAAGGCAGCGGTCACCGTCAACCCCGGCGGTGGCAACTCCGGTTGTACGGGCTACGCCCCGACCGCCGCCTGCGGCCTGATCGGCAGCCGGTTCACGGGCCGCCCCGTCGCCGCCCGTACGGCCGAGGCGACCGCCGCCGGTGAGACGACCACCGGGACGGCGGAGGCGGCCTTGGCCCCGAAGGGCGCCACCACGTCCTGCTCCTCGACGAGTTTGACGATGCGGATGTCGGGAGCGTCCAGCGCGGTCGGCAGCGCGTAGCCGGTGAAGTCGGGGCGGCGCACCACGCCGCGTGCGATGCGCAGGTGTTCCGTCAGCGCGGCGCCGACGCCCTGGGTGACTCCCGCCTCGATACGGGCGTGGAGCTGGCGGGGGTTCAGCACCCGTCCGACGTCCTGTGCGATGGCCATCTCGACCACACGCACGGAGCCCAGTTCGATGTCGACGTCCACGACGGCCCGTACGGCGGCGAAGGCCAGCCCGACGAAGGCGTCGCCCTGTCCGGTCTCGTCCAGCGGCTCCGTGGGGTGGGGACGGCACTGGGCCGTGGCCCACAGCTCCTTGCCCTCGAGGGCTTCCATGACGGTCGTTGAGAGCACTCCGTCGTAGGAGGTGATCTTGCCGTCGGCGATCGACAGCAGCTCCGTCGTCATCCCGAACTTGGCGGCCAGCGGCTGAAGAAGCTGCGCACGGACCATCTTCGCGGCCCGCTCGACCGCGCCGCCCGAGACCCAGGTGTGTCTGCTGTGCGCACCGGCGCCCGCAGGCGGCTGGTCGGTGTCGACGGAGGCGACGTGCACCTCCTCGATGCCCAGCGTCTCCTGCACGATCTGACGGGCGAGCGTGGAGAACCCCTGGCCGGTCTCGACGGCCGCGCACATGACCGTCGCCACCGGCCCGGTGACCTTGACCGTGGCGGTGGAGACCTCGTCCGCGCCCTCGGCTCCGAGCATGTGCACCATGCCGAGCGCGTAGCCCACGCCGCGCCGTACGGCGCCGGGTTCGCCCGCGCCCTCGGGGCCGCCGGGCAGCAGCCAGTCCCGTTCGGGGCTGTCCTTGGGCAGCGCGGGGAGGGGCGACTCCCGTACGGCACGCAGCAGTTCGGAGACGGGTGCCGGGCAGGTGACGGTCTGCCCGGTGGGCAGCATGTCGCCGGTCGCCAGTACGTTGCGCAGCCGCAGCTCGGCGGGGTCCATGCGCAACTGGGCCGCCAGCTTGTCCATCTGGCCCTCGTACGCCGCGCACACCTGCATCGCGCCCTCGCCCCGCACATGGCCGGAGGGCGGGTTGTTCGTACGTACGGCCCAGCCGTCGATCGACGCGTGCGGTACGACGTACGGGCCGGCGGCGAAGGAGACGGCGGCGGCGAGTGCGTCGCCGGTGGTGTCGGCGTACGCGCCCGCGTCCAGCAGGATCTGCGCCTCGACCTTGAGCAACTTGCCCTCCGCGTCCGCGTGATGGCGGTAGCGCAGGAGGGTGGGGTGTCGGTGCGCGTGTCCGAGGAAGGACTCCTCGCGGGTCGCCGCGAGCTTCACCGGGCTGCCGGTGCGCATGGCCAGCAGGCCCAGCGGCACCTGGAGGCCGGTGTCCTCACGGTCGCCCATCGCGCCGGGGACGCCCGTGACGACGACCTTGACCTGCTCGGGCGGCAGGCCGAAGCAGGCGGCGGCGAGGTCGCGGTCGGTGTGCGGGTCGGTGGAGGCGGTGTAGATCTCCACACCGCCGTCGGGACGCGGCACGGCGAGCCCGGCCTCCGCTCCGATGGGGGCGGGGTCCTGGCGGCCGATGCGGTAGAGGCCCTCGACGACGACCTCGCCGGCCACGTCCGGGTCGCCGAAGCGCAGCGGGATGTGGCGGATCAGGTTGCCGTCGGGGTGCAGCGGTTCGGACTCGAAGGACTTCTCGGGGTCGGTGACCGCCTCCAGCGGCTCGTACTCGACCGCGATGGCGGCGGCCGCGAGCCTCGCCGTGTCCGGGTGGTCGGCGGCGACGGCGGCGACGGGTTCGCCGTAGTAGCGCACGAGGTCACGTGCGAAGGCGGGCTGGTCGGCGACCTTGCGTCCGTGTCCGGCGTCGCCCGGTACGTCCTCGTGCGTGACGACGGCGTGCACGCCGGACAGAGCCGCGGCCTGCGAGGTGTCGATCGAGAGGATGCGGGCGTGCGGGTGCGGCGAGCGCAGGACGGCGGCCCACAGCAGGCCCTCCGCCCACAGGTCGGCCGCGTAGGGGAAGGTCCCCTCGGCCTTGGCGGGTGCGTCGGTGGAGGGGAGGGACACGCCGATTCCGTGCGTGTGCGTGGCGCGGTCGGCCGGGTCGGAGGAGAGCGGGGTGCCTTGGGCGGGGGTCGCTGTGACGGCGCCGGGGCCGTCGGCCGTGCTGGTCATGCCGCTGCCTTTCCGCATCGTCCGGCGCGTGGTCCGCGTCGTCCGCGTCGTCTTCCTCCGTGCCCGCCGCGGCGTGCACCTGCGTGTCCGCCGCCGCGTGCGCCGCTGCCTGCGCTGTCGCTCACGCCGCTGCCCGCGCTGCTGCCGCTTCTGCTTGCGGCTGCGCCGCTTACCCCGCCGTCGCCGTCGGGTTCCGTACCGGCGGGCGCCGCCGGGCGGGGGTGCCCCAGGGCCCGGCTACCGGCCCGGCGGCCGGGGTGCGGGGCCGCGGCACCGGAGAAACCCTGGCGCCTCATAGGCCGCCTCCCTCGGGGAAGTACGCGCCGCCCGCGCCCGGCCCCGCCTGGTGCGGGATGCGCGGCGGGGCAGCCATCCGCTCGTCCATCCCGGCGGCCTGCGCTTCGGCTTCCGCCTCCGCGTCTTCGCGTGCGGCCTGCTCCGCCCGCTCCGTGACGACCTTGTGAACGGCGTCGAGCACGCCCCGGTAGCCGGAGCAGCGGCACAGGTTGCCGCAGATGGCCTTGCGGGTCTCCAGCTCGCTGGGCGCGTGGTTGCCCTCCAGCAGATCGTGCACCGTCATCGCCAGCCCGGGCACACAGAAGCCGCACTGCACGGCGCCCGACTCGGTCAGGGCGCGCTGCACGTCGGAGGGTGCGCCGTCGGCGGCCAGCCCTTCGACCGTACGGATCTCGCTGCCGGCGGAGGTTGCGGCGGGGACGAGACAGGAGGCGACGAGCCTGCCGTCGACCTGGACGGAGCACGCGCCGCACTCGCCCTGCGAGCAGCCGTCCTTGGCACCCGCCAGACCGAGCCGCTCACGCAGGACGTAGAGCAGCGACTCGCCGATCCAGGCGTCGGTGACGGGTCGGTCGAAGCCGTTGACGTGCAGGACGTACGACACGTGGGGGTGTTCGCCGCCCAGTTCGGGGGCGAGTTCGACGGGCGCCTCCTCGGAGACGCCGTCGTCGGTGACGGTCTCTCCGGGGCCTGTGGCGTCGGGGCCCGTCGCGTCGGGGGGTGTTCCCTCGGTCGTCCGTCCGGACGGCGCTTCGTCGGCCGGCCTCTCGGGAGAGAGGTGCGGGGCCGCGCCCGCGGCGGGTACGTCCGGCGCCGCGGAGGGCTCCGGAGCCGGGGGGCTGTCGGCGCGTCCGTTGCCGGGAGCGGGTCCGTCCTGGCCGGCCGCGGCCCAGTGGCCGGTGGCGGTGTGCTCGCTGCCCGGGGTGTCCGCGGACGGCGACGGCTGCGGCGCGGGGCCCGACGACGGTGTCCACGGCAGCCCGGAGCGCACGGTGCCCATGCCCGCGCGCCCGTTGCCCTCGGTGCCGCTGTCGGTGGCGGCGGCGTTGTCGGTGGCGGCGCCGCTGTCTTCGGAGCCTGCCCCGTTCAGGCCACTGCCGTCGGTACCGCTCAGGTCCGGGCCGGCCCCGCGGGCGTCCTGTGCGTCCTGTGCGTTCTTTACTTCGTCCTGCGTACTGTGCGCGGCGGCAACGGCGTTGCCGTCCTGTGCGGGGGCGTACTCGCCTCCGTCTGCCGCGCTCTGCGGGGCGCCGGGGACCGGCCCCTGAGGCTGCTGCCCCTCCCCCTGACCGTCGAAGGGAACCTGCCGGCGCGCGTGCGCATCCGCGAACTGTGCCGCTGTCATGTGCTGCTGCCCGGTCTGCCCCGGGCCGGAGGAAGTGCCGGGTCCTATGCGTTCCGCTTCGCCCTCCGGAACGCCGCCGCCCGAGCCGAGCGGGCGGCGCTGCGTACGCGCCTCGTGCGAGCCCGCGAGCGCGGCGGCCGCGCCCTGTCCCATTGCGGCGGAGCCGGGGTCCGCCGAGGGTTCGGAGGACGCCGAGGGCGCCGAGGGCGCCGAGGGGAAGCGCTGTTCCTGCTGCTGTACGTGCGGCGGCGGGTACTGCTGCTGTTGCTGCGCGTACGAAGCGGCGCCGTGACCCTCGTCCTGCCCGTAGAACTGGCCGGCGCCCGGCCCCTCCTGCCCGAAGGGACGCGCCCACTGCCCCGTGCCCGACGGGTCGCTCGTCGCGGCCGACGTGAGAGGCGCCGACCCCGGCTGCCCGGCGACCTGCGCGGGGTCCAGCGGCGGCGGCGTGTAGCCGCCCTGGCCGGTACCGGGCGCGGCGAGCGGTCCCCACGCGTCGGCTCCGGCTCCGGCGGGGGGCAGCGGTCCGCTGGGGAGCTGGACGAACGCGGTGGCGTCCGCGTCGGATTCGCCGCCCCAGCCCTCCTGCGGGTAGGCGCGCCGCTCTTCGTCGCCGTGACCGGTGCCGTACTCGGGGTGGTGGCCCTCTCCGTAGCCGTCGCCGTACCCCTGGCCGTATCCGTACCCGTACCCGTATTCGTTGCCGTGCGGGCCGGCGTTGGGGTCGCCGTACCCGTTGCCGTTGCTCATGCGAGCGCCCTCCCGAGTCCTCGGCGGGCCAGTGTGGCCACCGTACGCCGCAAGTGGAAAGCCGCGGGCGGAAGTACGGGAGCCTCGCCGCCCTCCTCGGAGGGCGCGGGGTCGGGAATGCATGCCATCGCGACATAGTCCCCGAAGGCGATCAGCGCCTCGGGGGCGAGGCCGCGCTGCCCGTCCCAGTCGATGAGCGACGCGATCCACCGCTCGGCCTCCAGCGGACGCAGCGGCATCGGCGCGACCGCACCCACGGCGCAGCGCACTCCGCGCCGCACCGGGTCCAGGACGACGGCCACGGACGCGAGCGCGCGGCCGGGCCCGGTGCGTCCGGTCGCCTTGAGGAAGGTCTGCGGCGCGTGCAGCAGCGGTACCCGTACGTGGCCCACGACTTCGCCGGGGCGCAGCATCTCGACGTTCGCCAGCAGGTGACTCACCGGGATCTCACGCTGCGAGCCCTCCGGGCCCGCGACGAGGAGGGTGGCCTCGAGGGCGGCGAGCACCGGAAGCGTGTCGCCGGTGGGTGCGGCGCTGACGATGTTGCCGCCGAGGGTTCCGGCGTTGCGGATCTGGGGCGGGCCGGCGGCACGCGCACCGGCCGCGAGCGCGGGGATGAGGGCGGCGAAGTCCGGCCGTCCCATGCGCGCGTGGGTGAGGCCGGCGCCGAGGAGCGCGTGTCCGTCGAGGTACTGCCAGCCGCGGAGCTCGCTGATCCGGCCGAGGCCGACGAGCGCGGCGGGGCGCAGCTGTCCCGAGTTGACGCCTGCCATCAGGTCCGTACCGCCTGCGACGGGCACGGCCGCGGGCACCGCGGCCAGTGCCGACACGGCCTCGTCGAGTGTGGTCGGCAGCATGACTGACGGCACAGCCTGTGGCGCATGTTGTTCATGCTGTGCGTGCGTGCTCAAACCAGCCGCCCCTTCCCCGGTCCGTCCGGGCCACCGTGCCCGTACGGTACGTGCTCACAGCCCGGACGAGGCAACTCTGGCACATCTCGGCGGGCAGTCGGACCGGGGGCCCGTTAAGGGTTGTTCCGTCAGTGGACATCACCCTCGTCCCTGTCCTCCCCGAAGGACCGTAATCCCCCACTCGCACCGGAGGAGGGGAATCGTCACTCCTGGTGTTTCTCGCACGGATGACGGCTTCTGTACGGAATTTCGTGCTACGGGCCGTCTGCCGCCCCGCGGTGCGCATGCCGTCCTGAGGGCCGCTCCACTCCCGCCCGTCCGGCCCTTGCCTGCGGTCGCGCCGTCCCGCCGGCCGGACCGTCCTGCCGCTCACGGCGGGCGGGGAGGCGCTCGCTGTCGCACGCGTCCGCCGTCACACCGCCTCAGGTGTTCCTCCGGCCGGCCGGCCCGGAATGCCCGGCCGGCGCTGCCAGGGGTACGGGCCCTGCGGGGGACGGTAGTTGACACCCATCGCGTCGAGACGCGCGTAGTGCGCCCGGCTCATCCGCCGCTCGAAGTCCCCGAAGTCCCGCCCGTGCGGAGGGGGGAGGGCCGACCAGACGACCTCCGCGAAGGCGGCGAGACGCGGGAAGGTCTGGTAGTCGACGCGCTGCTGGTTCTCGGTGCACTCGGTCCACATGTTGGCCTGGGCGCCCAGTACGTGCCGCTCGTGTCCCGTGCCCGCCAACTCCGGTGGCACGGGCTCGAAGTGGTACACGTCGCGCAGGGTGCGCAGGTAGCCGAGAGGCACCGGTTCCTCCTCACCGGCCTCCTGCCGGTGGTCCAGATACACCTCCTGCTCGGGGCACATCACGACGTCGTGCCCGGCGCGTGCGGCCGTGATGCCGCCCGCGCGGCCGCGCCAGGAGGAGACGGCGGCACCTTCCGCGAGACCGCCCGTGCGGCTGACTGGACGGCCCTCCGGACCGTCCGCCGGACCCTCCTCCAGGCCGCCCGCCGGGTCGCCCGCCGGGTCGCCTGCCGAGCCCTCCAGGATCTCGTCCCAGCCGATGAGGCGGCGTCCGCGCGCCGCGAGCCAGCGGGCGAAGTGCCCTACGAACCGCGCCTGCAGGGCGTCCTCGTCCGGCAGGCCCAACTCCCGCATCCTCGCCTGCGCCGCGGGGGACGCGCGCCACTGGTCCTTGGGGCACTCGTCGCCGCCGAGGTGCACGAAGCGGGAGGGGAAGATCTCCAGCACCTCCTCCAGCACGCCCTCGTAGAAGCGCAGGACGCCGTCGCCGGTCGCCAGGACGTTGGGGCTCACTCCCCACTCGGTCCACACGCCCAGCGAAGCGGTGTCCACCACGTCGGTGTTGCCGAGTTCGGGGTACGCGGCGATGGCGGCCTGCGAGTGGCCGGGGATGTCGATCTCGGGGACGACGGTGATGTGCCGGTCCGCGGCGTAGGCGACGATCTCCCGCAGGTCGTCCTGCGTGTACCAGCCGCCGTGCGCCCGCTCGTCCCACAGAGCTTCCGCGCCCGGCGCCCCTCCCCGGTGGCCCACACGCGTACGGGCGCGGGTGCCGCCCACCCCGGTCAGGCGGGGGCGGGACCGGATCTCCACGCGCCAGCCCTGGTCGTCGGTCAGGTGCAGATGCAGCACGTTGAGCTTGTGGGCGGCCAGCAGGTCGAGGGTGCGCAGCACGCCGTCCTTGGGGATGAAGTGCCGTGCGACGTCGAGCATGTAGCCGCGCCACGGGAAGCGGGGCGAATCCTCGACGCGCAGCGCGGGGACGCTCCATGTGCCGCCGTCCGGGGCGGTGTTCGCGCGCCGGTACGCGGCGGGGCCCAGGAGCTGGCGCAGGGTCTGGGCACCGTGGAAGACGCCCGGCCCGGCGCCGCCGGTGATCCGCACCCCGCCGGGGCCGGCGTCGAGTACGTACCCTTCCGGGCCGAGCCGGGCGGCGACGCTCTCGTCGGTGCGCAGGACGAGGGCACCCGGTCCCCCGTCCCGTCCGCCGGGTGGCGGTGCGCCGGTCACGGGCGGCAGGGCGAGCCCCGCCGACTGTCCGAGCGTGCCGCGCAGCCAGCGTGCGGTGTCCTCGGTGCCGGGTCCGGCGTCCAGCGCGGTGGCCGGGGTGAGGACGGGGCCGGGGCCGTCGGACAGAGCGACGGAGCGGGGCGCGGGCAGGAGATCGTGGAGCGGCACAGGACTCCCTTCTTCGAGGCGGGTCTCGTCGTTCGCCGTCGTCGGTCCTCAGTCCTTGACGGCCCCTCCCAGCCCGGAGACCAGACGCCGGTGCACCAGGACGAAGAAGACCAGCACCGGCAGCGTCATCACCGTGGAGGCGGCCATCACCCCGCCCCAGTCCGGCGTTTCGGTGTCGAAGAAGACCAGCAGCGCCATCGGCAGTGTGGAGTTCTCCGTGGCGGAGATGATGAACGACTTGGCGAACAGGAAGTCGTTCCAGGTGGAGATGAAGGAGAAGACGCTCGTCGCGACCAGGCCGGGAAAGACCAGCGGGAAGAGGATCTGCCACAGAAAGCGCGTGCGGCTCGCCCCGTCCACTCTCGCCTGCTCCTCCAGGCTCTCCGGCACAGCCTTGACGAATCCGCGCAGCATCCAGATGGCGAACGGCAGCGAGAAGGCGAGGTGCGGAAGGACGAGCGAGAAGAGCGAGTTGAGTGCGCCGAAGTCCCGCATGAGGAAGAACATCGGAATCGTCAGCGCCTCGACGGGCACCATCTGCGCCGTCAGGAAGAGAATGAGCAGCGTCGTACGGAACCGGAAGCGGAAACGCGTCACCGCCGTCGCCGCCAGGAACGCGATCAGCGCGGAGGCCACCACGACGACCGCCGCCACGGTGAGGCTGTTGAGGAAGTACCGCCCGAAGTCCTGCTGTTCGAAGACGCGCCGGAACGCGTCCCACGAAGGGGCCGTCGTCCAGGGCACCGGATCCGCCGACCGCACCTCGCCCGCCGGCTTGAAGGCGGAGAGCACCATCCAGTAAAGCGGGAAGGCGACGACGAGAGCGAGGACGACGGCGCAGACCTCCGCGGCCGTCCGCCCTGGTCTGCGCGGCAGGAGACGCGAGCGGCCCGCCCGCGCGGAGGACTGCCCGGGCGTCCGGGACGGTGTCCCGGGGGAAGTCCGCGGCAGGGCCCGCGTCCGCAGCCGTGGAGCGGTCACAGCTCCTCACCCCTCCGCCGCAGCAGCCGCAGATACACCAGCGTGACACCGAGCAGAATGATCAGCATCACCACTCCGATCGCCGAGCCGAGGCTGTACTGCGAGGAGGCGAACGCCATTTGATACGCGTACACGTTGAGCACGAGATTCTGTCCCGCGATGCCGCCGCCTCCCGTCATCACGTAGATCTGCGTGAAGACCTTGAAGTCCCAGATGACCGACTGGATCGTGACGACGAGCAGAATCGGCCGGAGCATCGGCGTCATCACACTCCGCCAGACGCGCCACTGGCTCGCGCCGTCGAGCGAGGCGGCCTCCAGCACTTCCCCGGGAATGGCCTTGATGCCCGCGTAGACGGTCACCATCACGAGCGGGAACGAGCACCACACCACTTCGAGCAGCACGAGAGTGAAAGCGCTCATACGTCCGTACGTCCAGGAGAAGTCCCCCAGCCCCAGCACCCTGTTGACGGGGCCGAAGTCGGCGTCGAAGAGGAAGACCCAGACGGTGGAGCCGGTGATGGCGGGAGTGGCCCAGGCCCCGAGAGCGGCCAGCATCAGCAGCAGCCGGGGCAGTGCCCGTACGCGGGTGAGCAGCACGGCGCAGGCGCAGCCGGTGGTGAGGGTGCCCAGGACGCAGGCGGCGGCGAAGAGCACCGTCGCCAGCAGCACCGACCGGAACTGGCCGTCCCGGAAGAGTTCGGCGTAGTTGTCCAGGCCCCGGAACGAGGTGGGTTCGCCGCCGCTGACCTGCGCCTGGGTGTACTCCAGGACCGAGATCAGCCCCAGCTGGTAGACGGGGTAGACCAGCAGCCCGCCCAGGACGGCCAGCGCCGGGGCCAGATAGAGCCAGGGAGTCCAGCGGGCCGACTGTGCGGGCGTCTTCGCCGGCCCCCGGCCGGCCGCGTCGGTACGGGCGCGCGCCGGAGGGGGAACCGGCGCCGTGGCGGGCGCCGGGGTGCTCACTCGGCGAACGCCTCGTCCATCTTCTCCGCCGCCTCGCCCGCCGCCTCGCCGACGGAGCGCTTCCCGCCGGCGACCTGCTGGAACATGGTCGGCAGGACGAGCCCGGCGTCGATCTCTGTCCACGCGGGCGTCGCCGGTACGAACTCCGTCCCCGCCTCCAGCGTCTTCACGAACGGCTCGACGAAGGGCTCCTCCTTCGCCGCCCGCGCGCGGGTGTCGGTGAAGGTGGGCAGGAACCCCATGGCGTCGAAGAGTTCGCGCTGCGTCTCCTTCCCCGCCAGCTCCCGCATCAGGTCCACGGCGAGGGTGCGGTGCGAAGTGCTCTTCAGTACGCCGATGTTGTTGCCCCCGGCGAACGCGGGCGCGATGCTGCCGCGCCCGGTTCCCGGCAGCGGTACGACGCCGTAGTCGCCCCGGACCTCTCCGTCCTCCATGGCCTGCCGGTTGAAGTCGCCGCCGACGACCATGCCGGCCTTGCCCGCGGCGAAGGCCTCGACGGTCTCGTTCCCGCCCATCCGGGCGCACTTCTCGGCCGGGCAGTTGTCGTCGCCGAACAGGCCGGTGTAGGCGGCGATCCCCTTCTTCGCGCGCGCCCCGTCGATCGCCGCGGTGTACTCGCCGGAGCCGTTCTCCTTCGCCAGTTCGCCGCCGTGCGCCCAGATGAAGGGCATCGCACCGTAGGTGTAGGCACCGCCGACGGCCAGTCCGTACATGCCGGGGCGCTCGGCGCGTATCTTCCGTGCGGCGGAGGCGACTTCACCGAGTGTGCGCGGGACGTCGACACCGAGGTCGCCGAAGACGTCCGTGCGGTAGTACAGCGCCCGCACACCGACGAAGAGCGGCGCGCCGTAGACCTTGCCTGCGACGGTCACCGCTTCCTTCGCGGTGGCGTCCAGGTCCCGCGCCTGCGGCCACTCGGAGAACTCGCGGCTCACGTCGGCCAGTCCGCCGCTCCGGACGTAGCCGGCCGTGTCGGTGTTGCCGTACTCGATCAGGTCGGGTGCGGAGCCGGGGTCGTTGAAGGCGCCTTTGATCTTCTCGGCCCGGCTGTCGACGGGGATGTACTGCACATCGACGTCCACGCCCTCGTGCCGCTTCTCGAAATCCCGCACGACGTCGCCGACGACGCGCTCCTTGGGCTTGTTGCCGACTTCGCGGAAGAGCCACACGCGCAGGGTGCCGCTCTTGTCGTCCTTCTCCGGCCCGCCGCCGGATGTGGACGGGGCGCACCCCGCCAGCAGCGTCCCTGCCATGGCGAGTGCCGCCACCGATGCGGCTGTTCGTACGGCCGACTTCACGGCGAGTCCCCCAACCCTCTTCAGGCGTTGCAGAATTCGCAACGCAAGTTTCGCGTCGCACAACTTCCGCAGGAGACTACGAGCCGCCACCCGCCGGGGCAATAGGTCTCGACCAATCCGTGACGAGCACTCAGCCCGCCGGGTCCGCGTCCACCGGACACCGCCCGGCACCACCAGGCCCCGACTGACACCGCCTCCCCCGCGCGTGCCCTGCGCCCGCACCCCCGCGCACACAGCAGCGCGCCCTGCCGCGCCCCTCTGCGGGGGCGGGCAGGACGCGCTGTGAGCCTTACGCGGAACGCACGGGCCGAGCGGGTGTCACCGAGCCGGTACCGCTACCGACGGCGCCGGTGCTGCCGGCGCCGGTGCTGCCGGCGCCGTCTCACCGTGGGCACGAGCCGCACGAGCGCTACGGGACCGGCGGCACGGAAGAGGCGCGGCTGTCACCCGGGGGCTACTTGCCGTCCCCCTTGCCGTCCTTGCCGCCTTTGCCGTCCTTGTCACCACCGGCGGTCATGGTCTCGTAGATCTCCTTGCACATGGGACACACCGGGTACTTCTTGGGGTCGCGACCGGGCACCCAGACCTTGCCGCACAGCGCGACGACGGGAGTGCCGTCCATCGCGCTCGCCATGATCTTGTCCTTCTGGACGTAATGGGCGAACCGTTCGTGATCACCGTCTCCGTGCGACGTCTGCGGGGTCGGCTCGACGAGCGTGCCGGTGCCCGTACCGCGCTCAGGCTCAAGAGTGCTCATGCGGACCAAGCCTAATTCAGCGAAGCGTCGTCCGGGTATGTGGCCACCATCGCCAGTTCGCTGCGCTGTCGCCGCAGTACGGACCGCCACAGCTGCTCCGGCGCCGGGGAGGAGACGTCGCCCGGTTCCGACTCGACCACGTACCACGCGCCCTCGGCCAGCTCCTTCTCCAGCTGTCCCGGGCCCCAGCCCGCGTACCCGGCGAAGATGCGCAGCGAGCCCAGCTCTGCGGCGAGCAGCTCCGGCGGGGCCTCCAGGTCGACCAGCCCGATCGCGCCGTGCACTCGCCGCCAGCCCAGCGGGCCGTCCGGCTCGGCCTCCTCCCGCCCGTCGCCGCCCGCGCTGGAGCGACGCCCTCCCTGCGCGGCCGTCGCTCCGGCCGGACCCCCGCCCGGCGGCGCGGGCACCACCGCCACACCGAGAGCCGCGTCCAGCGAGACGGGACCGCCCTGGAAGACGACGCCGGGCTCTCCGGCGAGCGCGGCCCAGGGTTCGAGGATGTCGACGACGTCGACGGGGGTCGGGCGGTTGAGCACCACACCGAGCGACCCCTCCCGGTCGTGGTCGAGCAGCAGCACCACGGCGCGGTCGAAGTTCGGGTCAGCCAGTACCGGGGTGGCGACGAGCAGCCGCCCGGTGAGCGAGGACACCTCGGTCATACGGCAATGATCCCCCACCTGTGCCTTCCGTGTGGGCCAACGCCGGGATCGGGCACCCCACATCGGACGTACACCCTGGTCACAGGCCATGCAGCACACCCCGGGCGACCTTCGGCGAATCCGCAACTTCGGCTACAACTCGGCACAATTCCCTCACACAGCGTGATACGCCGCGTGCGGGGGCCTCTCTGCCCGCTGTCGTCCCTGAGCGCCGGGGCCACGGGGCCATTACGATTGCTTTCTGCCCCAGGGCTGCACCGCGGGGAGTCATAGCAACACCCCCCAGCCCCAATCGTCTTCAGGAACGCGAGATCCATGACCGACGACGTCCTGCTTGTCCACGGCGGTACCCCGCTCGATGGCGAGATCCGAGTCCGCGGAGCGAAGAACCTCGTACCGAAGGCGATGGTCGCCGCGCTTCTCGGCAGCGAGCCCAGCCGGCTGCGCAACGTGCCCGACATCCGCGACGTGCGTGTCGTCCGCGGGCTTCTGCAACTGCACGGCACGACGGTCACCGCCGGCGAGGAGCCCGGGGAACTGGTGCTCGACCCGTCGTACGTCGAGAGCGCCAACGTCGCCGACATCGACGCGCACGCCGGCTCGTCCCGCATCCCGATCCTCTTCTGCGGTCCGCTGCTGCACCGCCTGGGGCACGCGTTCATCCCCGGCCTGGGCGGCTGCGACATCGGCGGCCGTCCCGTCGACTTCCACTTCGACGTCCTGCGCCAGTTCGGCGCGACGATCGAGAAGCGCGCCGACGGCCAGTACCTGGAGGCACCGCAGCGGCTGCGCGGCACCAAGATCCGCCTGCCCTACCCCTCCGTGGGCTCCACCGAGCAGGTACTGCTCACCGCGGTGCTCGCCGAGGGCTCCACGGAGCTGAGCAACGCCGCCGTCGAGCCCGAGATCGAGGACCTCATCTGCCTCCTGCAGAAGATGGGCGCGATCATCTCGGTGGACACGGACCGTACGATCCGCATCACCGGCGTCGACAAGCTGGGCGGCTACACGCACCGCGCCCTCCCCGACCGCCTGGAGGCGGCCTCCTGGGCGAGCGCGGCGCTGGCCACCGAGGGCCGTGTCTTCGTGCGGGGGGCGCGGCAGCTGGAGATGCTGACCTTCCTCAACACCTTCCGCAAGGTCGGCGGCGCCTTCGAGGTCCTCGACGAGGGCATCAGCTTCTGGCACCCCGGCGGGCCGCTGAAGTCGATCGCGCTGGAGACGGACGTGCACCCCGGCTTCCAGACCGACTGGCAGCAGCCCCTGGTGGTCGCGCTCACCCAGGCCACGGGCCTGTCCATCGTGCACGAGACGGTCTACGAGTCGCGGCTGGGCTTCACCTCCGCGCTGAACCAGATGGGCGCCCACATCCAGCTCTACCGCGAATGCCTGGGCGGCTCGGCCTGCCGCTTCGGGCAGCGCAACTTCCTGCACTCCGCGGTGGTCTCCGGGCCGACGAAGCTGCAGGGCGCCGATCTGATCATTCCGGACCTGCGCGGCGGCTTCTCGTACCTCATCGCGGCCCTGGCCGCCCAGGGCACCTCACGCGTCCACGGCATCGACCTGATCAACCGGGGCTACGAGAACTTCATGCACAAGCTGGGCGAACTCGGGGCCAAGGTGGAGCTCCCGTAGGCGGGTGCCGCCGCGGACGCGCGAAGTCCCGGCGAGCACGCGGGAGAAGCGCAGGAGACGCACAGGAGAACGCACACGAAGGGGCGGTCACCCGGGAGTCCGGGTGACCGCCCCTTCGGCGGGCGCGGCTTGGAGCGGCCGACAGCCGCTCCGGGCCCCTTACTTGCCCTTGGCGGATTCCTTGAGCTTGGACCCGGCCGACACCTTCACGCTGTATCCGGCCGGGATCTCGATCGGGTCGCCGGTCTGCGGGTTCCGCGCGGTGCGAGCCGCACGGTGCGTGCGCTCGAAGGTGAGGAAGCCGGGAATCGTGACCTTCTCGTCGCCCTTGGAGACGACCTCGCCGACGGTCTCGGCGAGGGCGGCCAGAACGGCGTCGGCGTCCTTACGGGTCACCTCGGCGCGCTCGGACAGAGCGGCCACCAGCTCACTGCGGTTCATAACTCGTTACTCCCGTGTTCTTCTTGCCGATGAGGCGTGAGATCGAAGCCGATGCTGCCAGGGCCATATGACACTCCCCTGACCAGGGTCTGTTTTTCCAGACCCTCCCGCCCCGTGGGGCATCCCCAGGACGAAGTCCCCGGGGAAGCATCCTGCCCCTACGTGCGGGGGGAAAGCCAATCCGGCACTTTCCGGCAGCTGCGGAGTCACACGAGCGGCGGCGATGGCCTCGCTGTGCTGACGCCCCACAGGCTTGTGTCTGCCGCAACCCTAGAGGGGCCGTGGTGAGGCTGCACCTCGCGACGCGCCGTGCCGGTGCGCGGCAGGCGGGCTCCACGGACCCCGCGCGCCCTCCCGGACTCCTGCTGACGGCGCGGTGAGTACCCGGCACCGCGCATACGAACCGCCCCGCCCCCGGCCGCTTACGGGCGGCGGGGCGGGGCGGGACGAGCCGGGACGGCCGGGAGACGGACGCCGCGGAAGGGCAGCAGCGGCCCTCAGGCGCCGGGGACGGGCCCAGCACGGCGCCTCCCGCGCGGCCGTGTCAGTCCGAGGCGGTGGCGGCCCCCGCCGTGGTCGGCGCCGACGCGCCGGCGGCCTCTCCGGCGGCACGGGCGGCGTCCCGTACGGCACCCGCGACGGCGCCGGAGACCTTCTCGTTGAAGACGCTGGGGATGATGTAGTTCGGGTTCAGCTCGTCCTCCAGCACCACGTCGGCGAGCGCCCGCGCGGCGGCCAGCATCATCTCGTCGTTGACCGACCGCGACTGCGCGTCGAGCAGGCCGCGGAAGACGCCGGGGAAGACCAGCACGTTGTTGATCTGGTTCGGGAAGTCGGAGCGCCCGGTGGCGACCACGGCGGCCGTCTCCCGCGCCACGGCCGGGTCGACCTCCGGGTCGGGATTGGCGAGCGCGAACACGACCGCGCCGGTGGCCATACGGGCGACGTCGGCGCCGTCGAGCACGTTGGGCGCGGAGACGCCGATGAAGACGTCCGTGCCGACGACCGCGTCCTTCAGCGTCCCCGTCATGCCCTCGGGGTTGGTGTTGTCGGCGATCCAGCGCAGCGGCGAGCCCTCCGCCTCCTCGACCAGGTCCTCACGCCCCGCGTGCACCACACCGTGGATGTCGGCGACGACGGCGTGCTTGACGCCGGCCTCCAGCAGCAGCTTCAGGATCGCCGTCCCGGCGGCGCCGGCGCCGGACATGACGACGCGGATGTCCTCGATCCGCTTGTTCACCACGCGCAGCGCGTTGAAGAGCGAGGCGAGCACCACGATCGCCGTGCCGTGCTGGTCGTCGTGGAAGACGGGGATGTCCACGGCCTCCCGCAGCCGCGCCTCGATCTCGAAGCACCGGGGGGCGGAGATGTCCTCCAGGTTGATCCCCGCGAAGCCGGGTGCCAGCGCCCTGACGATCTCCACGATTGTGTCGGTGTCCTGGGTGTCCAGGCAGATGGGCCAGGCGTCGATACCGGCGAAGCGCTTGAAGAGCGCCGCCTTGCCCTCCATCACCGGCAGCGCGGCCTGCGGGCCGATGTTGCCCAGGCCCAGCACGGCGGAGCCGTCGGTGACGACGGCGACGCTGTTCCGCTTGATCGTCAACCGCCGCGCGTCCTCGGGGTGTTCCGCGATCTGTGTGCACACACGGGCCACGCCCGGCGTGTAGATCATGGAGAGGTCGTCGCGATTGCGAATGGGGTGCTTGGACGACATCTCGATCTTGCCGCCGAGGTGCATCAGGAACGTACGGTCCGAGACCTTGCCCAGCACCACACCCTCGATCTCGCGCAGCTGCGCGACGATCTCGTCGGCGTGTGAGGTCGAGGAAGCCGCGATCGTGACGTCGATGCGCAGCGCTTCGTGTCCGGAGGCGGTGACATCGAGGCCGGTGACCGAACCGCCCGACGACTCCACGACCGTGGTGATCTGACTGACCGCCGACCCCCCTGCGGGGACCTCCAACCGGACAGTCATCGAGTAGGAGACGCTTGGCCCGCTCATTGCCG
Organism: Streptomyces sp. TAA204; assembly: GCF_000424965.1. NCBI lineage: Bacteria > Bacillati > Actinomycetota > Actinomycetes > Kitasatosporales > Streptomycetaceae > Streptomyces > Streptomyces sp. TAA204. The sequence goes on from NZ_AUKW01000024.1 coordinate 19,021, forward strand.
ACTTCCCTCTGCTTTCCTCGTGATGCGGTGCCGCAGCGACACGCGGCGCCGAAGTATTGACGGCCGGGGGTGGGGCACGTCAACAGATCGTCCCACCTACCCTCCGGTACGCGGTAACGCGATCCCGGATCCGGAAAGGGGCTTCCACGTTACGAGATGCGCCGAATCGGCACGCGTCCGGCCCCATCTTCGGCACCGGCGCGAAAATCTGTGTCTACGCCCCAAATCACTCCGAAGCGCCCCATCTCGGCCTAGGATCGCCCCGCAAACCCCATATGCATACAGGGAGACCAGGAATGGCTCAGGGCACCGTCAAGTGGTTCAACGCCGAGAAGGGCTACGGCTTCATCGCGCAGGAGGACGGCGGACCGGACGTCTTCGTCCACTACAGCTCCATCCACGGGGAGGGCTACCGCAGCCTTCAGGACACCCAGCGCGTCGAGTTCGAGATCGCGGAGGGCCGCAAGGGCCCACAGGCGGAAGGGGTCCGCATCATCGGCTGAACGCCGTCGGACGCGAACCCCTGAAGAGAGCTTGCAAGAAGCTCGAAGAAGTCTTTGGTGACACCGACCCGCCAGCTCGCCTCGCGGCAAGTGGTCGCTCGTAGCGACAATGGTTGGGCCCGGGGGCATGGATCGGGCCGGTGCCACATCCAGGCTAACAAAGAGCCCCGGGAAGCGATTCCCTTCCCGCCGGGCGATTTCCCTCAGTCCCTCAGCAGCTCCGGAACCCCGCGCTCATCAGGCGTCTCACCCGGCCCGGACAGCACCGTCAACCGCTGGGTGGCCCGCGTCAGGGCCACGTACAGCACCCGCAGTCCCTCCGGGGACACCCCGCCGAACGCCTCGTCCAGGGTGGGCGGCTCCTCCGCGCCCATGCCGGACGGGGCGCCCGCGGCGATCTCCGACGGAGCGACGACGACCGTGGCGTCGTACTCGAGTCCCTTCGCCTCCAGGCTGCCCAGGGGCACGACACGCGCCCCGAGACCCGAGACCCACTCCGTCGCCTCATCCCGCCGGCTCATGGGGACGACGACACCGACCGTGCCGTCCACCTCGTCCAGGGCCCTGCGTGCCTCCTCACGCACGGCAGCGCCCATCTCGCCGCGTGCGACGGCGAATCGCGGCACGATGCCCGTGGAGCGGACCGCCTTCGGGGGTGCCACACCCGGCATCGCCAGGGCCAGCACCCGGTCCGCGAGTTCCGCGATCTCGGCGGGGTTGCGGTAGTTGACGGTCAGTTCGAAGCGGCTGCGGGGGCGTGAGCCCAGCGCCTCGGTCCGTGCCTGCGCGGACTCCTGCGTGTCGGGCCACGAGCTCTGGGCCGGGTCGCCGACGACCGTCCAGGTGGCGTGCCGGCCACGGCGGCCGACCATGCGCCACTGCATGGGCGTCAGATCCTGCGCCTCGTCCACGATGACGTGCGCATAGTCCGTACGCTCCTCCTCCAGCCTCTCCGCACGGTCCCTTCGGGCGGTGTCGCGGTCGGCCGCCGTGGTCAACTCCTCCACCCCGGTGAGCTGTTCCAGAGGGTCGTCCGTCTCCCGCCTGCGCGGCGCGGCGGGTACGCCGAGGAGCACGCGCAGTTCGTCGAGGAGCGCCACGTCGTGCACGGACAGCGGCCCCTGGCCGCCGTCGTCGAGCCGCCGCAGGGACCGGGCCACCCCGCTCACCTCGCCCGGCGTGAGCAGCCGCCCGCGCCGGCCGCGAGAGGAAGCGCCCTGCTTGCGCGAACGGCTGCCGGATCTGCCGCCGGACCCGGCCGGTCCGCCCGAGCAGCGTGCCAGCCTGTCCTCGTCCGCCAGCGACGCCAGCACCCGACGCGGTGTCAGCTCCGGCCACCACGCCTCCAGGAAGTCGGCGAAGCCGTCCTCGGCGGAGACGTCCTCGTCGAAGCCCTCACGCGCCTCGGCCGCCAGTTCAGGGTCCGTGTACCGGCTTCCCGCGCCCGACTTCTCCCACAGCGCGTCCAGCAGGAACTTGCGCGCGCGGGGGCGCATGAGGTTGACCGGTGCGGTGCCACTGAGCACCTGCTGCCGCAGTCGGCTCAGTTCACCGGCGTCGAGTTCCACCCTGTTGCGGAAGGCCACCACCCGCAGCCTCTGCGGCACCCCGCCCGCCTCCAGGGCTTCGCGCGCCGCCCTGTGGAGCACCTTCACCATCCGCCCCGAACCCTTGACGCGGGCCACGCCCTGCTCGTCGTACGCCGTCGCCTCGGCGCCCTCGACGAGCGAGCCCAGCGCGCGGACGGCGACCTGGCCCTCCTCTCCCAGCGCGGGCAGCACGCCCTCGGTGTAGGAGACCAGCAGCGGTGTCGGGCTGACGATGAGGATGCCGCCGGCGTAGCGGCGTCTGTCCTGGTAGAGGAGGTACGCGGCACGGTGCAGCGCGACGGCGGTCTTCCCCGTGCCCGGCCCGCCCTCGACCTCGGTGACCGAGGCGGCGGGCGCGCGGATGACAAGGTCCTGCTCCGCCTGGATGGAGGAGACGATGTCCCGCATGGCGTGGCTGCGTGCCTGCCCGAGTGCCGCCATCAGCGCGCCGTCGCCGATGACGGGCAGTTCGTCGCCGTCGAGTCGGGCGGTGATCTGCGGGCGCAGCAGGTCGTCCTCGACGCCGAGCACCTGTCTGGACTTGCTGCGGATGACGCGGCGTCTCACGACGCGGCCGGGCGCGACGGGCGTCGCGCGGTAGAAGGGCGCGGCGGCGGGGGCACGCCAGTCGATGACGAGCGGCGTGTAGTCGGCGTCGAGCACTCCGAGCCGTCCGATGTGCAGGGTCTCGGCGATCTCGGCAGTGCCGTCGGCGCGTACCGCGCCCTCGGCGGGCTCCACGGAGGTGTAGGCGCCGTCGATGCCCTTCTTGCCGTCCTCGCCGGGCAGCAGGTCGATGCGGCCGAAGAGGAAGTCCTCGAACTCGCTGTTGAGCCGGTTCAGATGCACCCCGGCGCGGAAGACCTGCGCGTCCCGCTCCGCCAGTGCGCCCGGGGTGCCGACCTGGGCGCGCTTCGAGGCGTCGTCCATCAGGAACTCGGCCTCGTGGATCTTCTCCTCGAGGCGGCGGTAGACCTCGTCGAGGTGGGTCTGCTCCCTGCGGATCTCCCGCTCACGGACACTGTCGTGCTGCGCTGCCAACGCCGCGGCCCCTTTCGGATTGTTCACGCCCCTGCGGGGAGGGGGCAGCCGTCAACCGTACGCGACCAGGGGTGCGTGGCGCACATGCCGCGACGTGGGCGGGGGCCGGGGCACGAAGCGGCGCGACGGCGCGCGGCAGCGCGCGCGGCACGGGGAGACGGAGTGCACGGGCGGGTGCACGGGCGGGTGCACGGGCGAGTGAAGAGGCGAGTGAAGAGGCGAGTGAACAGGCGGGGGTGCACGGGCGGGGCGGTGAGTAAGCCGTGGCAGGAGTAACAGCGCGGAGGCCGGGCAGGCACTTGACTCCCAACACCACGAACAAGCCGAACACGGCGGAGGAAGGGCAATGACAACGCCTCAGAGCTGGGACCAGGCACACCAGGGACCGGGCGGTCCGGGCTGGAGCAGCGCGCCGGGAGGAGGAGGGCCCCAGGGGCCCCCGCGCAACGGTTTCGGCGTCGCGGCGCTCACGCTCGCGCTCATAGGCGCGGTGCTGTTCTGGACGGTGCTCGGCGGCTTGCTGCTCGGTCTGCTCGCCGTCATCTTCGGCATCCTCGGCTACCGCCGCGGCAAGCGCGGCGAGGCCACGAACGGCACGCTCGCGATGGTCGGCGCGATCATCGGCGGCCTCGCGCTGGCCGCCTCCGGGGTCATCCTCGCGCTCGCCGTCTCGGTGCTCAGCTCCGGTGACTACGACAGGCTCAACGACTGCATCCAGAACGCGGGCACTCAGGCGGAGGAGCAGAAGTGCCAGGAGGACTTCGTGGACAGAATCACGGAGTGACGCGACGGGTCGCCGGCCGCTCCGCGCGGCCGGCCCCTCACTCCTCCGGTTCGCCCTCCGGGCTGTCGTACTTGCCGCTCTCCGAGGCGGGGTCGAGCGCCAGCCGGTAGCCCCTCTTGACGACCGTCTGCACCAGTTTCGGTGCGCCCAGTGCGACGCGCAGACGTGCCATCGCCGTCTCCACCGCGTGCTCGTCGGTCCCCGTGCCCGGCAGCGCCCGCAGCAGATCGGAGCGGGAGACCACCCAGCCCGGCCGCCGTGCCAGTGCCCGCAGCAGCGCCATCCCGGCGGGCTGCACGGGCCGCAGCTCACCGTCGACGACGACCGCGCGGCCGCGTATCTCCACCTTGTGCCCCGCCACGGGCAGTGCCCGTACACGGCCCGGCAGTTCGACGCACAGGCGCTGCACGAGGGGGCCCAGCCGGAACCGTTCGGGCTGCACCGTGGGGATGTCGTGTCCCTCCAGCGGCATCGCCGTCACCGGTCCCACGCAGGCCACGAGGACCTCCGCGCGCAGGGCTTCCAGCAGCGCGTCCCGCACGCCGCGCCGCTCGGCACGCGCGAGCAGCGACGCCGCCGCCGGAGCACTGGTGAACGTCAGCGCGTCGACGCCCCGGGCGAGCGTCACATCGATCAGGCGGTCCAGCGGTGAGACGTCCTCGGGCGGCATCCACCGGTAGACCGGTACGCCGACGACCTCCGCTCCGGCGGCGCGCAGGGACTCCACGAACCCGGGCAGCGGCTCACCGTGCAGCTGCAGTGCGATGCGCCGGCCGTTCACGCCCTGGTCCAGCAGCCGGTCGAGCACCTCGGCCATCGACTCCGACGCCGGCGACCAGTTCTCCGTCAGCCCGGCAGCGCGGATGGCGCCCCTGACCTTCGGACCGCGGGCGAGCACCTCGACCTCGCCGAGGCACTTGAGCAGGTCGGTGCCCAGGCCCCAGCCGTCGGCCGCCTCGACCCAGCCGCGGAAACCGATGGCCGTCGTGGCGATCACGGTGTCCGGAGGGTGCTCGGTCAGCTCTTTCGTCGCGTCGAGGAGTTCGGTGTCGTCGGCGAGCGGGACGATGCGCAGCGCCGGCGCGTGCAGCACTTCGGCGCCGCGCCGCTCCAGCAGCGTGCCCAGTTCCTCGGCGCGCCGCGCGGCCGTCACCCCGACGGTGAATCCGGCGAGGGGCTCGATCCGGCTGCCGTCCGTGCGTCCGGCCGCCCCTCTTCGCGCTTGCTGCATGTCCGTCTCGCTTTGCTCGTACGAGGAGGCACCGGGCCTGTCAACAGAGCCTGTCAACAGCAGATGACAGGCTCGGTACCCCGCGGTTTCCCTGCCGTAACGCCGCCGGTCCGCGCCGTGCCGTTCCGCACAGCGTGCTGTCACACCCCCGCGTACACCTTGCGCCTCTCCCCCTCCCGGGCGGGAGACGGGGTGTGCACACCGGTCTCGCCGGCCGGCGGCGCGGAGGCGCCCCGCAGGTACACCGCCCAGGTCACCCCGCAGCACACCCCGTAGAAGGCGAGGAAGCTGACGTACGCCGCCGTCCCCGTCCCCATCGTCTCGAACGACTGGCGGAAGGCGAGGTTGATGCCGAGCCCGCCGAGCGCGCCGACGGCCCCGATGATGCCCATCGCCGCGCCGGACAGCCGGCGGGCGCCGGCGGCGGCCTCCGCCGGCGCTCCGCGGGCGGCGGCGGCCTTGGCGTGGAAGATCGCCGGAATCATCTTGTACGTGGACCCGTTGCCGATGCCGCTCAGTACGAACAGTGCGGTGAAGCCCAGTACGAACACCGGCAGCGACTGGTTCAGCGACGCCGCCACGACCACGCCCGTCGCCGCCCCCATCGCCGCGAACGTCCACAGCGTGATCCGCGCACCGCCGAAGCGGTCGGCGAGCTGCCCGCCCACCGGCCGGATGAGGGAGCCCAGCAGCGGACCGAGGAAGGTGAGGGAGGCCGCCTGCAGGGGCGTACGGCCGAACTGGGTCTGCAGCACCAGCCCGAAGGCGAAGCTGTAGCCGATGAAGGAGCCGAAGGTTCCGATGTAGAGGAAGGACATGATCCAGGTGTGCGGGTCGCGTACCGCGTCCTTGGCGGCGCCGGTGTCGTTGCGTACGGGCGCCAGGTTGTCCATCCGCAGCGCGGAGCACACGGCCGCGATCACGATCAGCGGGATGTAGACGCCCAGCAGGACGCGCGGCTGCCCGGCGCCCGCCGTACCGATCACGGCGAGCCCGGCGAGCTGCACCACGGGGACTCCGACGTTGCCGCCGCCGGCGTTGATGCCCAGGGCCCAGCCCTTGCGGCGCAGCGGGAAGAAGGAGTTGATGTTGGTCATGGAGGAGGCGAAGTTGCCGCCCCCGATCCCGGTGAGCAGGGCCACCACCATGAACGTCGTGTACGACGTGCCCGGTTCCGTCACCACCCACGCCGCGATCGTCGGTACGAGCAGCATCGTGGCGCTGATGACGGTCCAGTTGCGGCCGCCGAAGCGGGCGACGGCGAAGGTGTAGGGCACCCGGACCACCGCGCCGACCAGCGTCGCCATCGAGATGAGCAGGAACTTTCCGGCGGGGTCGACGCCGTATTCGGGGCCCATGAACAGCACCAGCACGGACCACAGCGTCCACACGGAGAAGCCGATGTGCTCGGAGAACACGGACAGTAGGAGGTTGCGGTGCGCGATGCGCTCTCCGCGCTGCCGCCAGAACGTCTCGTCCTCCGGGTCCCAGTGCTCGATCCAGCGCCCCCCTTTGCGGGCGCCGGGGGCTGCGGTCGCGGCGTTCATAGCGTCTCCACATGTCTCGGGTGTCACGGCCGGGTGTCCTACCCGAAGCTAGGGACGGCGCGTTTCGGGGCTGTGCCGTGAGGTGACGCGTAGGAAACCTTGCTCTCACCGGGTGGGAGGCCCGGAGGTGAGAGCCGTCCCGTCCGTGCTCGTGCGGTCTGTGCTCTTGCGGTCCGTGCTCGCATCGTCGGTGCTCATGCCGTCCGTGCTCATGGTTCCGCCGGCGGACGTGCCGCCCGCGCGGGCCGTGCCGACGCTACCGGCAGCGGCGCCGGGCGGGACCCCCGGGTCCGAAGAGCGGTCACGCCGGTCCCGGGGACGGGGTACGGGGCCACAGCCGGTGTCCGCGCCCCGCCGCGACGTCCTCGGCCCGGCCGCCACCACGATCAGCACGGCGAGAGAGAGGAAGGTCGGCCAGGCCCGTAGGAAGGTGTGGTGAACGGCGACACGCACCGGGGCCGCGACCCGCAGCGGTCCGGACGGCGGTCCGGACGCCGGCGCGGCGGCGCTCACGGGGCCGGATTTCTCTCCTCCAGCGCCCTCTCCCCCGGGTACGCTGCCGCTCCGGGCGGCGGGACCGTCCGTGTCCCGGGCGGGGCCGCCCCCAGCCGTCCGGTACGGCGCAGCTTCTGCCAGCGCAGACGGCCGCCCGTCAGCGCGGTGACCCAGGACTGCATCAGCACCACGTACATCAACTGCCGGTACAGCAGCTGCTGGAGCGGCAGTGTGAGCAGCGGGGCGAGCCGCTCACGGTCCAGCCGGAAGGCGTACGCCGCGCACAGCCCCTGCACCGCCAGTACGGCAAGCCATGCCGCCGCCGTCCGGCCCGTCGGCCCGAAGACCAGCCCGTAGAGGAGGAAGACGTCGATCAACGGGGCGAGCAGCGGAGCGAGCACCATGAACAGCGACACCAGCGGCAGCCCCACCCGCCCGAAGCGCCCCGACGGTCCGCGCTCCACCACTGCGCGCCGGTGCTTCCAGATCGCCTGCATGGTGCCGTAGCTCCACCGGTAGCGCTGTGACCACAGCTGCGGCACGGTCTCGGGCGCCTCGGTCCAGGCCCGCGCGCGTTCGGCGTACACCACGCGCCATCCGTCGCGGTGCAGCGCCATCGTGACGTCGGTGTCCTCGGCGAGTGTGTCGTCGCTCATGCCGCCGACCCTCCACAGCGCGCTGCGGCGGAACGCACCGACCGCGCCGGGGATGGTGGGCATGCAGCGCAGCACGTCGTACATGCGGCGGTCGAGGTTGAAGCCCATCACGTACTCGATGTGCTGCCATGTCCCGATCAGCCTGTGCCGGTTGCCGACTTTCGCGTTGCCGGCCACCGCGCCGACGCGGGGGTCCGCGAAGGGCTGCACCAGTTCGCGCACCGTCGAGGGTTCGAAGACGGTGTCGCCGTCCATCATCACGATCAGTTCGTGCGAGGCGTGGCGCAGACCGGTGTTGAGAGCGACGGGCTTCCCGCAGTTGGGCCTGCGCAGTACGCGTACGCCCGGCAGACGGAGCCCTTCGACGATGCCGGCCGTGCCGTCGGTCGAGCCGTCGTCGATGACGATCACCTCGACGGGGTGGTCGCTGCCGGTGAGCGAGCGCACGGTGCCGGCTATGCACTCCCGTTCGTTGTACGCGGGCACCAGCACGGTCACGGGTTCGGTGACCGTGCCGGCGGGCCGGCGGGCCGCGCGCCGGGTCCGCCTGGTGTGGACCGCCGACAGTACGAGCATCATGCCGAACCGCACGATGACCAGACCGCCGACCACGGCGAGCGCCACCACGAGCACTGCCATGACCTTCTCGGAGATGCCGACGGCCGCCACGAAGGCACGGCCCTTCCACAGGTCGAGGCCGTGCACGGACGTGTGCGGACTGGGTGCCCGCAGCGCGCCGGTCAGATGCGGGAACTCATAGCCGCGCGCCTGCAGTCGCGGCACGAGCCGGTCCAGCGCCTCCACGGTCTGCGAACGGTCGCCACCGGAGTCGTGCAGCAGGACCACGGCACCCTTGCCGGGCTGTCCCGGCGTGGCCCGCTTCACGATCTTCTCGACACCCGGCCGGGCCCAGTCCTTGCTGTCGGTGTCGATGAAGGCGGTGAGATAGCCGCGGCCGCCGGCCTGACGGGCCACCCGCCAGGACTTGTCGTCCAGCGCTCCGGGAGTGGATGAGTAGGGCGGCCGGAAGAGCGAGGTCCGGATGCCCGCCGCGCCCGCGAGAGCCAACTGGCTCTGCGCCAGCTCGCGGTCCGTGCGGGAGGGCGACTGGTAGGACAGGTCGGGGTGGTTGAAGCTGTGCAGCCCCACCTCGTGCCCCTCCTCCACCATCCGCCGCACCAGCCCCGGGTGGCGCGAGGCCATCGTGCCGGTGACGAAGAAGACCGCGTGCGCGTCGTGTTCGGCGAGCTTGTCGAGAATCCTCGGCGTCCACTCGGGGTCGGGGCCGTCGTCGAAGGTGAGCACGATCCTGCGGTCGGGTATGCGGTGGCTGACGGGACTCTCGCCGCGCACGTCGAGAACGGGCCCGCCCGCCAGGACCTCCGGCGGCACCGAACCGTTGCCGCCGGAGAGACGTACCCGGTGGTCCGCCAGGAACTCGCTGTGCACGTAGCCGCGCAGCAGCAGCATCACGGCGGACATCACGAGCAGGACGCACGGCAGCAGGTAACGCAGCGGCACCCGCGGCCACTTGGCCCCCGCCGAGGCGTGCCTCACGGAGCGTCCGGCGCCGTGACGCCCACGGCCGGGTCGAGGATCTGCTCCAGCAGGCCGCCCTCGGCGGGGGGCGCCGTGGGCTCGGGTTCGGGCTCGGGTTCCGGATCGGGACCGGGCCCGGAGTCGGGGTCGATCGCCGGCTGCGGTCCTGCGGAGCTGCCGGCCGTCGCCCCGCCCTGGCCGCCGGCCGCCGGGACGGGGTCCGCGGGGGCGTTCGCCGCCGTGCCCTGGCTGGGCGGGGCGGCCGCGGCGCCCTTCGCCGGCGCGTCACCGGCGGCCGGCAGGGCGTCCGAACCGGCGGGCTTCGCCGCCCCGTCGCCGTTCGACGCAGCGGCGCCACCCGAGGCGGAAGCGGACGGCTGCCCCGCGGTATCAGGCCGCGCCGTCGCACCCGGACGTCCGTACTCGCCGCGCTCGTCGGCCCGTTGCGGCGCGACCCGCACCGAGTCGGACCTGCCGTCGCCGGCTCCCGGTATCAGCATCCACGGGGCGTCGGAGTTTCCGCCGATCATGCTCACGGTCAGCATCAGCGCATAGCCGCCGCCGAAGGCCCCCATCGCCCATCCGAGCCGCCGCCATCTCCGGCGCCGCCCACCGCTGCTGTCCACGAAGACCGGTGCGTCCAGTGCGTCCGTCTGTTGCGCCATATCCCTTCACGCGCCCCCGATCTGGTGAGCACGCCCCCTCCTCATTGAAGGATAAAATGTAACGCACTTGTGAAAATATTAGTTGTGACTGTTCCGTCTTTTTTCGACTCAATGGAACAGCTTTACCCGAATCGAGTACGGGACTGATCTCTGTGATCAGGTGCTGCGTCCCGGTCACGGGGCGCGTCCCCCTCCGACTTCCGCCCCGGGCAAGGCATTTCGGATACGCCGGGGAAAGGCCGGACGGCTCAGCCCGCCGCTCCCGGCCGCCGGTCCGCCTCGGGCAGCCAACTGCCCCGGGGGCGTACGAGCCAGCCCTCCCGCAGACCGAGGTCACGGGCCGCCGAACACAACACGTCCAGTCCCGGATGACGAAGGCCGCGCCGCCAGACCAGGGAGACCGGGGAGAGCGGCACCGGAGAGGTGAGCAGACACAGCCTCATGCCCGGCACACCCGCGAAGACCTCGCTCGCCAGCACCGTCCAGCCGTGCTTGCGCACCAGCCTGGCGAACTCCTCCTCGCCCTCGATCCTCGGGAACGGCGCCGCCGGTGTGATCCCGCGTGCCGCGAAGAGGGAGCGTGCGTAGTCGGTCCACTCGGCGGTGTCCGGGTTGCCCGCCCCCGCGTAGACCGTCTCACCGGCGAGGGCGGACAACGGCACCTCGTCCATGCCGGCCGACGGGTGCGTACAGGGGAGCAGGACGGCGACGCGTTCGTAGCGCACGAGGCGTCGCCCGAGACCCTGCCGTGCGTTCGGCGTCAGTCCCGCGAACCGCCCGAAGGAGACATCGAGCCTGCCGGCGGCGATGTCCTCGGCGGCCCGCGTCAGGCCGCCGAGGTACCGGGCGACGAACTCCACCTCGGGTGCGCGGCGTCTGGCCTCCTCCAGCACCCGTTGCCCCGTAGCGGCTCGCGCCGCGACGTCGACGGCCAGCGGACCCTCGTCCCTGCGCGCGAACGCCCCGGTCAGTTCGTCGTGCGCGGCCAACACCCGCCGCGCGTACGGCAACAGCCGCTCGCCGGCCTCGGTGAGGGTGACGTGACGGGTCGTGCGAAGGAAGACAGCCGCGCCCAACTCCCGCTCCAGACGGCGGATGTCACGGCTGAGTGCCTGCTGCGCGAGATGGAGCCGGGCCGCGGCGCGGGTGAAGTGCAGTTCGCCCGCGACGGCGACGAAGGCACGCAGCAGCCGCGGCTCCAGGTCGTGAGGCACCCGAAGACATTAACAACCAGGGCGCGTGAAAGGCCCCGGAAGCGGTGTTGGACGCCCGCCGAACGGGGCGCCGATGCTGGCCGCATGCCCCTCCTACGCCTCCGCGGCCGCGCCTCCGCCGCGCTGCCGCGGCCCGCCTCCGCCCGGCTCTCGCCCTGCCCGCGACTCTCGCCCTATGCGCGGCTGTTCAGCGAGCCCGGCTCCCGGGCGTTCACCGCCGGAAGTCTGCTCGCCCGCCTGCCGATGGGGATGTTCACCGTCTCCGCCGTCATCATGATTGTGGACGCGCACGGCTCGTACGCCCTCGCCGGTGCCGTGACAGCGACCGGCCTGACCGCGACCGCGGTCGTCGGCCCGCTGACGGCACGCCTGATCGACCGGCACGGACAGGCCCGGATCGCGCTGCCGGCGACTCTGACAGCGGTGTGCGGAGCGCTCGCCCTGACCGCGTGCGTACGCTACGGAGCGCCGCAGTGGACGCTGTTCGCCTCCTACGCGGCCACCGCCGCCACACCCAACGCCGGTGGGATGTCGCGGGCCCGCTGGACCCACCTCTTGCGGACCGACCCGGCCGCCCGGCACACCGCCAACTCCCTGGAGCAGGCGCTGGACGAACTGTGCTTCATGTCCGGCCCGTTGCTCGCCGCCGTCCTGTGCACCTCCGTCCTCCCAGAATCGGGGACGCTCACAGGGGCGGCGCTCCTGCTCGGCGGCATGCTGCTCTTCACCGGGCAGCGGCGGACGGAACCCCCGGCGGCGGGGCGGGCCGCCGGCCACCCCGCTCCGCCGCTCCCGATGCGCGCCCTGCTCCCGCTGCTGGTCACCTTCCTGTGCACGGGCGCCGTGTTCGGCTCGGTCGAGGTGGCGACGATCGCCTTCGCCGACGGACGCGGACAACAGGCCGCCGCCGGCGCGGTGCTCGCCTGCCAGGCGGCGGGCTCGGCGCTGGCGGGCCTGTCGCTGGGAACGCTGAGGCTGCCGGGCGGCCGGCTGCGGCGCCGATTCGCGCTGTGCGTGGGCGTGATGGCCGCTCTCGCGCTGCTGCCTCCTGCCGCCGCAGCCACCGGGAGCCTGGCCGTACTGGCCGTCGCGCTGCTGGCTGCCGGCATGGGTACGGCACCGACGATGGTGACGGGGATGACGCTGGTCCAGGAGACCGTGCCGCCGACGCGGCTGAACGAAGGCATGACGTGGGCGGTGACCGCGCTGCTGGGCGGCATCGCCGCCGGTTCGGCGGCCGGCGGCTGGGCCGCGGAACATCTGCCGGTGCCCGCGGCGTTCGCGGTCGCCGCATGTGCCGCCTCCCTCGCGGCGGCGGTCGCCGCACTCGCGCACGTCCGTGACGCCACAGGCCGCAAGCCGCGGAAACCGCGTGAACGGGGACAGCCGGAAGAACCGCCGGAACGGCCGGGACAACCGGATCGGCCGGATCGGCCGGATCGGCCGTCGAAGGAGCGTCAGCCGCGCGTCCGGCGCCGCAGCCCACGCGGCACGCTCCGGGCCTCCCGCCCGTCCTCGGACAGCGGCGGAACATAGTGCGTGGGGGAATCCCGCTCCTCCGGCGGAGGCGCGTTGCGTGCCGGCGACTCCGCGTGAGGAGCGTCGGCAGGGCGCCTGCCGGCCGCCCTCTCCCAGCCGGCCCGCGCCCTGGGGTGGTAGCGGTACCTGAACGGCACCAGTTTCCACACGAGATGGACGAGCCGCCCGATGCGGCGCAGCCGCCGCTCGTCCCGCACGGTCCACCGGTAGCCCAGCCGCTCCCGCACCGCCCGCGGAAAGAGCCCGACCGTGAACCAGACGGTGAAGCGGGCCTGCGGACCGCGCAGCGCATCCCAGACCGGACGGGGCAGCCAGGACAGGGCCGGCGGACGGGAGATGCGGCGGATGTCGAGCACGTCCCGGGCCGGCTGGTTGTCCTCCAGCACATGTGCGGCCATGTGCTCCCAGTACGCCTCGAATTCGGGCCAGCTCCGCGGCACCGGCCGCATGCTCATCCCGTACAGCCGCCACCAGCGCACGTGTTCGTCGAAGAGCTGCCGCTTGCCGTCCTCACTCAGCCCCGGCCCGAAGCGGTCGGCGACGAGCACGGTGAGCATGAAGAAGGTGGAGTGCGCCCAGTAGAAGGTGTCGGGGTCGAGCGCGTGATACGGGCGCCCGTGCCGGTCGACGCCCTTGATCGTGTCGTGGTAGCCGCGCACTTGCCGTGCCGTCTCCGCCGCCCGTGGACCGTCGTAGACGACGCCGCCGATCGGGTAGAGCGAACGGAAGAGCCGCTGCCACCGCTCCTCGAAGAACTGCGAGTGCCCGGCGACTCCGGCGCCCAGCCCGGGGTGCATGTTCTGCATCGCGCCCGCCCAGGGGGCGAGCAGCACCCCGCGCCAGTCGCCGAAGTACTTCCAGGTGAGCGAGTCGGGCCCCAGCGGCTCCTCGCCGCCGGGGACGTGCCGTGCCTGCGGCTCACGCTTCACACGCCGGCTCCTCTCCCCGAACGCTCAGGTGTTCCCGGCGGACATCGCGGCACCGACCGCCACGGCTGTGGCGATCTGCATGTCGTCCAGCGCCTTCTTCAGCGCGGGACCGGCCTGCCCTGCTCGCTCGGTCAGTGCCTTGATGCGCTTCTTGTGCTCGCGCCGGTCCTTGCCGGAGGTGACGGTGGGCAGCCCTCCCACGGCGGCCAGCGCGGTCAGCGCGGCCTGCCTGGTGCTGAAGTCCTCCACTGGACGGCCGCTGTTGAGCGTCTCGACGGCTTCGGCTCGCAGACGCTTGGCGAGGGCGGTGTCCTTGACCTCGATCCGGTCGTAGCGCCAGGTGCGCCGCTCGATGCTGATGACGCGGTCGCGTTCGAGCTTCTCCTCCACCGCCTGGAAGTTCTGCTTGCGGTGCTGCTGCACCAGCGCCTTCCACTTACGCGGACGCCTGTCCTCCGCTATGGCGCGCAGTGCCGTGTCGAGGACGGGGTCGCCGGTACGCCGGTCGCCGGCGGCACGGGCCTTGCCGTCGTCGTCGACGAGGCAGCCGCGGTCGGTCAACTCGATGAGCACGGCGGCGCGGAGCACGTTGCCGATGACGTCCCGCTTGGTGAGCTTCTCCTTCTCGACGTCGCAGGCGAGGAGGTAGAGCTCTTCGGGGAGAGTGCGCTGGTTCTTGTCCGTACGGTCCATGGCCCCATCACAGCACGAAAGGCCGGACCACCGAAGGGGCAGTCACGGCCTTTGCACGAGGGAGGACGGGGGCCGTCCGGAGATCGACGGACATTCCCGGAAGTCTCGCGCACGGAAGCCGGGCGATCCGCCCGGGCCGGTCCGCGCAGTCCGCGGTGCAGCTTGCGAACCCGCCGCGACCCCGGGGGTGCGGGTGGCGCAGCCCCCGCCCCGCGAGGCGAAGCCGAGCACACACGAAGAGGGCGAGATGGTTCGCGCAGATTGCGAACACACCTCGCCCTCGACCTCGTGGAGATGGCGGGAATCGAACCCGCGTCCAACGGAGCAGAAGGAGGGCTTCTCCGAGCGCAGTCCACTTCGATTTTCTCGGCCCCGGAGATCACGTGGACAAGTCTCCGACGGGCCCAGTCACTGTTTGATGTCCCGGCAGGCCCCGTGACCGGACCTGCGCGGTGAGTTCCCTAGCTGATGCCAGGAACCGGGTCGGGAACGCACCCGGGCTGACACTTCACACTCGCTGCTTAGGCAGCGAGCGCGAAGGAATCGCGCTTCTGATTGGCGATTATTTTTTTGCGGCACATGGTTATCGAGATCATTGCCGCGTTCCTCGGCTCGCTTCCCCTGCTTCGACTTCCGCTGTCGAAACCGATCATCCCCGTGTTGAGTTGACAACCCGCCTCCGCTCTCGCGGCTGCGGCACTGTGACCATGGTACGGGCCCGGCCACACCATGGCCAACTCTTTACGCCGGCGCTCCATTCCCGCCACGGGGTACGGCTGCCACAGGTACGCGGCAGTGACCGTACGTGCTCAGACCTTCACCCGCTGGCGGCGCCGGGCGGCCGAGATCGCCCGCTCCGACTCGCGCCGGTCCTGCTTCTCCCGCAGCGCCTGCCGCTTGTCGTACTCCTTCTTGCCCTTCGCCAGCGCGATCTCGACCTTGGCCCTGCCGTTCAGGAAGTAGAGCGCGAGCGGGACCAGCGTGTGACCCGTCTCCTGGGTCTTGCCGATCAGCTTGTCGATCTCCCAGCGGTGCATGAGCAGCTTCCGCTTCCGCCGCGCGGAGTGGTTGGTCCACGTCCCCTGGGCGTACTCCGGGATGTGCACGTTGTGCAGCCACACCTCCCCGGCGTCGAGCTGGGCGAAGCCGTCGACCAGCGACGCCCGGCCCTGGCGCAGTGACTTCACCTCGGTTCCGGTCAGCACGATCCCGCACTCGAAGGTGTCCAGGATGAGGTAGTCGTGGCGCGCCTTCTTGTTCTGCGCGATGAGCTTACGGCCGCCGCTCGCGTCCTTGGCCTTCTTGCTCTTGCCCTTGTTCTTGTCGTCCTTCTTCGCCATAGCCAGGCCATTCTTCCACTACGAGCGGGTGTGAAGGCCACTCAATACTGTGCGGGCCCGCTCGGCGGCGTCCCGTGGGGCGTCGATGGCCAGGTCGGGAGTGATGCCCTCACCGTCCAGGGAACGTCCCGAGGGGGTGGTGTAGTGCCCGACGGTCAGCTCCGCGACCGATCCGTCCGGCAGCCGGCGCGGCATCTGCACGGACCCCTTGCCGAAGGTGCGCGAGCCGACGACCACGGCCCGCCCACGGTCCTGCAGTGCTCCGGTCAGCAGTTCGGCCGCGCTCATCGTGCCGCCGTCCACCAGCACGACCAGCGGCCGGGACGACCGGCCGTCCGGCGCGGGGGTGCGGGAGTCCGCGTAGAGCGCCCGCTGGTCGCCGTTCTCCTCGTACGTGGCGACCAGGCCGCCGTCGAGGAAGACCGAGGCCGCCGTGACCGCCTCGCTGACCAGCCCGCCCGAGTTGCCCCGCAGATCGAGCAGGACGCCCCGGCTCTCGTCCGCGTGCCCGGCGACGGCCTCGCGCACCTGCCGCGCGGAGCCCTTGGTGAAGGAGGAGACCTTGATACGGGTGACTCCGTTCGCCGTCCGGTCGACGGTCACGGGGTCGGCCGTCAGGCGCTCCCGCTCCAGCGTCTCCTTCCACTGCCGGCCGTCGCGGTCCAGCGTGAGGCCGACGGAACTGCCCAGACGGGAGGGGTCCCCGTCCTCCGAGGAGCCCCGCAGCAGCGCCACGACATCGGTGACGGGCTTGTCCGTGACGTCCTCGCCGTCGACGGCACGCAGCCGGTCACCGCGCCGTATGTCCGCGCGGTCCGCCGGGCTTCCGGGCTGTACGCGGGCGACGGTGACGGTGGATCCGCCCTCCACGCCCCGCTGGCTGCGGACGGAGATGCCGACGCCGGTGTACTCGCCGTCCAGGGTCTGCCGGAAGCCTTCGTACTCGCGTGCCGTGTAGGCGGCGGACCAGCGGTCGCCGCTGCGGCTCACGAGCTCCTCGGCACCCTCGGCGGCGTCGCCGCGTCCGGTGTCCTCACGTGCGCCGGCCGGTGTGCCGTTGGCGTGACCGCCGCCGAAGTCCTCATCCGCGGAGTGCGGTTGCCCCGCCGCCGCGCTGGTCGGTCCCCCCGGGGACCGTACGCTGTCGCCCCACGCACCGGTCGCCGCGCCCGTCGCGAGAACGCTCGCGAAGACCAGCGCCAGACCGGCCCCGCGGCGCAGTTGCCGGGGGCTCCCCCTGTCTTTGTCGGGGGTTGGGGCGGAATACCACGAGTCCGACATGATTCGGAGTCTAGGCCAGAAAGACGGCGCCGCACGGCGTGTTGGCCGTACGGCGCCCGCGTCATGCGTCACACCTTCAGATACTTGCGCAGCGTGAAGAAGGCTGCCAGGGCAGGCATCAGGACACCGACGGCGATGAGCAGCGGCAGCACCTTGAACACCGCGTCCCAGCCGATGAAGTTGATGAGGGCGATCTTGTCCGCGAGCCAGCTGTCGATGAGGAAGTACTTGCCGCCGACCAGCAGTACGCACGCGAAGCCCGCCCCGATCAGACCGGCGATCGCCGCCTCCAGGATGAAGGGCATCTGGATGTAGAAACTGGAGGCGCCGACCAGGCGCATGATCCCCGTCTCGCGCCGCCTGCTGAACGCCGAGACTCTCACGGTGTTGACGATCAGCAGCAGGGCGACGACGAGCATCAGCCCCATCACGAACAGGGCGGCGATGTTCATGCCGTTGAGCAGGTTGAAGAGGTTCTCCAGCAGGTTCCGCTGGTCCTGCACCTCCTGCACCCCCGGTCTGCCGGAGAAGGCGGTCTGCAGCACGCGGTACTTGGTCGGGTCCTTGAGCTTGACGCGGAAGGACTCCTGCATCTGGTCCGGGGTCAGCGAGTCGGCCAGCGGAGAGTCCTTGAACTGCTCCTGGTAGTGCTTGAAGGCCTCGTCGGCGGACTCGTGGTAGACCTTGTCGACGACCCGCAGCTTCTTCAGATCCGTGTTGATCTGCTGCTTCTGCTGCGCGGTGACGGCGCCCTTGGCGCAGTTCGGGTCGGAGTCCGCGTCGTTCTCGTTGCAGAGGTAGACCGACACCTGGACCTTGTCGTACCAGTAGCCCTTCATCGTGCTGACCTGCTCACGGGCGAGCAGGGAACCGCCCGCGAGGGCCAGCGACAGGGCCACCGACACGATCACCGCGAAGGTCATCGTGAGATTGCGGCGGAGACCGACGCTGATCTCCGACAGTACGAACTGGGCGCGCATGGCGTCCTTTCAGTGTGTTGCTGTCTCAACTGCCCAGACTGATCGGACTGATCGCTCAGGGGCGTCCCGGCCGCGCCCGCGGCCACCGCCCGCTGTGCGGCTCAGTGCTGATAGCCGTAGACGCCGCGCGACTGGTCGCGCACGAGGCGGCCGCGCTCCAGCTCGACGACGCGCTTGCGCATCTGGTCGACGATCTGCTGATCGTGGGTGGCCATCACCACTGTCGTGCCGGTCCGGTTGATCCGGTCCAGCAGCTTCATGATGCCGACGGACGTCTGCGGGTCGAGGTTGCCCGTGGGCTCGTCGGCGATCAGCAGCATCGGACGGTTCGCGAAGGCACGGGCGATGGCCACGCGCTGCTGCTCACCACCGGAGAGCTCGCCGGGCATCCGGTCCTCCTTGCCGCCCAGCCCCACCAGGTCCAGCACTTCGGGGACCGTCTTGCGGATCTGGCCGCGGGACTTGCCGATGACCTCGAGCGCGAACGCGACGTTCTCACCGACGGTCTTGTTGGCCAGCAGCCGGAAGTCCTGGAAGACGGTGCCGAGCTGGCGGCGCATCTGCGGCACCTTCCAGTTCGACATCCGCGCGAGATCCTTGCCCAGGACGTGCACCTGGCCTTGGTCCGCCCGCTCCTCGCGGAGGATCAGCCGGAGGAAGGTGGACTTGCCGGAGCCGGACGAGCCCACCAGGAACACGAACTCACCGCGCTCGACGTCCAGCGAGACATCGTGCAGCGCGGGGCGGTTCTGCTTGGGGTAGGACTTGGAGACGCTGTCGAATCGGATCACGGATACACCACGTCGACCTGGGTAGGGGCAGCGGAAGCCGCGGAGCGGCTCCCCGGGGGCACCTCCCAGCGATAGCTGGGGGACGGTGTGGTGACCTTACGCGAACCGGCGCGCGGCGCGCAGTCGGCGTCCGTCGATGGTGTGCTCGGTCACCTCGCGTTCAGCCACAAAGTACACATCGGTGACTTTCCGTTCTTCCCCGGTGCCTCTTCGGTGCCTCCCCTGTGCCTCCCGACGCCTTCCGGCTCCTGCCAGCGGACGGATGTTCCTCTGCGCCCGGGGGCGGGGGCTGGCACAGTGGAGAGAGGCACCACAAGGGGAACGAAAGGATCCCGGGTGTCGTTGGCCAGACTGAGGAGGAGTTCGCATGACATGCGACCGACTGGTGTGTGCCAACTGCGCGGGCCCGGTGACCGAGGGGCGCTGCGCCGTCTGCCGTGCGCACCGTGAGCGCCTCCACCGCGAGTCGCCGCTCGCGAATCTCTCTCCCGTCGCGCTGTTCACGCTGCTGCTGACACTGGTGGCGGTGGCGGTGCTGGCACAGCGGGTCACCGCAGCGTGACAGATGGGCGACACTGAGTGACCCGCTCTCGCCGAGCGGGACTTCACCGGCCCGGCTGAGGCTCCGCCGGCCCCTCTCCGTACACCCGTCCCTGTCCTGCACGTTGCCCGTACACGTACGAGGGGCCCGGAACTCGCGCTGTGCGCTGTGTTCCGGGCCCCTCGCCCGTGCGTACGCGCCGCTCGGACACGCAGCGGCGTCCCGCTCACATACGGATGTCAGGCAGCCGTACGGCGGTTGATCATGCGCGGCATCATCCGGAAGGCGACGCCACCCGCGATCATCGTCGCGGCACCGACCAGCAGGAAGGTCGTCTCGGCGGAGCCGGTGTCGGCCAGCTCCTCCTTCGGGGCCTGCGGCGCCTGCTCGACGGGCTGGCTGCCCGCGCTGTCGGGGTCGGTGTTGCCGCCGCCCTCGCACTCGACGCTGTCGTCGTTCAGGTCGCAGGTGTCGTCCCCGCCGCCGGAACCGCCGATGGTGGCCGGCTCTTCGCCGCCGCCGCTGCCGCCGGTGTCGCCACCGCCGGTCGCGGTGGAACCGCCGTCGCCGCCGGTGTCACCACCGGTGTCACCACCGGTGTCGCCGCCGGTGTCACCGCCCGTCGCGTTTCCGCCGGTGGAACCGCCGGTGTCACCACCGGTGTCACCACCGGTGACCGCACCGGTCACGGAACCGCTGACGGTGCCCTCGGTGTCGCCACCGGTGTCACCACCCGTGGTGTCGCCGGTAGTACCACCGTTGTCCTCGCCACCGCTGACGGTGCCCTCGGTGTCACCACCCGTGCTGTCGCCGCCGGTGGTGCCTTCGCTGTCACCGCCGCCGTCACCACCGCCGATGATGCCGCCGATGATGCCGCCGACCAGACCGCCGTCACGCTCCTGCGTGGCAGTCGAGGAGCTCGTGTCCTCGGCGGCCGAGGCGGCGCCCGCGGCTGTGAGCGAGGCGCCGACGGCGAACACAGCGCCGGCAGCGACGCGCGCCACACGCAGCCGCGTCTTGGATTTCATCATTCGCCAACTACCCCCAGTAGGTTCGCTCTTGGATGGAGCAGCTGTGTGACGGGCTGCGGAGCCTCTGTGGGGACACGGATCGGTCCGCTCCCCCGCACGCGCCCCTGACACAGGCATGCCGAGCGAACAGCTTTCCCATTTTTCACACCCCCGTCAAGCGAGGACTGTGTGAAATGGCCCTGCCCGGCCGCCGGTTCGGCGGATGCTGCTGGAATCGTTACGTGGAAACGGCTGATTCCGCTCTACTGGGGCTGCTCCTGCTGCTTGCGCCAGCGGATGCCCGCGTCGAGAAAACCGTCGATATCCCCGTCGAGAACGCCCTGCGGATTGCCGACTTCATGTTCCGTCCGCAAGTCCTTCACCATTTGGTAAGGGTGCAGCACGTACGAACGCATCTGGCTGCCCCAGGAGTTGCCGCCGTCGCCCTTGAGCGCGTCCATCTTCGCCTGCTCCTCCTGGCGCCGGTGGGCGAGCAGCCGGGACTGCATGACGCGCATGGCGGCGGCGCGGTTCTGGATCTGGGACTTCTCGTTCTGGCAGGAGACGACGATGCCGGTCGGGATGTGCGTCATACGCACCGCGGAGTCGGTGGTGTTGACCGACTGGCCACCCGGCCCGGACGAGCGGAAGACGTCGATCCGCAGCTCGTTCTCCGGAATGTCGATGTGGTCGACCTGCTCCACCACCGGCAGCACCTCGACCCCCGCGAACGAGGTCTGGCGCCGCCCCTGGTTGTCGAACGGGGAGATGCGCACCATGCGGTGGGTGCCCTGCTCGACGGAGAGCGTCCCGTAGGCGTACGGGGCCTTGACGCTGAAGGTCGCGGACTTGATGCCCGCCTCCTCCGCGTAGCTGATGTCGAAGACGTCCGTCGGGTAGCCGCGGCGCTCGCTCCAGCGCAGGTACATCCGCATCAGCTGCTCCGCGAAGTCCGCCGCGTCCACGCCCCCGGCCTCGGCGCGTACGCTGACGACCGCCTCGCGCGGGTCGTACTCGCCGGAGAGCAGGGTGCGGACCTCGAGTTCGTCCACGGCCTTGCGCACCACGGTCAGTTCGGACTCCGCCTCGCCGCGCGCGTCCGCGTCGTTCTCACTGTCGGCGAGCTCGAAGAGCACCTCGAGGTCGTCGATCCGTGAGCGCAGCTCCTCCGCCTTGCGCAGGTGCCCCTGGAGATACGACAGCTTGCTGGTGACCGCCTGCGCGTTCTCGACGTCGTCCCAGAGATCGGGAGCCGCGGCCTGCTCCTCGAGCAGGGCGATATCTGCCCTCATCTTGTCGAGGTCGAGCACGGCCTCGATCGACTCCATCGTGGAGGAGAGGGACTTCAGCTCTTCGGAAACATCGTCGGCAGCCACACCTCCACCCTAACGGCTGGCTCTCGCGTCCGTTCCCCGCCCGGACCGGCACCCGGCGGACGTGCCGGCCGCCGCGTCCTGCCCGGTCACGGCTCCTGCGGGTGCTCGACCGCGGGCGCGGGCTGCGTGGTGTCGCCGTCGTCCGAGGACGTGGCGAGCCATCCGCCGACGGCGACGACGGCCACGAACGCCGTCGTGGCTGCGCCCACCTTGATCCGGCGGCGCCGCACCGCTGCCGCGGCGGCCCGGTTGCGGGCGGAACCGGCCCGGGGCTCGCCGGCCGCACGCGGGGCGCGGGCCGTGCCGTGCGCGCCGCCCGCCAGTTCGTCGGCGCCGGGGACGCGCATGCTCGTGTGGGTGTCGCGGTTGGAGTCGGGACCCGCGCCGCCGTGCACGAGCGGCACCGCGCGGCGGCCCGTGCCCGTCCCCGTCGCGGAACGGCCGCCGTGTGCGCTGCCGGAATGTTCGCCCGCGCCCTGAAGGCCGTGGCCGCCGGTGCCCTGCCCGTGCTGCTGGGGAGCGTCTTGGCCGCCCTCGTACGTGCCGTACGCCTCGTACGCCTCGTCAGCCTGCTCGTCGATGTCCAGCGGTGGGAGGTCCGCGAGCTCCGGCAGCAGTTCGCGCAGGCTCTCCGCCACCTCGACCGCGCGGAGCCGCGAGGCGGGGGCCTTCGCCAGGCACTGGTGGATCAGCTGCCACAGCTCGTCCGGGATGCCGGGCAGGGGCGCGACCGACTCCGTGACGTGGCGGCGCAGCACCGCACCGGGGTGCCCGCCGCCGAACGGGGTGAATCCGGCGAGCAGTTCGTAGAGCACCGTGGCGAGCGCGTATATGTCGACGGACGCGCGGGGCGGCAGACCCTCCACGATCTCGGGCGCCAGATAGTCGGGAGTTCCGATGATCGATGTCGCCCGCGTCGTACGCGGCGAGTCGATCAGCTTGGCGACGCCGAAGTCCGTGAGCAGCGCGGGCGGCGCACCTCCGGGCCCGGCGGGCGCAAGGGCGTCGAGCAGGACGTTCTCGGGTTTGACGTCCCGGTGGACGATGCCCGCCGTGTGCGCGGCGGCGAGCCCGTCGGCGACGTCGGCCGCGATGGCGACCGCGGACTGCGGGGCGAGCCGGCGGTCGTGCTCCAGACGCGTACGCAGGTCCGTGCCGCGGACCAGCTGCATCACCAGGGCGAGGTCGTTGCCGTCCACGACGAGATCGCGGACTCCGACCACGCGCGGATGGTCCAGGCAGAGCAGCGCGCTGCGCTCCTGCACGAACCGCTCCACCAGATCCTGGTCGGAGGCGAGATCCTCACGCAGGAGCTTGATCGCGACGGGGCCCTCGGGCCCCTCACCCAGCCACACCGTGCCGGCGCTGCCGCGTCCCAGGATCTGATGAGCGGTGTAGCGACTGCCGATCTTCCGTGCCATAGCGACAAAACTACGCGGCGGAAGAGCGATTGAGGGCACGGGATGCGTCAACCGTCACTTTCGAGAGGGAATTCCCCTCCATCAAGTCGACATGTCTCCGAACTCGCGTACCCCGAGGGCTAATTCTGACCGCTGTCGATCAGGTCTCCGATCTCGCCGAAGAGATCCTCGACCGACTGCCAGAAACTCTTGCCCTCCTCCCACCACTCGGGAAGCGGCGTCAGATTCCACACCAGCACCGCCGCCACGACCAGAAGAAGGATCATGAACAGACAGCCCTTGAGGCAGCCGAGGCCGGGAATGCGCATCGGGTTCGCGCCGCGCTGGCGCGGCTCACGCCGGGGACGCGGCTCCTGGGGCGGGGGACGCTGCGGCTCGTAGCGCCGGGGAGGCGGCTGCTGGGCCGGGCGGCGCTGCGGCTGCGCGTACTGCTGGGGCGGCGGGCCCTGCTGCTGACGGCGGGGCGGCTGCTGCTGGCCGGGCGGCTGCTGACGCTGCGGGCGGCGGCGCAGCGGGTCCATGCTCGGGTCGAGCGGCTGGACCTGCGTCTGCTCGTTGCGGTCCCGCGCGGCACGCATCTGGCTCTGCCAGGGGTGCGGCCCGTCCGGTGCGCCCGACTCGGGGGACTGCGCCGGCTGCGGCGGTGTGCCGGGGACCGGCGGCATGACCTGCGTGGGGTCGCTGTTCGGACCCTGACCGCCCTGGCCCGGCCCCTGGTTCCCGGTCTGCGGCAGATAGCTGGTGGCCGCGTTCGGGTCGTACCCGCCGCCCTGGCCGGACGAGGAGTGCGGAAGAACCTGCGTGGGGTCGGCGTCCCCGCCGGCCCCGCCCACGGCAGATCCGGTCTCCGGGACCGCGGCCGGAGCCGGGTCGGGCGCCAGCAGCGCGGCGACGCCCATCGCGGCCATGGCCATGTCCGGCGTCGCCTGTGCCCCGATGCCACCGGCGACCGTACGGAGCGCGTTCGCGAGGTTGACGGCGCTGGGCCGCTCCTCCGGGCGCTTGCGCAGACATCTCTCGACCACGGTCCACAGCGGGTCGGGCATGCTCGGCGGGCGCTGCGGGTCCTCCGCGAGGTGACGGCGCAGAACTTCCAGAGCGGTGCTGCCCGCGAAGGGCGGCTGGCCGGTCGCGAGTTCGTACAGCAGGATGCCCGCACCGTAGATGTCGACCGCGGAGGTCTGCGGACGGCCCTCGGCCGACTCCGGCGCGACGTAGGCGGGTGTGCCGACGAACTCCTGGGTCCGTGTCAGGCCCGGCGAGTCCGCGAGCCGCGCGATGCCGAAGTCGGTGAGCATGGGACGCATGCCTTCCGGGCCCTCGGCGAGCAGCACGTTGGCGGGCTTGAGGTCCCGGTGCACGATGCCGTCGGTGTGGCTCGCGGCGAGCGCGTCGGCGACCTGAGCGGTGACCAGCGCGGCCGCCACGGGCGAGAACGGGCCGTTCTCGCGCAGATAGCGGTGCAGGTCCGGCCCTTCGATCAGGTCCATCACCAGGGCGAGCATGTCGCCCTCGACGACGAGGTCGCGGGTGCGGACGATGTTGTGGTGCGCCAGGCGGAGCAGGACGGAGCGCTCCCGCAGGAAGCGCATGACCACGTCGGGGTCGTTCGCCAGCTCCTCCTTCAGAACCTTGATCGCCACCGTCTCGCCGGGCTGCCCGGCCACAGCCGCCTCGGCGCCCGCCGTCTCCCGCTGCCGTGCTCGCCACACGGTGCCCGTGGCGCCGCGGCCCAGCGGCTCCTCGAGCAGGTACTTGCTGCCTACCGGCCGCACGTGCGCTCCCTGGTGTCGTACTGCAATCCCGCCCACAATAGTGCCGTCTCGCGAACGGCCGTGCGGCCGTAGGCGAAGTGCGAGCGACTTCGGGGGAAGACGCGCCGCGCCGCCGGGACGGTTGCGGGACCGCCCGGCCGCGGACGAGGGCCTGTCCTCGCTCCGTGGCCTTCCGGCTTCCGTGCGGCCGGTGGTCCGGTCAGGCCCCCTTGCGCACCCGGACGGGCACTCAAGATCATTGGTCGACGCGAGCGGGACGCGATGTCGGCGGCAGGTGCGAAGATGCATTCGGCACCGGCAGCACTGTGCGTGGACGCGCGAGCGCTGAGTGTTGTGCCGTGTGTGACATGTGTGCCGGTCAGAGGACACGGCGAGGCCGACCGCCCCGCCGTGCGCCGCAGCGGCACACCGGTGACCGGGACCGGGAGGGCCGATGCAGATCCGGCTGACTGTCACCCTCGGGCCGCGCGGAGGCGGCCAGGGTACGGGGGGCACGACGGGTGCGCCGGGCGCGTGGCCGGCGTGCGACGTCCTGGTCACCGCACCGTCCGGCACTCCGCTGTCCGCCGTGACGGGTGCGCTGGTCTCGGCGGCCGCCTCGGCCGCGGGTGCCTCCGGCGCGGGCGGCGCCACGGCACCGGCCGGCGGGGCCGAAGCGTCCGCCGACTCCTCCGCGGCGGTCTACGCCGGGACGGAACGGCTCGACCCGCACAGGCAGATGCTCGGCGAACCGCCGCTGCTGGACGGCGCGATCGTCTCGCTGCACGGCCCGGCCCTCCCCGCGGCGACCCCGGCCCTTGCCGCGTACGGATCGGCGAAGGCCCGGCTGCACGTGATCGCGGGGCCCGACGCGGGCGGCATACACCTCCTGCAGGGCGGAAAGATCCAACTCGGCCGCTCGGCGGAGACGGACGTGCCGCTCAACGACCCCGACGTCTCGCGCCTGCACTGCGCCCTGACCGTCTCCGACGGCGGCGCGGTCACGGTCTGCGACCTCGACTCGACCAACGGCACCTCGCTGGACGGCACGCCCGTCGGCCGTCAGCCGGTGCTCTTCCGCCCCGGCTCGACGCTGCGGGTGGGGGAATCGGCGCTGCGTGTGGAGACCTCCTCCCCGGACGGGGATGCTCCGCACCGGCAGACCCCCGCCACGCGGGGGGCCGCCGGTGCCGCCCACCCCGTCCCCGGCCACGAGGGCGCCGGTCCCGGACGTCCTGCGGCGCCCGCCCCTCTTCCGACGACGCCCACCGTCCCGGACGGCAACGGCCAGTTGCGCCTGCCCGCGGCCCGGGGCGGCCCGTCCACGGACAGGGCTCAAGCTCCGGCTGCGCACGGTGGCGGGCCGGGCCGCGTGACGGTGACCGGTACCGGCACGGTGGCGGGCTCTGCCGCGAGCGGACAGCCGCATCCGGCCTCCGCCCCGCCCGCGCCCCCCTCCACGGGCACCGCGCACGGGTACGCGGGCGGCGGGCACTTCCCCGACGGCTCCGAGGGCCCCGACGGTCCGGACGGCCGTGGGGGTCCGGACGGCCCGGATGCTCCCGACCGCCGGGGCGGGGGCCCTCCCGGAGCGCCCGACGCCGCCAGTACGCACGCCGTGGGCCTCACCCCGCAGGCCCGTCCCACCGAACCGCCCTCCCCGCCGGAGCGTCCGCGGCCCGGCTCGTCCGCCGCGCGGGAGCCGGAGCGGCCACTCGGGCGCGGCCTGAGCGCTCTGGCCCGCCGGTTCACCGGTGTCCGCCCCGATGAGGAGAGCGTGTCCGCCTCCACGGGTGGCAGCGGTCCGGCGTCCGGTGAGGCCGCCGCCGCGGACGCGTGGCACGACGAACGCCGTCCCGACCCCGCCACCGTGCTGCTCACGGCCCTCGGTCCGGGCCCGCGACTGTGGGAGCGGGAACCCGGCCACCCGGAGGCACTGACCGTACGGATCGGCACCGTCCACGGCGGCGGACGCCCGGGCGGGCCGGTCACCGTCGACCTGCGGGAGGCCGGCGCTCTCGGGCTGGCCGGGCCCCGGCCGCGGCTGGCGGGTCTGGCGCGTTCCGTGGTGGCACAGCTCGCCGCCCTGCACGGCCCGAGCACGCTGGAGATCGTGCTGCTCTCCGCCGACCGCTCCCGCGGGCCCGAAGAGCGCACCGCCGAGTGGGCGTGGCTCGGCTGGCTTCCCCACCTGCGGCCCGCGCACGGGCAGGACTGCCGCCTGCTCACGGCCTACGACCGGGATCAGGCCGCGGCCCGTGCGGCGGAGCTGGTCCGGCGGCTCGACGAGGAAGCGCCCGCTCCGCTCACGCCCGGCGGCGCTTACCCCGCCGCCCGGCACGCCCCTGCGCGCGGCCGTACCGGCCCGTTCACGCTGCTCGTCGTCGACGGCGATCCCGGCTCGGCGGCTCTTCGCGAGACGGTGGCCCGGCTGGCGGCCGAGGGCCCACGGGCGGGCATCCACCTGCTCTGTCTCGCCGAGGCGCCGTCCACGACGCCCTCCTCCCCTCTCTCCGAGACGGTCGAAGCGGCCCGCTCCACCTCTTCCGCCTTCCGTGAGTGCGGCACTCTCGCACTGCTCAGCGGTGCCGTGGCGACGGCGGTACGGGTGGTGCGGCCGCAGCCGGCCGTGGCCGGCACTCCGGGGACGGGGGACGCCGGAAGCGCGCCCGGCGCCGTCGGCACGGTCGGCAAGGTGGGCACCGTCGACGCGGTCTCCGCGGCCTGGGCCGAGCGCTTCGCCCGCGCCATGGCACCGTTGCGCGAGTCCGAGGGCACGGCGGCACGTACGGGCACGGCGGCACGCGCGGCCGTGACGCTGCCGCGCACATCCCGCCTGCTCGACGAGCTGGGTCTGGCACGGGCCACGCCGGCCGCGCTGCTGGCGCGCTGGGCCGAGTCGGAGGCGCCCGTCACCGGCCCGGCCGTCCTGGTGTTCGGTGCCGGCCCGCGGGGCCCTCTGCGGGCCGAACTGTCCCCCGCCCACGGGCATGCGCTCGTGGTCGGCGCCTCCGGGTCGGGCAAGACGGAGCTGCTGCGTTCCCTCGCCGCCTCTCTCTCCGCTTCAGGACGGCCCGACCGGCTCCAGCTCGTACTGCTGGACGGTGACGGGGAGGCCGCCCGCGACGGTCTTCGCACTTGCCTCGAACTGCCGCACGCACGGCATCATCTGGCGGCGAACGACCCTGTGCTCATGAGGGAGTTCGCGCAGTCGCTCAGCGGTGAGCTGAAGAGGCGCGCCGAACTGGTGGGCGCCGAGGGTACGTACGAGGACTTGGCGCGGGCCGGCCGTCGGGGACGCCGCTCCGGTGCACCTCGGCAGACCTCCGAGGGTGACGGCGTGCGCACCGGCGCCGAACGTACGGGCGCGGGCCGCGCGGTGGCCGGCGCCGGAACGCCCGCCGCCTCCGGAGCAGGTGCCGCGAGCGGGCCCGGGACGGACGAGGACGCCGCCCACGGCACGCTCCGGCTGCGCGTTCCGCAAGGCCAGGAGCCCGGAGGGGCGCCACCTGCCCCCGGCTCCGGGCGCGGACCGGCCGTGAGCGCCGCGCCCGGTGCCGGCACCGGCACCGGCACCGGCACCGATTCGTCCGTTCAACACTTGGACGCAGAGTACGCGTCACTCCCGCGCCTGATCGTTCTCGTGGACGACTTCGACACCCTCGTGGACCCCGCTCTGGGCAACCCCGGCCGTCCCGCGGCCGGTTCGGTGCTGCGGGCCCTCGAAGCGGTCGCGCGGGAGGGAGCACGGCTGGGCGTCCACGTGGTGGCGGCGAGCGGCCGTCCCGACCGCACGGCGGGTACCGCGGTCGCGCAGGCGGCGGCGCTGCGCGCCGAACTGTCATGGGCGGGCGACGGCTCCGGCGAGGAGGACGCGATCCCCGGCAGAGGCGCCCTCCTCGCCCCTGACGGCACCGTCACGGCGTTCCAGGCGGGCAGGGTCACCGGCCGCATCCCGCGTACGTCGACACAGCGTCCCACGGTCGTTCCGCTGGACTGGACACGCGCCGGCGACCCTCCGGCGAGCCGCCCCGTGAGGGAGCTCGGCAACGGCCCGACAGACCTGGCTCTGTTGGCCAGCGCGGTGGGCAGGGCGGCCCGGTCCCTGGGGCTGGACCCACAGGAATCGGGCACACCTGCTGCGAACAGATCACGGAGTGGTCAAGATGAGGTTCTTGAAAGCTGACAACGTATTGCGGGCGCTCCGCGTTCAGGCGTAGGACTTTGCGCACAGGACTGAGGGAATGGACGAGAAGCCCTCGGACCTTGGGACCAAAACGGCACGGCAGCCGAAATCGGGCGCCGTGCCTCCGATGGGGACGGCGGGAGCTATGCGTAATTCGGTTCGTGCGACTGGTACATCGCGCGCCAGGAGCAACACCAGCACCACCAGAACGACTGCACGTGGCGCTGTGGCGCTGTGCGCCGTCGCGGCCCTGTCGCTGACGGCCGCCTGCGGCGGGGGCAGTGACGAGGGCGAGGACAAGTCAGGGTCCTCCCAGGCGAACGAGAAGACGGTCAAGCTGCCCAAGCTCAAGGGCGAGAAGATCCAGGTCGCGGCAGTCTGGACGGGCGACGAGGGCAAGAACTTCACAAAGGTCGTCGAGGAGTTCGAGAAGCGGACCGGTGCGGAGGTCGAGGTCACCCCGACCGGCGACAACGTGGCCACCTACCTCGGCTCCAAGATCGAGGGCGGTGCGCCGCCGGACGTCGCGATGCTGCCGCAGGTGGGCGTGCTGAACCAGTTCGCCGAGAAGGGCTGGCTCAAGCCCCTCGACAAGGCCACCAAGGCGGAGCTCGGCAAGAACTTCTCCAAGGGCTGGCAGGACCTCGGGGCCAGCGACGGCGAGCAGTACGGCGTGTACTTCAAGGCCGCCAGCAAGTCCCTGATCTGGTACAACACGACCGCGTACGAGAACGCGGGCGTGGGCGAGGCGAAGACCTGGAAGGAATTCCTCACCAACGCGCAGACCATCGCCGACTCCGGCGTGGAGCCGGTCTCCGTCGGTGGCGGCGACGGCTGGGTGCTGACCGACTGGTTCGAGAACATCTACCTCTCGCAGGCGGGCCCGGAGAAGTACGACCAGCTCGCCCAGCACAAGATCAAGTGGACCGACCCGTCGGTCAAGAAGGCCCTGACGACGCTCGGCGAGCTGTTCGGGAAGAAGGAACTCCTCGCGGGCGGCAACAAGGGCGCACTGCAGACGGACTTCCCGACGTCCGTCTCGAAGGCCTTCGACTCCACCGACAGCCCCAGCGCCGCCAGCGTCTTCGAGGGTGACTTCGTCGGTATCAGCATCGCCAACGACACCAAGGCGAAGATCGGCAAGGACGCGAAGGTCTACCCGTTCCCGGCCGTGGACGGTGACGCCCCGGTGGTGACCGGTGGCGACGCAGCCGTCGCGCTGAAGGACAACAAGGGTGCCCACGCGCTGCTGACCTTCCTCGCCTCTCCGGAGGCGGCGGCCGTCTGGGCCGAGGCCGGCGGCTTCGTCTCGCCGAACAAGAACCTCGACGGCGAGGCATACCCGAACGACGTCCAGCGCAAGATCGCCAAGGCCCTGATCGACGCGGGCGACGACTTCCGCTTCGACATGTCCGACCAGGCCCCGGCCGCCTTCGGCGGTACGAAGGGCGAGGGTGAGTGGAAGGCTCTGCAGGACTTCCTCAAGAACCCGAAGGACGTCGCCGGCGCGCAGAGCGCTCTGGAAGCGGCAGCCGCCAAGGCATACAAGGACTGACGACCGAGCGGCACAACGGTCGGTGCCGGACCCGTTCGTGACGGGTCCGGCACCGCCGACGCCTCGGTCCCCAGTTCCATCTCAACCTGGACACCCGGACACGGACAAGGGACACCACCCTCATGCCCACCCCCTCCCCCACTCCTCCGACAGAGGAACCACCCGGCTCGCCCGCCAAGGTTCCACCCGGAGGAGCTGACGACGCCGCCTCCACGGCGGCAGCACCGCGCGCCACGCCGCCTCGTGTCTCCGTGGTGCGCTCGCGGCCCTGGATCGCCGTCTCGTTCCTGCTGCCCGCGATGCTGCTCCTGGGCGCCCTCGTCGTCTATCCGATCATCTACTCGGTCTTCCGCAGCACCCTCGACGCCTCCGGCACGGGCTTCGTCGGACTCGGCAACTACGTCGAGGTCTTCACCGACGACAACATCCTCACGGCGTTCAAGAACAACATCATCTGGGTCATCGTCGTCCCGTCGGTGTGTACCGCGCTGGGTCTCATATTCGCGGTGCTGACCGAACGGGTGCGCTGGGGCACGGCGTTCAAGCTCATCATCTTCATGCCGATGGCGATCTCCATGCTCGCCGCGGGCATCATCTTCCGGCTCGTGTACGAGCAGGACCCGAAGCAGGGCGTCGCGAACGCCGTGTGGGTCGGAGTGCACGACACCTTCGCCGACGCCTCCGCATGGCCCGGCGCCCGCCCCCGGCCGAACGCCGACATGGACAAGTCCGCCGGCGGCGCGTTCACGACCAAGTCGTCCGTCTCCGCGGCCGACCCCGCCAACCTGCCGCTGGTGGGCGTCCCGCCGAAGGATGCGGCGGGCGCGTCCGAGGCCAAGACCGCCCCGTCCGGCAAGGGCGGCGAGGTCACCGGAACCGTGTGGCTCGACTTCTCCCCCGGTGGCTCGGGCAAGCCCGACGTCATCGACGCGAAGGAGAAGGGCCTGGGTGACATCACCGTCGAAGCGGTCAAGGGCGGCAAGGTCGTCGCCACCGCCAAGACCGGGCCCGACGGTACGTTCTCACTGCCGTCGGAGGCCGACGGATCCAAACTCCGAATGCCGGGCTCGAACTTCGCGGCACCGTACAACGGCATCGACTGGCTCGGCTCGACACTGGTGACGCCCTCCATCATCGGTTCCTACGTCTGGATGTGGGCGGGCTTCGCGATGGTGCTGATCGCGGCCGGACTCGCGGGTGTGCCCCGCGAGTTGCTGGAGGCCGCGAGAGTCGACGGCGCGAACGAGTGGCAAGTCTTCCGGAAGATCACAGTGCCGGTACTGGCTCCGATCCTCGGAGTCGTCGTCGTCACACTGATGATCAATGTGCTGAAGATCTTCGACCTCGTCTACATCATCGCTCCGAGTGCGAGCCAGAACGACGCCAACGTGCTCGCCCTCCAGCTGTATCTGTCCTCCTTCGGCGCGGGATCGAACCAGGGCGTGGGCAGTGCCATCGCCGTCATCCTGCTGCTGCTCGTCCTGCCGGTGATGGTCGTCAACATCCGTCGCCTGCGAAGGGAGTCCCGCCGATGACCGCGGTCAGTGCGGCCCAGCCCGAACCAACAGCCGCTCTCAGCTCCCCCGCGGCAGCGCCGCCCGAAGGGCCGAAGAAGTCCTCGGTCGCCTCCCGGCTGGTCTCGGCCACCGGTCACTGGGCGGTGCGGCTCGCCCTCGTCGTGATCGCGCTCGTATGGCTGATGCCTACGGTCGGCCTGCTGAGCTCCTCGCTCCGCAACCCGGAGGACATCTCCGTCTCCGGCTGGTGGGAGGTCTTCGACCTCAACTCCAGCTTCCCGTGGGTGCTCAACGCGGATCAGTTCACGAGTTCGAACTACGACGCGCTACTCTCCAACGAACTGGTGACGGGATCGCTCTTCACCACGTTGCTGATCACCATCCCGTCCACGTTCGCCGTCGTCATCGTCGGCGCGCTCGCGGGCTACGCCTTCGCGTGGATGGACTTCCCCGGACGCGACTGGTGCTTCCTGGTGGTCGTCGGGCTGCTCGTGGTGCCGGTGCAGGTGGCCCTCATTCCGGTCGCCAAGCTCTTCAACACCCTGGGGCTCTTCGAGACGACAGCCGGTGTGGTCATCTTCCACACGGCCTTCGGCCTGCCGTTCGCGGTCTTCCTTCTCCGCAACTTCTTCGCCGAGATCCCCCGGGAACTGCTGGAGGCCGCCCGTCTCGACGGCGCCGGTGAGATCCGTCTGTTCACCCGTGTCGTGATGCCCCTGGGTGGCCCGGCCATCGCCTCGCTGGGCATCTTCCAGTTCCTGTGGGTGTGGAACGACATGCTGGTCGCTCTGATCTTCTCGGACGCCAGCAGCCCGCCGATCACGGTGGCCCTGCAGCAGCAGGTCCGTCAGTTCGGCAACAACATCGACGTGCTGGCTCCGGGAGCCTTCGTGTCGATGATCATCCCGCTGATCGTCTTCTTCGCGTTCCAGCGTCAGTTCGTTTCCGGCATGATGGCCGGCGCGGTGAAGTAACGGCACTCAGCGCAACATCGCAGCACCGGCACGACAGCAGAACAGCACAACCGCACAGAGGACGACGCGGGGGCAGCCCCGGTCTCACCTGGCCCGGGCGCGCAGCGCCCGGGCCAGGTGCCGGGCGATCACAGGGGGCAGCACCTCGCGGGCGACACGTCGGGAGAGCGACGCCCGCCGCCGCCCGGAGGTGCCTCCCGCCCCCGCGCCGTCCCCGCTTCCGTCCCGGGCCCCGGCCCGGGATTTTCCGTGCCGGGAGGCCGGCAGGGGCGGCGGAGCGGCCTTGCCCGCCCCCACCAGCAGCAGCCGGTGCCCTGCCACCTCCTGCCACTGCAGCCAGCAGTCGCCCCGCGCGCGCAGCGCCGTGTACAGCTCGTCCTGCAGGTCGGCGGCCTCGCCCCAAGTGCCGTAGAACTTCTGGCTGCTGACGCATATGGGCCGCAGCCCCTCCTCCAGCACGGCCTGCCAGGTGGCACAGGCGACGCCGGGCGTGTGCGAGGAGCGGTAGTCGTCCAGGACGACGACGCCCTCCCTTCCGAGCGTCCCGCGCGCGGCGGTGATGTCGGGGCGTACGTGCTCGTAGAGATGGGACGCGTCGACGTGCACGAAGCGGCAGCTGCCGCCGGCGACCTCACCGGGGACGACTGACGTCGCCTCGTGCAGTACGCGCGGCAACTCGTCGTGGAAGGAGAGGTAGTTGGCCTCGAACGCACGGCGGGTCAGCGTCGCGTACGAGCCGCGCGTCTCGCGTTGGTTGTGCTCGGTCGGCGCCTCGGATCCGAAGAGGTCGCACACGGTGAACGTCTCGTCCGCGCGCAGGTACGCGCGCATCATGATCGCGCTCTTGCCCAGATAGGCGCCCATCTCCAGCAGGTCACCGCGCTGTTCGAGCCGCTGCTGGCGCTGCAGGAGCCAGTCGAAGAGGACGATGTCGGTGTTGTAGAACCAGCCCGGCACGTCGTGGAAGGACCGAGGCCGCGGCAGCTCCCCGGTCCCGGCTCCCCTCCCTGCTCCGGCCGGCGCTGCGGGGCTGTTGTCGTCGGCGGTCGCGGCTCGGTCCATGGAGCGCTTCTCCTCAGAACGGCGGGGGGAGGTCAACGGGCAGCAGGGGCGCTCGGGGAGGAAACCCGCGCCACCCGTGCCTGTATATGAGCCACCCGCCCCCCGGCGCACGTCCTCACGCCCGCTGTGAACAGGGCTTCCGCAGACCGACGGCGCGTGTCCACCGACGGTTCAGCTGATGTTGGGCGCCAGGCATGCCGGAGAGCGGCGCCCGCCACCGCCCATTTCCACCGCTCACACCTGGCGGTGAACACATCGACTTCAATCGCTACTAGCTATTTTCACACCAGATATGGACAATGCAGGCAATATGGGGCATTACGGATGTCACTTCGAGCAGCGCCTGTGAGGACCTGGCCGGATGAAGATTGCTTTTCTGCTGGACAACGCCTATGGAATCGGCGGAACGATCCGCTCCACGGTGAATCTCTCCCGGGCGCTCGCCGACCGCCACACCGTCGAGGTGGTCAGCCTCCGCCGTACGGTCCGGGACACCGCTCTCTCCTTCGACCCCCGCGTGACCATGACCCACCTCCTCGAGCTGCGCCGCGACGCCCGCGGGTTCGAGGGTGACGACCCCCGCTTCCACCAGCCCAGCCGCCGCTTCACCGAGGGCGCCGACCACCTGGAGCGCGGTGTCGCCACACACCTGGGCGACATCCGCGTCCAGGAGTACCTCCGCGACACCGACGCCGACGTCGTCATCGCCACCCGACCCAAGATCAACGACTATCTCGCCGCCTACGGCAGCGACCGCTACCTGCGCATCGGCCAGGAGCACCTCACCCACGCCATGCACAGCGAGCACGTGCGCACCCACCAGGACGCGGCCATCCCCCGTCTCGACGCCTTCGTGACCGTCTCCTACGCCGACGCGGCCAACTACCGCGCGGCCATCTCCGGCAGCGGCACCGCGACCGCCGACGGGGACGCCCTGATCACCTGCATCCCGAACGCCGTCCCGGCCGTCGACGTCGAGCCCTCGGACGGCGACAGCAAGCTGATCGTCGCCGCCGGCCGCCTGATCAAGGTCAAGCGCTACGACCGCCTCATCAACGCGTTCGCGCTGGTGGCCGAGCGGCACCCCGACTGGAGGCTGCGGCTGTACGGGCGGGGGCGGCAGCACGCGGCGCTGCGGACGAGGATCGACAACCTGGGCCTCTACGACCGCGCCTTCATGATGGGCCCGCACGCCCCCATCGAGGCCGAATGGGCCAAGGGAGCCATCGCCGCCGTCAGCTCCGACGCCGAGTCGTTCGGCATGACGCTCGTCGAAGCCATGCACTGCGGCGTCCCCGTCGTCAGCACGGACTGCCCGTACGGACCGGGCGAGATCATCAGCAACGGCCGGGACGGAGTGCTCTCACCGCTGGGACCGACGGAGAAGCAGAGCGTACGCACCTACGCCGACGCGCTGACGCAACTCATCGAGAACCCTGAGCTGCGCTACCGGATGAGCCAGGCGGCGCTGGAGAAGGCCGCCCGCTACTCCCCGGAGCGGATCGCCGGCGAGTACGAGCAGCTGATCGAGAAGCTGCTCACCCAGCGCCGCGCCTCCGGCCGGCCGCCGGGACGGTCAGAGCCCTCAGAGGCCGGCGCCCTCGGGGAGGCGGCCGGAGCCTCGGACGTACCGGCGAACGAACCGCCGACCGCGCCGTCCGTTCCCCTCCACCCCAAGGGCGCGGCGAGGACGGAGGGTGCGAAGGGCTCCTCGGCAGGGGCCGCGGGAAAGCCGGGCAAGGGACAGTCCGGCCCGTCCGCCCCCTCCCCGCGCGGGTCACGCGCCGCCCGGCGTCTCGCCATGCGCACCCTGGGCCCCGTACTGCGGCCCGCCCTGCGGATGTGGCGGCAGCACCGCAGTCCCGACCGCCCCGCCGCGAAGCTGCGCCGCCCGCTCGCCCGCACGCGCGTGGCCACCGACGGTTCGCTCGTGGTGCGGCTGCTCGCCAAACGGCTGCCGAAGACCGCTTCGGTGCTGCTCGTACGCGCCCGCCGCGAGAGCGGAGCGCCGCTGCGCATCCCGCTCCCGCCGCGCACCGAGGCGGTCGAGGGCTGGGTGGAGGTACGGGTCGAACGCGCCACGCACAGTCTGGCGGAGGACCGCTGGGACACCTACGTGGAGCGCGTCGCCGACGGCAAACGCAAACGGATCCACTCCGAACTCGTCGAGACCGCGCGGCTGCTTTCGATGCCGGCGCCCCTCGACGAGGACCGCGCGCTCTCCGCCTGGGTGCCCTACACCACCCTCGACGGCTATCTCGCCGTACGTGCCTGGCACCGCGCCGGGCACGCCGAGGTCACCTCCGTGGAGCTCGGCGAGCACAGCTGCACCGTGCGCGCCGAACTGTACGGGCAGGCGGCGCGGACGGCGGGCGCCGGGGCGGGCGCCGTCGTCGCGGTCTCGCGCTCGAATGCGGAGCCCGACTTCGAACTGCCCTTCCGGCTGTCCGGCGAGCCGGCCGGAGCGGACAGCGGTGGCGGCACCTCCGAAGTGCGCGGCTCTCCCGTCCCGGCCGCTGCGGGGGCCGGAAGTACTCCGGCGGCCCCTGCTCTCTCCTTCGAGCTTCCCTACGAGCTGCCCGCCGCGCTCGACTCGGGCAGCACGAAGGGAGTCTGGGACCTGTGGTTCCGGCCGGGCGGGACGGGAACGGAGCCACCCGTACGGTTCGGACGGCTGCTGGGAGACCTGGCCGACCGCAAGAAGACCGACCTGCTGCCCCGTGTCCGGCTGGGTGGGACGGAGACGGGCGTGTGGTTCTACTTCTCGCTGGTCAACGACCTGGTGCTGGCACTTCAGCATCTGCCGCTGGAGGAGCCGGCGAAGGCTGCTCCGACGGTTCCGGCGAAGGACGCCGCATCCGGCCGTCCGTCCGCGTCACCGGCTCAGAGCGCTTCCTCCTCGCCGAGTGCGTCGGCGAGCAACTGATCGGACGGATCGTGCGGCGGGGCCGACAGTGAAGCGGCTTCGCCGGCCGGCCGCTGCCGTTCACGGGCGCCACCGGGGGCCGTGGAGACCGGTCCGTCCGTCCGTGCGACCGTGTGCGCGCCGTCGTGCCCCTCCGCCGCACCGCCGTCCTCACGGCGGCCCGTCCCGCCGCGCGCACGGTGGGCCAGTGCCTCGGCCCGCAGGTCGCGGACGGCTTGGTTGAAGCGGACCACGGAGGGCGGCTCGTCCGGCCCCAGCAGATACGCCTTGAGCTGTGCACGGGCGGTGCGCAGTGTGTCCAGGGAGGGGTCACGTACCGATGCGAGCAGCGCCGGTATCCCCTCGGCCGCCGGCGTCAGCACGGTGGCCGCGCGTACGGTCGGGAACCCCTCCCTGAACTCCTCCTCAGTCAGGCCCGTGGTGTTGACGACCGCGTACGGCTTCTCGCTGCTGAGGTAGTCCGAGACCACGCTGGAGACGTCCGAGATGAGCAGGTCGGCCTGGTTGAAGCAGGAGTAGATGCCCGGCCGCTCTCCCGCGAGGACCAGATGGCCGCCCGTCTCCGAGGCGCGCCAGAAGCACTCCTCCCACGCCTCGCCGGCCGCGAGTACGGCCGCCGCGGCCGGACTGGGCGGCGCGGTCTGCCGGAGCATCCGCTCGGCCTCGTCCTCCCCGCCGCGGACGCCTGGCTCGCGGAGCGCGTCCAGCTCCGCGGTGAGCCGCTCCAGCTCCCCGGCGTCCGCCGCGGGGGACGGGCCCGCGCCGTGCGCGCCGTCCGCGTCGCACTCAGACCCGCGCCCGCGCCCGTGACTGTCGGAGCCACGGGAACCGCTTGCCGCGATCAGCGCGCGGATCCGGCGGTCCGCCTCCTTCACGGCCGGATCGACCGACCCCGTCATGGGATGAGGCTTGTAGAGCAGCCGCACCCCGGGCTCGTCGATCAGCGCGCGGACGATGCGCTCCCCCGCGAGAGGCAGCGAAGTGTTGCCCGGGTCGTCCGTCCAGCCCTCCCAGGTGGGCGCGTACAGCACGACGGTCCGTGCGCCGGGGGCCGGCGGCCCGGCGTACGGGCGGACAGGAGAGAGCTGCGGGCGCCCGACCTCCACGACGTCCCGGTCCTCGACACCGGTCCCGGCCAGCCGATAGCGCTCGCGGGCCGCAGGCCCGGCGACCCACACCTCGTCGTACGCCTTGGCGTAGGGGTTGCATGAGGAGAGCTTGTCGCTCTCGCCGTGGTTGATGAAAGCGTGTTTGACCGTCGGGATCCGCAGTACGTGGGAGGTCTTGCCGGAGTTCGCCGGATGCAGCAGCACCGGGAGGCCGGAGTGCTCCAGCCGCATCAGGTTGGCGACCTTGGGGATGCAGATGACCGGCACGTCCGTGGCCTCGATCTTCTGCACCATGAAGCGTTCGCGCAGCACGATGAGAGGCCGCCCCTCCAGCTCGGCGAGCACCGGCAGCCACATGTTCGCCTGGTACGCGGAGGCGGTGCCGCCGGAGAAGTACATGCCGACGGTCGGCCGGTAGGCGGCGAGCCAGCCGTCCAGCCACGCCAGCACCTCCTCGTCCCCGGCGGGACGGCGCCCCGGCAGCAATCGGCACGCCAGACGCGCCACCCCTGCCAGCAGCACGGCCCAGCACGCCAGCGCTGTCAGCGCGCCCCACCGCGCGTCCCCCGTCACGGCGGTGAGGCCCGCCCCGGCGGCCACGAGCGCGGAGAATCCCAGCAGCCGCAGAGCCCCGTCCCGTCCGAAGAGCGCCGCGGGGGCGGGCGTGATGCCCAGCGCCGAGACGTCGATGTTGCGCGTGACGACGGGGAGCCTGCGCGTCCGCCGAACGCGGGCTGCGACGGCGAGACACACGAAGTGCGTCGCCCAGCAACCGAGAACCCCGACCAGCAGCCACGCCGCGTACGGTGCGGGACGCAGCACGTCCAGCCGCGCCAGTCCGCCCAGAAGCAGCCCGTCCCGGAGCAGCTGGCGGACCGGGTGGTTCAGCTGGGCCCGTCCGAGGCCGCGGGCCAGCCCCTTCTGCCGGGCAAGCAGCCACGCCTCGGTCAGCAGGCCGAGGGCGGCGCCGGCGACGACGGGTGCGCCCGCCGCCAGCAGGACGCCCAGGAGTTGCAGCAGGTAGCCGGTGGCAAGGCCGCCGAGGACGGCCAGTGTCATCACGGTGCGGAGCGGGAGACGGCTCTCTTCCGGTTCTGCGTCCGACTCGATACGCATGGGCCTCCCCTTGACGGGTCTCTTCCACTAAAGACCGTCACGGGTGTCCCGGCGCTCTGGGCACGGCCGAATGCGCATGTTCCGGGCTCGTGCAAGCGCGCGGGGGCAGTAGGCGGGCGGGCACCCGTCCGAAGCGCGTACCCGTGCGGGTGAACGCGCCGCGAGTCGGGCCATCGCCTCGCCGGTCCACCGGTCCACCGGTCCACCGGTCCACCGGTCCACCGGTCCGCCGGTCCGCCGGACCACACCGGCCCGCCGGGCCGCCGGGCCGCCGGTGGCCGGCACGGAGAGTCGTCCGCGACTGCGGGACGGTCGTCGGCCCGGCGCCGGCGACCGTCCCGCGACGGTCAGCGGTTGCTGCGCAGCAGCGTGCGCATCGTCCGCATGGCGACCGAGAGGTTCGCCAGGTCGAATGTCTCCGACGACTGGATCTCGTCGAGCGTGGCGCGGGCGCGGGAGAGGATCGTGGAGTTCTTCGCCTCCCACTGCTCGTAGCGCTGCTCGGGTGTGGAGTTCCCGTCGCCCTCCGAGAGCACGTCCGCCGCGATCAGCTGGTGCGCCGCGTAGAGGTCCTCGCGGATGGCCGCCCGCGCCATCGACTGCCAGCGGTCCGCGCGGGGCAGTTCACTGACGCGCTCCTGGAGCTGGGTGATGCCGAGCCGGTCGGCGAGGTCGTAGTAGACCGCTGCGACGTCCATCAGCTGCACACCCGTACGGTCGGCGACCGCGACGACGTCCAGGCCGGGGAAGGCCGCGGAGAAACCGGCAACGCGCTGCGCGAGTCCGGCCGGGACCCCGGCCTCCTCCAGCCGGTCCAGGATCGCCTGGTGCCAGGCACGGTCGTCGCCCTTGAGCAGCTTGGGCAGCTCGTCCCACACCGCGGCGACCCGTTCGCGGAACAGCTCGATGGTCTCGGCGAGCAGCAGCGGCTGCGGACGGTTGTTCAGCAGCCAGCGGGTGCCGCGCTCGACGAGGCGGCGCGACTGGAGCCGGATGCTGGTCAGCACATCGGCCGCCACGACGTTGTCCAGGGCTTCCACATCGTCCCAGATCTCGCCGAGCCGGAAGATCGCACGGGCCGCCGTGTGGGCCCGTACGACCTCCTCCGTCGAGGCGCCCGTCTCCTCCTTCAAGCGGTGCAGGAGCGTCGACCCGCCGGTGTTGACCGTGTCGTTGACCAGCAGGGTCGTGACGATCTCGCGGCGCAGCGCGTGCTTTGCGATCTCCTCGGGGAAACCCTCGCGCAGGGCGCGCGGGAAGTAGGCGGCGGCGAGCTGCTGGAGGTACTGGTCGTCGGGCAGCTCCGTGCCGATCAGGTCGTCCGTCACCGTGATCTTCGTGTAGGCGAGCAGGACGGCCAGTTCGGGCCGGGTCAGACCGTGGCCGCCCGCGAGCCGGTCGCGGATCTGCTTGTCGTTGGGGAGGAACTCCAGACTGCGGTCGAGCCGGCCCTGCTTGCCCAGCCGCCGCATGTAGCGGTGGTGCGCCTGGAGCAGGCTGGAGGCGCCCTCGATGGAGTTGGCGAGGGCGATGTTCTGGGCGTAGTTGTTCCGCAGGACGAGCTCGCCGACCTCGTCGGTCATCTCCGCGAGCAGT
Source organism: Streptomyces sp. TAA204 (assembly GCF_000424965.1). Lineage (NCBI taxonomy): Bacteria > Bacillati > Actinomycetota > Actinomycetes > Kitasatosporales > Streptomycetaceae > Streptomyces > Streptomyces sp. TAA204. Next base: position 59,981 of record NZ_AUKW01000024.1, read on the forward strand.
GCGTTGCGCTGCTTGACCGTCATGTCGCCGTTCGCCACGACCGCGTTGAGCAGGATCTTGATGTTGACCTCGTGGTCGGAGGTGTCCACGCCCGCGCTGTTGTCGATCGCGTCGGTGTTGACCCTGCCGCCGTCGAGCGCGAACTCGATCCGCCCGAGCTGCGTCAGCCCGAGGTTGCCGCCCTCGCCGACGACCTTCACGCGCAGCTCCTGACCGTCCACGCGGATCGCGTCGTTGGCCTTGTCGCCGACCTCGGCGTCGGTCTCCGACGACGCCTTGACGTACGTGCCGATGCCGCCGTTCCACAGCAGGTCCACCGGCGCGCTCAGGATGGCCCGCATCAGCTCGGCGGGGGTCATCTTCGTCGCCTTGGACTCGATGCCGAGCGCCGCCCGCACCTGCGGCGTGACCGGCACCGACTTCGCGCTGCGCGGGAAGACGCCGCCGCCCGCGGAGAGCAGCGAGGTGTCGTAGTCCTCCCAGGACGAGCGCGGCAGTTCGAACAGGCGGCGCCGCTCGGCGTAGGAGGTCGCCGCGTCCGGCTCCGGGTCGAGGAAGATGTGCCGGTGGTCGAAGGCCGCGACGAGCCGGATGTGTTCGGAGAGCAGCATGCCGTTGCCGAAGACGTCGCCTGACATGTCGCCCACGCCCACGACGGTGAATTCCTGCGTCTGCGTGTCGTGGCCCAGTTCGCGGAAGTGCCGCTTGACCGACTCCCAGGCGCCGCGCGCGGTGATGCCCATGCCCTTGTGGTCGTAGCCCGCGCTGCCGCCCGAGGCGAAGGCGTCACCGAGCCAGAACCCGTACGCCTGCGCCACCTCGTTGGCGATGTCGGAGAAGGTGGCCGTGCCCTTGTCGGCCGCCACGACGAGATAGGTGTCGTCCCCGTCGTGCCGCACGACGTCCTCGGGGTGTACGACCTCGCCGCCGACCAGGTTGTCGGTGATGTCGAGCAGGCCGGAGATGAACGTCTTGTAGCAGGCGATGCCCTCGGCCTGCCACGCCTCCCTCTCGGTGGCCGGGTCGGGCAGCTGCTTGCACACGAAGCCGCCCTTCGCGCCGACCGGCACGATGACCGTGTTCTTGACCTCCTGTGCCTTGACCAGGCCCAGGATCTCCGTACGGAAGTCCTCCCGGCGGTCCGACCAGCGCAGCCCTCCGCGGGCGACCTTGCCGAACCGCAGGTGGACGCCCTCCACGCGGGGCGAGTAGACCCAGATCTCGTACTCGGGCCGGGGCGCGGGCAGATCGGGGATCGCCTGCGGGTCCAGCTTGATGGAGAGGTACTCGTGCGGAGCGGCGGAGAGGTCCTTCGCTCCGCCTTCCCTGGTTCCCGCGCCGGCGCTCTGGAAGTAGTTGGTGCGCAGGGTGGCCCTGATGACGGTGAGGAACAGGCGCAGGATGCGGTCCTCGTCCAGGCTGGCCACCTGGTCCAGTGCGCCGTCCAGCTCCTCCAGCAGACCGTCGGTCAGCTCGTGCCCCGCCAGGGAGCGGCTGGGGTCGAGGCGTGCCTCGAAGAGGTTCACCAGCAGCCGTGTGGTGTGCACGTTGTTGCGGAGGGTGTCCTCCATGTACGTGGGGCTGAAGGTGGAGCCCGCCTGCCGCAGGTACTTCGCGTACGCGCGCAGCACCATCGCCTGCCGCCACGTCAGACCGGCAGACAGGACGAGGGAGTTGAGCCCGTCGTTCTCGGCGCGGCCCGTCCACACGGCGGTGAACGCGTCCTGGAAACGCTCGCGCGCGTCCTCGCCGATGCCGTGCACATGGGTGCCGGGCAGACGCAGGCCGAAGTCGTAGATCCACGCCTTGGTGCGGTCGCTGCAGCGCAGCTCGTACGGCCGCTCGTCGACGACCTCGACCCCCATGGCCTGAAGCGCGGGCAGGACGGCCGAGAGGGAGACCGGATTCCCGATGCGGAAGATCTTGAACCGGCGCTCGCCCGGGCTGGCCCCGACCGGCTCGTACAGGCTCAGCGAGAAGTCGGGCGTTCCGTTCTCACCCCGGGCGAGCCGGTTGAGGTGCTGCAGGTCGGCGACGGCGGCGCGCGGCGGGAAGTCGGCCTTGTAGCCCTCGGGGAAGGCGTTCGCGCTGTACTGGTGCCCCAGCTCGGCGGCCTTCTCCTCGCCGAACTCGGCGGTCAGCGCCTCCATGTAGCCGTCCGCCCAGGAGCGTGCGGCCTCCGCGAGGCGTACCTCGATCCGGTCGGCTTCGGCGTCCGTCAGCTCGGGCAGATGCGCTCCGGGCTTGAGACGGATGACGAAGTGCAGCCGGGTGAGGACCGATTCGGTGTTCCAGACGCTGAAGTCGACATTGTGACCGCCCAGCTCCTCGGTGAGGATGTCGGTCAGCCGCAGCCGGACGGTGGTGGTGTAGCGGTCCCGCGGGAGGTAGACAAGCGCCGAGTAGTAGCGCCCGTACTCGTCCTTGCGCAGGTACAGCCGCAGCTTGCGGCGCTCCTGCAGGTAGAGCACGGAGGTGGCGATCGTGCGCAGCTGCTCGACGGGGATCTGGAAGAGCTCGTCGCGCGGGTACGTCTCCAGGATCTGCAGCAGGTCGCGGCCGGCGTGGCTGTCGGCGGCGAAGCCGGCCGCGGCCAGCACCTCCGCGACCTTCCGGCGGATGACGGGGACGCGCCGCACCGATTCGGTGTACGCGGCGGAGGAGAAGAGCCCGAGGAAGCGGCGCTCCCCCACCACGTTGCCGTCGGCGTCGAACTTCTTCACGCCGACGTAGTCGAGGTAGGAGGAACGGTGCACGGTGGCACGGCTGTTGGCCTTCGTCAGCACCAGCAGCCGGTGTTCGCGGGCCTTGGCCCGCGCGTCCGCCGGGAGCCGGCTGAAGGACGGCGAGACCGGGTGGCCGTCCTCGGTGACGGTGTGCTGCGGGTCGGAGCGCAGGATGCCCAGACCCGACCCGGGCACGGGAGAGAGCGTCAGCCCGCCGTCGGCGTCGCCGGCTTCGTCGGACAGCTCGTACTCGCGGTAGCCGAGGAAGGTGAAGTGGTCGTCGGCGAGCCAGCGCAGCAACTCGCGTGACTCCTCGATCTCCTGGGGAAGCAGGTCGCGGGCGAGCGGCTCGGTCTCCAGCTCGTCGGCGATGTGGAGCGCGGCCCCGCGCATCTTGTGCCAGTCCTCGACGGCTTCCCGCACATCGGACAGGACGCGCAGCAGGTCGTCGGTGATCTGCTTGAGGTCGTCGCGCTCGGTCTCGCGGTCGATCTCGACGTGGATCCAGGACTCCGTGACCGCGTCGTGCGGAAGCTCCCGCTCCTTGGCGGTCCTCCCGCCGGGCCCCGGAACGAGCTTGTCGCGTCCCGCGTCCAGGACCTCCAGCAGCTTCCCCGTCACGTCGCGGCGCACGATCATCTGAGGGTGGACCACGACGTGGATGCCCCGGTGCTGGCGGGACAGCTCGTTGGTGACCGAGTCGACGAGGAAGGGCATGTCGTCGGTGACGACCTCGACGACGGTGTGCGTGCACATCCAGCCGTGCTCGTCGACGGAGGGAGTGTGCACCCGCACGTTGGCGGTGCCCTGGGGCCGGTTCTGGGCCAGACGGTAGTGCGCGAACGCCGCACCGAGGATGTCGACCGGATCGCGGTCGGTGAGGTCCTCCGGAGCGGTGTGCAGGTAGTAGCGCTGGAGGAACGCCCTCAGGGCGCCGTTCTCGAGACCCCGCGCCGGGTGCTGCCCCCCGGCGGGGCCCTCCTCGGCCACCCGGACGGCCTCTGCGAGCCGCTCGGCCTTTGCTTCATCCAGCTTGGTCTGCATGTCCTCTGGCTCCTGTCGCGCGCCGTTGCGTGACGTCGGTTTGGCGGAGGCACGGCATCGGAGGACGGGGGGACCGTTCGGGACTCGACGCGCGCCGTGGGAGACGATCAGCGGCGGCCCCGGCACAGTCGCGCGGGGGGCACGGTACGGAGGCGACGTCGCCCCCGTGAGATATCGCGCTGATCACGCCCGTAGGCTACCGCCCCCGGCCCGTGGCCATCATGGGCCTTATGTTCAAAATCAGCGGCCGGTCTTGGGCGAAGTGCACAGCACACCCCGACAACCCCCCTCACCGGGCCGTCCTCGCCGTCCACTCGGCCGCCTCCACCGCCTCCTCGAGAGTGTCGACCACCGGCACACCCGCTGTCTCAAGACTGGCCCGGCTGTGTGAACCGCCCGTGTAGAGCACCGCTCGCGCACCCACGTGCGCGGCGGCCAGCGCGTCGTCGACCGCGTCGCCGATGACCACTGTGCGCGCCGCCTCCACCCCGTCGAGCGAGAGCAGGTGCCGCGCCATCTGGCTCGCCTTGCCGCTGCCGGACGGGCCCGTGGCTCCGTCGACCCGGACGAAGTGGTCCGCGATGCCGTGTGTCCGTACGAGCGGGACCAGCCGGTCGTGCGGCGCCAGCGAACACAGCGACTGGGTGCGCCCCGCGGCCTTCTGCCCCGCGAGCAGCTCGGCGGCTCCCTCGGCCAGTCCTGCCTCCCGCGCCCGCAGCCAGTAGTGCCGGTGGAAGGACTCGTCCATGACCTCCCACTCCCGCTCGCTGGGCAGCCGCCCCATCAGCCGCTCGTAGAACCGCGGGACGGGCACGCAGTACAGCTCGCGGTAGCGCTCCAGCGTGATCGGCGGGAGGCCGAGCTCCGCGAAGGCGGCGTTCGTGGCGTCGATGACGGCATGGATGTCGTGCAGAAGCGTGCCGTTCCAGTCCCAGACGATGTGCGCGGACCGTCTGTGCGTATCACCCAGAGCCATGAGCACGACCGTACGTCCGGGGTCCGACAACGCGATACCGCATTCTGCGCCGTACCGGCCCCGTCCCCCGCCGACCGCTCAGCCGAAGAGGTGCGGGATCTCCTGTGTGGCGTACCAGAGCAGCTCGTGGTCCTCGGCGCCGTCCACCGTGAAGCGCGCGTCGTCGTCGCCCATGTCGGCCGCGCCCAGCGCATCCGCCGCGGCGGCCACGTCCGCCTCCGCGTCATCGGCGTCCATGTGCACCGCGGCCGCCTTCGACAGCGGCACGGAGCCCTCGACGCGCACCTCGCCGAGCGTTCCGGGGTCCAGCCCGTGGTCCGGGTCGAAGACCACACCTGCGTCGGGCACTTCGGCCGCCAGGACCACCCGGCGCCGCGGCGCGTCCGGCTGCAGGGCCAGCAGCCGCAGTGAGGCCTGGGCTGCCCGGTTGAGTGCGGCGTACTCCAGCTCCTCGCTGTCGTCCGAGACGTACCACTCACGCAGGCCGGGCGTCACCGAGTAGGCGAGCACGGCGCCGGACTCCGGCGTCAGCTCTCCGGCCAGATGCGCGTCCTGGAGAGCGGGGAGGGTCAGAGGCACATAGACACGCATGGCTGCCGCTTTCGTGTATCGCCGGACGGACTGCCAGGCCAGGATACGGTCCGCACCGGCACCCTCCGCCGTGCTGTACCCGCAGCGGAACCGCAGGTGGAAGGCGGCTCGCGTCACCTCCGGGGCGCCCGGTCATCCTGATAGGTGAAGGGGCTGGTGACAGCGACGCACTGACGGTCACAGATTGCGACCACACGATCACTGCGGATACAACGGGAACGTAAGCTACTGCCGGGTATCAATCGGTGCCCGGCCACCGCCACGCCATTCACGGGGACCCCATGACCGCTGTGCCCACTCCACGCGCCCACCCCGGACCGGCTCCCGGGTACGGGCCGACCCTGCCGTACGAGCAGGGCACCCCGTACGGACAGGACCCGCCGCCCGGCCCCGGACCCGGCCGATCCGCGCAGCCCCGCCCGGAGGCTCAGACCGCTCCCTCACGCCCGACGAGCACGCTCCCGTCACTGCCTCCCACATCCGCCCCACCGGGCGCACACCGGCCCGCTTCCGGCCGCACAGAGCCCGGCCACACAGAGTCCGGCAGCGCAGCTCCCGGAGGGCCGCGAGCCGAGCGGCCGGGGTCCGGGCGGACAGAGGACGGGCGGGCAGGGGACGGGCGGACAGGGGCCGAGACCTCGCGCGAAGCCCGTCCACCCGCACCGCACCGCCAGGCCACCGCCGGCACCCACGGACGCCGACGTGGCAGTGCTCCCGCGCGCAAGAGCCCACCGGGACGACGGGATTCACGCCGTCCCGAGACCCGGCGCACCAGTCCGGCCACACCCCGCCCCTCCGCCTCGGCACTCCGGGCGGCGGCAGCGCGGGAGCGGGAACGGCAGCCGCCCTACTGGTTCGCCAGCCGGCTGCTGCTCGTCCTCAGCGGTCAGCAGCCGGTCCACAGCCTGCTGCGGTACACACGCGGCACGGCCTACGAGAAGCTGAGCTGCCTGGCCTCCCACGCGCCGCTGCGTCCCCGCGGAGCGAACCTCACGAGCCCCGCCGTGCTCGAGGCGCGCGGCAGTCAGCCCCGTGACGGAGTGATCGAAGCCTTCGCCCGCATCGTCACCGGCGGCCGGCAGCGCGCCATCGCCTTCCGGCTGGAGCTGTGCCCCGACCGCCGCTGGCGCTGCGCCGCTGTCGAGCTCGACGGTCAGTCGACGGCCGGCCGGCGGCCCGACCGCTGAGCCGGCCATCCACATGCCACCCGTACGCGGTACGGGCCGGGCAGTCCTCTCGGGAGGCCCGCCCGGCCCGTACCGTCCGTCTCACGCGGCCTACTTCTTGCGCCGCTTGCCCTTCTGCGCCTTGCGCCGCTCGGCGCGCGTCAAACCGTCGGCGGAGGAGCGGACCGGCTCGCCGTCCGCGGCACCGGTCTCCAACTCGCCCTCCTCGACGCCGCCTTCCGCTGTCGGCGCGGAGTAGTGCAGCCGGTCGGGGCGCTGCGGGGCGTCCAGTCCCTTGGCCCGGATGGCCGGACCGGCACCCGCCGAGGCGCCCGCCGGAACGGCCTCCTGCGGCTCCTTCTCCAAGGACGCCTTCTCCGAGGGCTTCCGCTCCTCCACGGGAACCTCTTCGACCTGCTGCTCGACCTGGACCTCCAGGTTGAACAGATAGCCGACGGACTCCTCCTTGATGCCGTCCATCATGGCCTGGAACATGTCGAAGCCCTCGCGCTGGTACTCGACCAGCGGGTCCTTCTGGGCCATGGCGCGCAGGCCGATGCCCTCCTGGAGATAGTCCATCTCGTAGAGGTGCTCACGCCACTTGCGGTCGAGCACCGAGAGCACCACACGCCGCTCCAGCTCACGCATGATCTCGCTGCTCAGCTCCGCCTCACGGGCGTCGTACTGCTCGCTGATGTCGTCCTTGACGGACTCGATGATGAACTCGGAGGTGATGCCCTCGCGTTCGCCCGCCGCGTCCTCCAGTTCCTCGATGGTCACCTTGACCGGGTAGAGCTGCTTGAAGGCGCTCCACAGCCGGTCCAGGTCCCACTCCTCGGCGAAGCCCTCGACGGTCTCGGCCTGTACGTATGCCTCGATCGTGTCGTCCATGAAGTGCCGTACCTGCTCGTGCAGGTCCTCGCCCTCCAGGACTCGGCGGCGCTCGCCGTAGATGACCTCGCGCTGCCGGTTGAGCACCTCGTCGTACTTCAGGACGTTCTTACGGATCTCGAAGTTCTGCTGCTCGACCTGGGACTGTGCGGAGGCGATGGCCCGGGTCACCATCTTGTTCTCGATGGGGACGTCGTCCGGCACGTTCGCCATGGACATCACGCGCTCGACCATCTGCGCCTTGAACAGGCGCATCAGGTCATCTCCCAGCGACAGGTAGAAGCGGGACTCGCCCGGGTCGCCCTGACGGCCGGAGCGGCCGCGCAGCTGGTTGTCGATACGGCGCGACTCGTGCCGCTCGGTGCCCAGCACGTACAGCCCGCCGAGCTCCTTGACCTCCTCGACGTCGTCCTTGACCGTCCGCTCGGCCGTCTCCAGCGCCGCGGGCAGGGACGCCGCCCACTCCTCGGCGTTCTCGACCGGGTCCAGGCCGCGGTCGCGCAGCTCCTTCTCCGCCATGCCCTCCGCGTTCCCGCCGAGTTTGATGTCGGTACCGCGTCCGGCCATGTTCGTCGCCACGGTCACGGAGCCCTTGCGGCCGGCCTCGGCGACGATCGCCGCCTCACGCTCATGGTTCTTCGCGTTGAGCACCTGATGGCGGACGCCGCGCTTGTTGAGCTGCTCCGAGAGGTACTCGGACTTCTCGACGGAGGTCGTACCGACCAGCACCGGCTGGCCCTTCTCGTACTTCTCGGCGATGTCGTCGACGACCGCGGAGAACTTGGAGACCTCGGTGCGGTAGATCAGGTCCGCCTGGTCCTCACGGGCGAGCGGACGGTGCGTCGGGATCGGGACGACGCCGAGCTTGTAGATCTGGTGGAACTCGGCGGCCTCCGTCATGGCCGTACCGGTCATACCCGACAGCTTGTCGTACAGGCGGAAGAAGTTCTGCAGGGTGATCGTGGCGAGCGTCTGGTTCTCGTCCTTGATCTCGACGGCTTCCTTGGCCTCGATCGCCTGGTGCATGCCCTCGTTGTAGCGGCGGCCGGCGAGGATGCGGCCGGTGTGCTCGTCCACGATCATGACTTCGCCGTCGATGACGACGTAGTCCTTGTCCTTGTGGTAAAGCTCCTTGGCCTTGATCGCGTTGTTGAGGTAGCCGACGAGCGGTGTGTTGACCGACTCGTAGAGGTTGTCGATGCCCAGCCAGTCCTCGACCTTGACGACGCCGGCCTCGTGGATGCCCACGGTCCGCTTCTTCTCGTCGACCTCGTAGTCCCCGGTCTCCGCCTTCTGCGTACGCGGATCGCCCGGCTCGCCCTTCTCCAGGCGCTTCACCAGCTTGGCGAAGTCGCTGTACCACTTCGTGGCCTGGTCGGCGGGGCCGGAGATGATCAACGGCGTACGGGCCTCGTCGATGAGGATCGAGTCGACCTCGTCGACGATCGCGAAGTTGTGGCCGCGCTGGACGAGTTCGTCCTTCGACCACGCCATGTTGTCGCGCAGGTAGTCGAAGCCGAACTCGTTGTTCGTACCGTAGGTGATGTCGCAGTTGTACTGCTCACGGCGCTGCTGCGGCGTCATGTGCGCCACGATGCAGCCGACCGTCAGGCCCAGGAAGCGGTGGACGCGGCCCATCCACTCCGAGTCGCGCTGCGCGAGGTAGTCGTTGACGGTGATGATGTGGACGCCGTCGCCCGAGATGGCGTTCAGATACGCGGGCAGCGTACCCACGAGGGTCTTGCCCTCACCGGTCTTCATCTCCGCCACGTACCCGAGGTGCAGCGCGGCGCCGCCCATGATCTGCACGTCGTAGTGCCGCTCGCCGAGCACGCGCTTGGCGGCCTCGCGTACGGTCGCGAACGCCTCCGGCGTCAGGTCCTCGAGGCTCTCGCCCGCGGCGTACCGCTCCTTGTACTCGTCCGTGAGGGCGCGGAGCTCGGCATCCGACAGGTCCACGAAGTCCTCTTCGATGGAATTCACCTGCCGCGCGATGCGGTCCAGCTTGCGCAGGATCTTCCCTTCACCTGCGCGCATGAGCTTGCCGAAGACGGACACTTAGGGTGGCTCCTTGCCGGTCGAACCTGGCGCGGTCAGTAGCGGTGAAGGCGATACGGTCTCCACCGCACCGGCCATCGTATGCGAGGGACGTAGGCCCCTGTACCCCTAACGGTTCCGAGCCCTGGAAGGTGCCGGGGAGACGCTCCGTGCCACAAGGGCACAATCAGCTCATGGAGACCACCACCCTCAGCACGGACCGCCTGCTGCTGCGGCCCTTCGAGGAGCAGGACGTGGAGGCCGTGCACGCCGCCTGCCAGGATCCGGAGATCGCTCGCTGGATTCCCGTTCCCGAGCCGTACGGGCGCGAGGACGCCGAGGAGTTCGTGCTCCGCGTCAGTCCCGGCGGCTGGTGCCAGGACACCATGTACAACTTCGGGGTCTTCACGAAATCGGGTGTCCTCACCGGATCGATGGGGCTCGTACGCCTCGCTCAGCTGAGTGGTCCGCAGCGCCAGGCGGAGCTGGGCTACTGGGCGGTCAGGGACCAGCGCGGCAAGGGCTACACGCAGGAGGCGGCCCGCGCAGTGATCACATGGGCGTTCACCTCCCTCGGGGTGGAGCGCCTGGAGTGGGTGGCCGAGGTGGGCAACACGGCGTCGCGGGCGGTGGCGCAGCGGCTCGGCTTCGAGTCGGAGGGCCGGCAGCGTGCACGGATCGTCCGCCGGGGGACCAGGCGCGACGCCTGGATCGCGGCGCTGCTGCCGGTGGACTGGGGCCTGAGCATGGAAAGCCCCTATCTTCCGGCCCCCGGGCAGGGCCCCCGACAGGGCCCGGAGGACCGGGAGGCAGCGGCCGCGGAAGACCGGTGACCGCACGGTCCTCGGCCCGGGGCGGGGGCGGACATGCCGGCGGTCCGGACGGCCGGCCCGCCCGGTCCCCCACCCGGTCCGCTGCCGGGGACGCTGCCGGGGACGCTGTCGGCGGCGGCACTTATGGTGTGCCGCATGACGAGTGCCGAGGTCTCCCTCTCCGCCGACGAGGCCCGCAGGCTGGCCCTGCGCGCGCAGGGCCTGCTGGGCGCGCAGGACCGGCGTGCCGGTGTGCGCGGGGTGCTGCGCAGGCTCGGCGCCGTCCAGTTGGACACCATCTCCGTGCTGGCCCGCTCCCACGAACTCGTGCCCTACGCGCGTCTGGGCCCCGTCGGCCGTGAGGCGGTGGAGTCCGCGTACTGGTCCGGCGCTCATTCCTTCGAGTACTGGTCGCACGCCGCCTGCATCCTCCCCGTCGAGGAATGGCCGCACTTCGCCTTCCGCCGCCGCGAGCGGCGCGCCCGCGGGCACCGCTGGCACATCCTGGAGGACCGCGACCGCGCCTGCGCGCTCGTACGGGACAGGCTCAAGGCGGACGGACCGCTGACGACCACCGAGCTGGGCGGCGGGAAGAACGGCGGCGAGTGGTTCGACTGGTCCGAGACGAAGATCGCGGTGGAGTGGCTGCTCGACACCGGCGAAGTCGTCTGCACCGAGAGGCGTGGCTGGAAGCGCGTCTACGACCTGGCGGAACGTGCCATCCCTGACGCGCTGTTGCACGACGACATGGACGACCACGAGTGCGTGCGCCGCCTGGTGACCCAGGCGGGCGCGGCGATGGGTGTGGCGACGCGCTCGGACCTGGCCGACTACCACCGGCTCAAGGGCGAGCAGGTGGAGGCGGTGCTGCCGGAGTGCGGCCTGGTACCGGTCTCCGTCGAGGGCTGGGGGAATCCGGCGTGGGCCGATCCGGCTGCTCTGGAATCCGCACCCCGGGGCCGCCACCGCACGACGCTGCTCTCGCCCTTCGACTCCCTGATCTGGGACCGGCCGCGTACGCGGAGGATGTTCGGTTTCACGCACCGGCTGGAGGCGTATGTGCCCAGGCCCAAGCGGATACACGGCTACTTCGCGATGCCGCTGCTCGCGGGCGGCCGGCTGCTGGGCCGGGTCGACCCGGGGCGGGAGGGTGCGACGCTGGTCGCCCGGCAGGTGTCGCTCGCGGGCCCCAAGGCGGTGGCACCGATGGCCAAGGCGCTCTGGGAGGCGGCGGGTTGGGTGGGCTGCGAGGAGGTGCGGGTGGAGCGTTGCGACGACGCGGAACTGGCCGCGGCGCTGACCCACGCCCTCGCGGAGACCGTGCCGGAGAAGCCGGGGAGTACCCGCGAAGGGCCTCAAGAGGCACGGGGTCGGGATCAGGTGCCGGGGCGGCTGTCGTCGTCGCGGCCGGCTTCCGGCTGACCGCGCCGCCGGATCAGCGGATCAGCGGATCTCCAGGATCTTCTCGCGCATCGCGTAGACGACCGCCTCCATGCGCGAGTGGAGCTGGAGCTTCTCGAGGATGTTGCGCACGTGGTTCTTCACGGTGTTCTCGCTGATGAAGAGCTCTTTGGCGATGTCCCGGTTGTTCATGCCGGTGGCCACGAGCTTGAGCACCTCCAGTTCCCGGTCCGTCAGCCTGGGCGCCGGCACCAGTTTGCTCTCGTCGGTGCGCTGGATCATCGACTTGAACTCGGTCAGCAGCTTGGCCGCCATGGAGGGGCTGATCTGCGACTGGCCGTCGGCCACGGCACGGATCGCCGCAGACACCTCGTCCGTTGAGATCTCCTTGAGCAGATAGCCGGTGGCGCCCGCCTTGATGGCGTCGTAGAGGTCGGCCTCCTCATCGCTGATCGTCAGCATGATGATCTTCGCACTGGGGGCCACCTCCTTGATCGACGTGCATGCCTCGATCCCGCCCCGTTTGGGCATCCGCACGTCCATCAGCACGATGTCGGGCAGCAGGTCTGCGGCCTTGTCGACCGCTTCGGCGCCGTCCCCCGCCTCGCCGATGACCTGGATGTCCTCTTCCTGGGCGAGAACGATCTCCAGCCCGCGGCGGAAGAGTTCGTGATCGTCGACGACGAGCACCCGGATCGGCTCGGGCAGCCTGCGTTCGCGCGGGTCGCCGTCCTCCACCGCCCCTCGTGCCGGGTGCGCATCGGGCATGGGCATCGCTGGCCCGAAGCTTTCCGCCATCGTTCCTCCCCCTGCAGCCTGGGTACCGCACCAACCGCGCTGCACAGGACCACGGTTGGCGAATGAGGCCATCAACGCGGCCACGAATGCGGCCATGATTCCACGCCCACGCCCCCGGCCGGGTCCTCGACCCGGCCGGGGGCGTGATCACATCGGGTCCGCTCGGCCGTCGAGCGGCTCAGCCTTTCAGCCGCCGAGAGCGCCGCCGGCCTCCGGGGGAGGGTCCACCGCGAACGGATCCGGGTCCAGGTGGATCACGCCGTAGTCGTAGCCGTGCCGACGATAGACGACGCTGGGCTGCTTGTTCTCGGAGTCGACGAAGAGATAGAAGTCGTGGCCCACCAGCTCCATTTCGTAGAGCGCCTGGTCCAGACTCATGGGCGCGGCGGCGTGCGTCTTCTCGCGGACGACGAGCGGGCCGTCCCCCTGCACCTCGATGGGTCCCACCTTGGTGGTCATCGGCTTGTCCTCGGCCTCTTCCTCGGCCGGTGCCGACGCTGCCGCCGCGTCGAGCTGTCCGTTGAGTTCTGCTGCGAGGTGTGCGGTGGCCGCCGCGACGCTGATCGGCGCGCGGCTCCCTCCACGGTGCACGCGCCGCTTGTCGTGCTGCTTGCGCAGCCGCGCCTCGAGTTTGGCCGAGGCCAGGTCGAGCGCGGCATAGGGATCGGAGGCCGCTGCCTCCGCGCGGATGACCGGCCCGCGGGTGTACATCGTGATCTCCACCCTGTCGGATCGGTCGGCCTGCCGGGGATTGTGTTCCTTGCACACCTCGACATCCAGGCTGATCACCTTTCCGTCGAGTTTCTGGATCTTCGCCAGCTTCTCGGCCACGTGCTTGCGGAACCTCTCGGGCACCTCGGTCTTGCGGCCCTTGACGACGATGTCCACGCAGAACTCCGTTCCGGAGCGCTACCACGACGCCGCGCGGAGCGTCTCCTCTGTGCAATGACACCGGAGGCTCAGGGCCTTCTGCCGCCAGCCTCCGGAACCTCGGCTTGCGACTTTCACCTCCTTCTCCCCCAGGGGGAAGATCGTCACCCCACCTCGAACGTACCTCCACCGGAGGTTCGTCGGCACCCCCTACTGACACGTACCTACGTTCAGGTATCAATTCACGACAGCCATCAGCAGCCCTGTGCGATCTCTGCTACTTCTCGCGATTCCCCGAGGACGCGCTCCCATTCCTGGGACGGAAGGCGACGACAGCCGCCACCGTCACGTTCCGCACCTGCTCGTCGACGCAGCGCGCCGCCTCCGCGAGAGAGGCGCCAGTCGTCGTCAGATCGTCGACCAGCACCGTCTCTCCGCAGGTCAACAACCTGCCGCTACCGGGCACCAACTCCAGGGCACCACTGAGATTCGCCAGGCGCCCGGAGGCGGTCAGCCCGGCCTGATCGACGACCGGGCGGCACTGCCGCAGCACGTTCAGTGTGCGCACCGCCAGCCCGCCGCGCCGCAGTTCGCGGGCCGCCGAAACGGCGATCCGCCGCACCGGATCGTGACCACGGACGGCCACCGCACGCCGCGCGGACGGCACCGGCACGAGCGTCAGAGGCCCCCGCGTCCTGCGGCCCGGCGGGCCCCCGCAGGCCGTCCGCACCGCGGCGGCCAGGACCGCGCCCAGCGGAGCAGCCAGGCGCAACGCGCCGCGCTCCTTGTGCGCGAGCAGCACCGCGCGTATCTCGTCGGCGTAGGGCATCGCCGCATACACCGCGGGCAGCCCCGGCGGCACGGGCGAGGGCCGGACCCGTCGGGGGACTGCCCCCCTCAGCAGGGCGCCGCACGCCCCGCACAACTCACCGCGCACACGCGGCAGGCCGCACCCCGCGCATGCCGAGGGCAGCACCAGTCCTGCGATCTCCTGCCGGAACTCCCGCCACAACTCACGCATACCGGCCACTCTCACAGTGGCTCCCGACCCGGGCCACCCCTGTGGAAAACCATCGGCCCGGCACCCGACACGGCCGATTCCTTTCCTAACCGGACGGCCGGTTCCGGTGCGGCCGCGGCACCCGTGCCGTGGCGGTCAAGGTTCGCGCGTCAAGGAGCGGCAGCCGGTGCATGGGAGCGCAAGGCGTGCGGAAGCTCTCACAGCGGAGCTGCCTGAGCGCCATCCGGCGCCGCGAGCGCGCGTGCCGGCCGCCGCGACGGTGCGGACGCCGCCGGGGAGAGGCGTCAGCCAGCCGGGAGAGGCGTCAGCCGGGGTAGACGGGGCTCGAGCCGCTGTCCGAGAGCGTCTTCCAGTTGGCGTCCGGGGGCAGACGTACTATGCCGTCCTCCGAGTCGGCCAGCAGCGGTTTGCTCTCGTCCTCCGAAGCGCCGACGCCTGTCACATCGTTGATGCCCGGCAGGGTCGGCTGGTTCGAGGCGGAGCCGTCCGTCTGCATGTACTGCATCTGCTGCACACTGCCCGACTCACGCCCCACCACCACCAGTCGGCTGCCACCCGCCCAGGAAGCGGCCGCCACGTCCTCGAACTGCGGTGCGATGGGCCTCAGCGCCGCGACCGTCACCTGCGGGTCGTTCGCCGTGCCCGCGCGTTCGACCCGTCCGAGCTGCAGCGTCCGCCGTCCGTCCTTCTGCCGTATTCGCAGCGCCATCCGAACGCCGTCCGACGCGATCCGCAGCGACTCGATCCGCTCGTCCTCGCCGAGACCGGGAACCTCGACCTCCTCGGGCTTCTCCTTGCCTCCGGGCAGCCGCAGCAGCCGCCGCCTGTCCGGATCACGGTCCGCGATCCACAGGTCGCCGAGCCCGTCCCAACTGGGGGACGTCAGCCGGTCCTTCTCACTCTTGGCCTTGCTCGTCAGGACCGGCTCACCCATCTCGCTGTCCTCGCTGAGCCGCGCGACGTATAGCGAACGCCCGGTCCGGGAGACGGCCGCACCCTCCTGCTCGGCACGGTTCACCGCGACCGAACCCATCTCCGTCTCGCCCCGGCCGAGCGCCCCCTGAACCGGCCTGGCCTTCTCGCTGTTCCCCTCGAAAGCGGCCACACGATGGCGCTCGTCGACGAAGTACGGCCGTGTCGCACGGCCGTTGAGCCGGCCCGGCTCGTAGACCTCGGCCTGCTCCCGCGTCCGCTCGCACATCGGTTCCCCGCCGGGGCCCGCGAGTTGCACCCTGCTCACCTTCGCCGACGCCTGGTCCTGCACGGTGTGCAGCACCTGGGACGCCATACGCGCGCACCGTGCACTGTCCGCGCGGGCGCCCTTCGCGTTCAGCCGCATGCTCAGCGCGCCCGAATCGTCGAGCGAGAGCCGCTGCCCGCCTGCGAGCCGCGCCCCCTCGGGGAAGGAGGAGGTGGCCACCGGCGCGAACCACCGGGTCGGCCCGTCCATCAGGGCCTCGACGGTCGCGGTGACCGGGTCGACCCTGCGCCGCAGGTACACCGGGTCGGCCACCAGGACGTTCTTGCCGCCCGCGATCGACTCCGCGTCGGCGCCCAGCCGCGCGTAGTAGTAGTTGTTGATCGGCCGGTAGATGCGCTGGAAGTCCGACTCCCCCAGGGCCAGCCCGTCCGGGAGGTGGTCGATGCGCCACTCGCCGTCCACCTCGGAGAGGTGGAATCCCTCGTTGTAGTCACCGGACTCGGGTGAGTAGGCGTGCTTGTCGTCGACCTCCGCGACACGCGTCCCCTTGACCTGGACGGTGTAGCCCCGCTGCCCGCTGGTGTCCTTACGTGCCTTCCCCGGGGTGGGGCCGCCCGAGAGCACACTCGTACGGGCGAAGGGGTCCCACTCCCCGGCCGTGCGCGCGGTCAGATACTTCTTCGCGGTCGAGAAGGCGGCCTCGTCGCTCGTGATCGCCTCGAGGAACCCGCGCACGATCTGCTGCGGCCGCTCGCCCTTCTGCGGGCTCACACCGAAGACGCGCACCTGCGAGTCGGGGTCGGCCCGGTGCGAGGAGTCGACGTGGTCGACGGTGCCGTCGTCCGGCATGGAGGCACAGCCCGACAGCAGCAGTACGAGAGCTGTCAGGTACACCGTGCCGGTGCGATGACGTTGGCGGCCGAGCCGCTCAGTGCCCATCGGAGTTCTCCTCCCGGGTGGACTCTCGCGTGGCGCTGCCCGACGCGGCGGACACACCCTGCACGGCCACAGCGGAGGCCGCGGAGGCCGGTTCCGACGCGGGCGCCGTCCTCAGCACCGTGGCGGACGCCCCGCCGGCCGGGGTCTTCGCCGCCTCCTCACGTCCCCCCAGGACTGCGCTCTCCAGCCCGCGCTTTCGGCGTGAGTCGGCGGGCTCCAGCGGAATGGGGGACGCGCGCAGAGTGTCTCCCGCCGCGCAGGGCAGCGTGAGGCGGAACTGGGAGCCGCCGCCCGGCTCGCCCCACACCTGGAGCCAGCCGCCGTGCAGCCTGGCGTCCTCCAGGGCGATGGACAGACCCAGCCCGGTCCCTCCGGTCGTACGGGCCCTGGCGGGGTCGGCGCGCCAGAAGCGGTTGAAGACGCGCTCCGCCTCGCTGCGGCTGAGTCCGACACCGTAGTCACGCACGGCCAGCGCGACCGCTCCGCGGGCGGAGGCCAGTTCGACCACGACGTCGTGGCCCTCACCGTGCTCTATGGCGTTGTCGACGAGGTTGCGCACCACACGTTCGATACGGCGCCCGTCGGCCTCGGCGACCACAGGAGCTCCGTCACCCCGAACGACGACGCTGCTGCCCTTGCGGTCGGCGAGCGGCTCGCAGCCGTCGACGACACGGCGGACCACGTCGCGCAGGTCGATCGGATCGGCATCCAGGTTCGCGGCCCCCGCGTCGAAGCGGCTGATCTCCAGCAGGTCGCCGAGCAGCGACTCGAAACGGTCGAGCTGGCCCAGCAGCAGCTCGGCGGAGCGTGCGGTGGCCGGGTCGAAGTCCTCCCGCGCCTCATGGATCACGTCGGCGGCCATCCGGACCGTGGTGAGCGGCGTGCGCAGCTCGTGCGAGACGTCGGAGACGAAGCGGCGCTGCATCCGGGAAAGCTCCTCCAGCTGCTGGATCTTCAACTGGAGGTTCTGTGCCATCTTGTTGAAGGACTCCCCGAGCCGGGCGATGTCGTCCTCGCCGGTGACCTTCATCCGCTCCTGGAGGCGCCCCGCGGCGAGGCGTTCCGAGATTCCCGCGGCCATGCGTACGGGCGTGACCACCTGCCGCACCACCAGCCAGGCGATCGCGCCGAGCAGCACGACCACGAACACACCGGCTGTGGCCAGCGTGCCCTTGACCAGGTTGAGCGACTCCTCCTCCAGCGTGAAGGGGAAGACGTAGTACATCTGGTACGGGGCCCCGCCGGCGTCGTTGAGCCGCTTGCCCACGATCAGCCCGGCTGTGGTGCCACCGCTCTGCAGGTGGACCTTCGCGTACCGCTGGTGGGTGCCGGGCTGCTCGTCCAGGGCCTTGCGCAGGTCGGCGGGGATGCTCTCCTCGGGCCGGATGTCGCCGGAGGCACGAGGGCCCCGGGTCGTGGAGCGTCCGTTTCCGAGGAAGGGGGACTCGTCGTTCTGGGAGCCGAGAGCGACCACGGAGTAGACCCCCTGGCCGCCGCTGGCGAGCTGTTCCACGAGGTTGTTCAGCCAGGTGCCGGTGTTCTGTCCGCTCCTGCCTCCGCTCGCGGGGCCCCCGGGCTGGCCGCTCCGCCCGCTTCCCGCGCTGTCGGCCATCTGCTGGGCGGCCGCGAAGCCGCCGGCCGCCTGGCTCTGCGCCGTCTTCTCCTTCGCGTCGAGCAGGCCGTTGCGCACCTGGCCGATGACGACGATGCCCAGCAGCAGCACGACGCCCAGCGACATCAGCAGCGTGGCCGCCACCACCCGCAGCTGGATGTTGCGCCGCCACAACCGCAGGACAGGCAGCAGCGGGCGGCGCACCCAGCGGATGAAGAAGCGGATCGCGGGGTGCGCCTGTGGTCCGGTCGTGCCCTCCGGAAGCAGCCCCTCGGAGAAGAGCGCCCCACTGCGCCACAAACGCCTGAACTTGGACATTTCAGACTCTTGAGGTGAGACTCCGTCCCCGCCGGGCCGCTGCTGGACGGAGCCGTTCCGGGTCATCTCAGCCGGGCCCCGCCTTGTAACCGACGCCGCGCACCGTCACGACGATCTCCGGCCGCTCGGGGTCACGCTCCACCTTGGAACGCAGCCGCTGCACATGGACGTTGACCAGGCGCGTGTCGGCCGCGTGCCGGTACCCCCACACCTGCTCCAGCAGCACCTCCCGGGTGAAGACCTGCCAGGGCTTGCGGGCCAGCGCCACCAGGAGGTCGAACTCCAGCGGCGTGAGGGCGATGGACTGCCCGTCCCTCTTCACCGAGTGCCCGGCGACATCGATCACCAGATCACCGATGGCCAGCTGCTCGGGCGCCGGGTCGTCGGACCGCCGCAGCCTCGCTCGGATTCGCGCTACCAGCTCCTTCGGCTTGAACGGTTTGACGATGTAGTCGTCGGCCCCCGACTCCAGGCCGACCACGACATCCACCGTGTCGCTCTTGGCGGTCAGCATGACCACCGGCACTCCTGACTCGGCCCGGATCAGGCGGCACACCTCGATGCCGTCCCTTCCGGGCAGCATCAGGTCGAGCAGCACCAGATCCGGCTTGGTCTCGCGGAAGGCGGCGAGCGCCTTGTCGCCGTCCGACACGAACGACGGTTCAAAGCCTTCGCCGCGCAGCACGATGCCGAGCATCTCTGCCAGTGCGGTGTCGTCGTCGACGACAAGGACGCGTCCCTTCATGCGTTCATCATCCCATTACCCCATCGTGACGTTCTCGTTCGTGACGGGGAACACAGCCCCGCGACAGTTTCCCTGGTGACGGGCGAGATCACACCGCGTTCCGTGACGATCGCCGTCACCAGTTCCGGCGGGGTCACATCGAACGCCGGGTTGTAGGCCTCGGCCCCCTTCGGGGCCACCGGGACAGCGGCGCTCCCTTCCACGCCGGGGCCCGCCCGATACGGCGAGGAGATCTCCGTCACCTCCGTCGCCGGACGCTGCTCCACCACGATGTCGGCCCCCGCTTCCGTGGCGAGATCCACCGTCGTCACCGGCGCCACCACGATGAACGGAACCCCGTGGTGCCGCGACAGCACCGCCAGCGGATAGCTGCCCACCTTGTTGGCCACAGAGCCGTCGGCTGCGATCCGGTCCGCGCCGATGAGCACCGCGTCCACCTTGCCCCCGGCGAACAGCGAACCCGCCGCACCGTCCGCCAGCACGCTGTACGCCATCCCTTCACGTGTGGCCTCGTACGCGGTCAGCCGGGCGCCCTGAAGCAGCGGACGGGTCTCGTCCACCCACAGCCGCTCCAGCCTGCCGGCACCGTGCAGTGCCGAGACCACGGCGAACGCCGTACCCTGCCCCCCGGACACCAGGATGCCGGTGTTGCAGTGCGTGAGCAGCCGCAGGCGCCCGGCCGGTACCAGCTCGTCGAGCAGCTCACGTCCGAGCCGCGCCATGCGCCCGCTCGCCTCCGCGTCCTCCTCGTGCAGGCTCCTTGCCTCCGCCAACGCGACGGCCGCCGCCTCCCCCCTGCTCGCCCCCTCACCGGCCGCGGCTGCGCGACAGGCGTGCTCCACGCGCCGTACGCCCGCTGCCAGGTTGACCGCGGTGGGTCTTGCGGAGGCCAGCCGGGCCGCCGCGTCTGCGACGTCGTCACCCCGGGCGGCTGCGAGCGCGACCCCGTAACCACCCGCCACCCCCAGCAGCGGCGCCCCACGCACCGACAGCGCCTGGATCGCCTCCACCAAAGCAGGAACATCCGCACACACCAGCTCGACTTCCTCGGCCGGCAATCTCGTCTGGTCGAGGAGCACCAGCACCGGCCCCGCGGGGGACTCCTGCCAGCGCAGTACCGGGACACCGTCATCTGCCATCCGCACAGTCTGCCTGCCGCCCCGGCGACCGCTGAAGGCAACCCGAAGACGCGGGGCCCGGCCGGAGCCCCACCCACCCGTGGGACCATTGCTCTCAACCAGTCGACGCAGCGACCGACACCCCGAGGTGACCACACGTGACCGACTCTCCGGGCTGGGCCTCGCCCGGATCCGCCTCCGAGCGTTCGACCGACGGTCAGGAGCCCGCCACGGGGACACCTCCCGAGGAGCCACCCACCAACTGGTCGGCACAGCAACCGCCGGCGCACGGAGGCGGCGGCTGGGCTTCCCCGCCCGGGCAGCCGGGCCCGGACAAGTGGAGCGGCGGCTGGAACCAGCCGCCGGCCGCCAAGCCGGGAACCATCCCTCTGCGCCCCCTGGGCGTCGGGGAGATACTGGACGGCGCCGTGTCCACCATGCGGGCGCACTGGCGCACCGTGCTCGGGATCGCCCTCGCCGTCGCCGTCGTCGTGCAACTCGTGAGCACCGTCGTCACCGGGCTCTGGATGGCGGACGCCACCGACCTGAACGCCCTGAGCAAGAACCCCCAGCCGAGCAACGACGAACTCATGGACGCCATGGGCGGTACGTTCGCCACCGCCGGGATCGCGAGCCTCGCCGACGTCCTCGGGACAGTGATCGTCACCGCCATGCTGACAGTCGTCGTCAGCCGCGCCGTGCTCGGCCGCACCGTCGACATCCGTGAAGCCTGGCAGGACTCGCGCCCACAACTCCTCCGCCTGCTCGGGCTCTTGATCATCGTGCCGCTCCTCGTCGGCCTCGTCGTCGCCGCCGGTTCTCTTCCCGGCAGCTTCCTGCTGGCCACGGGCGCGACGCCTCTCGGAATGTTCGTACTTCTCCTGGGCCTCCTTGCGGGCGGGGCGGCCGGAGTCTGGCTCTGGGTCCGCTTCAGCCTCGCCGCCCCCGCCCTGATGCTGGAGAAGCAGGGCGTCATCACCGCCATGCGCCGCTCCGCCAAGCTCGTACGGGGCAGCTGGTGGCGCGTCTTCGGCGTGCAACTGCTGGCCATGCTCCTCGTGGGCGCCATCACCTTGATCATCAAGCTGCCGGCGGCGTTCGTGGGTGCGCTCGCCAGCGGTCAGGGTCTTCCCGTTCTCACCAGCGCGACGCCCGACACCGGCTGGGCCTTCCTGATCGCGACCGGCATCGGCGCGGTCATCGCCTCCACCATCACCTTCCCGATCCGTGCAGGCGTCACGGCGCTCCTCTATCTCGACCAGCGCATCCGCCGGGAGGCGCTCGACCTCGAACTGGCCCGCGCCGCGGGCGTCTCCGGCTACGGCGACCCACAGTCCGACGGCTCCGCCCCCGGGAGCTGAGGCGGTGCCGGGGGACATGGCGATCGCGCCCGAGACCGCCACCGGCCTGCGTTCGTCGGCAACCACAGGCGTCGGCGACGACGGCCCGGTCACCACCCCCCGTACGCCCGCGCGCGAAGCAGCCGAGCGGGAACTCTCCAAACGCGAGTACCACGAGAACGACCCCGGCCTCCTCCAGCGCCTCTTCGACTGGTTGTGGGAGCACGTCACCTCGCTGCTCAGCTCGGCGGCACAAGCCACCCCCGGGGGTGTGGTGGGTCTCGCCGTACTCGCCTGCGTCGTGCTGCTGCTCCTCATCGCGCTGCGTCTTCGCCTCGGCAGACTGCGGCCCGGCCCGGCCTCCGGCAGCGGCACACTCTTCGACAACCGCCCTCGCACAGCGGCCGAACACCGTGCCGCTGCCGATGCGCACGCCGCCGCGGACCGGTGGAGCGAAGCCCTCAAGGAACGGATGCGCGCCGTCGTCCGGTCCCTGGAGGAGCGAGCCCTCCTGGACCACCGCCCCGGCCGCACCGCCGACGAGGCCGCGTCCGAAGCGGGCCAACTGCTGCCCGGCCACGCCGATGCCCTGCGCTCCGCCGCCCGCTCCTTCGACGAGGTCACGTACGGGGAAAGGCCCGCCGACGCCGCCGCGTACGCCCTCGTCCGTGATCTCGACTCCGCACTGCGCCGCGCCGCGCCCCGGCTGCCGGAGACCACTGACCCGCACGGTAGGGACGGAGCGGAAGCACAGGCCGTCCGCGGTGCCACGGCCGCCGCGACAGACAGGGGAGGCCGTTGAGCGCCACCTCCCCCACGTCCCTCTCCCCGACCGCCCGGCAGATGTGGACGCGATTCCGTGGGCTGCTGCTCGCAGCGGCGATCCTCGCGGTGGCCGGAGTGGTCATCGCCGCGCTCCGCTCCGGCGAGGAGTACGGACTCCTCGACCCCCGCTCCACGGACGACCACGGCAGCAAAGCGGTCGCCGAACTCCTCAAGGAGCGAGGGGTGAAGATCAAGATCGCCACGACGTCCCGGGAAGCCGATGCCGCCGCGGACCGCGGCGCGACACTGCTCGTGAGCGACCCCGACGCGCTCACCCGGCGTCAACTCTCGGATCTGCGCCCGGCACTGCAACGAGGCGGGAGAGCGGTCCTCATCGCGCCGGGCCCCTCGGCGACCGCGGCACTCACCGCACGAGTACGGGCCGCGCCTCCCGCCCCGGTCCAGCCGACACCTCCCGACTGCGACTTCCCGACCGCCGCTCGCGCGGGCGACGCCGAACTCGGCGGTGTCCGGTACGCGGTGAGCGCAGAGGACGCGGACGTCTGCTACGTGCACCAGAGTCTGCCGACCCTGCTGAGGCTCCCGGACGACCCCGACGGCCGTATCGCCCCCCATGGGGACATGGTGCTGATCGGCGCACCCGATCCGCTCTACAACGAGCGCCTCGACGAATACGGCAACGCCTCGCTCGTGCTGCAACTCCTCGGCTCCCGCCCCCATCTCGTCTGGTACCTCCCCTCTCCCGCCGAATCCTCCACCGCGGAGAACGGCGAACGCGGCTTCCTCGACCTGCTTCCCGAGGGCTGGTCCTGGGCCACTCTCCAGCTGACGATCGCCGCCGTTCTCGCAGCGCTCTGGCGCGTACGCCGTCTCGGTCCCCTCGTCCCCGAACAACTCCCCGTCTCCGTCCGCGCATCCGAAACCACCGAGGGTCGAGCACGCCTCTACCGCAGCGCCGACGCACGAGACCGCGCCGCCGAAGCCCTTCGCACAGCAACCCGGGCACGGCTGGCGCCCCTTGTCGGTGTCAGCCCCGGGGACGCGGACTCTCCGGACGCCCTGACCCATGCCCTCGCCACGAGTTCACACTCCCCGGCCCCCGTTGAGGCGGACACCACCGATTCCCCCCGGACCGGCAGCGCACGACTCCACTCCCTCCTCTTCGGCCCCGCGCCCACGAGTGACGAGGAACTCGTGCGCCTCTGCGACGAACTCGACCACCTGGAACGTCACTTCTCCGCTCCCGCCCCTGCCTCCCACCTACCGACAGACAAGGAACGCACCTCGTGAGCGCCCCCTCAGCAGACAGCGCCCGCAGCGCCCTCGAAGCATTGCGCCTGGAGATCTCCAAGGCGGTCGTCGGCCAGGACGCCGCCGTCACGGGACTCGTCGTCGCCCTGCTCTGCCGCGGCCATGTGCTGCTCGAAGGTGTCCCCGGAGTCGCCAAGACGCTTCTTGTGCGCACCCTCGCAGCCACTCTCGATCTCGGGACCAAGCGCCTGCAGTTCACCCCCGACCTGATGCCCAGCGATGTCACCGGCTCTCTCATCTATGACGCGCGCACCGCGGAGTTCTCCTTCCAGCCGGGCCCCGTCTTCACCAATCTCCTGCTCGCCGACGAGATCAACCGGACACCGCCCAAGACCCAGGCGTCCCTGCTCGAGGCCATGGAGGAGCGTCAGGTCTCGGTCGACGGCACCCCGCGCAAGCTCCCCGACCCCTTCCTCGTGGCAGCCACCCAGAACCCGGTCGAGTACGAAGGGACTTATCCCCTCCCCGAAGCCCAACTCGACCGTTTCCTGCTGAAGCTGAACCTTCCGCTGCCTTCCCGGGAAGACGAGATCAGCGTCCTGACCCGGCACACGGAAGGATTCGACCCGCGGAACCTCGAAGCCGCCGGTGTACGCCCCGTCGCCGGTCCGGCAGACCTCGAAGCCGCACGCACCGCCGTCGCCGAGACCTCGGTCGCGCCGGAAGTCACCGGCTATGTCGTCGATATCTGCCGTGCCACTCGCGATTCCCCCTCTTTCACGCTCGGCGTCTCCCCCAGGGGCGCCACGGCTCTACTCGCGAGCGCTCGCGCCTGGGCCTGGCTGACCGGCCGGGACTATGTGATCCCCGACGACATCAAGTCCTTCGCCCTGCCGACGCTGCGACACCGCGTGCAACTCCGGCCCGAGGCGGAGATGGAGGGTGTCACCCCCGACAGCGTGATCAATTCGATTCTTGCCCATGTCCCTGTCCCCCGCTGAATCACAGTGAGCTGATTGGCAAGCCCGATTCATGGCACTCACCGGCCGCACAGCCCTTGTCGCCGCCCTCGGCGCCCTCGTCGTCGGCTTTCTGCTTCCCGGTTGGACCGGCGTACTGGCCGTCGAACTCCCGTTGCTGCTTGCAATCCTGTACGACCTGACCAGGGCCGCGCCAGTGGATCAGCTCCGGTTCACGCGTTCCGGTGACACGTCAGTTCGCCTCGGCGAACGTGCGTCCGTGCACATCGTCGTCACCAATGCGTCGCGGCGCCTCTCACGTCTCCGCCTCCGCGACGCCTGGCCACCGAGCAGTTGGCCGCCGGACGCCGCAGCCGTCGCGGGCCGGCACAACGTGCGCATCGGCCCCGGTGAACGTCAGCAAGTCATCACCGGTCTGCACCCCGTCCGCCGCGGCGACCGTCGCGCAGACCGCATCACCGTCCGCTCTTACGGCCCTCTGGGACTCGCCGCCCGCCAGGGAAGCCACTCCGTGCCCTGGACGGTGCGCGTTCTCCCCGCCTTCACCAGCCGCAAGCACCTGCCGGCCAAGATGGCCAGACTCCGCGAACTCGACGGCCGCACAAGCATCCTCACCCGTGGGGAGGGCACCGAATTCGACAGCCTCCGCGAGTACGTTCCGGGAGACGACACACGTTCCATCGACTGGCGCGCCACTGCGCGACAATCGGCCGTCGCGGT
This sequence comes from Streptomyces sp. TAA204, assembly GCF_000424965.1. Taxonomy (NCBI): domain Bacteria; kingdom Bacillati; phylum Actinomycetota; class Actinomycetes; order Kitasatosporales; family Streptomycetaceae; genus Streptomyces; species Streptomyces sp. TAA204. The sequence continues at coordinate 85,324 of NZ_AUKW01000024.1, forward strand.
GCGCACGTGGCGCCCCGAGCGGGACAGGCGCATCCTCGTCGTCCTCGACACGGGCCGGACGTCCGCGGGCCGGGTGGGCGACGCTCCTCGCCTGGACTCCTCCATGGACGCGGCACTTCTGCTCGCCGCACTGGCCTCACGCGCCGGCGACCGCGTCGACCTGCTTGCCTACGACCGGGTCCCCCGGGCCACGGTCAACGGCCGCACCGCACATGACGTCCTGCCGGCCTTCGTCTCGGCGATGGCACCCCTCGAACCCGCACTCGTCGAATCGGACGCGCGCGGACTGGCGTCGCAGGCACTTCGCATGGCGCGTCACCAGTCCCTGATCGTCCTTCTCACCGGCCTCGAGGCATCGCCCGTGGAAGAGGGGCTGCTGCCGGTACTGCCGCTCCTGACACAGCGCCATACGGTTCTGGTCGCTTCCATCGCCGATCCGCGAATCGCGGAAATGGCAGCCGCACGAGGGGACATCGACGCGGCTTACGAAGCGGCCGCGGCGGCTCGCACACAAACGGAGCGCAACCAGACAGCAGACCGGCTTCGCCGACGCGGGGTTGTCGTCGTCGACGCCCTGCCCTGTGATCTGGCCCCGGCTCTCGCGGATGCATACCTCGCGCTCAAAGCAACCGGCCGGCTCTGAACCGGTTCTGATCCCCGTCGCTTCCTCAGAAGTGTCCGGATATGGGAGAAGCCCTGTCGGGTGTGGCGTGGCCACCCCGACAGGGCTTCTCTCACGTGTTGTTCGGCGGTGTCCTACTCTCCCACACGCTCCCGCATGCAGTACCATCGGCGCTGTCAGGCTTAGCTTCCGGGTTCGGAAAGTAACCGGGCGTTTCCCCGACGCTATGACCACCGAAACTCACACCCCCCACTTCTCCCGGGGCCTGCCACACGTAGTGGCACGCCCCGGCAAGGGGGGGAAGTCTCAGCAAACACACACTGTTCACATGTCACGTGGTGCTGGATTGCGGGTTGCTGTCTCAGAAACCGCACAGTGGACGCGAGCAGAAGTACCTGTGGTCAAGCCCTCGGCTTATTAGTACCAGTCAACTCCA
>NZ_AUKW01000025.1:0-84035 GCF_000424965.1 Streptomyces sp. TAA204
TCGCACTCAACGGCAGCGGTCAGGCCTGCTTCACCTCCACCACACTGACCAGCGGCACGATCACCGCCGTCTACAACGGCGACTCCTGCCGCGCCAGCTCCACGGGCACGGTGGTCATCACCTCCACCGCCCAGGCGACGTACCTGACCGCCACCCCCGCGCAGATCCGCATGCGCACGAACGGCACGTTCGTCATCCCAGCCATGAGCGCCACGCTCAGGGAAACGGGGACGAACGCTCCGATCGCCGGTCGGACCGTGAACTTCGTCGCCAACACGGCGGGGACGCCCACGGTGCTCGGTAGCGCGGTCACCGATGCCAACGGCGTGGCCACACTCGCGCCGCCCAACCTCCCCGTCTCGGTCACGGTCGTCTCGGCGACCTCGTACCGGGCTTCGTTCGCAGGGGCGGGCTGCCTCGCCTCGTCCACGACCACGGCGTCGCTGACGTTCGTGCCGGTGCCGTTCCTGCCCTGACCCTCGCTCCGCACAAGAAGACAACAACCGCACATTCAGCACACCCCGCGCCGGGCCGCCTTCCGCGGCCCGGCGCGGCCGTGGTGGCGGCTCGGTTCCTCTCCGGTGTTCTCGGCTTTCCAGGCTTTCTCGGCCTTTTCGACGTAGGTGCCTGTTTCGGTGGTTTCGATGTTCTCGGCGTTTTCAGCACTTGCGGTGTTTTCGGTGCATTCAGTGCCCCGTCCGCCACCCGTGACGTCTACGCGGCGAGGTTTTTTCGTCGCGTTCCGCCACAACCGTTTTCCCGTCCAACACACTCGGATACGTTGTCAGGCGCGACAAACACCTCGCGAACCGGTCGGGTCGGACCAGCCCGTCTGACGGTTCTCCCGTGACGGCCAGATCTACGCCGGGGGCGCTGCCCGCACGGAGAGGGCAGCAAGCGCTCACTGAGACGCCCGCCCGAACGATCACCTCGCGTGGCGACGGACAGTTGAACAGCGAGTTCCAGCACCGCCCCGGACCGGCCTCGTCCGACCCGGGTTCCGGCCCGTGGCGGCTGCTTCGCGAGAACACTTCCGGCTCCACTGACGAAGTTGGGGATCGGCGACTTCAGCACCCGCGTAAGCTGCCTTGAAAGAGAAACCATGAGAAACCCTCGTAATACGGTGTCACGGCTGGCGGCCACCCTGCTCGCACTCGCCGTCACGGCGACCGCGTGCAGCGGTCTGACCGACACGTCCGGCGACCAGGAGTTCAGCGGCAAGACACTCACGGTCGCCGGCACCTGGGTCGGCGGGGAACAGAAGGCCTTCAAGAAGGTGATCGACGGCTTCACCGAGAAGACCGACGGCAAGGTCAAGTTCGTCTCCAGCCGTGCCACTGGCCGCGACGATTTCGGGGCGTTCATTCGCGACAAGATCAAGAGCGGCGAGGCTCCGGATGTGGCGATGGTGCCGCAGGTCGGTCTTCTGCAGCAGTTCGTGCAGAAGGACTATCTGGAGCCGCTGCCGCCGCGGGTCGAGCTGGAGGCAGCCCGGAACTTCGCGCTGGTGTGGCAGAACTACGGCAGCGTCAGGCGCATCTTCTACGGTCTGTACTTCAAGGCGTCGCACAAGTCGACCGTCTGGTACAACCCGAAGGCGTTCGACAAGGCCGAGGTGCTGCCGCCGACGTCGTACAACGAGATGGTGAGGGTGGGCGAAAGGCTGGCTGACACGGGGACCCCTGCCTTCTCCGTCGCCGGCAAGGACGGCTGGCCGCTGACCGACTGGTTCGAGAACATCTATCTGGCCCAGGCCGGGCCGAGCAACTACGCCAAGCTGGCCGGCAACGAGATCGGCTGGACCGACCCCAGCGTCATCAAGGCGCTGGAGACCATGGGGAAGCTCTTCGAGGGTGAGGATCTGGTGACGGGGGGCGGTACGGAGGCTCTGCGTACCGATCTGACCGAATCGGTCGGCGCGGTCTTCGGCAAGGACCCGGAGGCGGCGATGGTCTATGAGGGCGACTTCGTCGCGGGGCTGATATCCGGTGAGTTCGGCAAGAACGTCGACGACGACGCCGACTTCTTCCCCTTCCCCGCCGTCGGGGACGGGGATCCGCCGGTGCTCAGCGGCGGTGACGCCGCGGTGGCGATGAAGGACAGCAAGAACCAGGAGATGGCGATGTCCTTCATCGAGTATCTGGCCAGCCCGCAGGCCGCCGCGATCTGGGCGAAGGAGGGCGGCTTCCTCTCGCCCAACATCAACCTGGACCTGGAAGCCTATCCGGACGAGACGACCCGCAAGGTGGCCAAGTCGCTGGTGGACGCGGGCGAGGCCGTGCAGTTCGACATGTCCGACCAGGCACCCGCCGCTTTCGGGGGCACGCCGGGTCAGGGCGAGTGGCAGTTGCTGCAGGAGTTCATCCGTGATCCCTCCGACCCGGAGGAGACCGCCCGCAAGCTCGATCAGGCCGCGGCCAAGGCGTATCTGGACGCGTCGGCGACGGGTACGGGCTGAGGTCACGGGCCCGGCGAGCCCGGCGGACCCCCGCCTGACGGGCGTACGTCCGCGCGCACCGGCCCGCTTCTCGGTCTGCGCTGCGGGGAAGTCACCGGCCGGCGGCCAAAGTTCCCGGGTGCGGCGATCCTCGTGGTTGCCGCACCCGGTGGTCTCCGGCCCGCCCCGGGCTGCTGTCGCCGCGCCGCGGCTCGGCCCCGTCGGTTGCGGCTCCCGTCCTGCACGGGCGTCACCGCGTTCTCTCCCACCGTCGCCATAGTGTGACGTGTCACAGACAATCGGGCGGGGCTGTGGCAGCTTCAACTCCGTTACTCATCAGTAGAGTTGCTGCATTCCGAGGGGCGAGCTCCGTACGCGCACGCGGACTCCGCCGGTCATCCAGCGGGTGACCCGCGGTCCGGCCGCGTGCCCGGCCGCGGCATCCTCCCGGGACGGCGGCGATGCCGCCGGCCGCGGCCCGCGCGTGGAGAGGAACGGATGAGCACTTCGCAAGCCATGCCCCTGGACGAGTTGGTCGACACGGAGCGATATCCCCTGTCCGATCCCGGCAGTGCCGAAGGAGCGGCCGTCGTCTCCCGGGCCCGGCGCGACCTGCACGCCGACGGCTGCACGGTGCTGCCGGACTTCATCCGCCCGTCGCTGCAGGGGCTCCTGCAGCGGGAGTGCGCGGCCATCGCTCCGCGCGCGCACTTCGACGTCGCGACGGTCAACGTCTACAACATGGCCGTGGATTCGGACCTTCCGCAGGACCACCCGGGGCGCGTCCCCTTCGAGCGGGGCAACGCCTTCGTCGCACGGGACCGCATTCCCGAGGACGCCGTCATCAGCAGGCTCTACTCGCACGAGGTCTTCCAGAGCTTCATCGCGCGCTGCTTCGAACTGGAGGAGCTGCACGAGTTGGAGGACCCGCTCTCCGGGCTGGTGCTCAACGTCGTCGAGCCCGGCATGGAGCACCCCTGGCACTTCGACACCAACGAGTTCACCGTCAGCATGCTCACCCAGGAAGCGCGGGAGGGTGGGGGCGTATTCGAGTACTGCCCGAACATCAGGTCCGCGCACGAGGAGAACTTCGGTGACGTGCGCGAGGTGATCCGGGGAGGAGGAGAGCGGCTGACCCGTCGTCTTCCCCTGCGTCCCGGCGACCTCCAGCTCTTCAAGGGCCGCTACTCGCTGCACAGGGTCAGCCCGGTGGAGGGCCGAGTCGCCCGCCACTCGGCGATATTCGCCTACAGCGAGCGGCCCGGAGTGATCGGCAGCGTGTCACGGACCCGGCAGCTCTTCGGCCGCGTGCTGCCGGAGCATCTCGGGGCGGAGGGACGGGCGGTGCGGGGCGACCGGCTGCTGGACTGATCTCTCCCGCGGCGGACTTCCCGCGGCACCACGCTTCAGCTCAACTCCGCGACCACGCTGTGCGATTCCCTAGGAGCAACCCCGTGCGCTTCGACGCCACCGGCAAAGTCTCGCTCGACCACATCTACGAGCAGCCCGATCCGCGTGCCTATTTCACACAGTTGCGGCAGCTCGACTACTGCGTGCCGCAGCAGGCCAAGCCGTATTTCGCGAAACTCATCGAGGAGTACCGGGAGTCGCAGAACGTCCCCGAGCCGAAGGTGCTGGACATCGGCTGCTCGTACGGGATCAACGCCGCCCTGCTGAAGTACGACGTGACCATGGACGCCCTCTACGCCCGCTACTGCAACGGGACTTCCGGTACCGAGGGGCCGAACGGCCACGGAGGGCGGAACGGGCACGCACACGCGGAGACGTCCAAGGCGCTGCTGGCCCGGGACCGGAAGCTGGCGCAGGCGCACCGCCCCGCGCGCCGCACCCGGTTCGTGGGTCTGGACACCTCCGCGGGGGCTCTCGCGTACGCGCTGGAGGCGGGGTTCCTCGACGACGCGGTCCATGCCGACCTGGAGCAGCATGAGCCTTCGGTGTCCCAGCGCGCCCAGTTCGCCGGGACGGATCTTGTCATCTCCACGGGCTGCATCGGTTACGTCACCGAGCGCACACTGACGCGTATCGTCCACTCCATGGGCGGGCAGCGGCCTTGGATGGCGCACTTCGTGCTGCGCATGTTCCCGTTCGGCGGGGTCGAGAGCGCGCTGGCCGAGCTGGGTTACAGCACCGTGTGCGTCGACGATGTCTTCAAGCAGCGGCGGTTCGCCTCACCGGAGGAGCAGCAGCTCGTCCTCGCGACGATGAAGGAAGCCGGAGTGGACGCGGAGGGCCTGGAGGCGGAGGGCTGGCTGTACGCGCAACTCCACCTCTCCCGGCCCCTGGGTGCGCCGGCGCGGCCGTCCGGGTCCTGAGACCTGTGCGGAACCAGCAAGCAGTCATGCACCGAGAACCGACTATGCGAAGTGAGAGCGGAATTGAAGACCAGTCAGGCAAGTGCGACCACCCCGACCTTCGCTGTGGAGGACCAGCTGCCGCGTGTGCCGCTGCCCACGCTGGAGGAGAGCTGCGAGAGGTTTCTCGCCTGGTGCGCGCCGCTGATCGACGCCGACCAGCGGGCGGCCACGGAGGCGGAGGTGGCCGCCTTCCTCCGTCCCGGCGGCTGGGGGCAGGTGCTCCAGTCGGCGCTGGAGGAGTACGACTCGGCTCCGGGCGTGCACAGTTGGCTGGACACGTTCTGGCCGTACCGCTATCTGGGGCGGCGTGACCGTATCGCTCTCAACGCCAACTTCTTCTTCCTCTTCCAGGATTCGGGCCAGTCGCAGGTGGAGCGGGCGGCGGGTCTGATCGGGTCGGCCGTGGCCTACAAGCGGCAGGTCGACCAGGAGCTGATTCCGCCGGTGGCGCAGCGCGGGGTGCCCCAGTCGATGGAGCAGCACAAGTTCCTCTTCTCCAGCACCCGGATTCCGGGGGCGGAGCAGGACACCTCGCGTACGCCGTACTCGGCTCAGTGGCCCGGTCCGTCGCGGGAGAGGCACATCGTGGTCTTCTTCCGGGGCAGCATGTTCCGGATGGAGGTGCTGGGTGCGGACGGTGTGCCGCACAGCCTGGAGGATCTTCAGGCGGGGCTGCGCGCGGTGATGAGGGCCGGCGCCGAACCGGCCGCGCCGGACAGCTCGGTGGGGCATCTGACCACGATGGCCCGCGCCGAGTGGGCGGCGGCGCGGCAGACGCTGATCGACGTCCATCCCCGCAACGCCGGGTCCCTGGAGGAGATCGAGACCGCGCTGTTCTGCGTGTGCCTGGAGGATTTCGCGCCCGGGGACACCCAGGAGGCCTGCGACGAACTGCTGTACGGCGACCGCGGCAACCGCTGGTTCGACAAGGCCGTCTCCTTCGTCGTCTTCGAGGACGGCAGGGCGGGGCTGAATGTGGAGCACTGCCAGCTCGACGGGACGACGATTCTCAGCTTCACCGACGCGCTGCTGGGCAGCCCCGCCGAGGAGCAGTCGCGGCTTGCCGGGGCCCGGTCCCAGGGGCCGCCCGCGGTGGAGCCCGTGGCTTTCGAGCTCGACGAGGCGCTGCGGGGCAGGGTGCGCTCCGCCGCGGACGCGTTCGCGGCGTTCGGGAAGAGCACCGCGACGCGCACTGTCTCCTTCGAGGACTTCGGCAGCAGCACCGCCAAGGCGCTGGGTGTCTCACCGGACGCGTTCGTGCAGCTCGCGTACCAGCTGGCCCATCAGCGTGCGAAGGGGTCTCTGGGCGCGACGTACGAGTCGATCGCGACCCGGCAGTACCGGCACGGGCGGACCGAGGCCATGCGTGTCGTGACTCCCGAGATGCTCGCCTTCGTGGCGGCGATGGAGGACCCCGCGGCGGACGGTGAGGCCCGGCGTGCCGCGTTCCGGGCCGCGGCCGGGAAGCATGTGGCCCGCGCGAAGGAGTGCCAGGCCGTCCAGGCGCCCGAACAGCATTTGTGGGAGCTGGAGTTGATCCAGAGGCGGCGCGGCGGGGAGTTGGGGGTTCCCGAGCAGCCGTCGCTCTTCCGTACTCCGGGCTGGCTGACGATGCGGGACGACTCTCTGAGCACCAGTTCCGCTCCGTCCGTCAACATCCAGTATTTCGGGTTCGGTTCGACCAGCAGCCGGTGCATCGGCGTCGCGTACGTGCTGCTGCCGGAGCGCTTCAACCTCTATCTGAGCACCCCGCTGTCGGTGGCGGATCAGATGGGCGACTTCGCGGACCGTCTGCGTGAGGCGGTGGCCGAGTTGCGGGAGCTGCTGGCCCAGGGGGGTCCGCGGGACTGAGCCGTGGGGCCGTGCCCCGCGGCGGCGGCAGTGGTGCCCTGCCGCGGGGCCTGCCTGTAGCGTGCGCCGAGGATGTGACGTTGTCCGTGAACGAGGAGAATCTCCGTGCCTTCCGTGACACCCCAGAGCCCGCTCGGCCTGTTCGGGACCGACTCGCTGATCGGTGAGGAGGACCGTGCCATCCGGGACACCGTGCGCCGGTACGTCGAGGAGAAGGTGAGGCCGAGCCTGGCCGACTGGTACGAGGCCGGGGAGATTCCCGCGCGGGAGCTGGCCAGGGAGCTGGGTTCGCTGGGCGTCCTCGGGATGCATCTGACGGGGTACGGCTGCGCCGGCACCACCGCCACGGCTTACGGCCTGGCCTGCATGGAGCTGGAGGCGGGCGATTCGGGGCTGCGGTCGCTGGTGTCGGTGCAGGGGTCGCTGGCGATGTTCGCCATCTGGCGCTACGGCAGTGAGGAGCACAAGCAGCGGTGGCTGCCGGCGATGGCCGCCGGGGAGGCGATCGGCTGCTTCGGTCTGACCGAGCCGGACTTCGGGTCCAACCCGGCGGGCATGCGCACCCGCGCGCGCAGGGACGGTTCCGACTGGGTGCTCAGCGGCAGCAAGATGTGGATCACCAACGGGTCCGTGGCCGATGTGGCAGTGGTGTGGGCGCAGACGGAGGAGAGGATCCGCGGCTTCGTCGTACCGACGGACACGCCGGGTTTCTCGGCGCCGGAGATCAGGAAGAAGATGTCGCTGCGGGCGTCTGTCACTTCGGAGCTGGTGCTGGACGAGGTGCGGTTGCCCGCCTCGGCGGTGCTGCCGGAGGCGGTGGGTCTCTCCGGTCCGCTCTCGTGCCTGAACGAGGCCCGCTACGGCATCGTGTTCGGTGCTCTGGGCGCCGCCCGCGACTGCCTGCAGACCGCCGTCGACTACACCTGTCAGCGGGAGATCTTCGACAAGCCGCTGGCCGCCTACCAGCTCTCCCAGGCCAAACTGGCGGACATGTCGCTGGAGTTGGGCAAGGGCATGCTGCTGGCGCTGCATCTGGGCAGGCTCAAGGACGAGGGCACGCTGCGGCCGGAGCAGGTCAGCCTCGGCAAGCTGAACAGCGTGCGGGAGGCCATCGGCATCGCCCGCGAGTGCCGGACGCTTCTCGGCGCGGCCGGTGTCACGCTGGAGTACCCGGTCATGCGGCACGCCAACAACCTGGAGTCGGTGCTCACTTATGAGGGGACGTCCGAGGTGCACCAGTTGGTGATCGGGCAGGCTCTGACCGGCCAGGCGGCGTTCCGGTAGTACCCGCGGGCCGGACGGCGCCACTCGCGCTCCGCCGGCACGCCGTATCGCCGGTTCGCCGGTAGGCCGTCCCTCCGACGGGCCTCGCGTGCCCCGGGCGGTGCGGGTGGGCGGGGCCGTCCCGTCCGCCCGCGCCGCCCGGGGCTCACCGGTTCCTCACTCGTCGTCCTCCAGTTCGCCCTCCGTCTCGAGGAAGACCTGGCGCAGCGCGTCCAGCACAGCCGGGTCCGGCTTGGCCCACATGCCGCGCGACTCGGCCTCCAGCAGGCGTTCCGCGATGCCGTGCAGCGCCCAGGGGTTGGCCTCCTGCAGGAACGCGCGGTTGTGCTCGTCCAGGACGTAGGTGGAGGCGAGCTTGTCGTACATCCAGTCGGCGATGACGCCGGTGGTGGCGTCGTAGCCGAAGAGGTAGTCGACGGTGGCGGCCAGTTCGAAGGCGCCCTTGTAGCCGTGCCGCTGCATCGCCTCGATCCAGCGCGGGTTGACGACGCGGGCGCGGAAGACGCGTGAGGTCTCCTCGACGAGCGTGCGGGTGCGCACGGTCTCGGGCCGGGTGGAGTCGCCGATGTACGCCTCGGGTGCGGTGCCGCGCAGTGCGCGGACGGTGGCGACCATGCCTCCGTGGTACTGGAAGTAGTCGTCGGAGTCGGCGATGTCGTGCTCGCGGGTGTCGGTGTTCTTCGCGGCGACGGCGATGCGCCGGTAGGCGGTCTCCATCTCCTCGCGGGCCGGGCGTCCTTCGAGGTCGCGGCCGTAGGCGTAGCCGCCCCAGGCCGTGTAGACCTCGGCGAGGTCGGCGTCGGTGCGCCAGTCGCGGGAGTCGATGAGCTGGAGCAGTCCGGCGCCGTACGTGCCGGGGCGGGAGCCGAAGATCCTTGTGGTGGCGCGGCGTTCGTCGCCGTGTTCGGCCAGGTCGGCCCGGGTGTGGGCGCGTACGCGGTTGTCCTCGTCCGGCTCCTCCAGACCGGCGGCGAGGCGCACCGCGTCGTCGAGGAGGCCCACGGCGTGCGGGAAGGCGTCACGGAAGAAGCCGCTGATGCGCAGCGTGACGTCGACGCGGGGGCGGCCCAGTTCCTCCAGCGGCACGGGCTCCAGGCCGGTCACGCGGCGCGAGGCGTCGTCCCACACGGGACGGATGCCCAGCAGGGCCAGTGCCTCGGCGATGTCGTCGCCGGACGTGCGCATGGCGCTGGTCCCCCACAGGGACAGGCCGACGGAGGCGGGCCATTCGCCGGTCTCGGCGCGGTAGCGCTCCAGGAGGGAGTCGGCGAGTGCCACTCCTGTCTCCCAGGCCAGGCGGGAGGGGACGGCCTTGGGGTCGACGGAGTAGAAGTTGCGGCCGGTGGGCAGCACGTTGACCAGGCCGCGCAGCGGTGAACCGGACGGGCCCGCGGGCACGAAGCCGCCGGCCAGGGCGTGCACGGCGTGGTCGATCTCCTGCGTGGTGGCGGCCAGGCGCGGCACGACCTCGCGTGCGGCGAAGGCGAGGATGTCGGCGACGGGGCCCGCCTGTTCGCGCCGCTCCTCGGGGAGGCGGGCGACGGCGGCATCGACCGCGCCGGGGTCCCAGCCGGCCTGTTCCATCGCCTCGACGAGGGCGCGGGCCTCCTCCTCGGCGGCGTCCGCCCCGGTGCGGGTGGCTGCCGACTCGTCCAGTCCGAGGGCCTCGCGCAGTCCGGGCAGGGCGGAGCTGCCGCCCCAGATCTGCCGGGCGCGCAGGATCGCCAGGACGAGGTTGACGCGTTCCGGGCCGTGCGGTGCGGCTCCCAGTACATGCAGTCCGTCGCGGATCTGGGCGTCCTTGACCTCGCACAGCCAGCCGTCGACGTGCAGCAGGAAGTCGTCGAAGCCCTCGTCGTCGGGGCGCTCCTCCAGGCCGAGGTCGTGGTCGAGTTTCGCCGCCTGGATGAGCGTCCAGATCTGGGAGCGGATGGCGGGCAGCTTCGCCGGGTCCATGGAGGAGACGGCGGCGTACTCGTCGAGGAGCTGCTCCAGGCGGGCGATGTCTCCGTAGGAGTCGGCGCGCGCCATGGGCGGTACGAGGTGGTCGACGAGGGTGGCGTGGACGCGGCGCTTGGCCTGGGTGCCCTCGCCGGGGTCGTTGACGAGGAAGGGGTAGACCAGCGGCAGGTCGCCCAGGGCGGCGTCGGGCGCGCAGGCGGCGGAGAGCCCGGCGTTCTTCCCGGGCAGCCACTCCAGGTTGCCGTGCTTGCCGAGGTGGATCATCGCGTCGGCGCCGAAGCCGCCGTCGGCGCGCGGTGCGGAGAGCCAGCGGTAGGCCGCCAGGTAGTGGTGGGAGGGCGGCAGATCGGGGTCGTGGTAGATCGCGATGGGGTTCTCGCCGAAGCCGCGCGGCGGCTGGATGAGGATGATGAGGTTTCCCCGGCGCAGGGCGGCGAGGACGATGTCGCCCTCGGGGTTGCGGCTGCGGTCGACGAACATCTCCCCCGGCGGCGGCCCCCAGTGCTCCTCGACCGACTCGCGCAGCTGTGCGGGGAGTTCGGCGTACCAGCGGCGGTAGTCGGCGGCCGGGACGCGTACGGGGTTGCGGGCGAGTTGCTCCTCCGTGAGCCATTCCCGGTCGTGGCCGCCGGCGTCGATCAGCGCGCGGATCAGTTCGTCGCCGTCCCCGGACTCCAGGCCGGGCACGGGTTGGGCGCCGGAGCCCTCTTCCGCCGCGCCGGCGGGGGTGCCGAAGTCGTAGCCCTCCTCGCGCAGCCGCCGCAGCAGGGCGACGGCGCTGGCGGGGGTGTCGAGGCCGACGGCGTTGCCGATGCGGGAGTGTTTGGTCGGGTACGCGGACAGCACGAGCGCGATCCGCTTGTCCGCGGGGGGTGTCGAGCGCAGCCGGGCGTGCCGTACGGCGATCCCGGCGACGCGGGCGGCGCGTTCGGGGTCGGGGATGTAGGCGGGCAGGCCGTCGTCGTCGATCTCCTTGAAGGAGAAGGGGACGGTGATCAGGCGCCCGTCGAACTCGGGGACGGCGACCTGGCTCGCGGCGTCCAGCGGTGAGACGCCCTCGTCGTTCTCCTCCCAGGCGCTGCGCGGGCTGGTCAGGCAGAGTGCCTGGAGCACGGGCACGTCGAGGGAGGCGAGGGCGCCGGCGTCCCACGCTTCGTCGTCGCCTCCGGCGGAGGCTTCCGCGGGCCTGGTGCCTCCGGCGGCGAGGACGGTGGTGACGACGGCGTCCGCCTGGCGCAGCGCTTCGAGCAGTTCGGCTTCGGGTGTGCGCAGCGAGGCGACGTAGAGCGGCAGCGCGCGGCCTCCGGCGTTCTCCACGGCTGCGCACAGGGCGTCGACGAAGGCGGTGTTGCCGCTCATGTGGTGCGCGCGGTAGTAGAGCACCGCGACGGTGGGGCCGCCGGCGGCGGGGGCGGCCTCGCGCTCCAGCGGGCCCCAAGTGGGCGCCTGGGCCGGGGGTTCGAATCCGTGGCCGGTCAGCAGGACGGTGTCGGAGAGGAACCGCGCGAGCTGTTCGAGGTTGCCGGGGCCGCCGTGGGCGAGGTAGGCGTGCGCCTCGGTGGCGATGCCGATGGGGACGGTGGAGTGCTCCATCAGCTGCGCGTCGGGCGCCTGTTCACCGGTGAGGACGACGACGGGAAGGCCCTGGGCGAGGACCGTGCGCAGTCCGTCCTCCCATGCGCGTACGCCGCCGAGGAGGCGTACGACGACGAGTTCGGCGCCCTCCAGCAGCTCCGGGAGCTCTTCGAGGGCGGTGCGGGAGGGGTTGGCGTAGCGGTAGGGCACGGGACCGGCCGCGGCGCGTGCGCTGAGCAGGTCGGTGTCGGACGTGGACAGCAGCAGGATCATGCGGCAGGCCTTCCTCGGGGTCCGCGCCCCGGGCGGTGAGAGACGGCGGGAGTTCCTGGCTCGCCCGGTGCTGCCGGGCTCACAGTGGCGGGACCGCGCCGGATTCACACCGGCCTTCCTCCCCTGGCGCCGTCGCTGACGGTGGCGGGCCCGTCGACCCGCCGCGCAACATAGTAAGGGTCACATCAACACCGCAGGCGGGTCGGGCGCGGGGGGGGCCGTCGGTATGCTCCGGCCATGCCGCAACCCACACCGGCCCGGCCGGACCGGGCGATTCCGCCCGCCCGCGACCGGGGTGACGCCTGCCCCGGTGCGCTGCGTCTGCACGCCGCCGACGACGGTGCCCTCGCACGTGTCCGCGTTCCCGCGGGCGTGTTGACGACGCGGCAGGCGCTGGCCCTCGCGGAGGTGTCCGAGGAGCTGGGCGACGGGCACCTCGGCCTCACCTCACGCGGCAATGTGCAGCTGAGAGGGCTGGACGAGCGGGACGCGGGTCAACTGGCCGCCGTGCTGGAGGACTCGGGGCTGCTGCCCTCCCCCCGGCACGAACGCGTACGCAACGTCGTCGCCTCCCCCCTGAGCGGCCTGGACGGTGCGGGCAGCGCCGATGTGCTGTGCTGGGCGGCCCGGTTGGACGAGCTGCTGTGCGCGAGCGAGGCGGCGGCGGGGCTTTCGGGGCGTTTCCTCTTCGCTCTCGACGACGGACGGGGCGATGTCGCCTCGCTCGGCGCGGATGTGACATTGATCGCTCTGCCCGGCTCACAGGGCGCGGCGCTGCGCGTGGGTGCCGGGGCCGAGGCGGTGCGTGTGCCCGCCGGGGAGGCGGCGGGGGCGGCTCTGCTGGCGGCGGAGATGTTCCTCACGGCGGCGCGGGAGTGCGGCGAGGGCGTCTGGCGGGTGCGTGAACTGCCCGACGGGCGTGAGGTGTCCGCCCGGCAGGTGGCCGCCGCGCTCGGCCGCAGCGGGGTGGCGGCCCGCCGCATGCCCGGCTCCTGGCTGCCCGCCCCGGCGGGTACGTCCCCCGGTCCCGCTCCCGGCGTGGTGGAGGGAGGGACCGGCGACGGCGGCGCGAATCACGACGGGGCCGGCGGCGGCTCCGGCAGCGGGCGGGAGTCGCTGTGCGCCGTCTCCGTCCTGGCTCCCCTGGGCCGTCTCACCTCCCGGCAGTGGCGCCTGCTCGCGCAGCACGCACGCAGTCACGGCCGCGGCGAGCTGCGGGTGACGCCGTGGCGCGGCGTCGTCCTGCCGGCGGTGCCTCGCCCGCTCGCCGCCGGGTCGCTGCAACGGCTGGAGCAGGCCGGGCTGATCACCCACGAGGGTTCCCCCTGGCTGGGCGTGGGCGCCTGCACCGGACTGCCCGGCTGTGCCCGCGCGCACCGCGACGTACGCGGCGACGCCGCCGCCACCGTCGGCGACCGGGCACCGCACGGACGCGCGCCCCTCGGCCTGCTGCCCGTGTACTGGTCGGGGTGTGAGCGCCGCTGCGGACGTCCGCAGGGCGACAGGGTGGATGTCGTCGCCTCTAAGGACGGCTATACGGTGGCTGTCCAGGCAGAGGGCTCCACAGGGAACCGGGCCGTGCCGGACGGAGAACTCGCCCACGCCGTCGCATCAGCACGTGCCGAACGAGAGACGAGATGAGCGACAGCGCAGTGCCTGTGCACGAGTACGAGTACGAGAAGGACGGGGCGGCGATCTACCGCCGGTCCTTCGCCACGATCCGCGCCGAGTCGGACCTGGAGGGTCTGCCCGGGGACGTCGGCCGCGTCGCCGTGAGGATGATCCACGCCTGCGGCATGACCGACCTCGTCCGCGACCTGGCCTTCACTCCCTCGGTGGTGGCCCGCGCACGGGCCGCGCTCCTTGAGGGTGCGCCCGTCCTGTGCGACGCCGAGATGGTCGCCAGCGGCGTCACCCGCAAGCGGCTCCCCGCCGGCAACGACGTGGTGTGCACGCTCTCCGACCCGGCCGTCCCCCAACTCGCCGCCCGTACGGGCACGACGCGCAGCGCCGCCGCCCTGGAGCTGTGGGGCGGCCGGCTGGAGGGCGCGGTCGTGGCCGTCGGCAACGCGCCCACCGCCCTGTTCCGGCTGCTGGAGATGATCGACGGGGGCGCTCCGAGGCCGGCGGCGGTGATCGGTGTGCCGGTCGGTTTCGTCGGGGCCGCCGAGTCCAAGGAAGCGCTCGCCGCCCACCCCGCCGGCCTGGACCACCTCGTCGTACGGGGGCGCCGCGGCGGAAGCGCCATGGCGGCGGCCGCGATCAACGCGATAGCGAGCGAGGAAGAGTGACCGATCAGCACACGAAGCAGCCCGTCGGCCGCCTGTACGGAGTGGGGCTGGGGCCCGGCGATCCGTCGCTGATGACCGTGCGCGCCGTGCGGGTCATCGGCGAGGCCGACGTCGTCGCCTACCACAGTGCCGGGCACGGCCGTTCCATCGCCCGCTCCATCGCCGCGGAGCACCTGCGCCCCGAGCACATCGAGGAAGCGCTGGTGTATCCCGTCACCACGGGCACCACCGACCACCCCGGCGGATACAGGGGCGCGATCGAGGAGTTCTACGCCGAGTCCGCCGCACGGCTGGCCTCGCACCTCGACGCGGGCCGCACGGTCGCGGTGATCGCCGAAGGGGACCCGCTCTTCTACGGCTCGTACATGCACATGCACAAGCGGCTCGCCGGCCGCTACCCGACGGAGGTGATTCCCGGCGTCACCTCCGTCAGCGCCGCGGCGTCCCGCCTGGGCACTCCTCTCGCGGAGGGGGAGGAGGTGCTGACCGTCCTGCCGGGCACTCTGCCCGAGGAGGAGCTGGCGGCGCGGCTGGCCTCCACCGACGCCGCGGTGGTGATGAAGCTGGGGCGTACGTTCCCCGCCGTGCGCAGGGCCGCCGAACGGTCCGGGCGGCTCGCGGAGGTCCACTACGTGGAGCGGGCCACGATGAGCGGCGAGCGCACGGGAACGCTGGCCGATGCGGACGCGGAGAGCGTGCCGTACTTCTCCCTCGCCGTGCTGCCCGGCCGCGCCGGACGGGAGCCCGAGCCCGCACCCCCGGGTGACGCGGGCACCGCCGGGCAGGTCGTGGTGCTGGGCACCGGACCGGCCGGGCCGCGGTGGCTCACACCGGAGGCCCGCGGTGAACTGGCCGCCGCGCAGGACCTGGTGGGCTACGCCACCTACCTCGACCGGGTGCCTGTACGTCCCGGCCAGCGCAGGCACGCCTCCGACAACAAGGTCGAGTCCGAACGCGCCGAGCTGGCCCTGGACCTGGCGCGGCGCGGCCGTCGTGTCGCCGTGGTCTCCTCCGGCGATCCGGGTGTCTTCGCGATGGCCACAGCCGTGCTGGAAGTGGCCTCGCAGGAGCAGTACCGGGACGTGCCGGTGCGCGTGCTGCCGGGTGTGACCGCCGCGAACGCCGCCGCGGCGCGCGCGGGCGCGCCTCTGGGGCACGACTACGCCGTCATCTCCCTCTCCGACCGGCTCAAGCCGTGGGAGGTCATCTCCCGGCGGCTGTCCGCCGCGGCCTCGGCCGATCTGGCGCTCGCGCTGTACAACCCGGGCTCGCGCAGCCGTACCTGGCAGGTCGCCAAGGCCCGTGAGGTGCTGCTGGAGCACCGGTCGCCGGACACGCCCGTCGTCGTCGCCCGTGACGTCGGCGGCCCCGGTGAGCGCGTACGCACTCTGCCGCTGGCGGAACTCGCCGCGGAGGACGTCGACATGCGCACGATCCTGCTCATCGGCTCCTCGCAGACCCGTGCCCTGCGGCGGGGCGGCGACGGCGAGTGGAGCGGCGCAGGGACCGGCGCAGAAGCCGGCGGAGGGCCGGACGCGGCCGCGACCGTGTGGACGCCGCGCCGCTACGGAGAGGACGGCGGCACAGGAGAGGCGGCATCAGCCCAGCCGTGAACGTACCCACGCGGCGGCCTGCGCGGCGTCCGGCACGACGGTGACCCCCTCTGGCACGGGCGGCCTGCGCACGATGACGACCGGGACGCCCGCCTCACGGGCGGCGGTCAGCTTCGGCGCGGTCGCCGCGCCGCCGCTGTCCTTGCTGACCAGGACGTCGATACGGTGTCTGCGCAGCAGTTCGCGTTCCCCCTCCAGCGTGAAGGGCCCCCGGTCCAGCAGCAGCTCCATGCGGGCGGGACGGGGCGGGGCGGGCGCGTCCACGGAGCGCAGCAGGAACCAGGGCGTCTCCAGGTGCGCGAAGGCGGCCAGGCCCATGCGTCCGGTGGTCAGGAACACGCGCCGGCCCAGGGGGGCCAGGGCACCGGCGGCTTCCTCCAGGGAGGCGACGGGATGCCAGTCGTCGCCCTCACCGGGGCTCCAGCCGGGCCGCCGCAGCGCGAGCAGGGGAACATGGGCGAGCGAGGCGGCACGTGCCGCGTGGAAACTGATGGTGCCGGCGAAAGGATGAGTGGCGTCGATGAGTGCCCGTACGTCGTGCTCACGCAGCCAGTCCGCCATGCCCTGCGTACCGCCGAAACCGCCGACGCGCACCCCGCCCGGTACGGGCAGCGGGCGCGCGACCCGTCCGGCCAGCGACGTCGTCACGCGCGGGGGCGCCGGGCCGCTGCCGTCCAGCGGCACTCGGGGCACTTGGGGCTCTTGGGGCACTTGGGGCTCTTGGGGCACCAGCAGTCCGGCCAGTGCCCGTGCCTCCGTGGTGCCGCCGAGTATCAGCACGTGGGGTGCGCTCATCGGGGACCTTCCGTGACGGGTGCTGGACCGGAACCGCGGGAGCCCGCCGCTCACGGCGGTGGCCATGACGGCGGACACGGCGGCGGACGCGACGCCCCCGCGGGCGGCGGGCGCGACGCCCAACTCAAACACACCGGCCTGCGGCCCGGATGGACGACCGGTGCCTGCGCGACCGCCGCCGCGACGGCCGCCTACACCGCCCTGCTGACGGGCGACTTCCCGGACCCGGTGACGGTCACCCTGCCCAAGGGCCAGACGCCGGCCTTCGCCCTCGCCGTGGAGGAGCTGAGCGAGGGCGGCACGGAACGGCAGGCCATGGCGGGTGTCGTCAAGGACGCCGGTGACGATCCGGACGTCACCCACGGCGTGCTGATCCGCGCCACCGTACGGGCACTGCCGCCCGGCAGCGGCATCGTCTTCCGCGCCGGGCCCGGTGTGGGAACCGTCACCCGCCCCGGACTCCCCCTCGGCGTCGGCGAGCCCGCGATCAACCCGGTGCCGCGCACGATGATGCGGGACCACCTGGCGGACGTCGCCGCGCGGCGCGGCATCACCGCGGACGCCGAGGTGACGCTCTCCGCCGACAACGGCGAGGAGATCGCCCGCTCCACGTGGAACCCGCGCCTGGGCATCCTGGGCGGACTGTCCGTCCTGGGCACCACGGGCATCGTGGTGCCCTACTCGTGCTCCGCGTGGATCGACTCGATCCGGCGCGGCATCGACGTGGCGCGCGCGGCGGGCCGCACCCATGTGGCGGGCTGCACGGGTTCGACGTCGGAGCGGACCGTCACCGCCGAATACGGCCTGCCGGACGACGCGTTGCTCGACATGGGCGACTTCGCGGGCGCGGTGCTCAAGTACATCCGCCGCCACCCCGTCGACCGCCTCACTGTGTGCGGCGGCTTCGCCAAGCTGTCCAAACTGGCCGCGGGCCACCTCGACCTGCACTCCAGACGCTCCCAGGTCGACAAGGGCTTCCTCGCCTCCCTCGCGCGCGACGGCGGCGCCGGCGAGACGCTGGCCACCGCCGTGGAGACCGCCAACACCGGCCTGGAGGCACTCCAGTTGTGCGCCGCGGCGGGCGTGCCGCTGGGCGATCTCGTCGCCGCCGCCGCCCGCGACCAGGCCATCGGCGTACTGCGCGGCGCGCCCGTCGCCGTCGACGTCATCTGCATCGACCGCGCCGGGGTGATCGTGGGCCGCTCCGATCCGCGTTGACGCCGCCGGCCTGAGCGGCGGCACCCGCCGGAGACGCGCCCGCGGCCGTCGCCCTGGCGGCGGCCCACGGCCTCACGTGCCGGGCGGCGGCGCCGCCCTCAGGCGCCGCCGTCGCAGGCGGCGTGCGGGCGTTCCCGGTCCGGCGAGTAGAGATGGCTGTCGCGGAAGTGCTCGGCGCCCAGCGCCCTGCCCACCATGATGACGGCCGTACGCGCGATGCCGGCCTCCTTCACCTGCGCCGCGATCCCGTCGAGACTGCCGCGCAGGACGATCTCGTCGGGCCGGCTGGCCATGGCGACCACGGCCGCCGGGCAGTCGGGCCCGTAGTGCGGCAGCAGCTCCTCCACCACCCGCTCGACGTGGCCGGCGGCGAGATGCAGCACGAGCAGCGCGCGGCTGCGGCCCAGCGTCGCCAGGTCCTCGCCCTCGGGCATGGCGGTCGCGCGGCCCTCCACGCGGGTCAGTACGACCGTCTGCCCGACGGTCGGCACGGTCAGCTCACGCTTCAGTGCCGCCGCCGCGGCGGCGAAGGCCGGTACGCCCGGCACCACTTCGTAGGGCACGCCCGCCGCGTCCAGCCGCCGCATCTGCTCGGCGACCGCGCTGAAGACCGACGGGTCGCCCGAGTGCAGCCGGGCCACGTCGTGGCCGTCCCCGTGGGCACGCACCAACTCCTCGGTGATGCGGTCCAGGTCGAGCTGTGCCGTGTCCACCAGCCGGGCGTCCGGCGGGCATTCGGCGAGCAGTTCGCGGGGAACGAGGCTTCCCGCGTACAGGCACACCCGGCAGGACGCGAGTGTCCGCACGCCCCTCACGGTCATCAGGTCGGCGGCGCCGGGACCGGCCCCAACGAAGTACACCGTCATGCTTCCTCTCCTCCCGCGTCGCGGAGATCCCCGCGCTGCCCGGACTTGGTGACGGACCACTGCGTGACCGGCATGGCCTGGCGCCAGCCCGTGAAGCCGCCCACCGGGACGGCCTGCGAGACCGCCAGCCGGAACAGCTCACCGCCGAAGCGGCGGTGCCCGTCGGCCAGCACCGCCTCCGACTCCAGCGTCACGGCGTTCGCCACGAGACGCCCACCGTCCGGCAGCGCGTCCCAGCAGGCGCGCAGCAGACCCGGTGCCGTCAGCCCGCCGCCGATGAACACGGCGTCGGGGACGGGCAGTCGGGGGTCGGCCAGTGCGCCGGGCGCGGCCGCGGTCACGACGTGCAACGCGGGCACTCCGAGCGTCCCGGCGTTGCGGGCGATGCGCGAGGCCCGATCCGGGTCGCGCTCCACACACACCGCCCGGCAACTGCGGTGGGCACGCATCCACTCCACGGCGACGGAACCGGCGCCGCCGCCGACGTCCCACAGCGTCTCGCCGGGCGCGGGCGCCAGCGCGGCCAAAGTCACGGCCCTCACATGCCGCTTGGTGAGCTGACCGTCGTGGGAGTACGCCTCATCCGGCAGACCCGGCACGAGGGAAAGCCGGGGCCGCTCTCCCTGCGAGCGGCACTCCAGGGCGATCACATTCAGCGGATCGCCCGGCGGACGCGTCCACTCCTCGGCGGTCCCCGCGAACTGCCCCTCCCCCTCACCGCCGAGCTGTTCCAGTACGCGCATCGGCGTCGGCCCGAAGCCGCGTTCCCGCAGCAGCCCGGCGACCTGCGCGGGCGTCCCGGCCCCCGCGCTGAGGACCAGCACCCTGCGCCCCTCGTGCAGCACGGCGGCGAGACTCTCCGCGGGCCGCCCCACGAGGGTGACCACCTCTGTCTCCTCCACCGGCCAGCCCAGACGGGCACACGCGTAGCTCACGGACGAGGGATGCGGCAGCACCGACAGCCGCCCGGGGCCGGCGACTTCGGCCAGCGCCCGGCCGATGCCGTAGAACATGGGATCGCCGCTGGCCAGCACGCACACACGCCGCCCCTCGTGCTCGGCGAGCAGCCGGGGGACGGCGGGACGCAGCGGTGAGGGCCAGGCGACGCGCTCCCCGGGGCATTCGTCCGGCAGCAGCGCGAGCTGCCGCGCGCCGCCGATGACGACCTGTGCCCGCCGCAGCGCGTCCCGCGCGCCGGTGGTCAGCCCGCTCCAGCCGTCGGCGCCGACGCCGACGACCGTCACTGCCGCCGACGGGGCGGAATCCGCGCTGGTCACAGACGGCACCCTACTGGCCGGGCTCGCGCCCTCCTGCGGGCAGGTCCTCGGCCGTGCCGGTCAGGGCGTCCCGTCCGCGAAGCGTACGAAAGCCGCCCAGGCAGCAGGTGTTGCCGTGAGCACGGGGCCGGCCATGCGCCGGGAGTCCCGTACGAACACCTCTTGGGGAGACGAAGCCACTTCCACGCAGTTGCCGCCCTCGCTGCCGCTGTAGCTGGACTTGAACCACCTCAGGCACTCGGAACTCCGCGCGCGTGCCGTGCCGTTCATGACCCTCCCGCCAGACCGTCCAGCAATCTCACGCTCTCCTCGGGACTGAGAGCCTGCGAGCGCAGCATCCCATATTTCTGCTGATAGGCACTGACCTCGTCGGGATCGTCCACGAGGAAGCTGATCCGCTGTCCTTCGATGTAGGCGAGGTGATCGTGATCGGGTGTCTCCAGCAACACCATGGGCCCGTCCAGAGCAGCATGGCGTTCCTTCTCCGTCGGCATGATCTGGAGTCCCATGAAGGGCAGTTCGGCGCACCGCCGCAGATGACTGAGCTGCTCGCGCGACACGTCCCGTCCGCCGATGGGACGGTGCAGGACCACCTCCTCCAGCAGGAAGTTCATCATCGGCGGCCACGGCTTCCGCCCGAAGATCCGCTGACGGTCGACACGCGCCGAAGTCCACTCCTCGACCTCCTCCTCACCGATGGGCGGATACAGACATGAGAAGACCGCACGGGCGTACTCCTCCGTCTGCAGCAGGCCGGGCACGACATGGTTCTCGTACGACAGCAGGGTCACGGCCTCCTGCTCGTGCTCGACGAAGTCCTGGGCGAATGCCGGGAACCGCTCACGTTCTGGGACGTTGGCGACGGCCACGGCGAGCACGCCCTTGGTGTCGAGGAGTTCGTCGAGCTGAGCGGCGAGATCGGGCTTGAGCGGGCGGCGGCCCTGCTCGATGGAGCCGATCGTGTCCTCGTGGACGCACAACCGCTCGGCGAGCACCGGCTGTGTGATGCGGGCCGCCTTGCGGAACTGGCTGAGCTGCGCCCCGATGACGTGCCAGGAGGAGTACTTCTTGGTCTTCTTCAGCGGTTGCACGCGTCTCTCCGTTCCCCGCCCCGTGTCGTACACGGGCATCGGGCGCGGCGTACGCCACGTCCGTACGGCCTGACTCACTGGCACAGCATAGTGACGTGCTGTGACAGTCGGCACATGAATGACGACATGCAACTCCTCTGCGTCCGTGAGGCGTTCTTCCGCCGGGAGCGCCGTTCCGTGCCCGCGGCCAGGGAATTCACCGCGCGAGCGCTGTCGGACTGGCTCGTGACGGCCCGCACCGGGGATGTGTTGCTGTGTGTGAGCGAGCTGGCGACCAATGCCCTCGTGCACGGCGTCCCGCCGGGCCGCGGATACCGGCTGCGCCTGCACCTGGACCTGGAGGGAAGCGGCGACCTGCTGCGCGTGGAGGTGCACGACAGCGGGCCCGGTCTGTCGGACGTGCGTGAGGCGGGGTCGGGCGGGGAGGACGAGGGCGGCCGTGGCCTGCTGCTGGTGTCGGCACTGGCCGAGAAGTGGGGCGTCCACGAGCGCCACCCGGGCAAGACGGTGTGGTGTGAGCTGTGGCTGGGCCGTCCGACCCGTTCCGGCGGCAGCTCAGTGGCGTCGTGGTGACTCCTCGCGGCCGGGGAGTCCGACGCGCCCGGGCCCGGCCCCGCCCGTCACCGCGCGGACTGCGCCTCGGGGCCGCCCCGCAGCGCGCCGTAGGGCACGGACGCCTTGACGAGCATCTCCTCGAACTCCTCCTCGGGAGAGGACTTGCTGGTGATCGCACCGCCGACGCCGAAGGAGGCGACGCCGTCCTCGACGACGACGGTGCGGATCACGATGTTCAGATCCAGCGAGCCGTCGAAGCCGAGCCAGCCCAGCGCCCCCGAGTAGATGCCGCGTGCCTCGCCCTCCAGATCTCCGATGATCTCCATCGTCCGCTTCTTGGGGGCGCCGGTCATCGACCCGCCGGGGAAGCAGGCGCGCACGGCGCAGACCGCACAGCGCCCGGGACGCAGCCGGCCGCGTACGGTGGAGACCATCTGGTGGACGGAGGAGTAGCTCTCGATGGCGAAAGCCTCCGGCACGTGGACGCTGCCGGGCTCGCAGACGGCGTTGAGGTCGTGCCGGACGAGGTCGACGATCATGAGGTTCTCCGCCCTGTCCTTCACGGACGCCCTCAACTCCCGCCGCAGCGCCTCGTCCTGGGCGGCTGTGCCGCCCCTCGGCCGGGTGCCCTTGATGGGCCGTGACTCGATGACGCCCTCGGCGTCCACCCGCAGGAACGTCTCCGGCGAGGAGCTGAGTATCTCGGTGTCCCCGAAGCGGAGGTACGCCCCGTAGGGCACGGGGCTGATCCGGCGCATACGCCTGTAGACGTCCTGCCCGGAGGCGACGGGGATGCCGCCCGCGCGGTTGGTCAGGCACACCTCGTAGCTCTCGCCGTCGCGGATGAGTTCCTGGGCGCGCTTGACCTTGTCCAGGTAGCCCGCCTCGTCGTCGCGCAGTTCGAGAAGCGACTCGTGCACCGGGCCGGGCCGGAAGGCGGCACCCTGCGGGCAGAGCCCGTCCCGTTCGCCGCTGACCCGGGCGGCGGCCGTCCCCTTGCTCCCGGCCGCCGCGCCGTCGGCGTCCGGTTCGTGGGGTGCCTCGCCCGGGGAGTCGGAGGTGCACAGGTACGTACGGCCCGCCCGGTGGTCGAAGAGCAGGAACTCCCGCGTGTGCAGGAACCAGGCGTCGGGCGTCGTCGAGCGGTAGCGCTCCGCGCCGCTCGTCAGTGCCTGCAGTTCGTATCCGAAGTAGCCGACCAGGCCGCCCTTGAACGCCCAGGGCCACTCCCGCTCGTCGGGCACCTTCAACTCCACCGCGGCCGTGACCTGTTCGAGCAGTTCGAAGAGGTCGCCCTCGACATTCGCGCGGCCCCGGGGCCCTTCGAGTGCGAGCGTGCGCGAGGCCAGGTCGTAGCTGAGTGAGACGGCGCCGCCGTCGTTGCCGCCGCCCATGACGGACAGGTGGGCTCCGGGGTGTTCGCTGTTCTCCGAGTCGAGCCAGAAGGCGCACGGATCGCCGGCGTAGCGGCGCGCGAACTCCTCCTGCGGGGTGCCCGCGCCCGGCAGCGGCACCGCCCGCAGCGCGAGACGTGTCGGGCCCCCCACCGCTTCGAAGGCGCGCCCGGCGGGGCCGGGCCGGGACGCCGCGCCGTGCCGCCCGTGGCGGGACGCCATCTCCAGGAAGTTGCCCAGCAGGCGGTGCCCGCCCTGCGTCTCTATCGACTCCGGGTGGAACTGCACTCCCCACAGCGGCAGTTCCCGGTGGGCGAGGGCCATCACGAGGCCCTCCGCGTTCCAGGCGACGGCCTCCAGTTCCTCCGGCAGGGCGGTGCTGATGAGTGAGTGGTATCTGACCACCGGCAGGTCCTGGGGCAGTCCTTCGAAGAGTCCCGTGCCGGTGTGCGTGACGGTGTCGACGACGCCGTGCACGGGTTCGGGGGCGTGTGCCGTGGTGCCGCCGAAGAACTCGGCGATGCCCTGGTGGCCCAGGCAGACCCCGAGCACCGGAAGCCGGCAGCGGGCGACGACCTCCGCACAGACCCCGAAGTCCGCCTTCTCGGAGGGGCGTCCGGGTCCGGGCGAGAGCACGACGGCGTCGGCCGCCTGGAGCGGAAGATGCCTGTAAGGCGTCGAGTTGGGCACGGTCACCGGCAAGTGGCCGCTGACTTCGTACAGGTACTGCGCGATGTTGTTGGTGAACGAGTCGAAGTTGTCGATCAGCACGACCTTCATGGTCTCTCCCCCGCTGCGATGCGCGACACCATCGGGATCTCGTGTTTGCTCTTGAGCCTGGCTGTCTCCCTGCGCACACGCATGCGTTCGACGAGGCCGTCGAGGGGCCGGCGGTCGAGGCCGTCGAGGGTGGCGCGGTGGGAGGCCAGGACGCGGCCCGCGTCGTCAGGATAGAGCGCCGTGCTCCTCCGTCCGGAAGAAGGGTGCAGGACGGGCCTTCTCCGGGGGGCCGTTCACCGGGCGTTCTCGCGGACGAGGGGGTCGCGCCGGGCCAGAGCGACACCGGCCCGCATGACGAAGCTCGCGACAAGGATGACGCCGCCCAGCACGAGCCAGCCCAGCGTGCCCTGGTAGAGCACGAGCCACGTCAGCGCGAGGGGCGCGACGGCTTCCGAGAGCGTCGAGCCCATACCGAAGAAGCCCTGGTACTGCCCGTACTTCTGGTCCGGCACCAGCCGGAAGCTGATCTCCGTCATGCTCGCCGTCTGCTGCATCTCGCCGACGGTGAGCACGACGATGGCGACCAGCAGCGCGAGCGCGGCGCCGAGCGGCGAACTGGGCATGCCGGAGACGGCGTAGAAGGCCATTCCCGCGAAGAGCAGCACCCCGGAGACCCGCAGTCTGCGCAGTCCGTCGTCGATGCTCCTGATGCCCTTGGCCACGCGGTACTGGAAGAGCACCACCAGGACGGTGTTGACGACGAACACCGCCCCGATCATCCAGGCCGGAGCCTCGGTCTCCCGCACCACCCACAGCGGCAGCGCCACGTCGATGAGCGGCACGTGCAGCACCAGAAGCACGTTCAGGGCGCCGACGACCACGTAGCCGCGGTCGCGGAAGACGCGGAAGGGGGAGTTGCCGCCCGGGTCCTCGGCCTCATCCCTGCCGGACGCCGCCGCGCGTGCCGGGCGCGGGACACGCAGCAGCAGAAGACCGGCGGCGAAGAAGGACAGGCCGTCGACGGCGAAGGCCACCATGTACGCCGGCGCGGTGTCCACGGCGAGCACCCCGGCACCGATCGCGGCACCCACGGCGAGCCCGCCGTTGGAGCAGGAGACCAGCACAGCGCGGACCCTGGTGACCTGATCGGCGGGGAAGATGCGCGCGATGAGCGCCGAGCGCGCCGAGTTCGCGCCCTCCGTGGCGGTGGCGAGGAAGCACGCGACGACGCAGAAGACGATCAGGTTGGGCCGGAGCAGATAGACGCCCAGCGCGAGCCCGGACGTGCACAGCATGGCCACCGTGACCGTACGCGCCTCGAACCGGTCGGCGAGATGGCCGGCGGGCACGCTGAGCGCCATCGCCACCGTCCAGGACGCCGTGAGCGCGGCACCGTAGTGGATGGGGTCCAGGCCGACGATGCGCGTGAAGTAGAGGGCGGCGACGACGTAGAAGATGCCGTCGCCCACGTAGCTGACGACGTAGGAGACCGCGAGCGGACGCACGGCCGGACCGGTCTTCGTCTGCTCTCCGGCTTCCCGGGCGGGAGCGCCGGCCGTCATCGGGCGTCCTCCGTACAGGCGGGCACGGGGCGTTTGCCCACCTGCACCGGCGTCAGGGCGCCTTCGGCGAGGTCGGTGTGCGACTGGCCGACGGCGCAGCCGAGGAGGAACTGCGGGTCCCCGACGGCCGCGCAGCGCCCCGGCACGGGCGGGATGATGCTGGCGGCGCCCGGGCAGGGCGCTCCGTCGCCGCGGGGCACGCAGCGCAGGCCGCAGGCGATCACGCGGTCCGGGGTGCGTATCACCGAGCCGGGAAGCTCCCGGTCCTCGGTCTCGACGAGCGCGGAGACGCCGTAGCCGCTCACCATCGGCGGGCTCCCCCTTCGACCTCCTGACACGCCGGAAAGACAAGAATATTGCCCCGAGTGGAACAGGTGCGCCCCCGCGCCCCGTGCCGCCGCGGCGGGCGCGCCCGTCCGGCACTTCCGGACGCGGACGGTCTCCCCAGGTGACGCAGGGTGCACCCCTGGGTCACGGCCGGTGCGGCATGCCGGCGCCCCCATGTGCCGTGTGGCGCAGTTCACATGGCGGTCTCCGGTCGCCTCGCAAGGGCCAGGGACCGCGACACCGCCCGGCACCCCAGGCCGAACGCGTCCGCCGGCTCTGGTCAAACCCGCCGCCACGGCTGATGCTTGATCTGCACGCCGCCGGTCCCGCACCGGGACGGAGAGCCGCCCGACAGACCCGTCCACCCGCCGCCGGGAGTCCGTATGACGTACGACATCAGCGCCGTGCGCGCCCAGTTCCCCGCCCTGACGAGCGGATCGGCCTTCTTCGACGGGCCGGGAGGGACACAGACGCCCCGCCCGGTCGCGACAGCGGTCGCCGACGCCCTCACCGGCCCGCTTTCCAACCGGGGACACCTGACCCCGGCGGAGCGCAACGCCGAAGTCCTCGTCACCGAGGCCCGGGAGGCACTGGCCGACCTGCTCGGCGCACCGCCCTCCGGGATCGTGCTCGGCCGCAGCGCCACCCAGCTCGCCTACGACTTCTCCCGGACGCTGGCCAAGAGCTGGTCCCCCGGCGACGAGGTCGTCGTCACGCGCCTGGACCACGACTCCAACATCCGCCCCTGGGTGCAGGCAGCCGAGCGCTCCGGGGCGACGGTGCGCTGGGCCGACTTCGACCCGGACAGCGGCGAGTTGACGGCCGGCGACATCCGGGCGGTCCTCAGCGACCGCACCCGGCTCGTCGCCATGACCGGCGCCTCGAACCTCATCGGAACCCGACCGCCCGTCGCGGAGATCTCCCGGCTGGTCCACGACGCCGGCGCGCTGCTGTACGTCGACGGTGTCCATCTGGCCGCGCACACCTTCGTCGACGTGGAGGAGCTCGGAGCGGACTTCTTCGCCTGCTCCCCCTACAAGTTCCTCGGCCCGCACACGGGCGTCCTCGCGAGCAGCCCCGCGCTCCTGGAGGAGCTGGCACCGGACAAGCTGCTGCCGTCCCCCGACGCGGTGCCCGAGCGCTTCGAGTTCGGCACCCTGCCCTATCCCCAGCTCGCGGGCGCCCGCGCTGCCGTCGACTTTCTCGCCGGTCTGGGCGGGGAACGCGAGGGAGCACGCCGGGAACGCCTCGCCGGCGCCTTCGCCGCCCTGGAGGAGCACGAGGACGCGCTCGTGGGCCGCATCGAGGAGGGGCTGTCCGGTCTGAAGGCCGTCACGACGCACTCGCGGGCGGCGGCACGCACCCCGACGGTGCTGCTGACCATCGACGGCCGGGACACCCGCGACGCCTACCGGTACCTGGCGGAGTGCGGCGTGAACGCGCCGTCCGGATCGTTCTACGCCCTGGAGGCCTCCCGGCGGCTCGGCCTGGGCGACACAGGAGGACTGCGCGTCGGCCTCGCCCCGTACAACAACGCCGACGACGTCGAGAGGCTGCTGGAGGGGCTGGCCGACTTCCTGCAGTGAACCCGGCGCGGCGCGGGCAGAGCGCGTAGCGCGGCCTGGACTTCGGGCACCTCCGCCCCCGTCAGGCCGCCGCGTCACCCTCAGTCCCGGTACCTCAGGTCGTCGAGGGGGACGCTGAGCGCGCGCAGCGCCGCCTGCCACTGCGGCGCCAGGGCTGTGACCGCCCGACGCCGGGACTCGGCGCCGAGTCTGCGAGCAGTCGCGGTGGCGGCCCTGGGACCGCTGGAGTTCATGACCTCGACGAGGTGGTGGAGAGCCCCGCCGCAGATGCCGACGACCGCCGGGGTGTCGGTGACGCGGGAGAGGCTGCCGCCGGTCTCCCGGGCCGCCGACTCCAGAGCGGCCAGCAGGCGCACCAGGTGGATCGGCCCGTCCTCGGCGTCGTCGGCGACCGCGCGCAGGAGTTCCTCGTCCCAGGTGCCGCCCGGCACCGACCAGGACGTCAACAGCCGTCGCAGCGGAGCCGGATCCACCGGACGCGAGGGAGTGTCCGCGTAGTCGGCGGCGTCCACCCACAGCAACTGGCGCGGGTTTCTGCACCGTTCACGGGACTCGTCGCCGACCATCGCGTCCTTCACCGTCACGCATTCGCAGGCGCTCGTTTGCGGGTCACTCGGTCGGCGCCATACCTGGAGATCCCATGCTCGCGGCCCGTCACCGCGTCCGCACTTCCAGGTTCCGGCAATCTCGCGCCTCCGCGGGTGCCGGAACCACGCATACAGGCGCGCGGCCGGAACGGCGACAATCGTGTCCGCAGCGCCGACCGCACCGGCTCCGCCGTACCCGGCGGGGCACTGGGAACACGGACGTCCCGAACGTCGGCCTGTGCCTCTCCCGGCGAGGTCTGCCCCGTCGCACGTCCCCGCCGGCAGCGGCACTAGCATGCTCGCGGGACGACTCGATAGGTGCATGACGTGATTCTTGTTGCCGTCTTCGGCGTGGCTCTGCTGGTCGCGGTTCTTCTCTCCGGTCTCGCCGCGCGGTCGGTGCTCTCGACCTCGCTGCTCTTCCTCATCGGCGGGGCACTCGTCAGCGACGGCTTTCTCGGGCTGGTGCACATTTCGCCCCGCAGCGACATCGTCGCCGTCACCGCCGACCTCGCCCTCTTCGCGGTGCTCTTCACCGACGGCATGCACGTCTCCTTCCCCGAACTGCGGCGGCACTGGCGGAATCCCGCCCGCGCGCTCGGCCTGGGCATGCCGCTCGCCTTCCTCGGCATCGCGCTGATCTGCCACTTCCTGGCGGGTCTCGACTGGACGACCTCGTTCCTGGTGGGTGCCGTCCTGGCCCCCACGGACCCCGTGTTCGCCTCCGCCATCATCGGACGCAAGGAGGTCCCGGGCCGCCTCCGCCAGCTCCTCAACATCGAGAGCGGGATCAACGACGGGCTGGCCCTGCCCTTCGTCCTCATCTTCATCGCCGCGGCCGGGCCCGCCGCCCGGGGAGCGGAGGCGTCCTTCGGTTCGATCGCTTTCGAGCTGGCGCTCGGTCTGGGCGCGGGCGTCGCGGCGCCGCTGCTCGTGCACGGGCTGGCACGTCTGCCGGTGCTGGGGGCGGAGCCGAAGCTTCAGCCGCTCCTCCCCCTGGCGACCGGGGCGACGCTGTACGCCACCTGTCACCTCACTCACGCCAACCCCTACCTCGCCGCGTTCAGCGCGGGAGCGGTGCTGGTGACCGTGGCGCCCGAGTCGGCCCGCGCCTTCGGGCCGCTGGGGGAATCGCTGGCCGAGCTGGCGAAGTTCGCCGCGCTGCTCGTGTTCGGCGCGCTGCTGACGCCCGCGCTCTTCGGCGACCTCTCGGTCGGCGGCTACTTCGTCGCGGTCCTCGCGATCGTGCTCATCCGGCCCGCCACGCTGCTGCTGTCGCTCGCCGGAACCGAGTTCGACCGCAGGGAGAAACTGACGGCGGCCTGGTTCGGGCCGAAGGGCTTCGCCTCCGTCGTGTACGGCCTGCTGGTACTCCAGGCGGGCATCCCGCAGGGGCAGGAGGCGTTCACGCTGATCGCCGTCACCATCGCCTTCTCCATCGTCGCGCACAGCAGCACCGACGTACCCATCGCGCGGATCTTCGACGTCGAGGAACTGGTCGGCATCCCCGACGACGGCCGGGGGCCGCGGATTCCGCTCGGCAGGAACGGGCAGCAGCCGGGCCGTAAGGACAAGGAGCCGGAGCAGCCCTCGTGATCCGTCGCGATCCCTCACCCTCCCTGGCGCTCCGGGGCCGTACGGCCTCGCGCTGAACCGGCTGCCGCCCGTACGTCGCCCGCAGCGGCCGGGAGTTACGCACGGGAGCACCACCGGCGCAGAAGCGGGGAACGCAGCGCGGAAGGCGGGGACGCGAAGCGGGGCACACGAGCACGCGGGTGCGTGCTCGTGTGCCCCGCGTGCATCCGCGGGGCCTGTCAGGCGGCGGACGGGACCGGGGAGGCCGGGCCGGGGCCCGCAGCCGCGGACGACGACGACGCCGGCTGCGAGGCCGCTCCCGTCCTCCCCCGGGATTCCGCCCCGGTCCTCGCACCGCCGGCAGGCTGCTCCTTCGCCGCACCGTCCTCCTCCGCGGCCCGCAGCAGCAGCACGAGGCTCTCGCGTGCACGCGCGACCCGTGAACGCACGGTCCCCACAGGGCAGTCGGTCACCCCCGCGGCCTGGGCGTAGGTCAGCCCGAGCAGTTGGGTGAGGACGAACGCCTCACGCCGCTCCGCCCCGATGAGCGCCAGCAGTTCACTCAGCGCCACCCCTTCCTCGAACCCCGGGAGGCCGCACGGCTGCCGCCTCTCCACCGCCGCCTGCCAGTCGTCCGTACCCGCGATCCGCGGCCTGCACGAGCTGGTGCGGATACGGTCGGCCACGGCGCGGCGGGCGATCGTCAGCAGCCACGTACGGGCCGAGGATCTGCCCTCGAAGCCCGGAAGGCCGCGCAGCGCACGCAGGTAGGTGTCCTGCACCAGATCGTCCGCGGCCTGCGCGTCACCGCTCAGGTGAATCACGTATCGGCGCACATCGAGCTGCGTCGCCCGTACGAACTGCTGCGCGGCCTCCTCGTCCCCGGCGCGGGCCGCCATGGCCCAGGCGGTCGCCTCGGCGTCCGCTTTCTCAGGCATGGCGTTCCTCCCCGCACCGCGCACCGTACGGATCGGGAAGAATGGGAGCATGCTCTGCTCGCGAGCCCGCACCGCGCTCTCCGCCCGCCTCGACGAGGAGGCGCTGCCTCCGGGCGTCACGGCGCGGAGACTGGACGAGCATCTTCTGGGCTGCCCGGCCTGTCGCCGATGGGAGGCGGAGGCGGGGCAGTTGGGACGCCTCGCAGCCGCGGAGGCGTCCGCTTCCGCATGCGGGGACGCGGAGGCCGGCCCGGCCGTGGATGTGGACCGGGCCCGGGCTCCTGACCCGGCCGAGCAGTTGCTCTCGCGGCTGCGCGGGTGCGGCGGGAGGCCCGCTCCCGGGCCGGGCCACGGCGGTTCCGGCCGGCAAGCCGGCTGAACGGGGGCGGGAGCGGGGGCCGGTCGCTGAGTCCGGGACCGGTGGTGCGGCAGGGCGTGCGAATGCCCGCCTGCGCGCAGGAGTCATCGTCATACGAGGTCCTTGGCGTTGCCCGGCTGCCGCCTGCGGCGGAGCCGGTGAGCTGGTCCCCCCGAACAGGGGGCGTACGGCCGCGCTGTCGTCGGACAGCAAGGCCGTACGGCGGCCCCCGCAACCAGATGACGTGACTCAGGAACAGTCTCCGCCAGGTACGGCGGCGCTCCCCCGGCCCTGCGCGCACCACGGGCGCGGGTGACGGCAGCACCACGCCGAGGGCGAGCGCCAGCGGCGCGAACAGCCGTACCGACGCCGCCCGTACGGCACGGAAGACGGCACGCTCCCCGCCCCACAGCCACCACGCGCTCAGCAGCGCCACGAGTACGTGACCGGCGATCATGCCCGAGGTGCCGCCCGGCATCCCCGCGTGCGCCATCCCCTCCATGCTCCCCGTCGCGTCGGCGCCCGGCGCCGCTCCCGCGTGGTGCGCGTGGCCGGACAGCTCGGCCGCACCGCCCGCGCCCGCGTGGTGCGGGGGGCCGGTGTGCGACAGCGCATGCGGCGAGGAGCCCTGCGGCGGGGACGGGTGCGCTGCGGGGAATCCCAGCGCGGACGCCGCCCACCGGTCCGTGATCGAGGCGTGCCGCGCCGGGCCGGACGGCGTCACGGCCTGGCCCAGCGAGAACGCCGCGTGCAGCAACGCCTGTACGCCGACGGTCAGTACGCCCACCGGCAGCGCGCCGCGTTCCCGTCCGGCGAGCGACCACACGAGAGACGCCACGGCGAACCATGCGAGCAGCAGCGCCCAACCGGGCACCGGTGTACCCGACATCAGTGTGTGCCCCAGCGAGGCGAGCAACACGCAGACCGCCGCGAACACTGCGGCCCGCAGCCGTCGGAGAACGCATCCCGCACGCATGACCCGCTCATCGTCCCACCCCGGGCCGCCGCACCGGCCCGGGAGGCGGAAAGCACTCACATCCGGACAGTCCCGCCCGGGCGGCGGGGCGCCCACCGAGGACACTTCACCGACGGCGTCGCCGGGTACGGCCCGCCGGCGGCGACAACGGCGGGACCACCTGGGGTCGTTGACGCCTTGACCAGTACCGTCCCTCCATGCGAATCGTCTCCCTGCTCCCCGCCGCAACGGACATCGTGGCCCAACTCGGCCTGACCGACGCCCTCGTGGGCCGGACTCACGAGTGCGACTGGCCGCCCGGAGCGCTGGAGAGCATTCCGGTCGTCACGTCCGCCGGGTTCGACTCCGACCGGCTCGGCAGCCGGGAGATCTCCGAGGCTGTCGGCGGTGCGGGGCACGGCGGCTCCTCGCTCTACGCCCTCGACACGGCGAAGCTCGCCGAACTCGCCCCGGACGCCGTGCTGACGCAGGAACTGTGCGAGGTGTGCGCGGTCTCCTACAGCAGCGTCGTCGGGGCGGTCCGCTCACTGGAGAGCGGACCGACGGTGCTGAGCCTGGAACCGCGCACGCTGACGGACGTACTGGACTGTGTGGAGCGCGTCAGCGGCGAGCTGGGTGTGCCCGTGGAGGGTTCCAGGCTGGTCGCGGCGCTTCGTGAGCGGCTGGAGCGGGTGAAGAAGTCCGTCGCCGGACTGGCCCGGCCCCGGGTCGCCGCGATCGAGTGGCTGGACCCGCTGTGGCCGGCGGGACACTGGGTTCCGGACCAGATCCGGCTGGCCGGCGGCGAGGCGCTGCTCGCCGAGCCGGGCGAACACACCGTGCCGCTCGGATGGGAGGCCGTCCGTGCCGAGCAGCCGGAGGTCCTGCTGCTCATGCCGTGCGGCCTGACTCCCGAACGCACGGAGAGCGAGCAGGAGTTGCTCACGCGTCTGCCGGGGTGGTCCGAGCTTCCCGCAGTACGGGAAGGACAGGTGTGGGTGGTGGACGGACCGGCGTACTTCAACCGCCCCGGTCCCCGCGTGGTCCGTGGCGTCGAGGTGCTCGCCCACATCCTGCACGGAGTCGAAGCGGGGGACCCCGTCGTCCCGGCGGAGGCCCGCGTCACGGCGGTGTGAGGGTGCCCGCCGGCCGGCCCGGCGACGGACGGTGGTTCCGCGCGCGACGCCCGAGGACGCGCGTGCGGAACCACCGGGGCCGCGCCGCCGAAGCGGCGCTCGCGGCGGACCTGCGGCGGGGAGCCCCACCGGCACCCGTCCCCGTCTGACCGGCCGGACTCGGCCCTCCGGCCGCTCGCGCGGCTCCCGGCACCGGCGGCGAACCACGTCTGCCGTCAGCGGCCGCACTCCGGACGAGGTCACGCGGGGCGGACCGGCCTGCCGAGGGCGGTCGCCCCGGCGGACGCTCCGAACGGCAACGACGTCCCGGGGCCGCCCCGTTGGCCCATTCGCCGATGACGGGCGGGCGAAGACGTCCGATCCCGCGTTGAAGCGGCTCCCCCGGTGGCAGGCTCACGCCATGACTCACACACCATCCCCGGGCACCCCTGGCCCCAGCCCTTCACCGGGAGTCACCGCCCGCTCCCGGCTCCGTACGAGAACCGTCGCCGCGGCCGTCGGTCTCGCCCTCGTGCTGGGCACGGGCGGCGCGGCCGGAGCGGGCCCCACCGGCCCGGACGCTGCGCTGAAGAAGTCCCTCGACCGCATCCTCGCCGACGAGCGGCTGGCCGGGGCGAGTTCGAGCGTCGTCGTCGGCGACGCCGCCGACGGCCGTGTGCTCTACGACCACCACTCCGGCACGAGGCTGATGCCCGCCTCCAACACGAAGCTGCTGACGTCCACCGCCGCCATGGACGTCCTCGGCCCCGGATACCGCTACAAGACCGACGTACTGGCCGACGGAGACCGGAAGGGCGGCGGCCGGCTCGACGGCGACCTGTATCTGCGCGGCACGGGCGACCCGACCCTGCTGGCGAAGGACTACGACGCCCTCGCCGCCGACGTGGCGGCCTCCGGGATCAGGAAGGTCACCGGGAAGCTGGTCGCCGACGACACCCGCTTCGACTCGGAGAGGCTCGGCCCGTCCTGGGCCGCCGACGACGAATCCGCCTACTACTCCTCGCAGATCTCCGCCCTGAGCCTGGCGCCCGACACCGACTACGACACGGGCAGCGTCCACATCGAGGTCACCCCCGGCGACGGCGCAGGAGACAGACCGAAGGTCGAGGTCACCCCGGAGAACCGCTATGTCGACATCGACGTCACCGCCGAGACGGTCGACGAGGACGCCTCCGGCACTCTCTCCGTCGACCGCGAACACGGCGGCAACACCATCACCGTCAGCGGCGGCATCCCGGTCGGCGCCGACCCCCACGCGTCGTGGACCAGCGTGTGGGAGCCCACCGGCTACGCGGCCTCGGTCTTCGCCGACGCGCTGAAGAAGCACGGTGTGCGGGTCGCGGGGAAGACACAACCGGGCCGGGCCACACCCGAGGGCGCCCGACGGGTCGCCCGCCACAGCTCGATGCCCCTCTCCCGGCTGCAGATCCCCTTCATGAAGCTGTCCAACAACAACCACGCCGAGGTCCTCACCAAGACCATGGGCCACGAGGCCGACGGCGAGGGCACGTGGAGCGCGGGGCTGGAAGCCGTCGACGGCTTCCTGAAGAAGGAGGGAGTGGACACGGCCGAACTGCGCCACGTCGACGGCTCCGGACTCTCCCGGATGAACAACGCCCCCGCCGGCGAGCTCAACGAACTCCTGCACGCCGTACAGGACAAGCCGTGGTTCGAGCAGTGGCACGACGCGCTGCCCGTGGCCTGCGAGGCCGACCGCATGACGGGCGGCACGCTGCGCTCGCGCATGTGCGGCACCCCGGCCGAGGGCAACGCACACGCCAAGACGGGCTCGCTGACGGGGGCGTCCGCCCTGTCGGGGTACGTCACCGACCAGGACGGCCGCCGGCTCACCTACAGCATCGTCCTCAACAACCACCTCGCCGACTCGGTCAAGGACATCGAGGACGCGATCGTGGTGGCCCTCGCCTCGTCCGGCGCCGACGGCGGAACTGCCGGCACCTCCGGCACCTCCGAAACCGGCCACGAGCCGCGCAACTCCCCGGACAAGGGCGGCGCCCGCCCGTCCGAAGCCACACCCTCCGGCCTGGAGTGCTCCTGGACGAAACCGGCCCGCTGCTGAGGCCGCCGCAGCTCGCCCCGACGTGACGGGCGCCGTCGGCCATGCCGCGCGTTCCCGGACGGCACAGCCGGCGGCGCTCCTCGTCCCCGCAAGCCGCGGCGGATTCGTCGGAGGCCGTGGCGGGATTCGAACCCGCTCAACTCGCTTTGCAGGCGAGTCCCTGAACCGCTCGGGCACACGACCGTGGAGGGGTGACGCCTTCGTGGCCGAGCGGGACCGGCGGGAATGCGGGAGACAGCTCCGTGCCGTGTCGCCGGGTTGCTGTCATCCCGCTTCTCCGCGTCGTCCCGGCAGTCATGCCGTCGGGGCTCCTTCCCGCGAAGTGCCCTCGGCCGACGCCTCGTCCCGCTCCCGGGAGGCTGTGCGCCGGTGTTCCTTGAACGCGTACGCGAGTGCCGACGCCCAGGCCGCGAAGAGCAGAACGTAGACGACGTCGCGCACCGTGCCACCTGCGGTGAACCAGCCACTGTGCAGGAGGGTCCGGGCGTTGGTGACGAGGATGATCCCGCCGACCGCTGTGCCCAGAACACGCGGGGGAACGTGCCGTACGAGCCATGCGGCAATCGGCGCGGCTATGACGCCGCCGACGAGGAGTGCGGCCGCCCAACTCAGCTTCACGCCTTCGGAACCGATACCGACCAGGAATCCGATGCTGGCGGCGACGGTGACGAGGAACTCGCTCGTGTCGATGGAGCCGATCACCTTGCGCGGCTCCATCCGTCCGCTGGCGAGGATGGCGGGAGTGCCGA
This sequence comes from Streptomyces sp. TAA204, assembly GCF_000424965.1. Lineage (NCBI taxonomy): Bacteria > Bacillati > Actinomycetota > Actinomycetes > Kitasatosporales > Streptomycetaceae > Streptomyces > Streptomyces sp. TAA204. The sequence continues at coordinate 35,431 of NZ_AUKW01000025.1, forward strand.
CGGGGCCCCAGCCGCCTCCCCCGGTGGCGTCGACGAATCCCGCGAACAGCCCCAGCGGGGAGAGGAAGCGATTCCGCAGCGGCTTTCCGAGATTGTGCGTCGAGAGCCCCACGAAGGTGAAGCGTCCGAGCAGATAGAGCCCGAGCCCGAGCAGGATGAGGGACATCACCGGCTCCGCCACCGCTGTGGAGAGGCTGGAGAGAAAGGTCGCCCCCGCGAAGGCACCCACCGCTCCGGGCACTCCGATCCTGATGACGACACGCCAGTCGACGTTGCCGAAGCGCCAGTGCGAGGCGCCGGAGACGAGTGTCGTCCCGATCTCGGCGAGATGCACGGTGGCGGAGGCGGCGGCCGGATTGGTGCCGATGGCCAGCAGCAGCGTCGTGGACGTCACCCCGTAGGCCATCCCCAGGCTGCCGTCGACCAATTGGGCTCCCAGGCCGGCGAGCGCCAGCAGGATGAGTGTGCGCATGCGTCCCCGACCTTTTCCCTATCATCCCTACCGTATTAGTAGGGAAAGAATCGCGGAGGTGGCCATCACAGGTCAAGGGCGTCTCGTCAGTTGGACGCGGTCAGGGATTCGTCCATGCGTCGGGGAGTTGCGCGAGGTCGTGGACGTGCTGGGGAAGGTCCGCCGCTGCCACATCTGCCAGTGTGACCTCGCCCAGGACGGCGCGTACGTTCGCGCGCAGAGCGATCCACAGGGGCAGCAGAGCCTCCGCGGGACCGGAGTAGGAGAGTGCGGGAGGACGCTCGCCACGCACGGAGACCAGCGGACCGTCCACCACACGGATCACGTCGGCAACCGTGATCGAGTCGGCACGCACCGCGAGCCGGTAGCCGCCCCGGCCACCGCGCTGGCTGACCACGAGCCCGCCCCGCCGCATGTCGTTGAGGATGCCCTCCAGAAACTTCTGCGGGACGTCCTGCGCCGTGGCGATCGCCTCGGTCTTGACCGGCGCCTCGTCCTGTGCCGCTGCGAGTTCGAGCGCCGCTCGCACCGCGTAGTCCGCTCTTGCCGAGATCCGCATGGGGACATTGTCCGGCACGCACGGGACGTTCGGGCTCAGCACCCCCACCGGCCCCGGCCTCCCGCTTCTGCCGCGGGTGCGCACGGCGATGCGCACCGCACCCGTGTGCCACGACTGCCCGCGCCCATACCGAGGATGAGCGGGAAAGGCGCCGCATGGGCCCGGCCGGGTCCGGGAAGGGGGCCCGGCCGGGCCCCCTTCACCGCGGGGCTCTCCGACCCGGATTCAAAAGAGCTGGAGGGCGGACGATGGCGGCGCCAGGCGCTGCGCGCAGCATGTCCCTGAAGTTTCCGCGCCGCGCTCGCCCCGCGGCGTGGCGGCACGCGCGCTGGGTGGGGCCCCTGCGTGTGCTGGCGTGCCTCGTGGCCGTCGTGTGCGTGACGGCCCTCGTCGGCACGGCGACGCTGCGCGCCACGGTGCTGGAGCGCGGTTACTACCAGAAGGTGCTGGACGAGGAGCGGGCGTACGACCGGCTCTACGACGAGGTACTCGTCGACCCGGACTCACGTCCCGTGACCAGGAGCCTGCTCTCCCGCCTGCCCGTCCCGGAGGCCGTGGTGACGGCCAACCTGAAGACCGTGCTGCCCCCGACCACGGTGCGCCAGCTGACGGACGAGCAGATCGCCGCCCTCGTCGGCTACTTCCGCGGTGACACCGACACCCTGGGAGTGTCGGTGAACCTGCGGCCCGTGCTGGCCAACGTCGGTGAGCTTGCGCACGTCTACCTGGGCGATCTGGTCTCCACGGACCGGGGCTCGCCGGAGGCGGACGTGTCGGCGGCGCTCACCCGCGTGAACAAGGCCCTCGAGAGGGTCGCGGCGGGTCGTGAACCGGTCGGCCTGCCCGAGGTGGAACTCAGCGACCGGGCCGTGGAGAAAGTCAGCTCCGTGCTGCTCTCCGGCGTACCCGAGGAGCAGCGGGGATCACTGCGACCGCAGGTCGAGGGGGCGCTCGCGGTCGGTGACACGGGCACCGCCCTGGCGGCCGTCGGGCCGTATCTGCCCGGCAGCAAGGCCGTCAGCGGCCGGAACGAGAGCCGGCAGGACCTGCTGCGCATGGCCGACGGCGGCCGGTGGAACATCGCAGACGACCTGGCCGGCGCCGGGTTGGAGACCGGGGCGCTGGAGTCGGCACGTGACGCCACCCGCCTCACGGGCCTGGTGCAGACGCTCGCCGTCGCCGTCGGAGTCCTCGCCCTCGTCTTCCTCTGGGCGTCCGGACCGCCGGCGCGGCCGACACGCCGGCTGCGTACCGTCGGTCTGCTCCTCGCCGTGGGCGGCGCGTTGCCGGCCGTCGCGTTCGGGGCGGTGCGCTGGAGCGCCGGTGATCTCCTCCGGCAGGCTCCCGCGACATGGCCGTCGTCGCTGGCCGGCCTGGTGGAGGACCTGCAGCGCAACGCACTCACCACACTCACCACCGCGGGCATGTCCGCGGCCGCCGCGCCGTTGGCGGCCGGTGCGCTGCTGGTGGCCGCGACCTTCGTGCGGGAACGGCACCGCGCCGTGCGCACCCGTCTGGTCGCGATGCCCGGATCTACGCGCACACGCCTGGTGGGCGGCTGCGCGGCCGCCGTGGCGACGTCGGTCGTGCTGGGCGTCGTGCTCGCCCCCGCCGCGGCAGGCGAATCGGAGAGGACCTACTGCAACGGCTCGGCCGAGCAGTGCGACCTCCGCTACGACCAGGCCGCCTACCTGACGACGCACAACGCGATGTCCTCGACAGCCGACCGGTTCATCAGCCCGCTTCAGGACGGCGACATCAACACCCAGCTCGACAACGGCGCACGCGCGCTGCTCGTCGACACCCACACCTGGGAACCCTCCGATCAGGTCGCCGAACGGCTGAAGGTCTCCGACTTCGCACCGGGCATGCGGGAGAAGGTCGCGGAAGTCATCGACAGGACAGGACCGGCCCGGCCCGGCCCGTGGCTGTGCCACGCGGTCTGCCGCGCCGGCGCGCTCCCGCTCGTCGAAACCCTGCGTGAGATACGCACATGGATGGACCAGCACCCCGGGGAGGTGGTCACTCTGATCGTCCAGAACGGCATCACGGGCGAGCAGACCGCCTCCGCCTTCCGTGAGGCGGGTCTGCGGGACCTGCTGTTCACCCCGGACCCCGACCCGGGCACTCCGTGGCCCACGCTCGGAGAGATGGTCGAGGAGGACAAGCGCCTGGTGGTCTTCTCGGAGGGGTCGGGAGGACCGGCCCCGTGGTACCGCAGCTTCTACCGGTACGGGATGGAGACCCCGTACGACTTCACCGACCCCGGGACGATGAGCTGCGCACCCAACCGCGGCGGTGAAGGCAAACGCCTCTTCCTCCTCAACCACTTCATCACCGACGCGGGCGGCAGCCGTCTCGACGCCGGGGAGGTCAACGCGAAGGACTTCGTACTGGAGCGCACCCGCCGCTGCGGGGCCGAGCGTGGCCGGCCGGTGAACTTCGTCGCCGTCGACTTCGCCAACCTCGGCGACGCCCATGGCGCCGTGGCCGCCATCAACGCCGCACGCACCCCCTGAGCGCGGGGCGCCGCCGTACACGGGACTGCGGGTCCGCGCCGGGGTCCGCGCCGGGGCCCACTCCGGCCGCTCGTTCGACGACCCGGCATCAGCCGGGACCGGGCAGGTTCGCCGTGCGGCCCGGCTGATGCCGGGCCGCACGGCGAACTGCCGCGGTCAGCTCCGGGGTTCGCTTCTCTGACGCGGTGTTCCGGGAAGGTGGTCAGAAGGTGGCGGTGAAACGGTAGGCGAAGTGGTCGGAGCCGAAGCGCTGCAGACGTTCGACCAGGGAGTTCTGCACGGAACGGGTGGCGTAGGCCTGGTCGATGGGTACGCCCTTGGCCCCCTTGACCCGGATGTACTCGACGGTCTTCGGCAGCTTCACCGCACGGGAGCGGTTGAAGTCGCCGACCACGAAGATCGGCAGCTCGGGGTGCTTGCTGTTCTGGTCCCGGATGACCTCGCGGAGTTTGTCCGCGTGCTTCAGCCAGCGGCCCTGCCGCTCCGGGTGCTTGCTCCAGGCGCCGGAGATGAAGTGCGTGTTGAGCACGATGAACCGCTGCTTCTTCGCCCGGTGCTCCAGGAGCGCCCAGTTGACGTAGCGATTCGGCGTCACACCCGCCTCGCCCTTGTGGGTGAGCACGGCTCCGCCCCGGACGAGCGCGAACTTCTCCTTCTTCCAGGAGATCGGCACTGCTCGCGCAGGGGCCTTCTGGGGGAAGAAGTGGGCGTACTTGGGGAGTTGGTTCCGCAGTCGCTTCCGGTCGGCCGGTGTGTTCATCTCCTGCCAGCCGATCACGTCGCCGATCGGCTTGAACGTCGCCTTGCCCCGCCACACGTTGTGGGTGCCGATCTTCATCTTCACGGCGGCCGCCGAGGCGGGCGAATCACCGGCCGCCGGGTCCGGTGCGGCGTTGGCGGACATGGTGGAGAAGGTCACCCCGGAGGCCATCAGGGTCGCCACGGTGCCGAGCAACACCCTCGTACGCGGTCTCATCTCACAAACTCCTCAAGGTCGGAACATTGCGGGCCCAGCGGTGGGCCGATCGGCCGGAAACCGAAGTCCTCAGGGCGGTCGGCCAGGGCGTTCCGCGACCGTGCGGGCGGCCACCGCGCCCCTGGTGACCGGTGCCGGCGAAGCTGCCGCCCCGCGGGTTGCCCCTGGCCGTCGCATGACCGAGCGATTCAAGGAGACGGGCATACAAAGCGGATACATTCGAAGCGCCGCTCGCCCGGGCTGACGGCCGCGGTCCGCGACGTAGGGTTGAAGGAGCGGTCGAGGTGTTCCACAGGATGTGTGGTGGGGAGAGCCGCGATCGTCGAGATGGAGCGGTGCGGTGAAGGAAGATCGCAGAATCCGGCTGTGGAGCGAAATCGTCGAGCAGGCACGTGGTGAGACGATCACAGTCGGTCATGTCTGCGCCGCGACGATCAGCGCTGCCGGGGTCGGAGCAGCGGCCGTCACGATGGTCCTCGACGCGAGCCCGCGCGAAACCGTTTACGCCAGTGCTCAGCTCGCTTCGGACATGGCCGAACTGACAGTGACACTGGGTGAGGGGCCGGAATCCCTGTTCGACAGCCCCTGCCTGGTGGCGGATCTTGCGACTGCCGAGCATCAGGCGCGCTGGCCGGCCTATGCGCCGGCGGCGGTGGCCGCGGGAGTCCGCGCGGTGTTCGCCTTTCCGCTGCGTGTCGGCGGAGCAGTCGTCGGGGGCATGGCTCTGTACCGCGCTGAGCCCGGCCGGCTCCACCGTGACCAATTGGCCGACTCACTGGTGCTGGCGGACACTGTCCTGGCGCTGCTGCTCGACACGGGGCGCAACCCGCCGCCCTCGGTGGACGGCCGCTGGTCCGAGCAGACCGGCCCGTGGCATCCCGAGGTGCACCAGGCCACGGGAATGATCTCCGTGCAGCTGGGAGTGACCGCGGCGGTGGCACTCGTACGTCTGCGGGCGTACGCGTTCTCGCAGGACCGGCGGTTGAGCGAGGTCGCCCGGGACGTGGTGGCCCGGCGCCTGCGATTCGACGGAAGCGAGTCCCAGGCATGAATTCGTTCGTTCCTTTCCTCCCTCAACACCGGGCAGCACGGCGGCTCATGCTGGTGCAGACTGCGGAAATTCTGAAGGACGCAGGTGAGTGACATGGCACAGGTCCAGCTGACCGATGTGTTTGTAGAGATGGCTGACACGTTCGTCGACGACTTCGACGTGATCGATTTTCTTCACAACCTGACGGGGAGGTGTGTGGAGTTGCTGGGCGTCACCGCTGCCGGGCTCATGCTGACCGATGAGCGTGACAAGCTGCAGGTGATCGCTGCCTCCACGGAGCAGACACGCCTGCTGGAGCTGTTCCAGCTGCAGACCGATCAGGGCCCCTGCGTCGACTGTTTCCGCAGCGGTGAACCCGTGTCTGTGGCAGATTTGCGCTCCGCCGGGCAGTGGCCGCACTTCACCGCTGCCGCCGCGGAGGTGGGCTTCGCTTCCGTACACGCGTTGCCTATGCGCTTGCGCACCGAAGTCATCGGCGCGCTGAACCTCTTCCATACCGAAGCGGGCCGCCTGGATGAGGAGACGCAGCGCGTGGGCCAGGCCCTGGCCGATGTGGCCACCATCGGGCTGCTGCAGCAGCGCGCGATTCAGCACCGGGACAGCCTCACCGAACAGCTGCAGACCGCATTGAACAGCCGTGTCCTGATCGAGCAGGCCAAGGGGACGCTGTCCGAGCGGCTGGGCCTGGAAGTGCACGAGGCCTTCGTGATACTCCGCAGAGAGGCCCGCTCGCGCAATCAGCGCCTGTCTGATTTCGCCAGGGCCGTGCTGGAGGGCTCCGCAGAGGTTCAGGCAGAGCCCGGCGAGGCAGCCCGCTGAGATGCCCGCCGGACACGGGGTGAGCAACAGACGAGCGTGTGGCCCCTGTCCGGCCTTCGACGTGCTCCTCCTGGCGTGAGTCCGGGGATTCCGGCCCGGTTCGTCTGCCCTGCCGAAGGCGCGGCCGTCGAGGAGTGCGCCGCCCCTCCCCGTCCCGGGTGGAAGGGGGAAGGGCGTGCGTGCTTCAGTGGGCGTCGGTGAGTTGTCCGGCGAGGCGGTCGTGCATGGCTGCGCTGGGCTTGTTGAGGCCGACGATGGTGACCTTCTTGCCGCGGGCCGCGTATTTGGTCTCCACCGCGTCGAGGGCGGCGACGGATGAGGCGTCCCAGATGTGGGCGTCGGAGAGGTCGATGACGACCTCGTCGGGGTCGCCCTTGTAGTCGAACTGGTAGACGAGGTCGTTGGAGGAGGCGAAGAACAGCTCCCCCGTGACCGCGTAGACCGCCTGCTTGCGGTCGGGGTCGACGACACCGGAGACGTTGACGAGGTGGGCCACGCGGCGGGCGAAGGCGACCATGGCGACGAGCGAGCCGACGACCACGCCGACGGCCAGGTTGTGGGTGGCGACGACGGCGATCACCGTCACCGCCATCACGACGGTCTCCGAGACCGGCATGCGCTTGAGCGTCCCCGGCTGGATGGAGTGCCAGTCGAAGGTGGCCACGGAGACCAGCACCATGACCGCGACCAGCGCGGCCATCGGGATGCCGGAGACCAGCGGGCCGAAGGCGATGCACAGCACCATCAGGAAGGCACCGGCCAGGAACGTCGACAGCCTGGTACGGGCCCCGGACGCCTTCACGTTGATCATCGTCTGGCCGATCATGGCGCAGCCGCCCATGCCGCCGAAGAAGCCGGTGACGATGTTGGCGACGCCCTGCCCGATCGACTCACGCGTCTTGCCCGAGCGGGTGTCGGTGAGGTCGTCGACGAGCTTGGCGGTCATCAGCGACTCCATCAGCCCGACCAGCGCGAACGCCAGCGCGTAGGGGGCGATGACGGTCAGGGTCTCCAGCGTGAAGGGCACGTCCGGGATTCCCGGCACCGGCAGCGAGGAGGGCAGCGCGCCCTTGTCGCCCACGGTCGGCACCGCGATGCCGGCGCCGATGGTGATCACCGTGAGGATGACGATGGAGACCAGCGGCGCGGGCACGGCCTTGGTGATCCGGGGGAAGAGGACCATGAGGGCCAGGCCGCCCGCGATGAGCGGGTAGACCGCCCACGGCACGTCCGTCATCTCCGGCACCTGCGCCATGAAGATCATGACGGCGAGGGCGTTGACGAAGCCGACCATGACGCTGCGCGGTACGAACCGCATCAGCTTCGCCACGCCGACAGCGCCCAGTACGACCTGGATCACGCCGCCGAGGATGACGGCGGCGATCAGATGTCCCAGCCCGTACTCGTGGTTGAGCGGTGCGATCACCAGGGCGATGGCGCCCGTGGCGGCGGAGATCATCGCCTTGCGGCCGCCCACCACGGAGATGACCACCGCCATGGTGAAGGAGGCGAACAGCCCCACACTCGGGTCGACCCCCGCGATGATGGAGAAGGAGATCGCCTCGGGGATCAGCGCCAGAGCGACGACCAGACCCGCCAGCACCTCGGTGCGGAAGACCTTCGAAGAGCTGAGGAAGTCGGGCCGGCCGAGCCGGTGCAGGGACATGCGCGGCCCGTTGGCCGCGGGTGTTTCAGCGGACATGCATCCGTTTCTGTTCAGGCGCGCGAGCGGATCGCGCGCGTCGAGCGTTCTACGTCAACTCCGCAGTGAGCGGAGGACGCTCTCCCGGCCGGAGGGCGCAGCCGTCTCAGGGCACCCGGCGCGGACTTCATTTCCGGGACGGAGTCCAGAAGGGGGGCGGCTCTCAGGGCCGCGAGGTCGGGCATCATTGCCCGGAAGGTCTGTGACCCCCTCGTGAGGGAGCCGGGAAGCGAAGCGGGGCTCCACCCGCGAACGCAACTCTACCCTGACGTGAGAGGCGACTTCATCCGGGGCACCTGTGAACCGTGCGACACAGGCCGCACTGCCGTGCGGTTCCGCCTCCTCGGACAGCAGACCGACCGACATCTGCCAGAGATCGACAGGGCCGCCCACAGGGCCCCAGAAGGAGAGCGTGTGCCGATGGCGACGGACCGCCGGATGCAGATCGGCGAGGTGGCCGAACGAACAGGTCTGTCACTGCGCACGATCCGCCACTACGAGGACGTCGGTCTCGTCACCCCCTCCGCACGCAGCAAAGGCGGCTTCCGGCTCTACACCGAGTCCGACATCGACCGGCTCATGGTGATCCGCAGAATGAAACCGCTGGACTTCTCGCTGGAGGAGATGCGCGACCTGCTGCAGATCACGGACCGGCTCAGCACCGAGGACCAGGACGAGAGCGAACTGCAGCAACTGCGCGACCGGTTGGACACCTATCGGAAAGTGGCCGACGCACGCTGTGAGACGCTGCGCGCCCAGCTGATGGCCGCCGAAGACTTCGCCGCCACGCTGCGCCGCAGACTGAAGGACGCCGGCTGAACGGCCGGCCTCACGGGGGAACGGCTCACGGGGGCACGCCTCACGGGGAGTTGCCTCAGCAGCTCCGTCAGCGGTCCGCGACGCCGGGTGGGTTCGCGCGTGGAGCCATGTCCTCGACAGAGCAGACGGCGAAGGAACCGGGGCCTTGCAACCCTCACATCATGTGAGAGTATCGGGACCGGTGGGCCGGGTTCCCGTCCTGGACCGGTGAGCTACCGGCCCGCTGCGGTTCCGGCCCGGACCCCCGTCGTGCCGGAACCGCGCCGCCGGCACGGCCCCGGCGCGCTCTCCTCTCCTGGTGCGGTGCTATTCGTGGGCGGCGATGAGGTGTTCCAGCGGGGAGCCGGGGAATTCGCGCTCGAAGGAACCGGCCTGCCAGCGGCTGGGGAAGAGCGCCAGCCACCGCCCGTCGCGGGTACGGGTCATGGCCTCGCCCTGCACCAGCCGGGACCGGTTCAGCGCCTCGGCACCCGCCTTGTCGGTGGCCCGTGCCAGCCGGTACGGCAGCGACTCCAGCCTCACCGGCGCGGTGAACTCGTGCTCCATCCGGTGCGCCACCACATCGAACTGCATGGGCCCCACGGCGGCCAGCACCGGCGACTGCTCCCCGCGCAGTTCGGAGGTGAGCACCTGCACCACACCCTCCTCGTCCAACTGCGCGATGCCGCGCCGGAACTGCTTGGAGCGCCCGATGTCGAGCGGACGCGCCACGGCGAAGTGTTCCGGCGCGAAGGTCGGCATCGGCGGGAAGACGGCACGCTTCCCCGTATAGAGGGTGTCGCCCACCCGCAGTGCCGTGGCGTTGACCAGCCCGACCACATCGCCCGGATAGGCCGTCTCCACGGAGGAGCGGTCCTGACCGAACGCGCTGTGCGCGTACTTGGTCGCGAACGGCTTGCCGCCCTGGGCCCGCGTGACCGTCGACCCGCGCTGGAAGACCCCGGAGCACACCCGCAGGAAAGCGATCCGGTCACGGTGCGAACGGTCCATGTTCGCCTGGACCTTGAAGACCAGACCGGCGAAGTCCGCCTCCACCGCCCGATGTCCGCCACCCTCCAAAGGACGGGCCGAAGGTGCCGGCGCCATGTCGACCACCGCGTCCAGCAGCAGCCGTACACCGATGTTGGAGACCGCCGCCCCGAAGAAGACCGGAGTACTCCTGCCCGCCAGGAACTCCCCCTGATCGTGCACCGCCCCCGTCCCCTGAAGCAGCTCCAGCTCCTCGGCCGCCTGCTCCCAGTCCGCCCCCTCCTCCAGAGCGGCCCGCTCAGCCGTGAGTTGCTCTTCGACCGCCTCCTTGGTGCCGCCGGGCGTGCGGGTGTAGCGCAGCATCCGCCCGGGCTCCCGGACATCGATCAGGCCGCGCAGATGCCCCGCGATGCCCACCGGCCAGGTCACCGGAGCCGGCTTGAGCCGGAACTCCCGCTCGACCTCGTCCAGCAGCTCCAGCGCCTCACGTCCGGGACGGTCCCACTTGTTGATGAACGTGATCACCGGGATCCCGCGGTGCCGGCACACGTCGAAGAGCTTGCGCGTCTGCTCCTCCAGCCCCTTCGCCGCGTCGATGAGCATCACCGCGCAGTCCACGGCCGCCAGCACCCGGTAGGTGTCCTCGGAGAAGTCCGCGTGCCCGGGAGTGTCCAGCAGGTTCAGCACCTGCCCGCGGTGGGCGAACTGCAGCACCGCCGAAGTCACCGAGATCCCCCGGGTCTTCTCCATCTCCATCCAGTCCGACGCCACCCCCCTCCGGTCGCCCTTGCCGTGCACCGCACCGGCCGACGTCAGCGCACGGGCATGCAGAGCGAGCGCCTCGGTGAGCGTGGACTTGCCCGCATCCGGATGACTGATGACCGCGAACGTACGCCGACGGGCCGCCTCAGCACCCACCTCCACCGCCGTCACCGGGCCACCCCGGAACCGCACCGCGCAGCGGCCCCGGTCAGCCGCGCCGGACGACCGTGCGGGGGACGCGTGAACGCCTCCGCCGATGCCGGCTCCGCACGCAGGTCCTCACACCGCACGTCCGTCTCCTGCCAGTACTTGCGCAATCTGCCCATCACTTCCTCATACGCGCTCTCATCCGAGAGGGGCTCACAGGAGGCCGTGCCCGGAAGCAGCTCCAGCATCGCCGCCGGACAGCGCCCATCCTCCAGACGGAAGCCGGAGGTCTCCGGGCAGAAGCCCGGAGGCCATCCGCCGCACCAGCTCCAAGCCGACGGACTTCAGGCTCCGAACACAGCCGGAACCGCCCTCACTCCGCTCGGCCGGGCGCACCACCACGACCTCCCCGTAGTGCCGGATCGTACGCAAGGACAGCCCGGTTCTCCCGGCCACCTCACCGCTCCCCGTCGGCTTCCGCGCCGCCACCTCCACCATCCCCTTCAGCTCAGAACCCTACTCTCACGTCAGGGAAAGGTTGCAAACCGTGGGAAGTTCGCCGATAAGGCGGACACCGGATGCCGGGTACGAGGAGCGGTGGTGGGCACCGCTGCCCGGTCCGGGCCGCGTCGAACGGCTCCGGGCGTTGAACGGCTCGGTCGGGTTGACGGCTCGGTCAAAGGGCCAGGGAGCGCACCGGCGGCAGGCGCGCGCACCGGCGGCAGGCCCGGGCCGAGCTCGCGATGACGGCGTGGGACAGCGCGGCGAGGCAGCAAGCCAGCCCGGTCAGCGGCCAGTTCTCGGCGAGCAGTGAGGCGGTGGCGAGGGCGAGGGTGGCGACGGCCATGGACACGCTCGCTGTGGTGCCCGTCCAGGCGACGGTGAGGGGCAGCCGCTGGGGGGTCGGCAGCCAGCGGGCCAGGGTGCCGGTGGCGGCCAGTGCCGCCGCCGCCAACAGGACCGCGAGGCCGGAGACCGAGGCCAGGTGGAGCGCGAGCAGCCGCGCGGTGCGCTGCACCGGGGAGTCGTGGATGTCACCGGCGTTCTGCGCCAGGTACCAGCATGCGATCAGGAAGGGGGCGGTGAGGGCCACGGCGCGGGCCGTGTGCTGGACCTGGGCGATGGTCAGTTCGCGCTGACAGCTCTCGGCCAGGTCGTCGGCCGGGCCGAACTCCTTCACCGCCTGGCGGGTCGCGTGCTCGTACGGCACGCCCCGGTGTCTGAGCGCCGCCACCGTGTCGGTCAGTCCGTCGCGGACTTCCGCGACCATGCGGGACTTGGCCCGGGCGGGGCCGTGCAGGGCGGCGTCCAGCGTGGTGACGTACTCCTCGACGGGATCGTTCCGGCCCCCGGGCTCGGCGCCCCCGGTCCGCTCACCCGTCGTGGTCATGTCGCCAGCCCGTTCGGCCGGGTCTGCGCGGGATACGCGGGATGCGCGGGGTTGAGGACAGAACCGATCGCTTCGGTGAAGTCCCGCCAGGCCGTGCGCTCCTTGGCCAGGTGGCGCTGCCCCGCGTCGGTCAACTCGTAACAGCGCCGCTGCCGTTGACCCACGGCCTCCCAGCTGCTGCGCAGCAGGCCGAGCCGCTCCAGCCGGTTCAGCGCCGGGTAGATGGTGCCCGTGCGCAGTTCGAGTACGCCACCGCTGCGCTCCTGCACCGCGGTGATGATCGCGTAGCCGTGCAGCGGGGCCGGTTCAAGGACCGCCAGAAGCAATCCGTCCAAGTGTCCGCGTACCGCATCCTGCCTCATGCGTAGCCAGCCTACACGTGGGTCGGGGACATGTAGGCCGCCTACCCAAACCGACCTGAGGCGTGCTACTCATTCTTAAGTTGGTAGCCAACCTATTGCCAGGCAATCCTGAAGGGAACACCGATGACCAAGCTGCTGCTGTCGTTGCACGTTCTGGCGGCGATCCTGGCGATCGGCCCCGTCACGGTCGCGGCCTCGATGTTCCCCCGCTACGCCGGACCGCACGAACCCGACGGCGAAAGCACGCGCGACCACGACATCCGCACCGCGGCGTTGCTGCACAGGATCTGCCGCGGCTACACGGTCCTCGGCATCGCCGTACCGGTCTTCGGACTTGCCACCGGCGCACAGCTCGGCGTGCTGACCGACCCCTGGCTGCTGGCCTCGATCGTGCTGACCGGGATCGCCGCCGCCGTCCTGCTGACGGCGATCCTGCCCGGACAGCAGCGGCTGCTGGACGATCCGGTGGACGTGAAAGCGGGCACGAAAGCGGGCACGGACACGGACGTGGAAGCGGGCGCGGAAACGGACAGGGGCACGGGCACGACACGCGGTGCCGCAGTCGGCACGAGCAAGGCAGAGGCGCGACGCTCGGCAGCGGCGAGGCTCTCCATGACCACCGGGATCTTCAACCTGCTCTGGGCGACCGTCGTCGTGCTGATGATCGTCCGTCCCGGCTCCACCACGGGAGTGTGATCCCTGTGCGCACTCTGCGGATCGCGGCGACAGTCGAGGCCGTCTCACTCACACTGCTGCTGATCAACCTCGTCACCGTGCACACCGCGGTGATCACTTCGATGGGCGGCCCGGTGCACGGCACGGCCTACCTGACGACCATTCTCGCCGTGCGGCTCACCCCCGCTCTCGCCGTCCCCGGCGTCACCGCACTCACCCTCGTACCCGGCGTCGGAGGGCTGCTCGCGCTGCGGCGGATCGAACGGCAGCCGCAGTTGAAACCGGCCCGCTGAGGGGCCCGTTCGCTCCGGCCGCCCGGCCGGCGATTCCCCGGCCGGCACGCCCCTCCTCGCAGGATCACTCGTGCCGGCACTCGGCGCGGTTCCTGCGTGACATGAAACTGCACCTGCCGCATGGGCCCCACTGCGTCCGGACGGTCCGCGCCCAACAGGACTGGACTGCCGGGGACTCCTCGCCCGTTTCTGCCGGTCCTGAAATCCAACCGGTACCACGATGCAAATCGCGCACCTGCCGACGCCCGGTGCCGCATACGAAAGAATCCGTGCCCGGAATGGCCGGGGCATTCGGGAATATGTCACTCCGCTTTGCGGACGGCCTTTGCATGAGCGATGCATAAGCGGCGGCATCGAAACCCTCTGACTCGGCGTCATGTGACACGGCGTTGTGAAGTTGTGGGCGCTCGACAAATTCGCAACGGGATATATGGGCACGACCCGGCACCGAGCGGGACGATCTTGAATGGCCCCCGGTCTCGTGGCCGGGGTAATGTGCCGCCTGGCCGGCGGCATGAGAGGTCGACACCTCTCATCGAACTTGCACAATGCCCCGGCTGGACAGGCACTGCGGCAAGCAGTTGCAAGTCGCCATCCGAGCCCCGACGGGGCCGGTGGTACGGTCCGGCCCGCCCGCCGGTTGACGTGGGCGTTCGAATCGCCCTGCAAATTCCGAAGGTTGCCCTTATTCATGCCAGAGTGTTGCGCGATGCTCCTGCGGCTCGCCCCTTGTCATTGCAGCGAGATACCCGCCCCCAGTGGCCTGCCCAATCCGCCGGGTATCCGCGTGTCACCGGCATTTGATCCTCGGACCAACTGACGGAGCCACGCAGTGAGAATCTACCGCCGGCTCGTTCTGCTGGTCGCGGTCCCGCTCGCGGTGGCCGTCACCTTCTCCGTGCTCGCTCTTGCCCCCTCGGGGCAGCAGGCGCTGCAAGCTCACCGGCTGGCCAACATGGTCGAAGCCGCCGCGGCCGCCAACGAACTGACGCACAGGCTGCAAGGTGAACGTACGGCTGCCACCGCGCTGGTGACCGGTCAGGGCGACGAAGCCGGCTTCCGTAAGACGATCAACGCCACCGGCGAGAGCACCGACAACTTCCGTGCCGAGCGCGGCCAGTTGTCGGACGTACCCGAGAACGCTCAGGAAGCACTCGGTCGCATCGACCGGGCCCTGAAGCAACTGCCCACCCTCCACGCGCAGGTGCGTTCGGGCAGCAGCTCGCTCTCCGCGCTGACCTTCAGCTATCGGATCGTCATCGCCGACCTGGTCGCGTACCGCGAAGGCATCGCCCAGGCCCAGGGGGTGGACGCCGACATCGCCGACGAGATCCGCGCCGGCGCCGCCCTCTCCGAAGCCACCGAGCACATGGGCCAGCAGCAGGTGACGGTGCTGCAGGCGCTGGCCGGAGGGGGATTCACCCCCGTCTCACAGCGCACCTTCGAGGCCACCCGGCTCGGATACGCCGAGTCGACGGGCACCATGTTCGACCTCGGTCCGCAGGAATGGCGTACCTGGCTGGAGAAGGGCGTCTACGGCCCCAAGGCTCTGGTGGCGCAGCGGCTCGAGGACGAGGTGAGCCGCACTCCGGCCAACGCCGAACTCTCCGTCTCCGCCGACACCTGGCTGGACGCGACCTCGCACCGGTTGTCGTTGCAGCGTTCGGTGGAGCGGAGGATCGACGACTCCGTCCTCAGCACGGTGGAGGACAAGCGCACCGAGCTGATCTGGTGGGCCGCCGGCCAGGCGCTCCTGGTGCTGTTGACGCTGGTCGGCGCCGTCTTCGTCGCCTTCCGTCTGGGCCGCGTGATGATCCGCAGGCTGCAGGACCTGCGGGACGCCGCGAACGACATGGCGTACAGGCGGCTGCCCGAGGTCACCGCGGAGCTCTCCCAGCCGGGCGCGCTCAGCGGTGCCACGCCCGATCAGGTCGCCCAGCGGGCGGGCAAGCCGGTGACCACGACCGGCGAGGACGAGATCGGGGAGGTCGGCGAGGCGTTCAACTCCGTGCACCATGAGGCCGTACGGCTGGCCGCGGAGCAGTCCGACGCGCAGGACCAGTTCGCCGAGACGCTGGTGACCGTGGCCCGCCGTGGTGCGCAGCTGACCAGCGTGATGGTCTCCGAGCTGGATGTGATGCAGCGCGACGAGGCCACCCCGGAACGGATGAAGCTGCTCTTCGCGCTCGACCATCTGGCCAACCGGATGGAGCGCAACACCAACAACCTGCTGGTGCTGGGCGGTTCAGGACACGGGCGGGCACGCACGAGCGATGTGCCGTGCTCCACGGTGATCATGGTGGCGGCCCAGCAGATCGAGCAGTTCAACCGGGTCGAGACCGGGGTCGTCCAGTCCGGTATCGACATCGCCGCCCGCGCCGTGCACGACCTGGCACACATCCTGGCCGAGCTGCTCGACAACGCGACCCGGTACTCGCCGCCGGAGGCCAGTGTCGGAGTGGCGGCCTGGCGACTGTGGGACCGCGCCGTCGTTCAGGTCGTCGACGACGGTGTGGGCATCAAGCCCGAGCGGCGGGCCGAACTCAACTCCCTCCTCTCCGAACCGCAGCAGCGGGTCGGGGGCGTGCGGTCCATGGGTCTGCACGTCGTGGCGCAACTGGCCGCGCGGCACGGCATCTCGGTCGAGCTGCGTGCTTCGGAGAGCCCCGGCACCATCGCCGAGGTCATGCTCCCCGCCGGTGTGCTGGGTGCCGATCCCCCGCACGGGGCGCCGCAGTTGCCGACCGGTGCCCGCTCCGGCCGTACGGACGGGGCGCCTTCCGAGGCCGGGGCGGCCGAGTTCGCCGCCGGGACCGCCCGAGGAGCCGAACGGGACAGCGGACCGTCCGTGTTCGACGTGCCCAGGAGCGCGGCTGGGCGCGGCCGGTCGATGCCTCAGCGGGCCGACGCCTGGGCGAGTGGCACGGCCGAGAGCCACCACGACTACAGCGCCTCCGCCGGCGAGGAGAGCCGGGAGACCGCTCGCGCCCATGACGGGACCACGCTGCTGGGGAGGGTGCCGCCACCCGGCACCCGTCCACCGTTCGGGCAGCGTTCCCACAGCGGGTCCGGGTCCGCGGCGCAGGAGCCGGCGCCCAGTCCGCAGGGTGCCCAGGAGCACTCCGGAACACGGTCCGAACCGGGGCCCGCGCACACCGCCGGGGTGAGCGCCGCGGGACTGCCCGTACGGCAGCGCAAGCAGCCGGACGGGCAACGCCCGGCCCGCGCCCGGAGCCACGGCGGTGACGGCGGTGACGGCGGTGACGGCGGTGACGGCTCAGAGGCATCGACGACCGCGTCCAGGCCTCGCTCCTCGCCCCGCCGCAGGGACTCCCGCCAGATCTCCGACGTCCTGACCGCATATTCGCAAGGCATCAACAGGAGCACGAGCCGCCGAGAGCGCTCTGCCCCCTCGAACCCCCGCGGTTCGGCGAATGGCGATGCCGACGACACTCAACGGAATACCTGATGAGCCGATCGATCGATCTGAACTGGCTGCTGGGCGACTTCGCACGGCGGCTTCCGGAAGTCACCCAAGCCGTCGCCGTTTCCGTGGACGGGCTGGCGCTCGCCTTCACCGGCGTCCCCCGCGATGACGCCGACCGGCTGGCCGCGATCGCGTCCGGCATCGTCAGCCTGCTCTCCGGGGCCGCCGAACTGACGCGGACGGACCCCGTGGAGCACAGCCTGACCGCCATGGAAGGCGGCTACATGTTCTCCATGGCCGTCTCCGGGGGCGCGTCGCTGCTGGTGTGCACCACGAGGGAGGCGGACATCGGGGAGGTCAGCTTCATGATGTCGGAGCTGATCAACCAGGTCGGAGACGCGTTGTCGCCCGAGGCCCGGGACGACGACCGCCAGGCCGCGCCCCGCTGAGCCGCTCCACCGCCGTATCCCCGTTCACCCCGCCACACCGATCCATCGGAGTCCTCGAATGTTCAAGAACGCACGTACAGCACGGGTCAGAAGAATACGGACATCCTGCGCGGTGGCCCTCACCCTCGCGGTGACCGCCACCGCGGGGTGCAGCGGAGAAAGCAGCTCCGACGACGGCACCGTGACGGTCGGCCTGCTGGCCTCGCTGTCCGGCATCTACAAGCCGGTGGGCACGGAGACACGGGACGGCTTCAAGCTGTACCTGGACACCCACGACGGCGAGCTGGGCGGGCGCAAGATCGACCTGAAGGTCGCCGACGAGGGGGACGGCCCGCCGACGGCACTGCCGGCGGCCAAGAAGCTGATCCAGAAGGACCAGATCGACATCCTGACCGGCCTCACCGGCGGCGGCACCGTCAAGGCTGTGCTTCCCCTCGTACAGCGCGGCAAGATCCCGCTGGTGGGTTCGAACGCCCGTCCCCCGGTCAAGGACGGCGAATACGTCTGGCACACCAGCTTCATGTCGGACGAGGCGGGTGCGGCCATCGCAGAGCACGTCAAGGAGACGGTGAACGGCCCGGTCTACGCGATCGGCCCGGACTACCAGGGCGGCCACGACCAGATGCGCGGCTTCACCACGGCCTTCGACAAGGCCGGCGGCGAACTGGCCAATCCGGACGGCAGGACAACCTGGACGCCTTTCCCCAAGACCACCAACTTCGCGCCGTACTTCTCCAAGATCGCCCAGTCCGGCGCCAAGGCGATCTACTGCTTCTACGCCGGCAAGGCCGCCATCGACTTCGTGAAGCAGTACGCCGAGTCCGATGTCGCCGATCTCCCGCTGTACTCCCCCGGGTTCCTCACCGAAGGCTCCACCCTGCCCGCACAGGGCAAGGCGGCCGAGGACATCTACTCGGTGCTCAACTACTCCGCCGACCTGGACAACGACGCCAACCGGAAGTTCGTCTCCGACTGGACGGCCAAGCACGACGCACCCCCCACGAGCTACGCGGAGGCCTCGTACGACGCGGCGGCCACGCTGGACAAGGCGATCGGGGAAGCCGCCAAGAAGGGCGAGGTGAACTCCGAGACGATCAACAAGGCCATCGCCGGCCTCGGCAAGATCGACAGCCCGCGCGGCATCTGGGAGTACAGCTCGAAGACGCACACACCCGTGCAGCAGTGGTACCTGCGGCAGGTGCGCCCCGACGGCAAGCAACTGGCCAACGTCGTGGTCAAGGACTTGCCGACGCTCGGCAGCTGACGTGGACGTACTGGACGCGCAGCTCGTACCGGCGGTCGACGGCGTGGCCTACGGGCTGCTGCTGTTCGTCGTGGCCGCCGGTCTGAGCCTGGCCTTCGGCACGGCCGGTGTGCTGAACCTCAGCCACGGCACGCTGTACGCCATCGGGGCCTACACGGGTGCCGAGTTGAGCGACGGCACCTGGCAGGGCCTGTTCCTCGGCCTGGCAACCGGTACGGCACTCGCCGGGGCCGCCGGGATCCTGCTGGCGGTGCTCACCGCTCCGCTGGTGCGGCGCGGCCATCTCGCCCAGGCGCTGCTGACCTTCGGGCTGGCGCTGATCGGCGGCAACCTGCTCATCGAGTACTTCGGTTCCGACGCGATACCCGTGCGGATACCCGAGGCGCTGAACACGTCGGTGAACCTGCTCGGGCACCGCTACCCGGCCTACCGGCTCGGGTTCATCGTGATGGCGCTGCTGCTCGCGGCGTTCGGCACCTGGGTGCTGACCCGTACCCGCGCCGGGGCGGCCGTGCGCGCCGCGGCGGACGACTCGCAGATGCTGGCGACCACCGGCCGCAGCCCGCGGGCCGTGCACGCCGGAGTGCTCGCCGCCGCCGGGGCGCTGGCCGGGGCCGCCGGGGTGCTCGGCGCGCCGATCATCGGCCCGGGGCCCGGCACCGGTGACACGGTGCTGATGCTGTCGCTGGTGGTCGTGGTGCTGGGCGGGCTGCGCTCCCTGTGGGCCACCCTGTTCGCCGCCGTCGCCGTGGGCCAGGTGCAGACCCTCGGGGTCTCGGTTGCCTCCGACTGGGCCCCGTACCTGCTCTTCGCCGCCATGGCCCTGGTGTTGACCGTACGGGCGCACCGCAGCGCGCTACCGGAGACCGCCGGCCACGACGCCGAAGCACCGTCCACCGGCCCGGTCGCCCGGCTGCTGCGCCGGCTCGGCCCCGCCCGGAAGCCACGGCCGGATTCCGCGCAACTGCAGCCGGCACCACCGACGGTGGAGGGAACCCAGAGCCCGGGCCGGCCGGAGGGGAGCACCGGCTCGCGGCGTACGGCACTGGTCACCGGGCCGGCCTCCGGACCGGTCCGCCGGCTGGCCCGGCAGACGGCACCGGCGCTCCTGCTCCTGGTCGCTCTCATTCCGCTGCCGGTGCTGCTGTCCCCCTACGCCCTCTCGCTGGTCGGCTACGCGCTGGCACTGGGGCTGCTCGCGGTCAGCGTCACCGTCCTGACCGGCTACGCGGGTCTTCCCACTCTGGGCCAGGCCGCTCCGTTCGCCGTGGGCGCCTATGCCACGGCGCTGCTCGCCGACGCCGGCTGGACGGTGGGACCGGTCCAGGTGCTTCTCTCCGCGACGGCTGCCGCGCTGTTCGCGCTGGTCACCTCGCCCGCGGTGATACGCGCCCGGGGCACGACCGTACTGATGATCACCCTCGCCATCGGGGAGCTGACCGTCGTCGCGGCGGGCGAACTCAAGTCCGTCACCGGCGGCACCGAGGGGCTCATCGGCTTTCCGCCAACCCGGGCGCTGTGGGGCGGCGAACCGCTCATCGACGAGAGTCCCGCCTACAACTACAGTCTCGCGGTGGCTGCCTGCGCCATCGCCCTCACCCTTTTCTTCCTGCGCTCGCCCGCTGGGACGCTGTTGATCGGTACGCGTGAGGCCGAGGCCCGCATGCGCGCTTCCGGCCACCCGGTGGCCCGCTACCTCCTGCTCGCCTACATCGGTGCCGGAGCCCTCGCGGGCATCGGGGGCTCACTGCTGACCACGGTGCAGGCGTACGTCTCACCGGCGGACGTCGGCTTCGAGATCGCCGCGTTCGCACTGCTGGCGGCGGTCATCGGCGGAACCCACTCGGTTCTCGGCGCGATGTTCGGCGCCGGGCTCATCGTCTTCATCCGGGACTGGCTCTCAGCGTCCTGGCCCGGCCACGGGCCGTTCCTGCTGGGCGTGCTCTTCGTCGTGACCGTCTATCTGCTGCCGCACGGCCTCGCCGGGCTGCGCCAGGCCGTCCACAACCGCTGGTTCCCGGAACCCAGGGGCACCCCATGACACTTGACCACCGCCGGTCCTGCCGCGGCACTTCCACGGCCGGACGTCCCGAACCGCGCCGGGTGGTGATTCCGTGCTGACGCTCTGCGGCCTCACCCGCCGCTACGGCAGTCTCACCGCCGTGGACGACGTGAGCCTGCGGCTGCCCGCCGGCGCCCGCCACGCCGTGATCGGCCCCAACGGCGCGGGCAAGACCACCCTGCTGAACCTCATCGCCGGCACCGAACGTGCGGACAGCGGCCGGATCCTGCTGGCTGCCGCGGACCGGTCCGTCGGCGCAGGCGGAGCCGGGGGCGCGGACGGAGCCGGGGGCACGGACGGAGCCGGGGGCGCCGGCCACCCCGACGGTGTCCCCGCCCCGCCGGACACCGACATCACCCGGGTGGCGGCCGCCCGGCGCAGCCGGCTGGGCATCGCCCGCAGCTACCAACAGCCCTCCGTCATCGCGGGGTTGTCCGTGGTGGACAACATCGTGCTGGCCGGCTGGCGGCATCATCCCCCGGGCAGGGCCGCCTGGCGGCGGCCGTCACGCAGACGGCGGCTGCGGGAGTTCGCCATGGACCGGCTGGAGGCCGTCGGCCTCGCCGGGGTCGCGGACCAGCCGGCGGGCGGGCTCCCGCACGGCCGGCGCCGGATGCTCGATCTCGCCGCCGCGCTGGCCGGGCAGCCACGGCTGCTGCTGCTGGACGAGCCGGCGGCCGGGCTGACCGACCGCGACATCGGCCGTCTGGTCGGCCTGCTCCGGGACATCCCGGAGCAGGTCGCGCTGCTGCTGGTCGAGCACCACATCGAGGTGGTGACCGAACTCGCCGACACCGTCACGGTGCTGGCAGCCGGCCGCGTACTGGTGAGCGGCAGCACGCACGAAGCGCTCAGCGACCCGGAGGTCCGCGAGATCTATCTGGACACCGTCCCCGCCTCCGTCGAGGCGCCGGCACGCAGCGGCCCTGCGGCCGTACCGGCGCGAGAGGATGACCACGGATGCTCGAACTCACCGGACTGACCGCCGGCTACGGCGGCGGAACCGTGCTGCACGGGCTGGATCTGACCGTGCCCACCGGCACCGTGCACGCGGTCGTGGGCCACAACGGCGCCGGCAAGACCACCCTCGTCCACACCGTGGCCGGTCTGCTGCGTCCCAGCGCCGGCTCGGTGCGGGTCGACGGGCGGGACGTCGGCGGCCGGGCCGCGCACCACGTCGCGCGCGCGGGCATCGGACTGGTGCCACAGGGGCGGCGGGTGTTCGCCGGCCTCACGGTGTCGGAGCACCTGCGGCTGTCGTACCGCCCGCCGCGCACGGAGAAGGGCGGCGCCGGCCGTGCCGCTCGCGGGGAGCGGACCTGGACGCCGGAGAAGGTGCTGGAGCTGCTGCCCCGGCTGGGCGAACGCCGCAGGCACCGGGGTGCCGACCTGTCCGGCGGCGAGCAGCAGATGCTTGCACTGGCCCGTGCTCTGCTCGGCACCCCCCGGGTTCTGCTGCTGGACGAGCCGACCGAGGGCCTGGCGCCGGTGGTGGTGCGTCAGATACGCGAGCTGATCGGCACCCTCGCCCGGCAGGGCATCTCCGTACTGCTGGTCTCGCCCTCCCCCACCCTGGCGGTCCAGTGCGCCGACACGGTCACCGTGCTGACCTCCGGACGGCTCACCGAGCCGCTCGACTCAGGTCCGCTGCGAGCCGATCCCGGCGCGCTGCATGCCGCACTGGAGCTGACGCCCACCACTGCGGCCGCCGACGGGCCGCTCGGGTCGGCGACGAGCGCCCCCCGGGAACGGACGGGGTCCGGGCGGGCCGGGGAGAACCGGCTTCCCTGAGATCCGCCCGACGCCCGACCGCCCGACAGCTCGGCTGCCGGAGCGGTGCTCACCGCCCCTCCCCTGCCCCGGGCGGCGCCCGGTCTGCGGATGCGCCGTCCGGGCTCGCCGCCGTCCGAGGAGCATGCACACGCTCCCGCGGAGGTCTCAGGTCCGGCCGTGCCCGGGTCAGTCGCGGCGCAGTGCCTGGCCGCCCAGGCTGCCGCCGGGCGCCGAGCCACGGTTCTGCTCCTCCCACCAGGCGTGGAAGTCCGCCTCCCGCATGGCCGACCAGTCCGGCGTCCGTACGACCTGCGCTTCACCCATCCGACGCGCCAGGCCGACCATCTGACCGCCGACGAGGCTGCGGCCGTGGTCGTAGGCTGCCAGGATCTCCCGCCGGCTGCCCCCCGAGCGCCATGCCCTCTCCAGGGCCGCGGCGTCCTGAAGGGCCTTCACGCTGCCGGCTCCGATGTGCGGCCGTGCCACCGTGGCCGCGTCCCCGGCGAGCAGCAGCCGCCCGCGCGCGTAGTGCGGTACCGACAGGTCGTAGATGGGCTGGATGAACGTACGCTCCTCAGGGCTGCGCAGCACGCACTCCGCCCAGTACGGCGGGAAGTGCTCCGCCACGAGGTTGCGCAGATACGCCGTCAGCTCCGCGGTCACCTTCCCCGGCGGCAGCGAGGTGGGGCTGCGCAGCTCCGCGTCGAGGCCGGAGTCCGCGGGCGGGCGGGTGTAGAGCACCCAGTTCATGCGGTGCCCCTCGTTCCGGTCCGGTATCAGGTACATCATGCAGTGGCCGCCGGGGAAGACGACGACGCGCGCCTCCTCGTCCCCGCCGGGGGGCAGATCCGCGGGTGCCTGTGAGGTACCGCGCCAGCCCAGGTAACCGGCGTACGCGGGGGCGAGTTCGGGGAACATCGCCTGCCGGACGACCGAGCGGTAGCCGTCCGCGCCGATCACCAGGTCGAAGTCCTCCTCGCTGCCGTCCGTGAGACGCACGGTTGCCCGGTCGGCTTCGGTGGCCACCCGGGCGACCTGGGTCTCCGTGCGGAAGTCCGTGCCGTCGGGGACCCGCCGCCGCAACTCGCCCCACAGCGCACCCCAGTTGTACGCGCGGAAGGGGAAGGGCTGGGTGGTCAGGCTCCGGCCCAGGTCCCTGGCACCGTCCCGCACGGTCCACAGCCGTCGCGACAGCGGCGCCCAGGGCATGTCCCGTGTCATGTAGCCGGCGGCTTCGAGTTCGTCGAACCGGTCGTTGTGCACACCGATACCGACGCCGCGGTCGCGCAGTTCACCGCCCGCCCGCTCGAAGACGGTCACCTTCTCCGCACCGCCGCGGGAGGCCGCCAGTGCCATCGCGCAGCCGGCGATGCTGCCGCCGACCACGGCGACCCTGACTCCACCCATGAGACGCGCTCCCCAACTCGCCGACCGGAGAGTGAGGTTCGCACACGGCCGGGGGCGGGTGGACGGCGGGGTGTGCGGCGTGTGCCTGCCTCCCCGGGCCTGCTCCGCGCTGCCGGTCAGCGGGTGGCGGTACGCGCGGCGGTGGCAGACAGGCGGGTGGACGGGCCGGAGCCGTGCCAGCCCAGCCCGGCCTGCGCCATCCGTTCCAGGGCGGCGGCGAGGACCTGCGACCCCACGCCGAGGTAGATGCGGACGACGTCCTGCGACGTCCGTACGGGTCGGCCCGGCGTGCTCATGTGCCCCTCCCCCAGGAGCACTCCGGCATGTTCGAGGCAGTGCCGGCGGAAGTCGCCGTGGGAGCCGCCCGCCCCCGGGAAGGAGTACGAGGGCGGTACGGGCAGGAGCAGGTACGGGCCGCATTCTCCGGCGACGAACGAGTCCGCGGGATAGTGCAGGTCCCGGCGAATCCGCTCGGCGACTTCGGCGCGGGTGACGGCGTAGGCGGCGCGCTGCTCGGCGAGGTGGGTCTCGGCGGCGGGGTCGGCCAGCCAGGCGGCCATGGCTGCCTGGAGGGGAACGGCCGTGGTGTAGGTGTGCTGGGGCAGCAGCCGGGCGTAGAGGTTCTCGAGGGTGTCGGGCGCCGCGACGGCGGCCCCGACTCCCCACCCGTTGCAGTTGAACTGCTTGCCCATGCTTCTCGTGGCGAGCCAGCGGGGACGCTCCGCCCCCGGCGGGAGTGACGTGATCTCCTCCAGCAGGATGCGCAGCGCGGGCGTGGGTGTGACGGCGGGGTCGTGGACGGCGTAGTAGGCGTCGTCCACCAGCACATGGGCGTCGAACGCGAGCGCGGCCCGCACCATCTTCCGCACGGCGCCGGCGCTCCAGTTGGCCCCGCTCGGGTTGTGCTGCGCGTTGACGATCAGCAGGACCGCACCGCTGGTGTCCCGGCGGGCCCGGCGAAGGCCCTCCTCCACCTCCTGTGCGTCCGGCTGGTATCCGCCCTCGGGGGTGAGGCCGAAGTGCCGGATCTCGTATCCGAGCGGAGCGAGGACGCCCGGGTAGTCCCAGCCGGGTGAGGCGCACAGGGCGATCGGCGGCGCGGATGCCGCCGGTCTCTCCTCGGTCAGCAGGCGGCCGAAGTCCCGCATGGCGGAGCGGGTACTGCCCGCGGTCCCGGCCACCTCGAAGTCCTCGCCCAGCACGGCGGTTTCGGCCAGGCGGTGGGTGCGGGTGACGTAGTCGCGCAGGACGCGGCGCAGCGCGGGCAGACCGTAGGGGGTGAGCTGGTAGCCGTGTGCGTGCGCGGGCACGTCTCCGAGTGCGGCGAGCAGGCCGGGAGGCGGGCCCTGCCAGGTCTCGCCCAGCGAGAGGTAGAGCACGCGTGACAGGTCGTGGCCCTGATCGCGGTGGCCGCGCAGCAGCGGCACGTCGCCGTAGGGGCTGGCGAGGTCGGACGGCCCGGCGATGTCCTGCAGTGACTGCATCGTGGTGCGCTCCTGAGAGATCGGTCGTTGCGGGAGGAAGGTCTCGCCCACGGCAGGACGGTGCGCTTGCTCTGCGACGACACGACCGACCCCCGTTGACTGTGGCGCGAGCTTGTCATTGACACGTCAGATCATGAACCCGGCGAGGGCGATCTGTGAGCGGCGGGTCAATGCCTCCGCGGGCCGGCTCGGCACCGGCGATGCACATGCCGAAGTCCCGTCTGCGACAAGGGACTTCAGCTCCACGGGCGTGAAGACCACGGACGGGACCGCACCCGTGCTGCCGTCCGCCCCCGGACGCCCGTACTGGGGCGCCACTGCGGCCGCCCCGGTCGAGGAGGTGTTCGCACCGCGCCCCCGCGTGGCCGGTGCCCTGAGCCGGAGTTCGTTGGCAGTATGCGGGAATGGAGATGCGAGCGGGCCCGGTGACGGTCCACTACGTGGAGCACGGGAGGGGTCTGCCCGCGGTGGTGCTCCACGGCGCCGGCGTCGACCACCGCGAGGCCGAGTCCTGCTTCGAGCCGGCTCTCGATGACGTGGCGGGTCTGCGGCGGATCTATCCCGACCTCCCCGGCATGGGCCGGACGGACGCTCCCGAGACGCTGCGCAGCGCCGAAGGCGTCCTCGAGACGCTGCTCAGCTTCGCCGACGAGGTCACCGGAGGGACTGCGCACCTCCTCATCGGGCACTCGGCGGGCGCGTACTACGCGCGGGCGATGGCCGACAGACACCCGGCGCGGGTCGCCGGCCTGGCGCTCGTGTGCCCGCTGTTGCCGGGACTGCGCGACGTCCCGGAGCACCGCGCCGTCGCCGGGCCGGGAGAGATCGGGGACGAGGTCTTCCGGAGCTACTTCGTGATCCGCACCCCGGAGATGCTCGAACGGTACGAACGTCACGTCGCCCCGGCCGCCGCACTCGTGGACGAGGCGGCGCTCGCGCGCATCGGCGAGCGGTGGGAGCTCACCGCGGAGGACGCGCCGCCCTATCCGGGCCCGGCAGTGGTCGTGGCGGGACGGCTGGACTCGACGGTCGGGTATGCCGCCGCCACGGACCTCGCCGAGAGCTACCCGCACGCCTCGCTCGCCGTGCTCGACGACGCGGGACACGCCCTGCCCCACGAGCAACCGGAACTACTGCGCGCCCTGCTCACCGAATGGGTCGCGCGGGTCGAGCTCGCGAACTGACCCCGGAACAGCAGACGGTCCGCGCCGAGCAGACGGTCCGCGCCGGGCAGATGGGACCGCCCGGGACTCGTTATCCGGTCGCAACTCTTTCACCAGCGACAACGTTGGCACGTGATGCGAGGATTCAGCGCGACTCGCCCTTTCGGGTGCGGCTTCGCCGAACAACCCTCCTGGAGGCTCGAAGGTGTCTGCGCGTATCACGCTTCGTCCGGCCGCAGTTGCTCTCCCCCTTGTCCTGGCGTCCGGCCTGCTGGCTGGCTGCACCAGCACCAAGTCCTCCGGCGGGGGAGGATCGGAGGTGCAGCTCGTCGCGCAGGACAAGCTGACGGTGTGCACCCATCTGCCTTACGCGCCCTTCCAGTTCAAGAAGTCGGGCGAGGTCGTCGGCTTCGACGTCGATGTGATGGACCTGGTGGCCGAGAAGCTCAAGGCCGACCAGAAGATCGTGGACACGCCCTGGGAGGGCATCCAGTCCGGCGAGGACCTCAACGCCAACAAGTGCGACGTGGCCGCCGCGGGCATGACCATCAACGACGTGCGCAAGAAGAACCTGGACTTCTCCGCGCCGTACTTCGAGGCCACTCAGGCCCTGATCGCCGAGAAGGGCGCCAAGTACTCCTCGCTGAAGGACCTCAAGGGCAAGAAGCTCGGTGTCCAGGCCTCCACCACCGGTGAGGAGTACGCCAAGAAGCAGGCCCCCGAGGACGTCGAACTGGTCCAGTTCGAGGATGTCGCCCTGCTGCTCACCGCGGTCAAGTCCGGCCAGGTCGCCGCGGGCATCAACGACAACGGCGTGCTCTACGACTACGTCAAGACGAACCCGGACACGGAGGTCACGGCCGAGTTCGACACCGGCGAGCAGTACGGCTTCGGCGTACGCAAGGGGAATTCCGCACTGCGCAAGCAGATCGACGAGGTGCTGAAGAAGGCCAAGTCCGACGGCACGTACGACAAGATCTACAAGAAGTGGTTCGGCACCGCGCCCGAGAAGTAGGCCCCCGGCCCGGCCCCCGATCAGGCCCGAGGACCGGGAACCGCCGCCGCACAGACAGCAGTTGAGGAGTTGCACACCACATGTCCATGTCCCGCCGGCAGCGGACGCGGGCCGTCCGGGGCGTCCAGTACGGGGTGCTGGCTCTCGTCGTGGCCGCCGTGGCCTTCGGCGCGAACTGGGGAGAGATACGCCGCGCCTTCTTCGATCTCGACGTCGCGCAGGCCCAGTTCCCCGACATCATCACCACCGCCCTGGTCAACACCGTCGTCTACACCCTCCTGGGGTTCGGCTTCGGCCTCGCGCTGGGCCTGATCCTGGCGCTGATGCGGCTGTCGTCGGTGCCGCCCTACCGGTGGCTGGCGATCGGCTACATCGAGTTCTTCCGCGGTGTGCCGGCGCTGCTGGTCTTCATCGCGCTCGGCTTCGGCGTCCCGATCGCCTTCCAGGTCGTCATCAACCAGTACGTCACCGTGATGCTCGCCCTCGGCCTCGTCGGCGCCGCCTACATGGCGGAGACAATCAGGGCCGGCATCCAGGCGGTGCCCAAGGGCCAGGTGGAGGCGGCCCGTTCACTGGGCATGTCGCAGGGCCGGGCGATGCGCTCGATCGTCATTCCGCAGGCGTTCCGGATCGTCCTGCCGCCGCTGACCAACGAGCTGATCCTGCTGACCAAGGACTCCTCGCTGGTCTATCTGCTCGGCCTCTCCCTGGGCCAGTACGAACTGGCCAAGTTCGGCCGTGACGCGCTGAACGAGAACCGCAGCCTGACCCCGATCCTCGTCGCCGGTCTGTGCTACCTGATCATCACCCTCCCGCTCGGCCACCTGGTCCGGCGGCTCGAGGCCCGTACCGCGAAGGCCAGGTGACCGAAGGTGACCGATCACAAGGCAGACGAGGCCGCGATCCGCGTCGAGGGGCTGCACAAGTCCTTCGGCGAGCTGGAGGTTCTCAAGGGCATCGACTTCACGGTGCGCCCCGGTGAGGTCGTCTGCGTCATCGGCCCGTCCGGCTCGGGCAAGTCGACGCTGCTGCGGTGCGTGAACCTCCTGGAGGAGCCGACGGCGGGCACCGTCGCCCTGTCCGGCACCGAACTGACCGACCCCGACGTGGACATCGACCGGGTAAGGCGCCGCATCGGCATCGTCTTCCAGAGCTTCAACCTCTTCCCGCACCTGTCCGTGCTGGACAACCTGACCATCGCCCAGCGGCGCGTCCTCGGGCGCGGCAAGGACGAGGCCGCGCGGATCGGCCGGGCCAATCTGCGGCGGGTGGGGGTCTCCGAGAAGGAGTCCGTCTACCCGGCCCAGCTCTCCGGCGGCCAGCAGCAGCGGGTGGCCATCGCCCGCGCCCTGTCCATGGACCCGGAGCTGATGCTCTTCGACGAGCCGACCTCCGCCCTGGACCCCGAACTCGTCGGCGACGTCCTCGCCGTCATGCGGCGTCTCGCCGACGAGGGCATGACGATGATGGTCGTCACCCACGAGATGAGCTTCGCCCGCGAAGTCGCGGACCGCGTGGTCTTCATGGACGGCGGCGTCATCGTCGAGGAGGGCACCCCGGAGCGTGTGATCGGCGACCCGCAGCACCAGCGCACCCGCACCTTCCTCTCCCGGGTGCTCGATCCGGCTGCCGCCGAGGTCGCCGAGGTCGCCGAGGACGGCGCGCCACCGGCCTGACAGGCCCCGCAACTCCCGTGCGGGGCCCGCGCACACTCCTGGGTGGGCAGCCATGCCCCGTACGGTTCCGGCGTGGCCTCTGCGGCTGCGGGACACCTCCGCCGGGAAGCAGCCGCGCCGCGCCAAGTGACGGAACGCACCGACGGGTCGGCCGGGCTTCCGGTGCGGCGCGTCCCGCCGCTGAACGTCAGCCCGTCCGGCGCCGGTCCACGAACGTGCGCAACTTGCCGCTGGCCGGGGTCCGTTCGAACGTGGCCCCGTCGGCGATCTCGATCGAGCAGGTGAGGAGGTCCTCCTCCTCGACCGCGGAGCGCAGGCCCGGGACCTCCGCCAGGAAGGCGGCCCGGGCGGAGTCGGCCGCCGGTGCGTAGCGCTCGTCGAGCCGGACGGTGAGCCGCTCCCGTGCCGCCTCCGAGGTGAGGACGATCTGGAGTTCTCCTCGGTAGTCCAGGTGCGTCTCGGCGGCCTGGACGAAGCGCCGGTAGTGGTAGGAGTACGCGCCGACGCGTGCCACATCGCCGTGCCGGCCGAGGAGTTCGATCCGGGGAGCGCGGCTGCCGCAGGGGCACACCCCGTCCAGCGCCCGGCCGATGTCACCGATCTGGTAGCGCTCGAGCCGCTGCCCGGACCGGGCCCGGCTGGTGAAGACCAGCCGCCCCTGTTCACCGGCCCGTACCGGCCGGTCCTCCTCCAGGTCGAGGATCTCCAGGGTGTGCAGGTCGGTCAGCACGTGATGGACGGAGCCGCCGGCGTGCTCGCACTGGTAGGCCAGCGGCCCGAGGTCGGTGCTGCCGTAGGCGGCCGACCGGATCACCTCGACGCCGAAGTCCTCGGTCAGCACGCGGCGTTGCTCGACGGTGAAGTGCTCGCCCCCGTAGTACACCTTCCGCACCCCGCCGTAGGTGCGCAGGGTCTCGCCCTGGGTGTGGAAGAGCTGCCAGAGGTAGGAGGGCATGCCGAAGAGGGTGTCGGCCCGGTAGTCCACCAGGGCTTCCGCGACCGCGGCGAGGTCGTCGCCCGCGGTGAGCGGGATCTGGGTGGCGTTCAGCCGCTCCAGGATGGAGAAGAAGCTGATGAAGCTGCCGTACAGACTGCCGCTGTAGAAGAGGTTGGCGGCGCGGTCGCGCGCCGGGTCGAACCCGGAGTCGAGCAGGCCGTTCGCGGCGGCCCGCATCTGGGTGTCGTAGTCGGTGTTGGTGAAGACGGAGAGGGCGGGCGCCCCCGTGCTGCCGCCGCTGCGGAAGTACAGGTGGGCGTGTTCGGGGGCCAGGCCGCGCAACTGCTCCTGCACGCCCGGCTTGTCGAGCAGCGGCCCGGTGGGCGGGGCCGGCTGGACGGGCGGAGCCACCAGGGCGTCCAGGCAGGAGGTGGCGGTGAAGCGCCGGTCGGCCTGGACGGCGACCCGCCTGCTGTACCGCTGCAACGCGTAGACGCCGTCGTGGGGTTCGCCGTCGTAGGCGTCGAGCATGGCGCCCACCGGGGTCACTCGCGTGACGCCCGCGGAGACGACGGAGCGGGCGAGCTGCGCCACGTCCGTGCGGCTGCCGGCGATCGCCGCGGTCTGGAGGTAGCGCCGCATGGGTCGCAGGGTGGCGGCCACGTCCGCACGGGGCAGCGGCTTGACCCAGACGCTGCGGTGCAGCGGTGAGGCGGTCATGGCGGGCCGGGTGTCGGCCAGGACGCGCCAGGAGCCGTCGTCGGCCGCGACGACCCGGGTCAGGCCGAGGTGCGCTTCGAGGCGGGCGACGAGTTCGGTGTTGGTGACCTCGGCGTGCTCGGCGACGTCGAGCGGGGTGGGCGGCGTCTTGCCGGAGACCTGGGCGAGCCGCTCCGCGAAGCTGTCCGCGAAGGCGAAGACCTCCTCACGGGAGTCGGTGTCGAGGTAGACGACCTGCGGGCTGGAGCAGGCCTGCTGGTCCAGGAGGCAGACGTCCTCGGCGAGCGCGGACTGGACGGCGGGGTCGCTCCAGGCATCGCGGGTCAGGTACGCGAAGGAGATCTTGTGACCCCACTCGACCAGCCGGCAGCCGGGCGGCGTGAGTTCGGCGACGCCGGCCACCGCGTCCTCGCCGCCCCAGACGGCGATCGCGTCGGCGGCGGCGCACAGGGGCTCCAGCCAGGCGCGGCGGCTGGAGGGGAAGTTCAGGGCGATGATCCGGCGCGCGAGAAGGCCGGTCTCGTCGGCGGCGCCGAGTTCGGCGAGCAGCCGCGGGGCGAGCGGCGTGTCGGAGCTGCTCGTCTTCAGCACGTTGAGGTTGCCGGTCAGCAGTCCCTCGACGACGCTCAGCGGAGCAACGCCGGCCGCGTTGCCCGGTGCGATGTGCACGACGAGGCCGACCGGCGCCCACGCCTCGTAGACGGTCTCCCGAGCGTCGGGCCGGGTCAGCCGCTCCGGGTGGAGTCCGCCGAGTTCGCGGCGGAGCTTGCGCTCCAGCGCCGGGCGACGCAGCGCTCCGGCCAACTCGGCGAGCAGGGACGCCGCCTGCTCCTCATCGGTACCGCCGTCGGTGAGGCAGTCCGTCAGCCGGGCGTACACCGGGTCGCCGGGGGTGCCCAGTGCCTCGGCGAGCCGGTCGCAGGCGGACAGCACGACGTCGGTGGGAAGCTGCTCCGTCATCGTGCGCTCGGTGAGGGCGGGCAGGCCGGCGAGGAGCTCGGTGGCCTTCGCGTCGTCGATGAACGTGCCCTGCCACAGGTGGAGTCCGCTGGTCGCCCCGGCGGTCGGTGCGCTGGTCATGACATTCCCTTCAGAAGTTCGGCGGCGGCCACCGCACAGCTGCGGTTGCGGCTCACTCCGGCCCGGCCGTGGACGGTGAACCAGTCGGTCGGCTGGGCGCAGCCGCACTCCTCGCCGGGGTGCAGCGAGGCGAGGTCGCCCATGAGCACGCTCTGCGCCGGGACGGAGGTGATGTACGGGGAGACGAGGTGCAGGTAGCCGCGCTCGCCGTGCGGAAGCGGCTTCAGGGTGGCGGTGTCGCGTACGGCGGCACGGGACCAGACCGGGACGTGCAGCCGGTGCCGTTCGCACTCGACGTAGGGCACGCAGTGCTCGACGGAGCCGAAGGTGTCGCGGATCCGCTCGGAGGGGATGCCCAGCTGCTCGGTGACCTCCGAGTAGAAGGCGTCCTTGCCGATCTGGCGGTCGGCGTGGCCCTTCCAGCCACCGCCGAGCACGACGAGCGAGCCGGGCGGCAGCTGCACCGGCGGGATGCCCAGCGAACGCATCCGCTCCAGGGTGAAGTGGAGGAAGGCCGGGAAGCCGAGGATGCGTACCGGCAGTCCCTCCTCGGCGTACCGCTGGAGGGCCTCGATGCAGCCGCGCACGTCGAACTCGTGCCCCGTTCCGGTGTGGCGCAGGGCGTGGGTGACGTCCTTGGCGGGCGCGAAGTCGCACAGGTAGTTGTCGGTGAAGGAGGTGCCCAGCTTCAGGTCGGGTGCGGGCTCGTAGCTGTAGAGCAGGTAGTTGACGGGCTGGTCCGGGGTGATCCACCCGTAGTGGTCGAAGACGCGGGCCACCATGCGCTGGGCGGAGCGGATGGTCCACTCGTCGAAGAACATCTGCGACTTCTGACCGGTGGTGCCGGAGGAGGTGAGGTGCAGAAAGACCTCGTCCCGGGGGACGGAGAGCACCTCGTGGCGCTTGAAGAAGTTGGCGTGCACCAGCGGCGCGCGGACGTCCCCGCCCACGCCGGGGGCAGGCGTCTCGGGCTCGTCGCCCAGCAACGACCGGAAGAACTCGGAGCGTTCGGCATGCCACGCGTTGGTCTCGGCCATCGCGGCGGCGAAGAGGGCGTCGGTTTCTGGGCCCTGCTCGTAGGGTGCGGCGAGGTCGCACAGTTGCTGGACGTGCGGGAGGGACGCCGGGTCGGGGACCTCGGCGGGAAGCAGATGGGGGTTCAAGAGACAACCTCGTGGAGTGGAAGGTACGTCGCGGTCCAGGCCCTCAGATACGCGCTCAGATACGGCTGCACCGGCGAACTGACGGCGGCGGTGCGGAAGTCGATCTGGCGGTTGGTCCGGGAGAGCACGACGTAGTCGTGGAAGCGGTCGCCGAGGCGGCGCATGGCCGGATAGAGCGCGCTGGGCACGAATCCCGCGGCCAGGAAGGCGCTGAGCCCCGCGGTGTCGGAGAGGGGCAGCAGCGTCTCGACGTAGTCCACGCCGGTACGGGTGACCGCGCGCATCAGTGGTTCCAGGGAGTGCGCCATGGCGGCGGGGCCGGGGTGCACCGCGATGAGGGAGCAGCTTCCGGTGACCGGGTCCAGATCGGCGTACGCCTCGAACTCGCCGTTCTGCGGGGTGAGGATCGCGTTCGGGGAGTGCAGCGGGAAGAAGCGTCCCGCCGGGTCGGGGAACTGCTCAAGGAAACGCCGGTGGACGAAGGAGCCGGCGGTGATGGTCTCCATGGCGGTGCTGGAGGGCACGACCGGCCCGGACAGCAGGCCGGTGCCGGTCGCCTCGATGGGCCGGACGCTCGCGTAGTCGATGCCCGAGGTCTCCTCCGCGGCGGTGAGGAGCGGAGCCAGCGGGGCGGGCACGCACGGCACATGCTCACGGTGGACCAGTACGTCGTCGGCGAAGCGGGCGAAGAGGGCGAGGCTTTCGCAACCCGCCACTTCGACGGCGTTGGGCATCAGCCCCAGCGGGCGGAATCCGTTGCGCACCACGATGTGCTGGGGGCCTTCGGTCACCACCCGCACCGTTGTGTAGATCGAGTCGAGACAGCCGGTGGCAAGGGCGCCGTCGCACACCGCTCCGGTCAGCCGGCCGGCCAGCCCGCCCTCGCGGTGGACGGGGTGGACGACGAGTCCGAGAAGTTTGCCGATCCGGCTCCCGGGGTCGGTCTGCACGACCACGGAGCCGGCCAGTTCCCCGGTGCCGGGCTTGCGTGCCACCAGCCAGTGGGTGTGCGGATCGGTGATGAGCCGCCGCATCTCGGCGGGGTCGCTGCCGAGCGGCACCGGATAGCCGTGGCCGTAGACCTCGAAGTACAACTGCCGCAGTTCCGCGACGTCCTGGAGGACTGCGGGGGTGATCGTGACTGTCATCGTGCTCCTCCCTCAGCGGTGGCGGTGGCGGTGGCAGCCACGGTGGCGGTCGCCGTGTCCGGCGTGACGTGCATGAGGACCTGCCCGGACGACGACTCGCCGGAGCCCGGAGCACACGGGTGCCGCTCCTCAGCAACTGCCGCCGTCCCGGGACCGGGTGAGTCCGTCCGTTCACCGGCGGCGTCCCCGAGGGTGCCCGTCCACCACAGGACGAGGGCCACAGGCACCAGGCCCATCGCCTGGACCAGGCAGAGGGTCTGCGGCGAGATCTGGTCGCCCAGGACGCCGAACAGCAGGGAGGCGAGGGGGAAGGTGGCTCCGAGCAGCGACTGCATGACCGCGAAGAAGCCCGGCTTGTCGGCGGGCGGTACGAGCCGCTGGAAGAGGGCCACGAACCGTACGCCGACGGCACCCACGCACCATCCCGCGACGACCATGGCCGCCGCGTAGACGGTCCGGTCCGCGATCAGGCCCGGAAGGGCGAACGAGACCGCCATCGATCCCAGGCAGAGGGCGCCGACCGTGGTCGGGCGTCCCGGCAGCCGCCCGCCCATGAACGCGCCGGCGAGGGTGCCGACGCCGAGCGACGCCTCCAGCAGCGCCACAGTCGAACCGTCGGCACGCAGCACGGAGGCCGTGTAGAGAGGCATGACGACGAAGACGGCCGTGGTGAAGACGTTCGCCGCGGCGAAACTGAGCAACACCCGCCGTATGTACGGCAGTTCGGTGAGTATCTGCCGCAGCGTACGGCGCGGGGCGGCAGACCGCCCGCTGCCCGGTGCCGGCCCCTGCGCGGACTGTGCCGCCCCTGCTGCGCCTCGCGTCCCCGCGGCTCCCGTTCCGCGGGGCGCCGTTCCGGGGAAGCGTGTGACGCCGATCAGTCCGGCGGCCAGGAGATACGCGCCGGCGCATCCGGTGACGATGCCCGGCAGCCCCCAGGCGTCGACCACGAGCGGTCCGAGGAGGCCGCCGGCCAGCCCCGCCAGGGACTGCGTGGCCAGCTCGAATCCGGTCGCCGCCTCGATGTCGGCGTCGTCGACGAGTTCCGGCACGGAGGTGGTCAGACAGGGGTCGAACAGGGCCTGGCAGCCCGCCAGGAGCAGGGCCGCGCCGTAGGCGACGCCCGTCGGCAGCGGAGTCGTGAACGCCCACGCCGCGGTGCACGCGGCGACCAGTCCGGCCCCGGCGGCCGCCGAGGCCATGACGGACCGGTAGGGGTTGCGGGCGATGACGGCGGCGACCACGGGCGCCAGAGCGACCGCGGGGAGCGTGCTCACGGCGAGGAACGCGCCCGAGGCGAGGCCCGGTTCGGACCCGGCGGCGTACTGGACGAGCCACCAGACGATGCCGACCTGGAACATCCGGGCCGATGCCTGGGTGAGGACCTGGGCGATCCATACGGCGCAGAAGGCGGGGTTGCGCAGGACGATGGGCGCTCGCCCGCGGCGCCCCTTCACAGCGGTCATGCGTGCGGACGTTCGTCGATGACCCGAATCAGCTTCCCCGAGCGGGAGTTGACGGCGAGGTCGGCGTGCCGCACCCACTCCACGGCCATCGGGTGGACGTGCCGGGCGGCGACCGCGGACTCGTACATGGGACGGGCCGCCAGAAACGCCTTGTGCACGGCTGCGGTGAGTTCGGGCAGCTCCTCGTCCCGGAGGTCGGAGCCGAGGCGCAGCGTCAGCCCGTCGCGGTCCTCCCAGCGGCGCACCACCAGTTGCACACCGGTGATGCGGCCCGCGGGGTCGACCGATCGCACCAGATCGTGCACGTCCTGGGTGTGCAGGGCCACCGCGCCGACGCGGACTCCCTCTTCGGCGCGCCCGAGAATGCGGAAGTGTCCGGACGCGGTGCAGGTCCACTCGGCGCGGTCACCGACGGGGTAGCGCAGGACCGGCATCAGACGCCGTCGCAGATCCGTGACGACGACGCGGCCGGGGACGCCGGCACGGGTGACGGGTTCGCCGCTGTCCTCGTCGAGGATCTCCACCACGGTGTGCGGAGTGAAGGCGCGGTGCATCCGCGGGTCGCCCCCCGGCACAGCAGCGCCCACGAGTCCGGCGTCCACCGCGGCGTAGCCGATGGAGGCCACACGGGCGTTGGGGAAGGCCGTCTCCAACAGGCGCTGCTGGTCGTTGAAGATGCTCTCGCCGCCGAAGAAAAGTGTGGTCACGCTGGGCAGTTGGCGACTGCCGGCCCGCAGGTACTCGGCGAGGGAGCACAGAGTCGTCGGGGCTCCGGCGATCACCTCGACGTCGAACTGCTCGAGCGTCTCGACGGTCGAGGCCAGGGGCGCGGCGCCGCCGATCGGAAGGCGGACGTTGGAGACCGGGGCCCGGTGCAGTGCGTCCAGGATGAAGCTGAAGCTGGCGTAGAGGTCGCCCGTGTAGAAGAGGTCGGCGACCCGCTGACCGGGCCGCAGCCCGGCCTCGACCAGCCCGGCGCCGAAAGTCGTGGTGAATTCGCGCCATTCTTCCCGGGTGTAGAAGGAGAACTTCGGCGCACCGGTGGTCCCACCGCTCTTGAACACCACTGCCTCGTCGAGCGGGCCGGTGAGCAGTGTGTTCCCGCGGGGGGTGTTGGCCTTCCAGAACTCGGTCTGGGGTATGACCGGGAGTTCGGTCAGATCCTCTGCGCGATCGGGCAGACCGGAATAGAGCGCTGCGTAGAAGGGCGAATTGCGGCGGACGAATCGTACGAGTTCCGCGAGTGATTTAACAGGCATAGTCTCCTGCTTTGCGGCATGCGAAGGAGAACGGCGTCCCGGAAGAGCGGACACCGCTGAGGTCTGGTGTGGTTCAGCTGCTGGTCAGGCAGTGCAGTGTTTCTACGGCTGCTCCCGGAACTTTCACGGGCGGCCGGAATTCCTCTCGAAGACCCTGAGCGGAAGCCTCTCTTCTGCTCCGGTCAACTCGGGCTCGCTACTTACCACTTGAAGCTTGCGCCGACACTCGACGATAACACCGCCTCCACACGCCGATTACACCGCGCACCGCGCTGCGACGGTGAGTTACATCTCATGGCCGAGGAATTATCAGGACAGCGGCGGACAATGCCCGACAGCATCTCACCATCGTTGTGGCCCCAGGCCCCTGCCCGCTCGCTCCCCTACGGTCACGTCCTTCTCTCCGGACGCGGGTAAGGCGTCCCTCGCCGCCGGTCAGCCGCCCCGGACCGTGGTCCACCCCGTCACCGCGAATGCCACTGCTGTCGCCACGCAGACCGTCACGTTCATCGGCACCAGCCGGCCCGCCAGACGGACGTCCCAGCCCCCGACGTCGCCCGAGGCCAGTCGCGCCACCGGTGACAGGGCCCGCCCCAGGCCGAAGCCGATGCCCGCGGCGACCGCCGTCACGGCCGTGCCTCCCGTGAGCAGCACGCCGAGGGCGATCACGTACGGCGCGCTGGCCGACACGTAGGTGCGCACACCCGTGCCGAGTTCGAAGCCGAACTGGAGTGTGCCGCGCATGAGATCGCGCTGGAGGACGTCCTGGGGGATCTGCCGGGCGTTCTGCGGCATCGGGAACCGGAGGACTCCCGTGTCACGCAGCAGAGCCAGCACGGCCGCCACGACGATCGCCCCGTGCCGCAACTCCGGCGGGAGCGGCGAGAGGAGACCGGAGAGCAGCCAGAGCACCATGGCCGACAGCAGAGCGCCGAGGATCAGACCCGCGGTGAGAACGGCCAGCACTGTGGCCTGTCTGTGAAGTGCCCGCCAACCTGGCGTGGCCAGCGCGTAGGCGCTGTTGCGCGTTCAAACGGAGCCGGAGAGCGAGAAACCCGCCAGACCGCCGGTGACCGCCCAGGTGAGGGTGGGTGAGTACAGAGCCGCGCAGACGGCTGCCAGAGCCATCACGGCAGTCGCCACCATGGGGTCGGTCAGCCGCCGGCGCCAGGCTCCGGCGGTGTCGGAGGGGCGCGCCGGAGGGCCCGGCATCAGGCGGAGCCCGTCATCGTGCGCCAGGTCACCGGTCCGACGATGCCGTCGGCGTCGATCTCGTGCCGGGTCTGGAACTTGGTGACACCTGCCTCGGTGGCCGCACCGAAGACACCGTCGACGGCCACGTCGTAGCCGTGCTTGTTCAGTTGCTGCTGCGCTCCGCGCACCGCGTGGTTGTTGTCACCGCTGCGGACGGTCACCGCCAGCTCGGGCCAGGTGGCGGCGTCCACCGTGCC
Organism: Streptomyces sp. TAA204; assembly: GCF_000424965.1. Classification (NCBI taxonomy): domain Bacteria; kingdom Bacillati; phylum Actinomycetota; class Actinomycetes; order Kitasatosporales; family Streptomycetaceae; genus Streptomyces; species Streptomyces sp. TAA204. The sequence goes on from NZ_AUKW01000025.1 coordinate 73,890, forward strand.
GGAGCCCTCGAGCCCCGCGGCGAGCTGGAACGCCTTGACCTGGGCCTCGGTGGCCGCGCCGAAGATTCCGTCGGCGTCGGTCGTGAAGCCTCCCTGGGTGAGCAGGTGCTGCACCGTGAAGACGTCCGGGCCCTTGGCGCCGTTCGCGACGTCCGGCCAGGTGACACTGCCGGGGCAGCCGCAGTCCGTGGTGTAGCGGCAGATGGAGCGTACCCATCCGGACTCCGTGCTGCGGTAACCGTCGTGGCAGCGGCGCTCGATGCCGCAGCCGCAGCTGCCGCACGGGCCGGTGAACCGCCACAGCCAGCCGTCGTAGGTGCCCGAGTAGCACTGGTTGGGGCGGAGCGTCCAGGTCACGCCGTCGTTCTTGTGGAAGCCGAGATGCTCGCCGCTCTCGACGCAGGACTCCGCGAACACTGTGCTCGGGCCGCAGCCCGGCGAGCAGTCGTGGTCGGAGGCGTACGAGGGGCATTCGCCGGTCCAGATGTCGTACCCGTCGGCGTACGCCTCGCGGGTCATCGAGAAGACGCCGAGAGCTGCGAATCCGACCGCGGTCGCGGCCTGGACGAAGCGGCGCCGCGGCAGGGCGAATCCCACCGGAGCGCGCATGCGGCCGGCTGCTCCCCGGGGCCGTGGAGCGGGGGCGGACGCGGACGCGGCATCCGGCCGGCGCAGCATCGGGATGTCGTCAAGGGTGGGCATCATGAGCTCCTGACCTGGCCGGGAAGATCGTGTTCCAGCAACTCCAGCAGCGCCGAGGGAGAACCCACCGGCTCCGAACGTGCCACGCGTCCTGCGGTGTCGACGATCACGGCGTACGGGGTCGCGACGGCGTCGTACGCCTCGAAGAGGTCCGCGCGGCCGGCCAGAACCGGTATGACGGAGTCGGTGGCGGTGACCGCCGGTTCGGCGTAGACGGCCCGTACCGCGGGGCCGCCCTCATTCCGCTCGGCCCAGTCCCGCGCTGCCGACAGGACCTTCTCGCAGGTGTGGCAGGTGTCGCTGAGGAAGAGGAGCACGGCCTCCCCGCCGTCACCGGTCAGCTCGCCGATCCCGGGTGCCGGACGGCCGGGCTCGATGCCGGCCCGTTGCGGGGGTGCGCCCCGGCCGTCCGTCCCGGCCCTGGAGAGCTGGTGGACCTGGCGGATCAGTCCCGCGACCACGAAGGCCAGCAGGGCGATGGCGATCCAGGAGGCGAGGAGAGCGCTGGTCACGAAGTCCACGGTGCGGTCTCTCCTTCAGCCGGGTTGTGCAGGGCGAGCGGCAGGAACCACAGCAACCCGGTGAACGTGAGGGTCGCGAGCGTGATCGTCGTCAGTTCGGCGGGGTCGGCGGGCAGTTGGACGGCCGGTTCCGCCAGGAGGGCGCCTACGGCGGCGAGGAGCGCGTAGACGAGCGCGCGGCCGGCCACCCAGCCTGAGACCGGTATGTCCGTCCGGGAGCATCCGCAGGGGCCGCCGCGACCGGTGGACAGGACGTACCGCACATAGCCGGCGTAGGTGCCGAACAGTGCCGCGCTCGCGGCCATCACGAGCACGAAGCCGGTCCGGCTGCCCACGGCCACCGCGGCCAGGCCCGCGGCGCCCAAAAGCCCTTCGGCCAGCGGGACGGCCCCGGTCACGAGGGGAACCGCACGGCGGGGCAGGACCCGGTGCCGGCGGAGTGCGTCACGCAGCGCGCCGGGGCCGGCCACATGGGCGGCGCAGCCGGTGAGCAGACTGAGCAGCACGATGCCGGCTGCCACAGGGGCCAGGAACGTCGTCATGCGGTCAGTCCGCGATGCGCAGGGTGAGTCGCTCGACCAGAGCGGGGACCCGCTCGACGTCGGTGTCGGCCAGCGGGACGACGGTCGCCCACAATCCGGCGCCGGACAGGACGAAGAAGTCGCGGCCGTCGGAGAGGGTGTCGCGGTACAGCTCACCGGCCTCGACCTGGACGCCCTTCCAGGGCGGGAGCTGCGCGGTGTGCTCGGACGTCGCCCTGGACATCTCGAGGAGGCCGATGCCCGGGACTTCCTTGATGACGCTCGCCGGCCGGGCGAACCGGCTGCCGGCGGCCCGTTCCGGGGTCAGGGTGATGCCTTCGGCGTGTTCGGCGATGTGGAGGGTGCGCAGCATCCCGAGCACGTCGCGTACGGCCAGCCGGTACAGGCGGGTCACCAGGCAGAACCGCTTCCCCTGCCACACCACCAGCATGGGCTTTTCCACGGTCTTGGACTGAGCGTCGTACTCGCTCTTGACCGCCGTGCGCAATGTCCCGCCCTGGAAGGAGAGTTCCGACTCGAACTCGGTGACGCCGAGGGCCTCGGCGATGTTCTCGCCGAGTCCGGCCGGCCCGGCGGTCAGTTCCACCAGCCTGCCGTTGATGACGATCTCGGCCACGGAGGTGAAGGGCAGCTTCAGATCGAGCGCGCTCGCGAGACGGTAGGCCGTGCCGTCGAGGGCGCGATGGTCGACGGTGCCGGCCGAAGCCATGGCGTCCCTCCCCCTGTCGCGACGAATGGATGGAGGCTAGTGACAGGGGGTCACATTGTCAATGTACAGTCAAGACTCGCTCCGGCCCGGCTCATCCTCGTACGACCAGCGGGTGGCGGCCGGGGGGAAGGACCTCGCCGACGACGGGGTACCCGGGCAGCTCTCCCGCGAGAAGCAGACCGCCGGAGGTCTGCGCGTCGGCCAGCAGCAGCCGTTCCTCGCCGGAGAGGGAACCGAAGTCCGTGAAGGGCGAGACCCACTCCAGATTGCGCCGGGTGCCGCCGCTGACGAAGCCGTCCGCGACGGCCTCACGGGCATCGGCGAGAAAGGGCACCGCGGACGCGTCGACGGCCAGGGTCACCTTCGCCGCACGCGCGAGCTTGTACATGTGGCCCAGCAGTCCGAATCCCGTCACATCCGTCCCGGACCTGATGCCGCGCTCCACAGCCGCCCGGGAGGCGTCGCGGTTGAGCGCCGCCATCGTCTCGACCGCCTCCGGAAAGACCGAACCGGTGGCCTTGTGACGGGCGTTGAGCACGCCCGTTCCCAGCGGCTTCGTCAGGGTCAGCGGCAGACCGGGGACGGCGGCGTCCAGGCGCAGCATGCGGTCCGGGTGCACGACCCCGACGACCGACATGCCGTACTTCGGCTCCGGGTCGTCGACGCTGTGCCCGCCCGCCACATGGCAGCCGGCCCGGTGCGCGACGTCCCGCCCTCCGCTCAGCACCCGGGCCGCCGCCTCGAGCGGCAGCGCCTGACGCGGCCAGCCGAGCAGGTTGACCGCCGTGACCGGCGTCCCACCCATCGCGTAGACGTCGGAGAGCGCGTTCGCCGCGGCGATACGCCCCCAGTCGTACGGGTCGTCGACCACGGGTGTGAAGAAGTCCGCCGTGGTGACGATCGCGCGTTCGGCGTCGAGCCGCACCACCGCCGCGTCGTCCCCACCGTCGTCGAGGCCGACCATCAGCTCCAGGGCCGGGTCCACGGCGCTGCCGTGCCGGCCCGACAAGGACGCCACCAGCGAATCCAGCTCACCCGGCGGGATCTTGCAGGCACAGCCACCGCCATGGGCGAGCTGGGTCAGTCGCGGCGTACCCCGGGGGCGCGGCTCGTCCATGGGAGATCAACCTACTGCCGGGCCCGGCCGGTTCGGAAGGCGGACGCCGGGCCGGGCCGGTTCGGAAGGCGGACGCCGGACCGGACGGCGGGCCCGGGGAGTTGCTCCGCAGGACCTATACTCCGCGGCGGAGGCGGGCAGGTGCCTGGTGGCCCTCACGGTCTTCAACACCGATGTGGCCGGGAACCCCGGCCAGGCGGGTTCGATTCCCGTACGCCTCCGCGGGAGATCCGATGGACGACCACAGAAGACGCGTGCCCCGCACCGACGCCGTGCTCGCGGACCCGGCAGTCGCGGCCGCCTGCGAACGGCTGGGCAGGACCCTGGTGAGGGAGGCCGTCGCTGCCGCGCTGGAACTGGTCCGCCAGGGCCGTGCGGAAGCCGGGCAGGCCGCGGCGAGCGCCCTGTCCATGCTGCCCCCGACCGCTGCCCGGCTGCTGCCGGTCATCAACGCCACCGGTGTCGTCGTACACACCAACCTCGGGCGTGCGCCCCTGTCCGCCGCCGCGCAGGAGGCGTTGACCGCCGCGGCGGGATGCACCGACGTCGAGTTCGACCTCAACGGCGGACGGCGCGGCCGGCGCGGCGCGGGCGTAACGGCGGCTCTGGCAGCGGCGGTTCCCGATGCCGGAGCCGTGCACCTCACCAACAACAACGCAGCCGCCCTGGTTCTCGCGGCGACCGCGCTGGCGCAGGGCCGGGAGATCGTCATCAGCCGCGGCGAACTCGTGGAGATCGGGGACGGGTTCCGGATCCCCGAACTGCTGGAGTGCACCGGGGCCCGGCTGCGCGAGGTGGGAACGACCAACCGGACCCATCTCGCCGACTACGCCGCCGCGGTCGGCCCGTCCACCGCGTTCGTCCTCAAGGTGCACCCCTCCAACTTCGCGACCACCGGATTCGTCTCCTCCGTCGGGGTGCGCGAACTCGCGGGCCTGGGCCCGCCCGTGGTGTACGACATCGGCTCCGGCCTGCTGAAGCCGCACCCCGTCCTGCCGGACGAGCCCGACGCGACCTCCGCGCTGCGTGCCGGCGCGGGCCTCGTCACCGCCAGCGCCGACAAGTTGCTCGGCGGCCCGCAGGCCGGCCTGGTCCTGGGCAGCGAAGCTCTCGTCGCCCGGCTGCGGCGGCATCCGCTGGCCAGGGCACTGCGCGTGGACAAACTCGCGCTGGCCGCCCTGGAAGCGACCCTGCGCGGGCCGGCCACGCCCGTCGAACAGGCGCTCACCGCGGACCCCGAACGACTGCTCGCCCGGGCCGAATCCCTCGCGGGCACGCTGCGGGACAAGGGCGTCGACGCGACCGCCACCGCCACCCGGGCCCGGGTCGGCGGAGGAGGAGCGCCCGAGGCCGTACTGCCGAGCGCGGCGGTACGTCTCGCCCCGGAACTGGCCCGGCCGCTGCGGACCGGGCGGCCCGCGGTGGTCGGACGGCAGCACGGTGGAGATCTGCTGCTCGACCTGAGGGCGGTTGCCCCACGGGACGACGACGCCCTGACGGCCGCGGTGCTGGCCGTGCGGCCCGGGGCGCGCTGACCGTGTTCGTCGTCGCCACGGCGGGCCACGTCGACCACGGCAAGTCGACCCTGCTGCGTGCCCTCACCGGCTCGGACCCAGACCGTCTCGGCGAGGAACGGCGGCGCGGGCTGACCCTCGACCTGGGCTTCGTGTGGACCCGGCTGCCCGACGGGGAGCCGATCGCGTTCGTCGACGTGCCGGGCCACCAGCGGTTCATCGCCAACACCCTCGCCGGCGTCGCCACCGCGCCCGCGGTGCTCTTCGTCGTCGCGGCGGACGAGGGCTGGATGCCCCAGTCCGAGGAACACCTCGCCGCCGTCGACGCGTTCGGCGTCCGCACGGGCCTGCTGGCGGTGACCCGCTCCGACCTCGCCGATCCGGCGGCAGCGCTGGCCGACGCCCGGGAACGCCTCGCCCGCAGCAGCCTCGGGTCCGTCGAGGCGGTTCCGGTGAGCGCACGCACGGGCACCGGGCTCGACACGTTGCGGCACCGGCTCCAGGCCCTGCGGACCGTCGGCACGCCCGGGGGTGACGACGCCCCCGTACGGCTGTGGCTCGACCGGGTGTTCACGGTCGACGGGGCGGGGACGGTCGTCACCGGCACCCTGACCGCCGGCCGGCTCACCGTCGGGGACCAGCTCGAAGTCGCCCCCGGGGGCAGACCGGTCACCGTACGGGGACTCCAGTGCCTGGGCACCGGGACGGACACGGCGACCGCACCCGCACGCGTCGCCGTCAACCTGCGCCGCACGCCCCGCGAGGCGGTGAAACGGGGACACGCCCTGGTCACTCCCGGCGGCTGGAGGCGTACGGACACGGTGGACGTCCGGGTGGCCGGGGACGCGGCAACGCTGCCGGCCGAACCGCTGGTCCACTGCGGCACGGCCATGACCGGCGCCCGGGTACGCCCGCTGGGGCCGGGAGCCGCCCGGCTCCGTCTGCGGACACCGCTGGACTTGCACATCGGCGACCGGCTGCTGATACGTGACCCGGGTTCCCGGCTGCTGACCGGCGCGGTGGTGCTGGACGTCGCTCCGCCGGAGCTGACCCGCAGGGGCGCGGCCGCAGCCCGTGCCCGGCAGCTGGCGGAGATGACCGAGAGCACCGGCCTGGCCGCGCAACTTCGGCGCCTGGGCATGTCCCACCGCGACGATCTGCGGGCGATGGGCGTCACGGTGCCGGGAGTCGGTGCCGGTACCGGTGCCGGTGCCGGTATCGGTGCCGGCGCCGGGGCCACGGCCCGTCCGGAGCGGGGCGAGGGGACTGCCGACGGTCCCTCCACCGGCGTGCTGACTGCCGGGGGGTGGCTCGTCGACCCCGCACACGCGGCCGGGCTGCGGGCGAAGCTCTACGACGCGGCTGTGGCGTACAGCCGGGCGCAGCCCCTCGAACCAGGACTTCCGGTGACCGAGGCACAGCGACAACTCGGCCTCCCCGAGGCCGCGCTGGTCGAGGCCCTGGCAGCGGAGCACCTGCTGGTGCGCGACGGCAGACTGTTGCGCCGGGACGGCCCGGACCAGTTGCCTGCGCCCCTCCAAGAGGCCGCCCGGGAGCTTCACGCCGACTTCCGCGCCGCGCCGTTCCGGGCGCCGACGGAGCAGCGTCTGCGGGAACTCGGGCTGACCCGCCGGTCGTTGGCCGCACTGGTCCGCGAGGGGCTGCTCGACCGCTACGGCGATGTCTGCCTGCCGCCCGGCGCGGCGGAGCTGGCGGCGGCCGGACTGCGTTCCCTTCCGGGGCCGTTCACGGTGGGGCAGTGCTGCCGGGCGCTGGGGACCAGCAGACGGGTGGCCGTTCCGCTGCTGGAACACCTGGACCGGACGGGCGTGACCGAACGGGACTCCACCGGTCGCCGCACCCTCAGGGACGGCTGACCGGCGGACTCCGACCCCCCGTCCCTCTCCACCGGTGCCGCCGTTCAAGGAGAGGCACTCACCCTCGAGTTCACGTTCCCTCAGATGCTGCGTGCCGGTGGTGAACGGGTGCGTGTCCGGCGTTCGCCGGGCCCTGTCGTCGCGCCGGTCGCCGCCGACATGACCGTCACCGACAGTTGCCACACCTGGAAGGGAACGCTCAGCGAAGGCTCAACCGGCGAAGTAGTCCGGCAGTTGCTGATCCGCGCCCTCGCCGACGGCGGCGGTGCGCAACCCCGGGCCGGCCAGGTTCGCTGACCAGCCCGGTCACCTGGGGACAGGACTGATGCACGGGCAGGTCAGGTCCGGTCTTCGGGCGGGCCGGTTCGCCGTCGGGCGCGGTGGCCGGCCACGTTGAGGCGATTGCCGCACACCTCGGGCGTGCAGTACCGGCGGCGTCCGGCCTTGCTCGTGTCCACGAAAAAACCGTCGCAGTCGGGCGAACTGCACGGCCGGAAGCGGTCGTGGTTCAGGGCTTGCAGCGTGCCGAGCAGTCCGGTGCCGATGACGGCGGCCATACGGTCAGCGACCGAGGCATCGGATGAGACGGCGACGCACCACTGCCAGCGTTCCGCACTGTCACGGCAGAGCGTCGGGCCGGTCCCCGCTCTGCGGACGAGTGCAGTCGCGGCGCCGACCAGCTCGGCAGGGGTGGCGAGTTCCAGGACGTCCCGGATCTCCTGCCGGAGAGCGTGCACCTGTTGCACGTCCTCGTCCGCCAACTCCCTTTCGTGCGCCGCTCCATGTGCCTCCATGCCGTGATCGGTGAGGAACCTCCCCAGGGCTGTCGGACTCGAGAGAACCTCTCCTGTTCGCCTCCGCACTCGGGGCGAGGTGTTGACGAGGTCGCTCGCCATCCCTGCCCCCAGCTTGTAATCGGAGAAAGTGACGTACACGCCTTACTCCATGCTACGGTAACTGGATAAACTCACTATACCCCTTACAGTGGAGGGATCGACCGTGCCCATGTCGATGAGGACGCAGCAGTGGGGACTTCCTGACCGGATCGACGTATCCCAAGGCAAGGTGGCCGCCGGAACCTTCGGAGAAGGGCCACCGGTCGTCCTCGTCCACGGCACGCCCGCGTGGTCATACCTGTGGCGCGGGGTCATACCGGCCCTTGCGCGCCAACACACCGTCCACGTATGGGACTTACTCGGCTTCGGCGACTCCCGGTCGGCCCCGGGAGCCTCTCCCTCGATCGCCCGGCAAGCACGCACCCTGGCCGAACTCGTCGAACACTGGGGGCTTCGCACGCCCAGCCTGGTCGGACATGACATCGGCGGAGGTGTCGTGCTGCGGGCCCATCTGATCGAACAGGTCCCCGTTCACCGCCTCGCGCTCCTGGACGCGGCGGTACTCGGCCCGTGGAACACGCCGTTCACCGAACACCAGCAGCAACACGCGGACGCCTACCGCACGATGCCGACCCACATCTTCAACGACATCATCGCCGCACGACTGCGCACCGCCGTCCACCGCCCCATGGACGACTCCACAGCAGACGCCTATCTCGCCTCCTGGGCCGGGCAGGCGGGTCAGGAACGCTGGCTCGACCAAGTCTCCTCCGTCACCTTCGGAGACACCATTGACGTCGTCGACCAGCTGGACCGGATCTCCATCCCAACTCTCGTCCTCTGGGGTGAGAACGACGAGTGGCTCGACCCGGCCACCGGCGACGAACTCACTGCCGCGATACCCGGCGCCCAGCGAGTCACGATCCCCGATGCGGGGCACTTCCTCACCGAGGACAACCCCGAAGACGTCGCGGACGCGCTCCTCCGCTTCCTCGGGTCCACACCGGGACCATGACCACAGTGCGTCGGCGAGGGCTTCGCCTCCCTGCCGGACGACGGTTCCCATGCGCCCGGGCAACCCCGTGCAGCGTGCCCGCCTGTGCGTCGGGCGCTGTGAGCGAAGTGTCGGCGGTGGCGCCGCTCGGACCCTCGCTGCTGCTTCGGCGGCGGCTCGGGCTGCCCGTCGGTCAGACGGTCTCAGGGGCTCCAAGCATCGCGGAAGCCTCTTGGAAGGGGGTGAGGCCGCGCGTGGGCGCGGCGGCCTGGGGAAGGCCGTGGCAGGTGAAGCCGAGCCGGGTCATGGCCCGGAGAACTTCGCCGGCGCTGAAATCGCGGCGGTCCTGGCGTGTGATGACCTGGCCGACCTGCTTGACGGGGTAGGTGCGGCGGCCGATGGTCACGGATTCGCCGACGACCTGCTCGGGACTGACGCCTTTCATCGATTCCAGGACGCCGGTCTTGGTGAGGTCGAAGGGGAAGCGGGCGATGATGCAGCGCATGGGTGCCTCACAAGGAGAAGAGCGAAGGGGCATGGTTTTCTGCTGCGATGAGACGTTCAGCGGGCCCACGGCGCGGACGCCCGGGCGCTGGGACTTGTTCATCAACGACAGGCAGGGAGTTGGCGGTGGTGCATCGCGTACTGGGCTTCGGTCATGTGGCTACGGGTGCGGTGGACGGCCCGCGGTCGCCGAGGATGGCGCGCAGCTGAACACGGTCCGTGGTCTCGGAACTGCCACGGGCTGCGGCGGCCTGGGCCTGAGTGGCGGTGCGCAGGCCGTCGTTGTCGCTGACGAGCTGGTGCCCGGTGCGGGCACTGTCCGCGGCGGACGGGCCGACCTCGATGGTCATGTCCTTACCGACATGCGGTCCGAACGCTTCCATCGCGTCGGCCTGCGTCCTGCGCACGGGGGTTGAGCTCGCCGATCGGGGCTGCATCTGAACCAACGTCAAGGCGTGCCTTCTGCAGAGGCCGGTCAGCTTCCTGATCACGAAGGCTCTAGGTGTTCTGTCCACGGAGGTTGGTGACGGTGATCACCGGTAGGTGATCTTGAAATGGGTGAGGGCCTTCTGGCTCGGTGTGGATTGCGACATCTGCACCGGCGACCAGAGAGGCCCTCATGCCGCACCGTAACGCACCCCTGACCGAGACCGGACGTGTGCGGCTGGCCCGCTGTGTGGTCGAGGACGGCTGGCCCTTGCGCCGGGCGGCCGAACGGTTCAACGTCTCGGTCACCACCGCCCAGCGGTGGGCGACCCGCTACCGGGCTGGCGGCGAGGCCGCCATGGTTGACCGCTCCTGCCGTCCCGGCCGCTGCCCGCGCCGGACTC
>NZ_AUKW01000026.1:0-66650 GCF_000424965.1 Streptomyces sp. TAA204
GGCCGTTGTCGGTGACTTGGAGGAGGAGGCGGTCGCCGGTTCTCCAGACGTCGATGCGGGCGGTGTGGGCGCGGGAGTGTTTGCTGATGTTCTGGAGGAGTTCGGAGACGGTGAAGTAGGTGATGCCTTCGATGGCTTGGGCGGGGCGTCGGTCGAGGTCGACGGTGACGGTGACGTGGGCGGTGCAGCGTGCTGCGAGTGCGGACAGGGCGGGGCCGAGTCCGCGGTCGGTGAGGATGGCGGGGTGGATGCCTCGGGCGAGGTCGCGTAGTTCCTGGAGGGCGAGTTTCACTTCGCCGTGGGCTTCGCCGACCATTCTGGCGGCGGCTTCGGGGTCTTCGAGGAGTTTCTCCTTGGCGAGGCCGAGGTCCATGGCGAGGGCGACGAGGCGGGCCTGTGCGCCGTCGTGGAGGTCGCGTTCGATGCGGCGCAGGTCGGCGGCGGCGGTGTCGGCCACCGAACCACGATCCGACTCCAGCTCGGCGATGCGCCGCTCCAGCTCGTCCGACGGGGAGAGCAGGGTACGCACCAGCGCACGGTCCACATTGGACAGTCCGCGTGCCAGCCACGGCAGCACCGGCCAGCCCACGAAGAGCGCGGGCAGGGTGAGCCCGAAGGTGAACCACCCCCAGGGCAGGCGGATGAAGTGGTACAGCGCGTGCCGCCAGGCCACCGAGTCCTTCAGCTGCGCCCACAGCCAGGAGAGGAAGCCCGGTCTGTGGGGCCGCGCAGCACTGGGCTCGTCGATGCGCACGCGCAGCAGCGCGCGGGCCCGCATGCGCTCGAACCGTCCGAGCTGGCGGCAGCCGAGCAGGGTGACGGCCAGCAGCGGCAGCCCGATCACCGTGACGGACAGCAGAGCGCTGAGGTAGATGCAGACCGCGATGTAGAAGAAGCCCACCATCCCGACCGGCAGATTCGTCAGCAGGTGGGCGATCTCGCGCCAGGTCTGGGCGTCGAGCACGGGGCGGGGCGGGGGCAGCGGTCCGTCCCCGGGCGGGCCGTCCGTGCTCTCGTGGAAGTGTGAGCCGTACCCGTACGGGGTCTCCCCGTGCCCTGAAGGGTGTGCACTGACGGTCATGGGCCAAGACTGCCCCTGCGCGATGGCCGGCGCCATGGGGTACGGAGGACCCGGCGACGTGGGGATAACCCCACCTCGCCGGGTCCGGCGAAGTCGTCCCGCAGCTCCCGCGGCCGGACGTCGGCAGCCGTCTGCCGCCTGCCCTCCCCCGGGGTCTGTCGCCGGCAGGGTGCGCGCATGACGGCGCCCGCGCGTACGGAGGCGTACACGCGGGCGCCGGCGTGAGTCGTTCAGGCTTCCCGGGGCGTCAGCCCAGGTCGGCCGCCGCGGCCTTGATGTCCGCGGCGAAGGTGCTCACCTCGGTGTAGACACCGGGCTTGCCGGGACGGGCGCAGCCCTCGCCCCAGCTGACGATGCCGACCTGGACGAACTCGCCGGCCTCGTCCTTGCGGAACATCGGGCCGCCGGAGTCGCCCTGGCAGCTGTCCATGCCGCCCTCGTCCATGAGGCCGGCGCACAGCTCCTCGTCCTCGACCAGCTCGGCGTAGGCACCCTTGCAGGTGGCGTCGTCGACGAAGGGCACGTTGACCTTGAGCAGGTTCTGCTGCTGCTGGCCGCCCTCGGAGTCGGCACCCCAGCCGGCGACGGTGAACTCGCCCTCGTTGAGGGAGGCGTCCTCGGCGATGGGCAGGGTCGGCTGGTCGATCGGCTCGGCCAGCTTGATCAGGGCCCAGTCCTTGCCGGTGCCGTCGTAGCCGGGCGCCTGCAGGACCTCGGTGGAGTTCACCTCGACCTTGGCGGAGTCCTCGAGGTCGACGACGCCGCCGGTGGCGGTGATGCTGGTGTCCTCGCCGCTGCCGTCCACGCAGTGGGCGGCGGTGAGCACGATGTCCTGGGTGTAGAGGGAGCCGCCGCAGCCCATCGACAGACGGACCATCCAGGGGAACTCACCCTGCTCGGCGGGGGAGCCTCCGACGATCCTGGTGCTGGGCTCGTCGGGCGTCGCGGCCATGGCGGCGCCGGCGGGCTGCAGGCTCATCGCGGCGAGCGTGACGGCGACGCCTGCGACGATTCTTCCGAACAGCTTGCGTCGGTTCTTCTGCACGGTGTCTTCCTCTCGTGGGGGGTTGCGCGCGTAGTCAGGGGCATGACACCCGGACTTCCAAGTTCCCGAGAGAATCCGGGAATTGGTCAGGTCCCCGATAGACGCGTTGTGATTCTCTGCCGCTGCGTGCGGCATGGCAAGAGGCGGTTTCCGGTGGCAAGGGCCCCATAAAGGGGCACTCGCGGCATGAGTTTCGCTCGGCGGTCCTGCCCGGTGAAAGTTCGCGGGTACGCCCTAGACTCCCTCCGTACCGATCGGCGGAAGCGGTCTCCGCGCTCTCCGCCGGGACCGCGCACTTCAAACACAGCGAGTGAGGACGGGCAGACGTGCCGGACTACTTCCACGGCTATTCGGTCGTCGGGCTGGTCGCGGTGGTCGGAGTGCTCTTCGTCGCCGTGGCCTTCGGCGCCGGGCGGCTGCTGAGGCCCGTGGTGCCGACGCAGGAGAAGTTCCTGACGTACGAATGCGGAGTGGACCCCGTCGGAGAGGGCTGGGCCCATACGCAGATCCGCTACTACGTCTACGCCTTTCTCTATGTGATCTTCGCCGTCGACTCGGTCTTCCTCTTCCCGTGGGCGACCGTCTTCGCCGAACCCGGCTTCGGCGGCATCACACTGGTGGAGATGTTCGTCTTCCTCGGCTTCCTCACCGTCGGACTGCTCTACGCATGGAAGAAGGGCGTCCTGGAATGGACGTGACGAACACGACCACAGACCTCCCCACCCCCTCCGTCCCGAAGACGCCCCCGACGCTGGGGCCGCTGGCCAGGCTCGCCCCCGAGCCGATGAAGGTGATCCTCAACTGGGGGCGCCGCTACAGCCTGTGGGTCTTCAACTTCGGACTCGCCTGCTGCGCCATCGAGTTCATCGCGGCCTCCATGGCCCGGCACGACTTCATCCGGCTCGGCGTCATCCCGTTCGCACCGGGACCGCGGCAGGCGGACCTGATGGTCGTGTCCGGCACGGTGACGGACAAGATGGCACCCGCCGTCAAGCGGCTGTACGAGCAGATGCCGGAGCCCAAGTACGTGATCTCCTTCGGCGCCTGCTCCAACTGCGGCGGCCCGTACTGGGATTCGTACTCCGTGACGAAGGGCGTCGACCAGATCATCCCCGTCGACGTGTACGTGCCCGGCTGCCCTCCCCGTCCCGAGGCGCTGCTCCAGGGCGTGCTGAAGCTTCAGGAGAAGATCGCGCGGGAGTCGACGGCCGAGCGGTACACGGCCGGTGCCTCGGGGCGGCCGCCGGCCGCGGCACTCACGGGCGGCCTGGTGGCACCGCCGCAGCCGCAGCCGCCGTCGGAGCCGCAGTCGGGTTCGTCGCCGCAGTCGGACGGGGACGGCAACGGGACGGGTCCGGAGGAGAGCAGCAGGTGAGCAGCTGGTGAGCGAGGCCAACGAGCCCGGTGAGGCAGAGCGTTCCGGCGAGGCGGCGGGGCCCGGAGAGGGCGGCGCCGCCCCCGCGCGTGCGGGCTGGCTGCCGCAGGGGACGGAGACGCTGTTCGGCGAGGGCGCGCGCGCCGAGGAGGCGTACGGGCTGCTGACCGTCGACGTCCCCGCGACGTCGTGGCTTCCCGCGCTGGAGACGGCACGGGACACTCTCGGCTGCCGCTTCTTCGACTGGCTCAGCGCCGTGGACGAACCCGGCACCGGGTTCCAGGTGTGCGCACACGTCGTCGCGGTGCCCACAGGGCCCACGCCGGACGGTGCCGTGCACCGGCTGCTGCTGCGTACGACCGTGCCGCACGAGACGCCCGTACTGCCCACCGCCACCGGCGTCTTCGCGGGTGCGGCCTGGCACGAGCGTGAGACCCACGAGATGTTCGGCGTGGACTTCGCCGGCCACCCCCGTCTGGTGCCGCTGCTGCTGCCCGACACCTTCGAAGGGCACCCGCTGCGCAAGGACTTCGTCCTCGCGGCCCGCGTGGCCAAGGCGTGGCCGGGTGCGAAGGAGCCCGGCGAGTCCGACCACGGCGGCCCCAAACGGCGCCAGATGCTGCCGCCGGGCGTTCCGGACCCGAACGAATGGGGCCCGATGAAGGGCAAGTTGCCGCCCGTACCGTCCCGGCCGTCCCGTGGACGTGCAGGCGGCGCGGCGGGCGCTCGTGCGGCGGGGGAGCGCCCCGCGCGGCGTACGCGCTCCGCGAGCACCGGGTCGGCGAGTCAGCGCGGCGGCGGGTCGGGCGCGGAGACCGCCGAGGACGCGGCGGCGGACGGGAGCCCGGAACAAGCCGGACGAGAAGTGGCCGGACGGGAAGTGGCCGGACGGGAACAGGCCGGGGAAGCACCGTCCTCGCCCCGGGAGCGCCGGGGCCGGACACCCGGCACACCCGCGTCCGACGCGCCGTGGCACGATGCGCGCCCGGCCTCCGGCGAGCGCGACGGCTCCGGCGGCGACAGCGGCGGCAACGTGGGTGACCGCGACGGCGGCGACGACGTGGGCGACCGTGACCGCGACCGCGGCGACGGACGTGACGCCGGCGGAGGCGATGAACGCGGACCGGCGGAGGGTGGCGCCTGATGGATGTGGTCGACGTCCTGTGGAGGCTGCTGGCCGTCCTTCTGGCGTTCCTCGTGCTGCCGCTGCTGGTGGGACAGGCCGAACACAAGGCGATGGCCCACATGCAGGGCCGTGTCGGTCCCATGTACGCGGGCGGCTTCCACGGCTGGGCGCAACTCGTCGCCGACGGTGTGAAGTTCGCCCAGAAGGAAGACATCGTGCCCAGCGGCGCGGACCGGAGGATCTTCCAACTGGCGCCCGCCGTCGCGCTGTTGCCCTATCTCGTGGTGCTGATCGTGATTCCCGTGGGGGACGGCGACATGGTCGGCCAGGTCGTCGACGCGGGCGTCTTCTTCGTGCTCGCCGTGATGGGCGTGGGAGTGCTGGGCTCGCTCATGGGCGGCTGGGCGTCGGCCAACAAGTACTCGCTGCTGGGCGGACTCCGCACCGCCGCACAGCTGATGGCCTACGAACTGCCGATGCTGCTCGCCGCCGCCTCCGTCGCGATGGCTGCCGGCACCGTCTCGCTCCCCGGCATCCTCGACGCCTGGCAGTGGTGGTGGCTGCCCTGGCAGATCATCGGTGGACTGGTCTTCTTCACCGCTGGTCTCGCGGAACTGCAGCGGCCCCCCTTCGACGCCCCCGTCGCCGACTCCGAGATCATCTTCGGCGCCTACACCGAGTACACCGGTCTGCGTTTCGCGCTCTTCCTGCTCGCCGAGTACGCGGGCATCGTCGTGCTCTCCGCGCTGACCGCCGTGCTGTTCCTGGGCGGCTGGCACGGCCCGTTCTCCGACGGGCTGGGCTGGGTGTGGACCCTGCTGAAGACCGCCGCGCTCGCGTTCGTCGTCATCTGGCTGCGGGTGAGCTACCCGCGGCTGCGTGAGGACCAGATCCAGCGGGTGGCCTGGACCGTGCTCGTCCCCCTCGCCCTCCTCCAGATCGCCGTCACCGGCGTCGTCAAGGTGGTGATCCAGTAATGCCCGTGCCCGGCTCCGGACTCGCCAAGGGGCTGGCAGTCACGCTGCGTACGATGACCCGCCGTTCGGTCACCGCGCACTATCCCGACGTGCAGCCCGAACTCCCGCCGCGCAGCCGAGGCGTGATCGGACTCTTCGAGGAGAACTGCACGGTCTGCATGCTGTGCGCCCGCGAGTGCCCCGACTGGTGCATCTACATCGACTCGCACAAGGAGACGATGCCCGCTGCCGCGCCGGGCGGCCGCGAGCGCAGCCGCAACGTCCTGGACCGCTTCGCCATCGACTTCGCCCTGTGCATGTACTGCGGCATCTGCATCGACGTCTGCCCGTTCGACGCGCTGTTCTGGTCACCGGAGTTCGAGTACGCCGAGACCGACATCCGGGAGCTCACCCACGAGCGGGACAAGCTCAGGGACTGGATGTGGACGGTGCCCGAGCCGCCGGCGCTCGACCCGGCGGCCGAGGAGCCCAAGGAGCTGGCCGCGGCCCGCAAGTCGGCGGACAAACTCGCAGCCGCCGAGCGGGCGGAGGCGGCGGAGACGGTGGAAACGGCGGGGACGGTGGAAACGGCGGAGACGGAGCAGGCGCAGCCCGGCGGGTCCGGTCCGTCCGACGGGTCCGGTCCGTCCGGCGGGTCCGGCCGTTCCGGCCCCGGCGAGCGGGAGGGCGACGCGTGAACCTCGCCGCAGCCGCCCACCCCGGCTTCCTCTCCCCGACCGGCGTCGAGATCGTCTTCGTCCTGGTCGGACTGGCCACTCTCGGCGCCGCGATCGTCACCGTCACCACGAAACAGCTCGTCCACGCGGCGCTGTGGCTGGTGGCGGCGCTGGGCGGCGTCGCGGTCGAATACCTGCTGCTGACCGCGGAGTTCATCGCCTGGGTGCAGGTCCTCATCTACGTGGGCTCGGTCGTCGTGCTCCTGCTCTTCGGGCTGATGCTCACCAGGGCGCCGATAGGCCGCTCCCCGGACGCCGACTCCGGCAACCGCCCGGTCGCGCTCGCGGTCGCCCTGGTCTCCGCGGCCACTCTCGTCACGCTCGTCGTCGACGCCTTCCGCACGACCTGGATCGACCTCGGCACCTCCGCGGAAGCCTCCGCCCAGGGCTCGACGAGAGTCACCGGGGAAGCGCTCTTCCGCGCCTGGGTCCTGCCGTTCGAGGCGCTGTCCGTGCTGCTTCTCGCGGCGCTCGTCGGCGCGATCGTGCTCTCCCGGCGCGGCAACGGCGGAACGAAGGAGGAGCAGCGCTGATGCATCTCGCCTACCCGGCCGTACTCGCCGCGCTCCTGTTCTGCACGGGCCTCTACGGCGTCCTCGCGCGCCGCAACGCCATCCTGATGCTGATGTCGGTCGAGCTGATGCTCAACGCGGTCAACCTCAACCTCGTCGCCTTCGACGTATGGCTGCGGGAGACCCTGCACACCGGCCAGGCGCTCGCCCTGTTCACCATCGCCGTCGCCGCCGCAGAGATCGGCATCGGTCTCGCCATCGTGCTGCTCGTCTACCGCAACCGCGGCAGTTCCGGCATCGACGGGCTGCGGGACCTCGCCGAGAGACCTGCCGGGGATGCGGAAGCAGCAGGCGCGCCGGACGACGGAACCGGCGGCACGGCAAGTGTGAAGCCCACCACCGACAGCGGGAGGCAGACCGCGTGAGCACCACGACCCTCGCCGCTCTCGTCCCGCTGCTGCCCTTCCTCGGCGCCGTCGCCGGTCTCCTGCTCGGACGCCGCGCACCCGGCTTCGTCCAGCCCCTGGCCGTACTGCCCACGCTGCTCGCGACGGTGCTCGCCGTCATCGTGGCCGTGCGGCAGTCGGGCGGCGCACCGCTGAAGGCGGCCACCGAACTCGCCCCCACCGGCGATGCCGCCCTGCCCGTCGAACTCGCCCTGCACCTGGACGGGTTCGCCGTCCTCGTCGCCGTCCTCGTCGGTGTCGTCGCCTCCTGCGTGCAGCTGTACTCCACCGGCTATCTCCGCGACGACCCGCGCTACGCGAGCTACGCCGCCTTCGTCTCCCTCTTCACCGCCGCCATGCTGCTCGTCGTCTACGCGGACGACCTCATCGTGCTGCTCGTCGGCTGGGAGATCATGGGCATCTGCTCGTACTTCCTCGTCGGGCACTACTGGGAGACCCAGGCCGCTCGCGCCGCGTCGCTGAAGGCGTTCCTGATCACCAAGCTCGGTGACGTGCCCTTCCTGATCGGCATCCTCGTGCTCGCCACCGAGGCCGGCACTTTCCGCATCAGCACCATCACCGGCAAACTCACCTCGCAGCTCGCCGAGTTCGAGCTGAGCCACCCCACCGTGATCGCGCTGCTGCTGCTCGCCGGAGTGGCCGGGAAGTCCGCGCAGTTCCCGCTGCACACCTGGCTGCCCGACGCGATGGCAGGGCCCACGCCGGTCTCCGCGCTGATCCACGCCGCCACGATGGTCGCCGCGGGCGTCTACTTCGTCGCCCGGCTGCTGCCCGTCTTCACCGCCTCCACCGCCGCGCTCGTCGTGCTGGCCCTCATGGCGGCGGTCACCATCGTCGGATCGGGGCTCTCCGCGCTCGCCCAGGACGACATCAAACGCGTGCTCGCCTACTCCACCATCGGTCAACTGGCCTACATGGCAGGCGCCCTGGCCGTAGCCGACCGAGGGGCGGCCGTCTTCCACCTGCTCGTGCACGGAGCCTTCAAGGCCCTGCTCTTCCTCGCCGCCGGCGTCGTCATCCACGCCGCCGGCACGAACTCGCTCGCGGCGATGTCCCGCATGGGCGGCCTCACCAGGATCGCGCCCGACGCCTACTGGACGATGACGGTCGGTCTGCTCGCCCTCGCCGCCCTCCCGCCCTTCAGCGGCTTCTTCTCCAAGGAGGCGGTGCTCGGCGCCGCGGAGCACGCGGCGTTCGGCGACACGCACGCCGCCGGCGTCCCGCCCGCGGCAGGCTGGATCGTCCTCGTGGCGGGCATGCTGGGCGCGCTGCTGACCGCCGCGTACGCGACCCGGCTGTGGCTCCTCGCCTTCCGCGGCGAGGGCCCGCGCACGTCCGCCGAGGAGCACGGGCGCGAACCGCTCCTGATGAACCTCGTGCTGTGGCTGCTCGCCGTGCCCTCCCTCGGACTCGGGCTCGCCTACGGCGTACTGCCCGACTGGTTCGGCGGCGGCTCCCTCGCCCCCACCCTCGCCACATCCGTACTCGCCACCGGTGTCGCCCTCGTCGGCGTGCTGGTCACCTACGGCGCGTGGCGGCACACCACCTCCCCGGCAGCCTCCCGCGCGCCGATGGGCGCCGTCGCCGCACACCCCGGCGGTGACCCCGCGCTCTCCGAGGCCGAGGCCATCGCCACGCACGAACCCGCCTACGGCGACATCGCCGAGGCCCGCGACCCGGCGGACCCCTCCCGGCTGCTTCTGGGCCGGCTGCACGGCACCGCCGCGCACGGCTTCCGTCTGGACGCCGTCAACACCGCCCTGTTCGTACGCCCGACGCAGGCCGCCGGGCGCCTCGCCCGCTTCCTCGACAGAACCGTCGTCGACACCTACGTACGCGGCGCGGGCCTCGGCCCCCGCCTCCTGGGCTCGCTCGTACGGCGGACGCAGACCGGCAACGCGCAGACGTACCTCAGCGCGCTGGCCGTGGGCTCCCTGGTGCTCGCCGTGGCCGTCGTACTCGTCGCCGCAGCAGCCGGAGGGGCCCGACCGTGATCAACGTCAGCAACACCGTCATGCAGGCGCTCCTCGTCGCCGTCGTCCTCCTCCCGCTCGCCGGGGCCGCGGCCGCCGTACTGCCGCCGCCCCCCGGGCTCAAGGGACGCGACCCCGGGCAGGCGGTGCTGCGGCACGGCGTCACCGTCACCGGCGCCGTGCTCGCCGCATCCGTCGTGCTCGCCCTCGGCTTCGACACGGACCGGCCGGGCACCATGCAGGCAGAGTCGGACGTCGCCTGGATCGCCTCCCTCGGTATCCGACTCCATCTCGGGATCGACGGCGTCTCCCTGCCGCTGCTCGTACTGACCGCCCTGCTCACCTTCCTCTGCGCGCTGCACAGCTACGGCGCCGGCGCCGGGCCGTCCGCGCAGTCCGCGCCCCAGGCCGACCGCGCTCCGCAGGGCGGGCCGCCCGCGCGCCGGGCAGGCGGCCCGCAGGCGTTCGTCGCCCTCATCCTCCTGCTGGAGGCCGGCACGCTCGCCACCTTCGCCGCGCTCGATCTCGTCCTGTTCTTCCTGGCGTTCGAGACGGTGCTCGTCCCGATGTACTTCCTCATCGCCCGCTGGGGCGGCGCGGAACGCGGGCCCGCCGCCTGGAAGTTCATCCTCTACACACTGCTCGGCTCCGTCGTGATGCTGCTCGGCCTCCTGCTGCTCGGCTTCAAGGGCGGCACGTTCGACATGGTGGCACTCGCCGCCGACAGCCACCCGGGCCTGACCCGCACCACCCAGATCCTCGCCGTGCTCGCCGTCGGCGCCGGACTCGCCGTGAAGACCCCGATGTGGCCGCTGCACAGCTGGCTCCCCGACGCCCACACCGCGGCACCGACGGTCGGCTCCGTGCTGCTGGCCGGCGTCCTGCTGAAGATGGGCACCTACGGCTTCGTCCGCATCCTGCTCCCCGTCGCACCCGAGGGCATGCGGACCTTCGCCCCCTACCTGGCGGCCTTCGCCGTCGTCGGCATCGTCTACGGGTCCCTGGTCTGCCTCGCCCTCGCACGCCGCGGCGCGAAGGGCGACCTCAAGCGGCTCATCGCCTACTCCTCCGTCGGCCACATGGGGTTCGTGCTGCTCGGCATCGCGACGATGACGCCGGCCGGCGTCAACGGCGCGCTCTTCGCGAACGTCGCGCACGGCCTCATCACCGGGCTGCTCTTCTTCCTCGTCGGTGCCCTCAAGGACCGCGCCGGCACCAGCGACCTCGACACCCTCGCGGGTGACACGGGCGGTGCCCTGTACGGCAACGCGCCCCGCTTCGGCGGGCTGCTCGCCTTCGGCGCCGTCGCTTCGCTGGGCCTGCCCGGACTCGCCGGCTTCTGGGGCGAGATGCTCGCCCTGCTCGGCGCGCTGAACCCCGGGGAAGGACTCAGCCGGCCCGCCTTCGTCACCTTCATGGCCGTCGGCGGCCTCGGCACCCTGCTGACCGCCGCCTACATGCTCATCGTCGTACGCCGCGTGTGCATGGGCGACCCGCGCGAGGAGGCGGGAAGGGACGACGAGAGCCGCGAGCGCCGGGAGCTGGGGCAGGAGCCCGCTGAGCAGACAGGGCCCGACCGGGCGCGCCCGGTGACCGCGCGCCTCGCCGACGTCCGCGGCTTCGAGTACGCGGCCTGGACGCCCCTCGTCCTCCTCACCGTCGCCGCCGGGCTGTGGCCCGCCCTCCTCCTCGGCCTCACCGATCCCGCCGTGCAGAACCTCCTGCCAGGAGTGACCCGATGACCGTCCTCGCCCAGGGGGCAGAGCAGTCCGTACAGTCCGTCGACTGGCTGGCCGTCTCGCCGCCCACCATCGCGGCCGTGGCGGGACTGGCCGTCCTCGTCGCCGACCTCTTCCTCCCCGAGCGCGGCAAGCGGCTGCTCGGGCCGGCCGCCGCCGCCGGGCTGCTGCTGGCCGCGCTTCCCCTGCTGTTCCTGCGCACCCGCGACCTGGAGACCTTCTGCCTGCCCGGCACGGAAGGCGCGTGCAGCTACTCGGCGGACACGCTCGCGCTCGTCCTGCAGTTCCTCGTGCTGGGCGCGGCTTTCGTCACCGTGCTCATCTCGATGCCGGTGGTGCGCGACCTGGAGCTGCCCGCCGGCGAGTACTGGTTCCTGCTGCTGTCCGCCACCGCCGGAGCCGCGCTCGTACCCGCATCCCGCGACCTGGTCACCCTCGTCATCGCCCTGGAGGTCGCCTCCCTGCCCGCCTTCGCCCTCGTCGGGCTGCGGCGCGGCAGCAGACTCTCGGCCGAGGCCGCCCTGAAGTTCTTCCTCTCCTCCGTCACCGCGACCGCCGTGACACTCCTCGGGGCGAGCTTCCTCTACGCCGTCACCGGCACCCTCCACTTCGACGGGATCAGCGACGGCCTCACCGGCACCGACCCGCAGCTGGACGCCCTGGGCACCGCCGGCATCGCACTCACCCTCGTCGGGTTCGCCTTCAAGGCCTCCGCCGTCCCCTTCCACTTCTGGGTCCCCGACACCTATGTGGGCGCGCCCGTGCCGGTCGCCGCCTTCCTCTCCGTCGTCGGCAAGGCGGCCGGCCTCTCCGGCCTCGTGCTGCTCCTCCTCCAGGCCTTCTCCTCCCGCGCGGAGCTCTGGGGCCCGGCCCTGGCCGTACTGGCGGCCGTGACCATGACCGCCGGCAACGCCGCCGCGCTGCGACAGCGCACCGACACCGCACACAGCGCCGTACGCCTGCTCGCCTGGTCCTCCGTCGGACAGGCCGGATACCTGCTGGTGCCGCTCGCCGCCGCCGCACCGGACGCCGGACCGAACCCGGGGCAGGCGCTCTCCGCGGCCGGTGCCGCGGTCGCCTATCTGCTGATGTACGCGGCGGTCAACCTCGGAGCCTTCGCCGTCGTCGCCCACGTCGGCCGCACCAGCGCCGCCAACCGGCTGGAGGACCACCGCGGCCTCTATGCCGCGCACCCCCTGGCCGCGCTCGCCCTCGGCTTCTTCCTGCTGTGCCTGGCCGGACTGCCGCCGGGTGTCATCGGCCTCTTCGCGAAGGTCGCCGTCTTCTCCACGGCAGTGGAGAACGGGCTGGGCTGGCTCGCCGTCGTCATGGCCCTCAATGTGGTGATCGCGCTCTACTACTACCTGCGGTGGACCGCGCTGGTCTTCCGTACGGGCTCCCCGCAGGCGGCGGAGACCGCCCAGGCGGGTACGGCCGGCACGGCCGGCGCGGCGGACACGGCCGGCACGGCGGGGAGCTCGGAGGCGGCGACCTCGACGTCGACGGTGACGGCCGCGGTGACGTCGGCGGTGACGGCTGCGGCGGGCGAGGAGCGGCCGCGCCCCCGGATCGCCGCCCCCCTGGCCGTCGCCATCGCCCTGACCGCCGCCGCCGGGATCGCGCTCTCCCTCTACCCGGACGCGGTGCTCACCTTCGCCGCAGAGGGCCTGCGGTAGCGGCAGCCGGCCCCGCGCCGCACGGGCCCGCGTGCCCGTCCCCCGGGCGGCCCGTGGGCCGCTTCACACCGCGCGCCGGCGGGGAACTGTTGTCCTGCTACTCGCGTTGACCAGGCGAGAGGGTCCACCGGACCGTTGCGTGACCACCCCGGCTCAGGGTTCCCCTGCTGCACCACTGGAGGGCGTACTGTGCACCGGCACAACGGGCTGCGGACAGCTCTGCTCCTGGGGGGACTCTCCGCCGTCATCCTCGTCGTCGGCGGCTTCTTCGGGCGTACGGGACTGCTGCTCGCCCTCCTCGTGGCGCTGGGCACCAACGGCTACGCGTACTGGAGGAGCGACAAGATCGCTCTGCGCGCCATGCGGGCCCGTCCCGTCAGCGAGTTCGAGGCCCCTGAGCTGTACCGCATGGTCCGCGAACTCTCCACGGCCGCGCGGCAGCCGATGCCGAGGCTGTACATCTCACCGACCCAGGCTCCGAACGCCTTCGCCACCGGCCGCAACCCGCGTCACGCCGCCGTCTGCTGCACCGACGGCATACTGCGCCTCCTCGACGAGCGTGAGCTGCGCGGTGTCATCGGCCACGAACTCAGCCACGTCTACAACCGCGACATCCTCATCTCCTCCGTCGCGGGGGCCCTCGCCTCCGTGGTGATGTTCCTCGTCAACTTCGCCTGGCTGATCCCCTTCGGGCGCGGCGACGACGACGACGGACCGGGGCTCGTCGGAATGCTGCTGATCATGATCCTGGGTCCGCTGGCGGCCACCGTCATCCACCTCGCCGTCTCCCGCTCCCGGGAGTACGAGGCGGACGCGTCCGGCGCGCAGCTCACCGGCGACCCCCTCGCCCTTGCCTCGGCGCTGCGCAAACTGGAGGCGGGCACACAGCAGTTGCCGCTGCCTCCCGAACCGAGGCTGGAGACCGCGAGCCACCTGATGATCGCCAACCCGTTCCGGCGGGGCGAGGGCATGTCCAGGCTGTTCTCCACCCACCCGCCGATGGCTCAGCGGGTGGCCAGGCTGGAGCGTCTGGCAGGAAGACGCCAGTGACGGCCACGAGGAGCGCCCGTCGGTCCGACCGGCCCCGCCGACCCCGCCGACGCCGCACGGGCGCGCACGGCGGGGTCTTCGAAGGCCGTGGGCCGGTCAGCGGTAGTTGACGAACTGAAGCGGGAAGTCGAAGTCCTTGCCCTTCAACAGCGTGATGATCTCCTGCAGATGGTCGCGGCTCTTGGACGAGACGCGCAGTTCGTCGCCCTGCACCTGGGCCTTGACCCCCTTGGGGCCCTCGTCCCGGATGACCTTCGCGATCTTCTTCGCGTCGTCCTGAGCGATGCCCTCCTTCAGCGACGCGGAGATCTTGTACTCCTTGCCGGACGACTGAGGTTCGCCCGTGTCCAGAGCCTTCAGGGAGATCCCGCGCTTGACCAGCTTTGACTGGAAGATGTCGAGGACGGCCTTCACCCGCTCCTCGGCATTGGCCCGCATCTCGATCCGCTCGCCCGACCACGCGATCGAGGCGTCCACCCCGCGGAAGTCGTAGCGCTGTGAGATCTCCTTGGCGGCCTGGTTGAGGGCGTTGTCGACCTCCTGCCGCTCGACCTTCGAGACGATGTCGAAACTGGAGTCGGCCATGGTGAGTTGGCTCCTCGCAAATAGATCCGTCAGAGACGCGGCCCGCCGTGCGAACCGCCGGGTCAGCCTAGCCACTGAGCACCGCCGGCACCCCTGATCAACCGGGTGGCGGACCACCCCCCGCCATCGGGTATGGTTTACACCGTTGCCGCGGAGCACCGCTTCAGGGCGGGCCGGGCAGCGATCCCAGGCGGTGTGCCCGAGCGGCCAAAGGGAGCAGACTGTAAATCTGCCGGCTCAGCCTTCCTAGGTTCGAATCCTAGCGCCGCCACAGACGAGGACCGGCCTCTGACCAGCAACACGGGTCAGAGGCCGGTCCCTTCTGCTGTCACTGCGAGACACCGCAGCTCCCCGCCGTTCCCCGTCCCGATCCGGCACGTGAATGGCACATCTGCGGAGTCCCATTCCCCTCCGGCACTCCGCACGGTCGGCTCTGTCGCCCGCCCCGCGGGTGACTGAAAGAAGAAGGGCCGCACGTAATTCCGTTGCGGCGTCGCCGCGGCAACCCGACTGTGCCCTGAGAGCCACGAGCCCGGTGTGGCCGGCCGTCGCGTCACCGAAGAGGGGTCATGTCAGCTGTCGTCGTTGTCGGTGCGGGTGTCGTCGGATCTTCGGTCGCTTACCACCTGGCACGCCGGGGAGTAGCTGTGACCTTGCTCGACCAGGGGCCATCACCCGCCACGGGGGTGACAGGTGACTCCTTCGCCTGGATCGGGAACGCGGGAGGTGACTGGCCGGGCGGAGCACGGGACCTGCGCGAATTCGTCCTCACGGACTTCCGGCGGCTGGAGGCCGAGCTGTCGGAGGTCACGGTGCGCTGGACCGGGTCTCTGACCTGGACCGACGCTCCGCGGGATGTACGGCCGGGGCCTGGCCGGCACGTGATCGGGCGACGCGATGTCGCAGCGCTGGAGCCTCACCTGCGAACCCCTCCCGAACAGGCCGTTCACACCCCCGGCGACGCAGGCGTCGACCCGGCGGCGATGACCGAGGCACTGGTGAACGCCGCCTGTGCGCACGGGGCGGAAGTGGTCTACGGAGCTGCGGTGACGTCCCTCAGGATGGCGGGCTCACTCGCCGTGGGAGCACTGTCGGCGGTCGGTTTTCACCCTGCCGAGACAGTCGTACTCGCCGCCGGAACCAACGTCACCAAGCTCTCCGAGCCGCTGCAAGTCGATCTTCCCGTAGCCGCTTCCCCGGCCTGCCTGATGCGTCTCACCGCGCCACCCGGCCTGGTCAACACCATTGTGGCCTGCCCGGAGTTCGAGGTCCGTGAGGTTCGCGACGGCCACCTCCTGCTGACAGTGCCATACGCCGGGGGCGAGCCGGCGGCCTCGCTGGAGCAGGTTCAACAGCGCGTGCTACGGCGTCTGCGAGCGGCCTTCACCGGCGGTGACGCCTGTCTCCCCTTGGGCTGTCGCATCGGCAGACGTCCCATGCCCGCGCACGGACCGATCGTGGGATACGCCGCTCAGGACCGGTCCGTCTACGTCGCTGTCATGCACTCGGCCATCACCCTGGCACCGACGGTCGGCCGTCTGGTCGCGGACGAACTCGTCAGCGGGAAGCCGTCTGCCGAACTGCGGCGCTGTCGCCCGCAAGGTCTTCCCCGGCAGGGAAACGCCTGAGGAGATGACGGACGGACGGGACCGGTGCACGGATACGTGAGCCGGGATTTCATGGAGCGAAGGGCACCCCTCGTGCGGGGAGGGGTGCCAGCCTGCGATCGCGTGTCCGGGTCGGTGCCGGCGGACCTGGAGCAGGCCCGCCGGCACCGCGGGTGCCGACCGGGTCCGAGCCGTCCTCAGACGCAGATTCCGTTCGGGTCATCCTTGGGGCACACGTTCCCCGTCCAGGTGTTGGCCGTGCCGGCGGTGCCGCCGCCGCTGGTGTCGTCGTTGGCGTCCCATACGCTGCTGCCTGTGGCGACGTTGCCGCTGAACACCAGCGGGACGGCCGGTGTCACCGACGAATTCACCTGAATTCCGTTGTTGCTGCTTCTCTGGGCGATGTTGCCGGAGAACGTGCCGGAGTCCAGTCCGCTGATGCTCACGCCATTGGTGCGGGAGTTGATCACATTCCCCCTGACGTTCAGATTGGTGCTGGGCTCCAGCGAGCCGAATTGTGCTGTCACATTGATCCCGGTGCCGGCGCCGCCGGTGATGGTATTTCCCTGGATCCTCGCCTGATCGGTGTTCGAGTCGATGAGCATTGCGCTGCCGGCGGGAAGTGCGGAGTTCTTCGTGATCTGGTTCGTGGTCACCCTGGGGGCGTCGGCATTGATCAGCACGAGGAATGTGGAGCTGTCCACGCTTGCGTTGCCGGTGATGCTCAGCTCTTCCGCGGGGTCGCTGCCGTCCAGGACTCCCTGGGTGTTGACATCAGCGTTGACGTGGCCGCTGAAGCGGTTCTGGGTGATCGAAGTGAAGTTGGTGCCCTGGCCGCCGCCCAGGAAGACGCCGGTTCCACCTTGCGGCAGGCTGTTGTTGTTGTCCACCAGCCGATTCTGGCGAATCACTGACGGACTGGAAATCGTGCCGGGGGAACGGAAGTTGATGCCGATCCGGTTGCCGGTGATGATGTTGTTGACGATCGTGAAGCCGCTGCCTCCCGTCAGCGTGTCGATCCCGTCGGCAGTGGAGTCGCGGACCGTGAAGCCGTCGATGGTGACGTCGTTCACTCCGCCGGTGACGGTGAAGCCGGTGGACCCGGCCGGGGGCTGGACGATGGACTCCTGTGCGGGATTCGTGCGGCCGACGCGTGCGTCGACACCCGCTCGCGCTCCGCGGAAGAGCAACGACTTGTTCACGGTCACTGCTTCGTTGTACGTGCCGGCGCAGACGCGGATGGTGTCCCCGGCCGAAGCGGCGTCGACCGCGGCTTGAATGGTCGCGTGCTGGGGGTTCGGACACGATGCGCTCGGGGTTCCCACGACGATCACCGCCAGCGCTGCGGCCGGTGACGATACGGCGAGACCGGTCGCCCACAGGAGGACGGCCATGCCGGTACTGAGGAGCGACTTGACGATGGATCTGGTAGAGGCCATTCTTTCGTCTCCCTCGTAGAATCTGACCCTGTTCGCGCCGCCCCTGCTGCCCGCCTGCCGCCGATCCGCCGGATGGAGAAGGGCGCCGAAGCGCACTTCTCAGGGCCGGTGAGCGCCGATGGGGGGCAGTCGAAGAGGAACGAGTCCCTCAAGTAATGCGGTGACTGAACAGCGGGAACAAGACTCGGAAGGAGTAACCCCCCGAACGATGGAGCGCGCGGAACGGGGAAAGTAGACACGCGCACAATGTGAGGGGTGAATGCGCCCTCCGCGCCCGCGTGAGAACCGGCGCGTCGCCGAACCGTCCGTCTTCTCCGACGGTTCGGCACAACAGTCTCCGGACGTCACTCACGGCCCGGCAACACGCGTCGGGGGCCTGGTTCCATTGCCATCGCTGAAGAACCCGACGAGGCCGGGACGGGACAACCGGGCGGGACAAGAAGCCCTTTCATCCAGCCCGTCGAATGGTCCGGCCCGCCAAGGAACCGTCCAGTGGCACGGTGAAGTGCCTGACACCTTCCCGCGGCGCTCCGCCGTCCGGTGTCCGCCGCGGCAAGGTTCGGAAATCATCGCCCGGTCACCGGCATTCGGCCGGGCTGTCCCGGACCACCCGTGGGCTTCCCGTTGCCGGCGCCGGGTGGAGCACGGACGAAGAACCGGCCTCCGACCGGTGAGACAGGTCGGAGGCCGGTTCTTCTCGCCCCTGGGACGCCGCCACACGAGGGCGTCCGGCACAGGTGCGCGGGCGTAGGGCCGAAGGCGCCAAGAGCGCCTGAGGGCTGCGGACTTCAGCGCCGGGCGCGGGCCCGGCCGCCGCCTCCCCGTACCCGGTCGAGGAGGTCCCTCACCGTTCCCCACCGGCCCACGGCGACGACGAGGGACAGTACGAGGAGCATGAGCGGCGCCTCGGCGCCCTTGCCGTCCATGAGGAGTACGTGGGTGAGGATCGCTCCCGACATCACACCCACCAGCCCAATGGCCGCCAGCCCCGAGAACCATGGGGTGACGAGCCCGATGGCGCCGAGCAACTCCAGGGCGCCGGTCAGGTACATGAACCACGTGCCGAAGCCGATGTCCTCGAAGGTGCTCACGGCCCCGGGGTCGGCGGTCAGTGCGGGTATGGCGCCCAAGAGGACGAACTGCACCGCGAGACCGACCTGTAGCAGCCACAGGACCACGGACAGTACGACCTTCATCGGGCTCTTGCGGCGCCTTGAACGTGCGTCCGAGGGGGCGGGGGGAGCGGTCGGCGGCATGCCGCTTGCGTGCGTCATGGTTGGTCTCCTTCTGCGCGCGGTGCGTACGAACATACTCGTGAGAGCACCGGCGGCGGCCTTGTTTGTCACCGGCTTGCCTAAGCAGTGGCCCGGTGAAGCGGCCGGCACGGGCGAGGCCGTACCCGTTCGGACGGCGCTCGCGGGAACGCCGTCCGAACGGGTGGTGAAGGGGTGAACCGCCGTGCGGGCACGCAGCGTTGAGCGCCCCGCGCTCCAGCAGAGGGTCGGCGCGGCCCGGTTCACGCCATCGGGTCTCCTCGGGGAGTGTCGGACCCGGGAGCGCACCGGCGGCCGGGCATTTCCGTGCCGGCCGGGTCCGCACTGCCGCGCGTGCCGTGGCATGGAACGGCCCCGGGCCGGCACGTCCGGTCCGGGGCCGCCGCTTCGCGGGCGGGTCAGGCCCGTGATCGGGTGCCGGCGCCGGAGCCGGTACCCGCACCGGATCCCATGCCCGCGCACAGCGCCCAGATGATGAAGACGTCGATGGCCAGAGTGATGACGGCCCACAAGGGGTAGTGCGGCAGCCACATGAAGCTCGCGATCATCCCGAGGCCGGCCAGCGCCACGCCGACGACGCGGGCCCACATGGCCCCCGTCGCGAGCAGCGCGAACCCGGCGACGACGATCACGGCGCCCAGTATGAGGTGGACCCAGCCCCAGCCCGTCAGGCTGTACTCGAAGGCGTAGTTCTGCGTGGTCGCAAAGACGGCGTCCTCGCGCAGAGCTGCGACACCAGAGGACACGGCGAGCAGTCCACCGAAGATCATCAGCACGCTGGCCAGCATCGTCCAGCCGCTGACCATCATCGTCCTGCCGGAAGTGCGCGCGGCGGTACCCGCATGCGCTCCACTGGCGTGAGTGGCCATGTCGGGACCCTCCTTCTGCAAAGTATGGCTTCACCTGTTCAGGTGCTTATCACTCAGTCTGAGCACATTTGCGGCAATCTGCGACCGGAGACGTTCTGCCTGGTCGGAGCGTCTTCGAAAGACCACGCCCGGCGGGGCGCCGTCCGCCACCCGTGCGCGTACGGGTGCGCAGACGGCCGGGGGAGCGAGAGGCGCCCGCCTGCGGGCCGCCCGGAAGGGGTGGCCGGTGACCTTGACGCCGGCCTGCTCCGCACTTCCCGCCGGGCCGAGGTTTCCGGGACCGTGCTCCCGGCCAGGCGTGTACCAGCACGACGCACCGGACGCGTGTGCGGACAGCGGCGGAGAGGGGGAGCCGGAGAAGGGGAGCCGGAGAAGACGGATGAGCACACACGCGGTGCGGCAAGCACGCCAGGGACCGGACGGCACGGCAACGAGCAGGACGAACGGAAACGGATGACAGCCACGGAACACCCGGGTCACGGCGTGCGCACTGATCCGTCGCAGACACCGGAGGCGGCGTCACCACCGGCTGCGTCACCATCACCGGCTGCGTCACCCGCGGCTGCGTCACCACCGGCGGGCACCGACGCGGCCGGCCCGGCGTCCGCCGCCTCCCCGGCAGCCGGGCCGGGCCGCACCGTCAGCCCTGCGGACTGCCGCCGGGCCCTGCGCCGTACGCCAGTCTCCATCTGGAACGACGACGTCACCGACTGGGCCGCGGCGCTCACCTACTACGGCGTGATGGCCGTCTTCCCGGCGCTGCTCGTCACGGTCTCGGCCATGGGCCTCGCCGGTACGGGCGCCACGCAGGAACTCATTCACCGCGTGACCACCCTGCTGCCCGCCCAGCCCGGCGACCTCATCGCGGGAGTGCTGAGGGACATGGCGGGGCAGCGCACCGCCGCCTGGCTGCTCGCCGTCTTCGGCACGGCCGGGTCCCTGTGGTCCGCCTCCAGCTATCTGAGCGTCTTCCGCCGTGCCCTGCACGCCATGCACGGCGTGGAGGACACGCGTCCGCTGAGGCGTGCGGCTCCGCGCATCGTGCTCACCGCCCTGACGCTGCTGGCGCTGCTGATCTCCAGCTTGTTCGTGCTGGTGCTCAGCGGCGAACTCGCCCGTACGGCCGGGGAGACGCTCGGCAGGGGCAAGGTGGCCGCCGAGGCATGGAGCACGATGAAGTGGCCGCTGCTGGTCTGCCTGGCAGCCGTACTCGTACTGATCCTCTTCCGCTCGGGCCCCGCCGGGACGCGCGGTGTGCGCAACCAGATGCCGGGCGGGGTGGTCGCCGTGCTGCTCTGGCTCGTGGCCTCGCTGGGCTTCGCGCTCTACGTCTCGCACGTCGGCACGTACTACAGGATGTACGGGCCGCTCGCGGGGATCGTCGTCTTCCTGGTGTGGCTGTGGATGTCGAACCTCGCGCTGCTCAGCGGTGCGCAGTTCAACGCCGAACTCGCCAAGCTGCGCCGCCGCCCCGGCAGTTGACACCGGGGCGGCGGCTGGGCCCGCCGCCGGCCCCGGTGTCAACTGCCGGCGATGCTTCCGACCGCTTCGTCGACCGGCGTCCCGCCACTGATCAGCTCCAGCGTCATACCCGCCGTGCCGGGCGCGTGCAGCAGGGACGCCAGTACGGCCGCCACGTCGTCCCGCGGCACCTCCGCCCGACCGGTCCGCTCCTCGAGCCGTACCAGTCCGGTGCCGGGAGCGTCGGTGAGCTTGCCGGGCCGTAGCACCGTCCAGTCGAGGCTCCCGCGTGCCCGTACGGCGTCGTCCGCGGCGCCCTTCGCGCGCAGGTACGCGGCGAAGACGGGGTCGGTCCCGGGCGGCGGTTCGGTGAGTCCGGCGTCGGCCCCCATCGCGGAGACGACGATGTGGCGCCGTACGCCCGCGCGTTCCGCCGCGTCCGCGAGGAGGACGGCTGCCGCGCGGTCCACGGACTCCTTCCGCGCCGTGCCGCTGCCCGGCCCCGCTCCGGCCGCGAAGACCACCGCGTCGGCGCCCTCCAGATGTGCCGCGACCTCCTCCACGGAGGCCGACTCCAGGTCGCAGACGACAGGTTCGGCACCCGCCGCCCGCAGGTCCTCCTCCTGCTCAGGCTTGCGGATGATGCCCGCCACCTCTTCTCCGCGCCCGGCGAGCAGCCGCTCCAGCCGCAGCGCGATCTGACCGTGTCCACCAGCGATTACTGTGCGCATGCCCCGACCGTACGCCCATCCGCTGCCGCTGCCCCGCCACCCGGGGGTGACCGGCCGTCAGCCCTGCGACTGCCGCGGCAGATCGAACTCCGAGGTGCCCGTGAAGTCGCAGAACTCCCGCACCGCGCTCGTGCGCGCCACCACCCGCCCCCGGTGCACCACGACACGGCTGTAAGCGAGGGACAGCGCCCCCGCCAGCTCCGTACCCCGCACGGCCAGCAGTTCCGCCGGGAAGCCCGCCTCCACCCGCACCTCGGGCAGGCCCATCATCGCGCGCGCCTGTCCGCAGACCGCCTCGTAGGCGGCCTCCACGCGTGCCTCGCTGTGCGACGCCAGCAGGTACGCGGCCTCCAGCGGGTCGCCCCTGCCGACGGGGCAGGCGGCGTCCCGCAGCGCCCCGCTGCCCGCGGTCACCGCCACGCCGGCAGCGGTGAGCAGTCTCACCGGCGCCACACGCGAGGGGGCGGCCGGTGTGGGGCGCTCCATCACACCGCAGTTGCCCTGCGGCAGGGCGACGACCGTGACACCGGCCGCGGCGAGCCTGTCCGCCGTACGGGCCGCCGACTTGTGCGGCAGCCGGGCCAGTCCGGCGCACGGCCCGATGGCGACGCCGGGGCGCAGCCCGCCCGCGGCGGCGGCCAGCCGGGACAGACGGGCCGGGTCGTCACCGTCGGTGTGGAGGTCGACGCCGCAGCCGTGCTCTGCCGCGACCTCCAGCACGGCGTCCACGTAGCCGCCAGGATCGGGGTCGAGGTCGGGACAGCCGCCGATGACCGTGGCGCCCATCTTCACCGCGTCCCGCAGCATCGACAGGTTGTCTGCCCCGGCGACACCGGTCAGCAGCCGCGGGACGGCGACGGTGCTCAGCTCCACCAGTCCGCGCAGCGCCCGACGCGCCTGGAGCACCGCCTCCAGCGAGCGCAGCCCCGCCACGTCGCCGATGTGCACATGGGTGCGGGTGGCGGTCGCGCCCTGCCCGAGCTGGAGCAGCGCCGCCTCGGTCGTACGCCGCTGCACGTCCTCCGGGGCGCTGCGGGGAGGGCCGTCGGAGGCGGGGGAGACGGCTGTCAGCGCGGTGTCGTAGTGCGCGTGCGGTTCCGCCGGCGCGGGGAGCAGCAGGAAACCGGAGAGGTCGACCCGTGAGGCGCCCGCGGGCTGCGGTCCCCTCGCGAGGCTGCCCGCCGTACCGACCGCCTCGATACGGTCGTCGCCCAGCCGGACGTCGACGGTGCGGCCGTCGGCGAGGCGGGCGCCGCACAGCATGATGGTGCGGGCCGCGGCGGTGTCGGCGGCTCTGTCGTGGGAAGTGCCCTCACGAGGGGTGCCGTCCCGGGAGGGACCGCCGGTGCCCCGCTGCGCGCCGGAGCGGCCCTTGCCCGGGGTGCGGCCCCGGGGCCGGGCGCCTCCGCCCCTGGCCGCGCCTCTGTCCGGAGCTCCGGGCGTGCCGCCGTTCGCGCCTGTGCTGCCGTTCGCGCCTGTGCCGTCGTCCGGGCTTGTGCCGCCGCTCGGGCTTGCGTCGCCGTCCGCGCCGTCCGTGCTCGCGCGGCCGTCGCCGTCCACGGCGCCGCCTCCGTCGCGGTCCCCGCCGTCCTGGGATGCGCCGTTGCCGGAGGCGTCGTGGGCGGCGGAGTCCCGGCCGGGTCTCCCGTTCGCGTCACGAGGCTCGTCCCGGGGGCCGTCGCCGTCCCCCGGGCCCTGTGGCTGGCTGTCGGCCATCGCACTCCCCACATCGGCGGATGATCATGATCACGCAGCGTGAGTCGAGAGTAGGGCGCTCCGGGGGCACCGGCGAGGAAGAGGCGAATAGTCGTACTGACGTGGTGCGAGGGGGTGTTGGGGTCTTCCGGACGGGGGGCGACCCACGTGGGTGCGGGCTCCGGAAAGGCCGTGTGCGGGCGCGATACGGATTTCACCTTTGGCTGCCGGGCGTGTAATGTCTTCACCGCTCGCCCCAATAGCTCAGTCGGCAGAGCGTCTCCATGGTAAGGAGAAGGTCAACGGTTCGATTCCGTTTTGGGGCTCTGATGTGTGAGATCCCCCCATCGGATGGTGGGTTTCCGCGCATCGTGGCGGTGTAGCTCAGTCGGTAGAGCAAGCGGCTCATAATCGCTGTGTCACCGGTTCAAGTCCGGTCACCGCTACTTCACCGAATGTAGCCGATTGTGGGTTCGGTCCTTCGATCGGCTACTCTTCCTGCGTTCTGGCCCATCTGTCCGTCAAGGAGCACTCACGTGGCTGCCACAGACGTCCGCCCGAAGATCACGCTGGCCTGCGTGGAGTGCAAGGAGCGGAACTACATCACCAAGAAGAACCGGCGCAACAACCCGGACCGTCTTGAGATGAAGAAGCACTGCCCGCGCTGCAACTCGCACACGGCGCACCGCGAGACGCGCTGAACCAGGCCGTTCGACGAGGCCGTCCCCGACCGGGGGCGGCCTCGCGTCGTTCCGTACGAACGGTTCCGGCCGCCCCCGGCCCGAGCCCGGCGGCCCGGGCCGTGAACTCACGGGGCCCGGGGCCCATGGCCCACCACCCGCCGGCTTCCAGGAGGTGCCGCGCTCCATGGCGCTCGACCAGTCCTTCGTCGGGCGGAGCTATCCGCCCACCCGCCCCTACGAGGTCGCCCGCGAGAAGATCCGCGAGTTCGCCGAGGCCGTCGGGGACGACAATCCGGCCTACACGGACCGCGAAGCCGCCGAAGCGCTGGGCCACCCCGATGTGATCGCCCCGCCCACGTTCGTCTTCGCCATCACCTTCCGCGCGGCCCGGCAGGTCACCGAGGACCCGCAGCTGGGCCTGGACTACAGCCGGGTGGTGCACGGCGACCAGAAGTTCGTCTACGCACGGCCCGTGCGGGCGGGGGACCGGCTCTCGGTGTCCACCACCATCGAGGCCGTCAAGTCGATGGCGGGCAACGAGATCCTCGACGTACGCGGCGACGTGCACGACGCCTCGGGCGAGCTGGTGGTGACCGCCCACACCAAGCTCGTGGCCCGCGGGGCCGAGGCGGAGGCCCCCGCACCGGAGACAAGGGGAGGCTGATCGGGATGTCAGCGAAGATCGCGTACGCCGACGTCGAAGTCGGCACCGAGCTGCCCTCGCGCACCTTCCCCGTCGACCGGGAGCGGCTTGTGCGCTACGCCGGCGCCTCCGGGGACTTCAACCCCATTCACTGGAACGAGCGGTTCGCCAAGGAGGTGGGCCTGCCGGACGTCATCGCGCACGGCATGTTCACCATGGCGGAGGCCGTCCGTGTGGTCACCGACTGGACGGGCGATCCGGCGGCCGTCGTCGAGTACGGGGTGCGCTTCACCCGGCCGGTCGTCGTACCGGACGACGAGAAGGGCGCCGAGATCGAGGTCGCCGCGAAGGTCGCCGCCAAGCTGGACGACGAGGCGCGCACCGTGCGTGTGGACCTGACGGTGATGAGCGCCGGCCAGAAGGTGCTCGGCGTCTCCCGGGCCGTCGTCCGCCTGGCCTGAACCGGTCCCACCGCCCCGCCCCGCCCGCGGGCCGGGAGCGGGGAAACCGTACACAGCCAAGAGCAGGACCGGACAGGTCGGGCCGGGCAGGCCGGGCAGGACAGGACGCGGCCCGGGACGGGAGTGCCGTGGCCCGGCGTGCCCTCTCGTACGCTTGAGCGCGTGCAGGAACTCCATGACGCCCCCCTCGCCCCGCTGACCACCTTCCGGCTCGGCGGCCCGGCCGCCCGCCTGCGTACGGCGACCACCGACGACGAAGTGATCGCCGCCGTCCGCGAGTCCGACGCCGCCGGCACCCCGCTGCTGATCGTCGGCGGCGGCAGCAACCTCGTCGTCGCGGACGAGGGCTTCCCGGGCACCGCCCTGCGCATCGCCACCACCGGCTTCCGGCTCTCGGGCACCCGTCTGGAACTCGCCGCGGGCGAGAACTGGTCGGATGCGGTCGCCCGCACCGTCGAGGCGGGGCTCGCGGGCGTCGAGTGCCTGGCCGGCATCCCCGGCTCCGCAGGTGCGACGCCCATCCAGAACGTGGGCGCGTACGGGCAGGAGGTCTCCTCGACCGTCACCGAGGTCGTCGCCTACGACCGGAGCAGCGGCGGGACGGTCACCGTCCCGAACGCCGAGTGCGGCTTTTCCTACCGCCACAGCCGGTTCAAGGCCGACCCGGACCGTTACGTCGTCCTCCGGGTCCGCTTCGAACTGGAGGACGCCGGTGGTCTGTCCGCGCCGGTCAAGTACGCCGAGACGGCCCGCGCCCTCGGCGTCGAGCCCGGTGACCGCGTGTCCGCGCAGGCGGCCCGGGAGACCGTGCTGAAGCTCCGTGCGGGCAAGGGCATGGTGCTCGACCCCGAGGACCACGACACGTGGTCGGCGGGGTCCTTCTTCACCAACCCCGTGCTGGACGACGCCGAGTTCGCCGCCTTCACCGGACGCGCCGCCGAGCGGCTGGGCGCCGACGTCGCCGTGCCCGCGTTCCCGGCGGGGGAGGGCCGTACGAAGACCTCCGCGGCCTGGCTCATCGACCGGGCCGGGTTCACCAAGGGCTACGGGGCGGGCCGCGCCCGTATCTCCACCAAGCACACCCTCGCGCTCACCAACCGCGGGGAGGCGTCCACAGCCGACCTGCTGGCGCTCGCCCGCGAGGTGCGGGACGGCGTGCGGGAGGTCTTCGGCGTGACACTCGTGAACGAACCCGTGACCGTCGGCTGCGCTCTGTAGGGGCGTACGGACCGTACCGCCCGCCCCGGGGGCTCCCTGAGTACAGGCCCCGCGCGCGCGAGCGGTCACCCGCCCCCGCGTGCGTCTTCGCACCCGCCCACGCCCCGCGTGTGTCAGGGGGCGCCGGACGCCGGGCCGCCGCCCAGCCAGCCGTCCACGTCGGACAGCACCTGCTTGCGCACGTCGTGAGGCATCGAGGCCGCCCGCACCGACTGCCGTGCCAGCTCCGCCAGTTCGGGGTCGGTGAAGCCGTGCGACTCCCGCGCGATGCCGTACTGCGCGGCGAGGCGTGAGCCGAACAGCAGCGGGTCGTCGGCGCCCAGCGCCATCGGCACGCCGGCGTCCCACAGCGTCCGCAGCGGCACGTCCTCGGGCTTGTCGTAGACGCCCAGCGCGACGTTCGAGGCGGGGCAGACCTCGCAGGTGACGTTCCGCTCGGCCAGCTGCGCGAGCAGCACCGGGTCCTCGGCCGCCCGTACACCGTGCCCCAGGCGGGCGGCGTGCAGGTCGTCCAGGCAGTCGCGGACGCTGCTCGGCCCGGACAGCTCACCGCCGTGCGGCGCCGCCAGCAGACCGCCGTGCCGCGCGATGGCGAAGGCCCGGTCGAAGTCGCGGGCGAATCCGCGGCGTTCGTCGTTGGAGAGCCCGAAGCCGACGATCCCTCGGTCCCGGAAGCGGACCGCGAGCCGGGCGAGCGTACGGGCGTCGAGGGGGTGTTTCATCCGGTTCGCCGCGACCACCAGCCGCATGCCCAGCCCGGTCTCCCGTGCCGCGCTCTCGACCGCGTCCAGGATGATCTCCAGCGCGGGGATGAGACCGCCCAGCCGGGGCGCGTACGAGGTGGGGTCGACCTGGATCTCCAGCCAGCGCGAGCCGTCCCTTACGTCCTCCTCGGCGGCTTCGCGCACCAGCCGCTGGATGTCCTCCGGCGTGCGCAGGCAGGAGCGCGCGATGTCGTAGAGCCGCTGGAAGCGGAACCAGCCGCGCTCGTCCGTCGCCCGCAGCCTGGGCGGCTCGCCGCCGCTCAGGGCCGCCGGCAGGTGCACGCCGTACTTGTCGGCGAGTTCCAGCAGCGTGCCGGACCGCATCGAACCGGTGAAGTGCAGATGGAGATGGGCCTTGGGCAGGGTGCGCAGGTCTCGGACAGCCATCCACAGATCCTGCCGTACGTGCCCGGCGGAGGGGTAGTCGCATTCCCTGAACGAGGTCTTGCCCGAACGTGAAGGCGGTCCCCCGGGGCACCTGCCCGGGGGACCGCCTCACCAGCACATGACGGGGCGCGGCGCCTCAGCCGCGCGCCTCACCGAGCAGCTTCTGCATCCGGGACACGCCCTCGGCCAGGTCCTCGTCGCCCAGCGCGTAGGACAGACGCAGATAGCCCGGGGTGCCGAAGGCCTCGCCCGGTACGACCGCGACCTCCGCCTCCTCCAGGATCAGCTCCGCCAGCTCCACGCTCGTCGCCGGGCGCCTGCCGCGGATCTCCTTGCCCAGCAGCCCCTTGACCGAGGGGTACGCGTAGAAGGCGCCCTCGGGCTCCGGGCATACCACACCGTCGATCTCGTTCAGCATTCGCACGATCGTGCGACGGCGCCGGTCGAAGGCCGTGCGCATCGCCGCGACCGCCTCCAGGTCGCCCGAGACGGCGGCGAAGGCGGCGACCTGCGCCACGTTGCTGACGTTCGACGTGGCGTGGGACTGGAGGTTCGTGGCGGCCTTGACGACATCCTTCGGACCGATGACCCAGCCCACGCGCCAGCCGGTCATGGCGTACGTCTTGGCCACGCCGTTGACGACCACGCACTTGTCCCGCAGCGCGGGCACGGCGGCCGGGAGCGAGGTGAACTCCGCGTCGCCGTAGACGAGGTGTTCGTAGATCTCGTCCGTCATCACCCACAGGCCGTGCTCCAGCGCCCACTCGCCGATGGCCACGACCTGGTCGCGCGGGTAGACGGAGCCGGTCGGGTTGGAGGGGGAGACGAAGAGCACCATCTTCGTCCGCTCCGTGCGCGCGGCCTCCAACTGCTCCACGCCGACCAGGTAGTTCGTCGACTCGTCGGCCACGACGGGGACCGGGACACCGCCCGCGAGCCGGATCGACTCGGGGTAGGTGGTCCAGTAAGGCGCCGGGACGATGACCTCGTCGCCCGGGTCGAGCGTGGCGGCGAGGGACTCGTAGATGGCCTGCTTGCCGCCGTTGGTGACCAGGACCTGGGCCGGCTCGATCTCGTAGCCGGAGTCGCGCAGGGTCTTCGCGGCGATCGCGGTCTTCAGCTCGGGGAGGCCGCCGGCGGGCGTGTAGCGGTGGTTCCTGGTGTCGCGGCAGGCTTCGGCCGCCGCGTCCACGATGTAGCCGGGCGTCGGGAAGTCCGGTTCGCCCGCGCCGAAACCGATCACCGGACGCCCGGCGGCCTTGAGGGCCTTCGCCTTGGCGTCCACGGCGAGCGTCGCGGACTCGGAGATCGACCCCACACGGGCCGAGACACGTCGTTCGGTGGGTGACTGTGCAGACTGTGCAGGTGGCGTTGGAGCGCTCATAAGGGCATGTTCCCAGACGGCTCCGGCGTCCGGCACCGGGGAGTGAGGGGCGGGCGGCCCTACCTGTTCGACGCCCGGCCCGGGAGGACGTACACTCCTACGTCGTTGGCCCCGAGCTGTGCCGTCGGATGCACGGACACCGAGCAGTCGTTCCGATGCGGTAAGTTGGGGAATCACAAAGGGTCGTAGCTCAATTGGAAGAGCACTGGTCTCCAAAACCAGCGGTTGGGGGTTCGAGTCCCTCCGGCCCTGCTCCACACACCGCGACCGAGGTGTGTGTGCACGCGTACGTACTGAATTGCACCGCCGTGCGGCCGGGCCGGACGCCGCATGGCAACGACCCGGATCAGGTGAGGATGAGTGACGGAGATCACGGACACCACCGAGGTCCCTGAACCCGGAGGGTCGTCGGACGGCAAGAAGCCGCGCCGCGGGGGCAAGCGGGCCAAGAGGGGCCCCTTCGGCCGGCTCGCGCTGTTCTACCGGCAGATCGTCGCCGAACTCCGCAAGGTCGTCTGGCCCACCCGGCACCAGCTGTCGACGTACACCACCGTGGTGATCATTTTCGTGGTCATCGTCATCGGTCTGGTGACTGTGATCGATTACGGGTTCACCGAGGTCATGAAGTACGTTTTCGGCTGAGCCCGCGACAGATGCCACACGCGGCGCCTTTCGTACGTTCGAGCCCTTGAAGCCAGGAAGAAGCAGCCACCGTGTCTGATCCGAACCTGAACGATGCCGTCGAGCCCGCAGAGGGTGACGACACCGCACGCGACATCGTCGAGGCGGCGGATGAGAGTTCGGACCGGACGGACGCAGCGGAGGCCACGGCCGAGGAGGCAGCCGTCCACCTCGAGTCGGACCAGATCGCCGAGACCGCCGAGGACGCCGCCGCACAGGGCGAGGGCGAGGCCGCTGCGGCGGAGGCCGAGGAACCGGAGAAGGCCGACCCCGTCGCCGAGCTCCGGGACGAGCTGCGCCTGCTCCCCGGCGAGTGGTATGTGATCCACACCTACGCCGGCTACGAGAACCGCGTGAAGACCAACCTCGAGCAGCGCGCCGTCTCCCTCAACGTCGAGGACTTCATCTTCCAGGCCGAGGTGCCGCAGGAAGAGGTCGTCCAGATCAAGAACGGCGACCGCCGCACCGTCCGGCAGAACAAGCTGCCGGGCTACGTCCTCGTACGGATGGACCTCACCAACGAGTCCTGGGGCGTTGTCCGCAACACCCCCGGTGTGACCGGCTTCGTCGGCAACGCCTACGACCCCTACCCGCTGACCCTCGACGAGATCGTCAAGATGCTCGCCCCGGAGGCCGAGGAGAAGGCCGCCAAGGCCGCCGCGGCCGAGGAGGAGGGCAAGCCCGCCGGCGGTCCCGGCCGCAAGGTCGAGGTCCAGGTGCTCGACTTCGAGGTCGGCGACTCGGTCACCGTCACCGACGGCCCGTTCGCGACGCTGCAGGCGACGATCAACGAGATCAACGCCGACTCGAAGAAGGTCAAGGGACTCGTCGAGATCTTCGGCCGGGAGACACCGGTCGAGCTGAGCTTCGACCAGATCCAGAAGAACTGAGCCTCCTCGCACCGGCTTCCGGCAGTTCGGCGCACCCCGCTCGCGGGTATCGCGTGAGCTGCCGGTTTCAGCGCTCACCACGGTACGGGCTATCGTGGTGCGGTATGCCTCCAGCCGTATGACGGGCGGAGGACGAATCACCTCTCACAAGGACCCGGAGAGAGCATGCCTCCCAAGAAGAAGAAGAAGGTTTCGGGGCTGATCAAGCTCCAGATCCAGGCCGGCGCGGCCAACCCGGCGCCGCCGGTCGGCCCGGCGCTGGGTCAGCACGGCGTCAACATCATGGAGTTCTGCAAGGCCTACAACGCGGCGACCGAGTCGCAGCGCGGCTGGGTCATCCCCGTGGAGATCACTGTCTACGAGGACCGCTCCTTCACCTTCATCACCAAGACGCCGCCGGCGTCGAAGATGATCCTGAAGGCCGCGGGCGTGGACAAGGGCTCCGGCGAGCCGCACGTCAAGAAGGTCGCGAAGATCACTCGTGACCAGGTGCGTGAGATCGCCACCACGAAGATGCCCGACCTGAACGCCAACAACCTGGACCAGGCCGAGAAGATCATCTCCGGTACCGCCCGTTCCATGGGCGTCACGGTCGAGGGCTGAGCCCCCAGGCCCAGCAAGCCATGTGGGAGGGCCACGCGCCGGCCCCGACCACGACTCCGTACCGTCACCCGGCGGCAGCCGGCTGACGTCACTGTCAGGAGCAGTAGTGAAGCGCAGCAAGTACTTCCGCAGCGCGGACGCCAAGATCGACCGGGAGCGTCTCTACGCCCCGCTCGAGGCCGTGCGTCTCGCCAAGGACACCTCCACGAAGAAGTTCGACGCGACCGTCGAGGTCGCCCTGCGTCTGGGCGTCGACCCGCGCAAGGCCGACCAGATGGTCCGCGGCACCGTGAACCTGCCGCACGGCACCGGTAAGACCGCCCGGGTCCTGGTCTTCGCGACCGGTGACCGTGCAGCTGCCGCGGAGGCCGCGGGCGCCGACATCGTCGGCGCCGACGAGCTGATCGAGGAGGTCGCGGGCGGCCGCCTGGACTTCGACGCCGTCGTCGCCACCCCGGACCTGATGGGCAAGGTCGGCCGCCTCGGCCGCGTGCTCGGTCCGCGTGGTCTGATGCCGAACCCGAAGACCGGCACCGTCACGCCCGATGTCACCAAGGCGGTCAACGACATCAAGGGCGGCAAGATCGAGTTCCGTGTCGACAAGCACGCGAACCTCCACTTCATCATCGGCAAGACGTCCTTCGACGACAGCCAGCTCGTGGAGAACTACGCCGCCGCCCTGGAGGAGATCCAGCGGCTGAAGCCGTCGGCGGCCAAGGGGCGTTACGTCAAGAAGACGGCCATCACCACCACGATGGGCCCCGGCATCCCCGTCGACCCCAACCGCACCCGGAACCTCCTCGTCGAGGAGGACCCCGCCGCCGTCTGAGCCCCGCTCGACCGCGAACGGCCGCCGATGTGCCCCCGCGGGCCCCGCTCTCTCCGCAGAGCGGGGCCCGCGGGCGTTGTACGGCGGTGCCGTGTACGGGATAAGGTCTGCTCAGGTCGTACAAGTGCACATATTCATGGGGGATCATCACATGCGTCAGCGTCGAATTGCCGCGGCGGCAGCCGGAGTTGTTCTGATGGCCGGACTCACCGCCTGCGGCGGGAGCTCCGACAGCGGTGACGGCGGGAGCGGCGGGTCGAAGGACAAGGCCAAGCTCTCGCCCGTGGAGGCGGCGCTCGCCGACCTGAAGCAGGCATCGGAGAGCACCCAGGAGCAGAACTCGGCGAAGGTCGTCTCCGACCAGACGCAGGGAACGCCGCAGGGTGAGATGTCCACCAGGTCGGAGGGGTCCATCGACTGGTCCGGCGGCGGGACCACCGCCGAGATGACCGTGACCCAGAAGGGCTCCGGCAGCGGTATGCCCTCCAGCGGGAAGCCGATGCCGGCGCGCTACACCGAAGACGCCATGTACATCAATCTCGGTGACGAGTTCGCGGCGTCGTCCGGCAAGGGCAAGCACTGGGTGAAGTACGACTACGACAAGCTGGCCGAGCAGGGCGGGCCGTCGGGCGCACTGGTCAAGGACCAGATGCAGAACAACAACCCCGCGCGCTCCGTCGACCTGCTGCTCGCCAGCGGCAAGGTGAAGAAGGTCGGGACCGACAACGTCAAGGGCGTGCGCACCGACCACTACAGCGGCACCATCAAGGTCTCCGAACTGGCACGGATGCAGTCCAAGAACCTCAGTGAGAGGGAGCTGGACCAGCTCGCCGACCAGCTCGAACAGCAGGGGTTCAAGACCGAGACGGTCGACCTGTGGATCGACGAGGACGATCTGCTGGTGAAGAAGCAGGAGAAGGCCAAGGGCAAGTACGGCGACATGGACTCCACCGTCCACTACACGGACTACGGCACGAAGGTCTCCGTCGAGGAGCCGCCCGCCTCCGACACGCTGCCCTTCGAGCAGATGCTGGGCAGCCAGAGCTGACAGCCGGCCCGGTCCAGTGCGAGCGGTGACGGACCGGAAGGTGCACGAACGCGGGGCCCCCGGCGGCGGATTTGGTGCTGACGGGGGCTTCGCGTAATCTCGTACAAAGCCAAAGACCGCTGGTCGTCGCTGTGCTCACTCAAGGAGCACGGTGGCCGAAGGATCCGCTAGCCGCGGACGACCCGCGTAGGTGATGAGGAAGCTCCCGCCGAGACGCCTGCCGTCTTGCGGCCGAGCCACGCCCCACGCGCCTGCGCTGGGGCGTTTCGTTGTTCCAGCCCCTTCCGAGCGGTCCTCATCACCCGGAAGGAGGCCGAGGCTCATGGCGAGGGACCAGGTCGCTCCCGACAAGATCGCCGCCGTCGAGGAGATCACGAACAAGTTCCGTGACTCCAACGCCGCAGTGGTCACCGCGTACACGGGGCTTTCGGTGGCTCAGCTCAAGCAGCTGCGCCGCTCGCTCGGTGACAACGCCCAGTACCGCGTGGTGAAGAACACGCTGACCAAGATCGCGGCGAACGACGCCGGGATCAACGAGCTCGACGAGTTCTTCGTGGGCTCGTCGGCCGTCGCCTTCGTCACCGGTGACCCGGTCGCGGCGGCGAAGGGTCTCCGTGACTTCGCCAAGGACAACCCCGC
This sequence comes from Streptomyces sp. TAA204, assembly GCF_000424965.1. NCBI lineage: Bacteria > Bacillati > Actinomycetota > Actinomycetes > Kitasatosporales > Streptomycetaceae > Streptomyces > Streptomyces sp. TAA204. Next base: position 33,629 of record NZ_AUKW01000026.1, read on the forward strand.
CCTGGTCATCAAGGGCGGCATGGTCGACGGCGCGCTCTACAACGCCGACGACCTCAAGAAGCTCGCGGAGGTCGAATCCCGCGAGGTGCTGCTCGCCAAGCTGGCCGGCGGCATGAAGGCGTCCATGGCCAAGGCCGCGGCGACTTTCGAGGCCCCGCTGACGAAGTTCGTCCGTACCGCGGACGCGCTGCGCAGCAAGGTCGAGCAGGGCGGTGCCGAGTAATTCGGCTCCCGTCGAGGCCGGGCAGGCGACTGCATCCGGCCGCAGCGGGCCGAAAGCCCGCCGATACGTACACCCGGCACCAGCCGAACTAGTGGAAGGACCGCCATCATGGCGAAGCTCAGCCAGGACGAGCTGCTCGAGCAGTTCAGCGAGATGACCCTCATCGAGCTCTCCGAGTTCGTGAAGAAGTTCGAGGAGAAGTTCGACGTCGAGGCCGCCGCGCCGGCCGCCGTCGCCGTCGCCGCGCCCGGCCAGGGTGGCGGCGCCGCCGAGGAGGTCGAGGAGCAGGACGAGTTCGACGTCGTCCTCACCGGCGCCGGCGACAAGAAGATCCAGGTCATCAAGGTCGTGCGTGAGCTGACCTCGCTGGGTCTGAAGGAGGCCAAGGAGCTCGTGGACGGCACCCCGAAGCCGGTCCTCGAGAAGGTTTCCAAGGACGCCGCCGACAAGGCCAAGGAGTCCCTCGAGAACTCCGGCGCCTCCGTCGAGGTCAAGTGATCCGTGGGGTCCGACGGACCCCACAGCCAGGGGCGATCACCCAGCCGGGTGGTCGCCCCTCGCTTGTGCCATGCGGGGTCCCCGACCTCCGGGAACGGACGCGTATGGTGATCGTCGGTGCCGTGGGGCCCTTGACGAACGGCATCAGGCACGCGATTCTCTGGACGCGTCGTACATCGATCCGTGTTCCGAGGCATGGATCGGAGACGAAGCGGGAAGTGTTGCGGCAAGCACGTTCCGCCCCGGCGAACCGAGGCCGTCGGGGGCGGGCCGCGGCAGAGATGAACAACAAGGGGGGATCCCCTCCCGGAGGAGAGATTGCCACCGGCTGGAGGCGGAGACCGGGACGCCACCCGGTCCCGGAAATCTGCTCTGGACATCAGTGGGCCTTGAGGCTACACTGACCCTTTGCGCTGCCTGTTAGCTGCTCCCTGCCCGTCACCAGGGGCCACCGGTATGCGCGTAGAGAGTCCGAGCCCTCGGAAGGACCCCCTCTTGGCCGCCTCGCGCACCGCCTCGACTGCCAATTCGAACAACGGCGCCAGCACCGCCCCGCTGCGTATTTCTTTCGCGAAGATCAAGGAGCCTCTCGAGGTTCCCAATCTCCTCGCACTCCAGACCGAGAGTTTTGACTGGCTGCTCGGCAACGAAGCCTGGAAGTCCCGGGTCGAGGCTGCGCTGGAGAGCGGAAACGACGTCCCCACCAAGTCCGGCCTGGAGGAGATCTTCGAGGAGATCTCCCCGATCGAGGACTTCTCCGGGTCGATGTCGCTGACCTTCCGCGACCACCGTTTCGAGCCCCCGAAGAACTCGATCGACGAGTGCAAGGAGCGCGACTTCACGTACGCGGCTCCGCTCTTCGTCACCGCCGAGTTCACCAACAACGAGACCGGCGAGATCAAGTCCCAGACGGTCTTCATGGGCGACTTCCCGCTCATGACCGACAAGGGCACCTTCGCGATCAACGGCACCGAGCGTGTCGTGGTCTCGCAGCTCGTCCGCTCGCCGGGTGTCTACTTCGACAGCTCCATCGACAAGACGTCCGACAAGGACATCTACTCCGCCAAGATCATCCCGTCCCGGGGTGCCTGGCTGGAGATGGAGGTCGACAAGCGCGACATGGTCGGTGTGCGCATCGACCGCAAGCGCAAGCAGTCCGTGACCGTGCTGCTCAAGGCGCTCGGCTGGACGAACGAGCAGATCCTCGAGGAGTTCGGCCAGTACGAGTCGATGCGCGCCACCCTGGAGAAGGACCACACCCAGGGCCAGGACGACGCGCTGCTCGACATCTACCGCAAGCTGCGTCCGGGTGAGCCCCCGACGCGTGAGGCCGCGCAGACGCTGCTGGAGAACCTCTACTTCAACCCCAAGCGCTACGACCTGGCCAAGGTCGGCCGGTACAAGATCAACAAGAAGCTCGGCGGCGAGGAGCCGCTGGACTCCGGCGTGCTCACCACCGCCGACGTCATCGCGACGATCAAGTACCTGGTCAAGCTGCACGCGGGCGAGACGGAGACGACCTCCGCCGAGGGCGACCAGATCGTCATCGAGACCGACGACATCGACCACTTCGGCAACCGCCGTCTGCGCAACGTCGGCGAGCTGATCCAGAACCAGGTCCGTACGGGGCTCGCCCGTATGGAGCGCGTCGTCCGTGAGCGGATGACCACTCAGGACGTCGAGGCCATCACGCCGCAGACCCTGATCAACATCCGGCCGGTCGTGGCCTCCATCAAGGAGTTCTTCGGCACCAGCCAGCTGTCCCAGTTCATGGACCAGACGAACCCGATCTCCGGGCTCACCCACAAGCGCCGCCTCTCGGCGCTGGGCCCGGGCGGTCTGAGCCGTGAGCGGGCCGGCTTCGAGGTCCGTGACGTTCACCCCTCGCACTACGGCCGCATGTGCCCGATCGAGACGCCCGAAGGCCCGAACATCGGTCTGATCGGTTCGCTGGCCTCGTACGGCCGCGTCAACGCCTTCGGCTTCGTCGAGACGCCGTACCGCAAGGTCGTCGACGGAGTCGTCACCGACGAGGTGCACTACCTGACGGCCGACGAGGAGGACCGCTTCGTCATCGCGCAGGCGAACGCGCCGCTCACCGAGGAGATGCGGTTCGCCGAGGACCGGGTGCTGATCCGCCGGCGTGGCGGCGAGGTCGACCTGATCCCGGGCGACGACGTGGACTACATGGACGTCTCGCCGCGCCAGATGGTGTCGGTCGCGACCGCCATGATCCCCTTCCTCGAGCACGACGACGCCAACCGCGCGCTCATGGGGTCGAACATGATGCGGCAGGCCGTGCCGCTCATCAGGGCCGAGTCGCCGCTGGTCGGCACCGGCATGGAGTACCGCTGCGCGGTCGACGCCGGTGACGTCATCAAGGCCGAGAAGGACGGTGTCGTCCAGGAGGTCTCCGCCGACTACGTGACGGTGGCCAACGACGACGGCACGTACACCACGTACCGCGTCGCCAAGTTCACCCGCTCCAACCAGGGCACCTCCTTCAACCAGAAGGTGCTCGTCGACGAGGGCTCCCGCGTCATCGAGGGCCAGGTGCTGGCCGACGGCCCCTCCACCGAGGAGGGTGAGATGGCGCTCGGCAAGAACCTGCTGGTCGCCTTCATGCCCTGGGAGGGCTACAACTACGAGGACGCGATCATCCTCAGCCAGCGGCTGGTGCAGGACGACGTCCTCTCCTCGATCCACATCGAGGAGCACGAGGTCGACGCCCGTGACACCAAGCTCGGCCCCGAGGAGATCACCCGGGACATCCCGAACGTCTCCGAGGAGGTCCTCGCCGACCTCGACGAGCGCGGCATCATCCGTATCGGCGCCGAGGTCGAGGCGGGCGACATCCTGGTCGGCAAGGTCACCCCGAAGGGTGAGACCGAGCTGACTCCCGAGGAGCGGCTGCTGCGTGCGATCTTCGGCGAGAAGGCGCGCGAGGTCCGCGACACCTCCCTCAAGGTCCCGCACGGCGAGACCGGCAAGGTCATCGGCGTCCGCGTCTTCGACCGCGAGGAGGGCGACGAACTGCCCCCGGGTGTGAACCAGCTGGTGCGCGTGTACGTGGCGCAGAAGCGGAAGATCACCGACGGGGACAAGCTCGCCGGCCGTCACGGCAACAAGGGCGTCATCTCCAAGATCCTTCCCGTCGAGGACATGCCGTTCCTGGAGGACGGCACCCCGGTCGACGTCATCCTCAACCCGCTCGGCGTCCCGTCCCGCATGAACCCGGGACAGGTACTGGAGATCCACCTGGGCTGGCTCGCCTCCCAGGGCTGGAGCGTGGAGGGTGTCGACGCCGAGTGGGCGCGGCGGCTGCAGCAGATCGGCGCGGACGACGTCCATGCCGGCACCAACGTGGCCACCCCCGTCTTCGACGGCGCCCGTGAGGACGAGATCGCCGGCCTCTTCCAGGCCACGGTGCCCAACAGGGACGGCGACCGGATGGTGCTGCCGTCCGGCAAGGCGCACCTGTTCGACGGCCGCTCCGGCGAGCCGTTCCCGGACCCGATCTCGATCGGTTACATGTACATCCTCAAGCTGCACCACCTGGTCGACGACAAGCTGCACGCACGCTCGACCGGTCCGTACAGCATGATCACCCAGCAGCCGCTGGGTGGTAAGGCGCAGTTCGGTGGTCAGCGCTTCGGTGAGATGGAGGTGTGGGCCCTTGAGGCGTACGGCGCCGCGTACGCGCTGCAGGAGCTCCTCACCATCAAGTCCGACGACGTCACCGGCCGCGTGAAGGTCTACGAAGCCATCGTCAAGGGCGAGAACATCCCCGAGCCGGGCATCCCTGAGTCGTTCAAGGTGCTCATCAAGGAGATGCAGTCGCTCTGCCTCAACGTGGAGGTGCTGTCCTCCGACGGCATGTCCATCGAGATGCGTGACACCGACGAGGACGTCTTCCGCGCGGCGGAGGAGCTCGGTATCGACCTGTCCCGGCGCGAGCCGAGCAGCGTCGAAGAGGTCTGACGGGTCTGGCCGGGACGCGTTCACCAGGCGTTCCGGCCTCCCCCTCGGCCCTGGGGGCCTGGAGGCACACCACCTCCAAACCCCGTTCAGACCATTCATCGACACAACCCTGAGAGGGATTGACGAGAGTGCTCGACGTCAACTTCTTCGACGAACTGCGGATCGGCCTGGCCACCGCCGACGACATCCGTCAGTGGTCGCACGGCGAGGTCAAGAAGCCCGAGACCATCAACTACCGCACGCTCAAGCCCGAGAAGGACGGACTCTTCTGCGAGAAGATCTTCGGCCCCACCCGGGACTGGGAGTGCTACTGCGGCAAGTACAAGCGCGTCCGCTTCAAGGGCATCATCTGTGAGCGCTGCGGCGTCGAGGTGACCCGCGCCAAGGTGCGCCGTGAGCGGATGGGCCACATCGAACTGGCCGCACCCGTCACCCACATCTGGTACTTCAAGGGCGTCCCGTCGCGGCTGGGCTACCTGCTCGACCTCGCCCCGAAGGACCTGGAGAAGGTCATCTACTTCGCGGCGTACATGATCACGTACGTCGACGAGGAGCGCCGTACGCGCGACCTGCCCTCCCTGGAGGCGCACGTCGGTGTCGAGCGCCAGCAGATCGAACAGCGCCGCGACGCCGACCTGGAGACCCGCGCCAAGAAGCAGGAGGCCGATCTGGCCGAGCTCGAGGCCGAGGGAGCCAAGGCGGACGTACGGCGCAAGGTGCGCGAGGGCGCCGAGCGCGAGATGAAGCAGCTCCGCGACCGCGCGCAGCGGGAGATCGACCGTCTGGACGAGGTGTGGTCCCGCTTCAAGAACCTCAAGGTGCAGGACCTGGAGGGTGACGAGCTGCTCTACCGTGAGCTGCGTGACCGCTTCGGGACGTACTTCGACGGTTCCATGGGCGCCGCGGCGCTGCAGAAGCGTCTGGAGACCTTCGACCTGGACGAGGAGGCCGAGCGCCTCCGCGAGATCATCCGCACCGGCAAGGGCCAGAAGAAGACCCGGGCGCTCAAGCGCCTCAAGGTCGTCTCGGCCTTCCTGCAGACCAGCAACAGCCCCAAGGGCATGGTCCTGGACTGCGTGCCGGTGATCCCGCCGGACCTGCGTCCGATGGTGCAGCTGGACGGTGGCCGCTTCGCGACCTCCGACCTGAACGACCTCTACCGCCGCGTCATCAACCGCAACAACCGCCTCAAGCGGCTTCTCGACCTCGGTGCCCCCGAGATCATCGTGAACAACGAGAAGCGGATGCTGCAGGAGGCTGTGGACGCGCTCTTCGACAACGGCCGCCGCGGCCGCCCGGTCACGGGTCCCGGCAACCGTCCGCTGAAGTCGCTGTCCGACATGCTCAAGGGCAAGCAGGGCCGCTTCCGGCAGAACCTGCTCGGAAAGCGCGTCGACTACTCGGCCCGTTCCGTGATCGTCGTCGGCCCGCAGCTCAAGCTGCACCAGTGCGGTCTGCCGAAGGCCATGGCGCTGGAGCTCTTCAAGCCGTTCGTGATGAAGCGCCTGGTCGACCTCAACCACGCGCAGAACATCAAGTCGGCGAAGCGCATGGTCGAGCGCGGCCGTACGGTCGTCTACGACGTGCTGGAAGAGGTCATCGCCGAGCACCCGGTGCTGCTGAACCGTGCGCCCACGCTGCACCGCCTGGGCATTCAGGCCTTCGAGCCGCAGCTCGTCGAGGGCAAGGCCATTCAGATCCACCCGCTCGTGTGCACCGCGTTCAACGCGGACTTCGACGGTGACCAGATGGCCGTGCACCTGCCGCTCTCGGCGGAGGCGCAGGCCGAGGCCCGCATCCTGATGCTGTCCTCGAACAACATCCTCAAGCCGGCCGACGGCCGCCCCGTGACCATGCCGACGCAGGACATGGTGCTCGGGCTGTACTTCCTCACCACCACCGAGGAGCAGCGCGAGACGGTGGGCGACGGCAGGTCGTTCAACTCCACCGCCGAAGCGATCATGGCGTTCGACTCCGGGGAGCTCTCCCTGCAGGCGGAGATCGACATCCGCTTCCCGGTCGGTTCCGTGCCGCCGGCGGAGTGGGCACCGCCGCTGCCGGAGCAGGGTGAGCCCGAGTGGCAGCCCGGCGACGGTTTCCGGCTGCGTACGACCCTGGGACGCGCGCTCTTCAACGAGCTGCTGCCCGAGGAGTACCCGTACGTGGAGTACTCGGTCGGCAAGAAGGAGCTCTCCCAGATCGTCAACGACCTGGCCGAGCGCTACCCGAAGGTCACCGTGGCCGCGGCGCTGGACAACCTGAAGTCGGCCGGTTACTACTGGGCGACCCGCTCGGGCGTCACCATCGCCATCACGGACGTCGTCGTCCCCGACGCCAAGCCGGAGATCATCGCCGGTTACGAGGCGCAGGACGAGAAGGTCCAGAAGCAGTACGAGCGCGGTCTGATCACCAAGGACGAGCGCACCCAGGAGCTCATCGCGATCTGGACCAAGGCGACCAACGAGGTCTCCGAGGCGATGAGCGAGAACTTCTCGAAGACGAACCCGATCTTCATGATGGTCGCCTCGGGTGCCCGCGGCAACACGATGCAGATGCGTCAGATCGCGGGTATGCGCGGTCTGGTGTCCAACGCGAAGAACGAGACCATCCCGCGGCCGATCAAGGCGTCGTTCCGCGAGGGTCTCTCCGTGCTGGAGTACTTCATCTCCACGCACGGTGCCCGTAAGGGTCTCGCGGACACCGCCCTGCGTACCGCCGACTCCGGTTACCTGACGCGACGCCTCGTCGACGTCTCCCAGGACGTGATCATCCGCGAGGAGGACTGCGGCACCGACCGCGGCCTCAAGCTGGAGATCGCGGCCAAGGGCGCCGACGGCGTGCTGCGCAAGGCCGCGGACGTGGAGACCAGCGTGTACGCGCGCTGCCTCGCCGAGGACATCGTCGTCGACGGCAAGGTGCTGGCCCCCGCCGGCACGGACCTGGGCGACGTGCTCATCGACGAGCTGGTGCGGCACGGCGTCGAGACCGTCAAGACCCGCTCGATCCTCACCTGTGAGTCGACCGTCGGCACCTGCGCCATGTGCTACGGCCGTTCGCTGGCCACCGGCAAGCTGGTCGACATCGGCGAGGCCGTCGGCATCATCGCCGCCCAGTCGATCGGTGAGCCCGGCACCCAGCTCACGATGCGCACCTTCCACACCGGTGGTGTGGCCGGTGACGACATCACGCAGGGTCTGCCGCGTGTGGTCGAGCTGTTCGAGGCCCGTACGCCCAAGGGCGTCGCACCGATCTCCGAGTCGGCCGGCCGGGCACGTATCGAGGAGACGGAGAAGACCAAGAAGGTCGTCGTCACCCCGGACGACGGCTCGGACGAGACCTCGTACGCCGTCTCGAAGCGCGCACGGCTGATGGTGGGCGAGGGCGACCACGTCACCGTCGGCCAGGCGCTGACGGTGGGTGCCACCAACCCGCACGACGTGCTGCGCATCCTCGGGCAGCGCGCGGTCCAGGTGCACCTGGTCGGCGAGGTCCAGAAGGTCTACAACTCGCAGGGTGTGTCGATCCACGACAAGCACATCGAGATCATCATCCGGCAGATGCTGCGCCGTGTGACGATCATCGAGTCCGGCGACGCGGAGCTGCTGCCGGGCGAGCTGGTGGAGCGTACGAAGTTCGAGGGTGAGAACCGCAGGGTCGTGGCGGAAGGCGGCCACCCGGCCTCCGGCCGTCCGCAGCTGATGGGTATCACCAAGGCTTCGCTGGCCACCGAGTCGTGGCTGTCGGCGGCGTCCTTCCAGGAGACGACGCGGGTGCTCACCGACGCGGCGATCAACGCCAAGTCGGACTCCCTCATCGGTCTCAAGGAGAACGTCATCATCGGTAAGCTCATCCCTGCCGGTACGGGCCTGTCCCGTTACCGCAACATCAGGGTCGAGCCCACCGAGGAGGCCAAGGCCGCGATGTACTCGGCCGTCGGCTACGACGACATCGACTACTCGCCCTTCGGCACCGGCTCCGGCCAGGCGGTACCGCTGGAGGACTACGACTACGGTCCGTACAACGCCTGAGTCCATGGCGGGCTCGGGCAGGCCGTGCCGGCCAACCTGAGGTCATAGCTCTGCTACAGAGGGCGGTCATCCCTGTCGGGGTGACCGCCCTCGGTGCATCATGAAGCCTCAAGGGGGTGGTGTGGATGCTGGCCGGGAACGCGGACCGTGAACGGGCGAGCGACGTCCTCAAGGCGGCCTATGCCGAGGGCAGGCTGACCAAGGACGAGTACGACTACCGACTGGGTCGGGCAGTGGGCGCGCGTACGATCGAGGAGCTCCAGCAGCTGACCGGTGACGTGCCCAACGGCCCGAGCGCCATGCCGCCCACCTATCACCGCCCCCTTCCGCAGGGGCAGGTGGTGCCTTTCCAGCAGCAGCCGGTCGTGCCGTACGCCCCGCCGCACCGGCCGCAGAACTCTGCGGCGACCGCGGCACTGGTCTGCGGGCTCGTCTCGCCCGTGGTGTGTGGGGTCGCGGCGATCCCCGCGGTGATCCTCGGGCACAAGGCGCGGGCCGAGATCAGACGCACCGGTGAGCAGGGCGACGGCGCCGCGACGACGGGGCTCGTGCTGGGCTGGCTCTGGATCGCGATGGGCGCGCTGATGATGCTGTTCATCGTGGGGTGAGGGCGTCTGTGAGCTGCTGGTCGGCCGCGTAGATACTTGTTTTGACCGGGGACGACGCGGTAGGTACGCTCTGACCTTGTGCCTGGGGTACCCCCTGCGCTCCCGTAGGCGATCTGACGCTCGGGAAGCGGAGTCGGCGGCACCGGAATCTGCATGCTTCTCACCTGAGAGGCCCTCGCCTTCGCGCGGGACTTCGCAGTCTTCGACACACCCGACCTCGTGGGTCGGGAGAGTGGCCCAGGTTAGCTTTACCGAGACGGCACACAGAAACCGGAGAAACGGTGCCTACGATCCAGCAGCTGGTCCGCAAAGGCCGGCAGGACAAGGTCGAGAAGAACAAGACGCCCGCCCTCGAGGGTTCCCCTCAGCGCCGCGGCGTCTGCACGCGTGTTTTCACCACCACCCCGAAGAAGCCGAACTCGGCCCTGCGTAAGGTCGCGCGTGTGCGTCTGACCAGCGGGATCGAGGTCACGGCCTACATCCCGGGTGAGGGTCACAACCTGCAGGAGCACTCCATCGTGCTCGTGCGCGGTGGCCGTGTGAAGGACCTGCCGGGTGTTCGCTACAAGATCATCCGCGGCTCCCTCGACACGCAGGGCGTCAAGAACCGCAAGCAGGCTCGCAGCCGCTACGGCGCCAAGAAGGAGAAGTAAGCATGCCTCGTAAGGGCCCCGCCCCGAAGCGCCCGGTCATCATCGACCCGGTCTACGGTTCTCCTCTGGTGACCTCCCTCATCAACAAGGTGCTGCTGAACGGCAAGCGCTCCACCGCCGAGCGCATCGTCTACGGCGCCATGGAGGGCCTGCGGGAGAAGACCGGCAACGACCCGGTCATCACCCTCAAGCGCGCGCTGGAGAACGTGAAGCCGACCCTCGAGGTCCGTTCCCGCCGCGTCGGTGGCGCCACCTATCAGGTTCCGGTCGAGGTCCGCCCCGGCCGTTCCTCCACGCTCGCGCTGCGCTGGATCGTGGGCTACTCGCGCGCCCGCCGCGAGAAGACCATGACCGAGCGCCTTCTGAACGAGCTGCTCGACGCCTCCAACGGCCTCGGCGCAGCGGTGAAGAAGCGCGAGGACACCCACAAGATGGCCGAGTCCAACAAGGCCTTCGCGCACTACCGCTGGTAGTCGCAGACCCCATCGAGACCGAGAGAAGACTGAAGCCTTATGGCTACCACTTCACTTGACCTGGCCAAGGTCCGGAACATCGGGATCATGGCCCACATCGACGCGGGCAAGACGACGACCACCGAGCGGATCCTCTTCTACACCGGTCGCAGCTACAAGATCGGTGAGGTCCACGACGGCGCTGCCACGATGGACTGGATGGCCCAGGAGCAGGAGCGCGGCATCACGATCACGTCCGCCGCGACGACCACTCACTGGCCGCTCAACGACGTCGACTACACCATCAACATCATCGACACTCCCGGCCACGTCGACTTCACCGTCGAGGTGGAGCGTGCGCTGCGTGTGCTCGACGGTGCAGTGACGGTGTTCGACGGTGTGGCCGGCGTCGAGCCGCAGTCCGAGACCGTCTGGCGCCAGGCGGACCGGTACGGCGTGCCGCGCATCTGCTTCGTCAACAAGCTCGACCGGACCGGCGCGGAGTTCCACCGCTGCGTCGACATGATCGTGGACCGCCTCGGTGCGGTGCCGCTGGTGATGCAGATCCCGATCGGGACCGAGTCGGACTTCAAGGGCGTCGTCGACCTCGTCACCATGAAGGCCATGGTCTGGTCGCCCGAGGCGAAGATGGGCGAGATGTACGACACCGTCGACATCCCGGCCACGCACGCCGAGGCCGCCGACGAGTGGCGCGGCAAGCTGCTCGAGGCCGTCGCGGAGAACGACGAGGAGATGATGGAGCTGTACCTCGAGGGCCAGGAGCCCACCGAGGACCAGCTCTACACGGCGATCCGCCGCATCACCCTCGCCTCCACCGGCGCCGAGGGCACGATCACCGTCACCCCGGTCTTCTGCGGGACCGCGTTCAAGAACAAGGGCGTGCAGCCCCTGCTGGACGCGATCGCCCGCTACCTCCCCTCCCCGCTCGACGTGGAGGCCATCGAGGGGCACTCCGTGAAGGACTCGGAAGAGGTCCTCTCGCGGAAGCCCTCCGAGGAGGAGCCGATGTCGGCGCTCGCCTTCAAGATCGCGAGCGACCCGCACCTGGGCAAGCTCACCTTCATCCGCGTCTACTCCGGCAGGCTGGTCACCGGCTCGCAGGTGATGAACTCGGTGAAGGGCAAGAAGGAGCGCATCGGCAAGATCTACCGGATGCACGCGAACAAGCGTGAGGAGATCGAGTCGGTGGGCGCCGGCGACATCGTCGCCGTCATGGGTCTGAAGCAGACCACCACCGGTGAGACCCTCTGCGACGCGAGCAACCCGGTGATCCTGGAGTCGATGGAGTTCCCGGCTCCGGTGATCGAGGTCGCCATCGAGCCGAAGTCCAAGGGCGACCAGGAGAAGCTGGGCGTCGCGATCCAGCGGCTGGCCGAGGAGGACCCGTCCTTCCAGGTCAAGACCGACGAGGAGACCGGCCAGACCATCATCGCGGGTATGGGCGAGCTGCACCTGGACGTGCTGGTCGACCGTATGAAGCGTGAGTTCAAGGTCGAGGCCAACGTCGGCAAGCCGCAGGTCGCGTACCGCGAGTCGCTGCGCAAGACGGTCGACAAGGTGGACTACACCCACAAGAAGCAGACCGGTGGTTCCGGTCAGTTCGCGAAGGTGCAGATCTCCGTCGAGCCGCTCGAGGGTGACGGCTACGAGTTCGTCAACCAGGTCACCGGTGGCCGCATCCCGCGGGAGTACATCCCGTCCGTGGACGCCGGCTGCCAGGAGGCCATGGAGTTCGGTGTGCTGGCGGGTTACCCGCTGACCGGCGTACGCGTGACGCTGCTCGACGGTGCCTTCCACGACGTCGACTCCTCCGAGATGGCCTTCAAGATCGCCGGTTCGATGGCGTTCAAGGAGGCCGCGCGGAAGGCGAGCCCGGCACTGCTGGAGCCGATGATGAAGGTCGAGGTCACCACGCCCGAGGACTACATGGGCGATGTGATCGGCGACATCAACTCCCGTCGTGGCCAGGTTCAGTCCATGGACGACAGGAGTGGCGCCAAGCTCGTCACCGGCCTGGTCCCGCTGTCGGAGATGTTCGGTTACGTCGGAGACCTGCGCAGCAAGACCTCCGGCCGTGCCAACTACTCCATGCAGTTCGACTCCTACGCCGAGGTTCCCAGGAGCGTCGCCGAGGAGATCATCGCGAAGGTCAAGGGCGAGTAACTCCGCGTTCCTCAACCCTTAGGCTGTAGCAAAGGCATTCGGGGCACTCCGGTACAGACCGTACGGTTCGTCCGTGGTCTGTGCCGGGCCCCGATCGCCCGCCCCCAAGCGAACGGGTCAAGGGCAACCCCCTCGGGGTCCTGGCCAGTTCATTTCGACCACCTGAACCCCTCCGCAGAATGTGGGGGGTGTACAGCACCAGTCCACAGGAGGACCCCAGTGGCGAAGGCGAAGTTCGAGCGGACTAAGCCGCACGTCAACATCGGCACCATCGGTCACATCGACCACGGTAAGACCACTCTTACCGCGGCGATCACCAAGGTGCTGCATGACAAGTACCCGGACTTGAACCAGGCTTCGGCGTTCGAGAACATCGACAAGGCGCCCGAAGAGCGCCAGCGCGGTATCACGATCTCCATCGCCCACGTCGAGTACCAGACGGAGAACCGTCACTACGCGCACGTCGACTGCCCGGGTCACGCGGACTACATCAAGAACATGATCACCGGTGCCGCGCAGATGGACGGCGCCATCCTCGTGGTCGCCGCCACCGACGGCCCCATGCCGCAGACCAAGGAGCACGTGCTCCTGGCCCGCCAGGTCGGCGTTCCCTACATCGTGGTCGCCCTCAACAAGGCGGACATGGTGGACGACGAGGAGATCATGGAGCTCGTCGAGCTCGAGGTCCGTGAGCTGCTCTCGGAGTACGAGTTCCCGGGTGACGAGGTTCCCGTCGTCAAGGTCTCCGCGCTCAAGGCCCTCGAGGGCGACGCGGAGTGGGGCGACGCCATCGTCAAGCTGATGGACGCCGTCGACGGTGCGATCCCGCAGCCCGAGCGTGACGTCGAGAAGCCGTTCCTGATGCCCATCGAGGACGTCTTCACCATCACCGGCCGCGGCACGGTCGTCACCGGCCGTATCGAGCGTGGTGTGCTCAAGGTCAACGAGAATGTCGACATCATCGGCATCAAGGAGACCAAGACCTCGACGACCGTCACCGGCATCGAGATGTTCCGCAAGCTGCTCGACGAGGGCCAGGCCGGTGAGAACGTCGGTCTGCTCCTGCGTGGCATCAAGCGTGAGGACGTCGAGCGCGGCCAGGTCATCATCAAGCCGGGCTCGGTCACTCCCCACACGGAGTTCGAGGCGCAGGCGTACATCCTGTCGAAGGACGAGGGTGGTCGGCACACCCCGTTCTTCAACAACTACCGCCCGCAGTTCTACTTCCGCACCACCGACGTGACCGGCGTCGTGACCCTCCCCGAGGGCACCGAGATGGTCATGCCGGGCGACAACACCGAGATGAGTGTTCAGCTCATCCAGCCCGTCGCCATGGAAGAGGGCCTGAAGTTCGCCATCCGCGAGGGTGGCCGTACCGTGGGCGCCGGCCAGGTCACCAAGATCACCAAGTGATCCCGGTGCCTTGAGCGTTCCCGGCTCCGGCCGGGGGAGAGGGCCCGTACGACTCCGGTCGTACGGGCCCTCTTTCGCTTGCGTGGAGTGTGAGATCCGCCCCGCGCGCTGCTGTTCGCGCCGGGAACACCCCTACGATGGACGGGCCGGCGCGCACCTCGCTCACAGGGCGCGACCTTTCTTCCCGCGGGAGCGATCATGCTGCGCACCATGTTCAAGTCCAAGATCCACCGGGCCACGGTGACCCAGGCCGACCTGCACTACGTCGGTTCGGTCACGGTCGACGCCGAACTGATGGACGCCGCCGACCTGCTCCCGGGCGAGCTGGTCCACATCGTCGACATCACCAACGGGGCACGGCTGGAGACGTACGTCATCGAGGGCGAACGGGGCTCCGGCGTCCTCGGCATCAACGGTGCCGCCGCCCACCTCGTGCACCCCGGTGATCTGGTCATCCTCATCAGCTACGCGCAGGTCGACGACGCCGAGGCGCGGGCGCTGCGGCCCTCGGTGGTGCACGTCGACAGGGACAACCGGATCGTCGGGCTCGGCGCGGACGCCGCGGAACCGGTGCCGGGTACGGACACGGCCCGAAGCCCGGGCGCGGCGGAGGCGGTGGAGTTGCGCGCGTAGCACACACAGGCGGAGCCTCCGGCCGAGATGTATGCGCCAGACATATGTTTGTGTCATGCTTCCTTCGTGACGACACTGACGGCGAACTGGCTCGGTGCCCTGACGGTGGGCCTGAACGATCTGCTCGACGAGGCTCTGCGCGAGTCCTCCGGTCTCGACTCGGCGGCCGTGGCGGCGGTCCTCACGGTCGGCGCACGTCCGGGACAGTCCGTCTCGGACCTGGCGGCGACGCTGGGTATGACGCATTCCGGATGCGTGCGGGTGGTGGGGCGGCTGGTGAAGGCGGAGCTGCTCCTGCGCGGGCCGGGACCGGACGGCCGTACCCGCGGGCTGCGCCTGAGCGCGACCGGCGAGTCCGCCGCCGAAGGAATGCTGCGCGCCAGGCGGCATGTGCTGGAGGGCGTCGTGAGGCGCCTGCCGCCCGATCAGGCATCCGGACTTCTCGAGGCGCTGCGGGGGTTGCTCCCGCTGCTGCCCCGTGACCCCGCCGCCGCACGCCGTATCTGCCGCCTGTGCGAGCACGCGGTGTGCCGTGGCGTTGACTGCCTCGTCTCGTGCGCCGCGCGGTCCGCGGCGGACGGTGTCTGAGCGGGGACGGCATGGAGCAGCAGCCCCCGTCGGCGGGTCCGTCAGCGCAGGCACAACAGCATGACTACACGCAGTACTTCAGCGATCCGGGCGAGCACGTGTGGCTGAACACCGCGCACCAGGGCCCGATGCCGGCGGCTGCCGTACGTGCGGCGGCGGAGGCGGCGCGTGAGAAGTCCGTCCCGCACCGTATCCCGGACGAGGCGTTCACCGAGCGCCCGGAGGAGTTGCGTTCTCTGCTGGCCGCGTTCGTCAACGGACGCCCGGACGAGATCGTGCTCGGCGACAGCACGTCCCACGGGCTCAACCTCATCGCCTACGGGCTCGGGTGGAGGCGTGGGGACGAGGTGCTGTGCGTCGACGGCGACTATCCGGCGACCGTGCTGCCCTGGCTCGCGCAGCAACACCACGGAGTGCGGGTCCGGTTCGTGCGGCGCGGCCCGCGCGGACGAATCGATCCCGAACGGGTGGTGCGGGCGCTGACGCCGCGCACGCGGGTGCTCGCGCTCACATGGGTCGATTCCTTCACGGGTGCGGTGGCGGACCTGGAGAGGCTGGGAGCGCTCTGTCGGCAGGCCGGTGTCCTCTTCGTGGTGAACGGTTCACAGGCGGTGGGTGCGCGCCCCGTGGACGTCGCCGGGGCGCAGCTCGATGCGCTGGTCTCGTGCGGATACAAGTGGATGTGCGGTCCGTACGGCACCGGCTTCAGCTGGCTCAGCCCGGTGCTGGCGGGCATGATCGAGCCGCGCCGCGTCTACTGGCTCGCCCAGCAGCGCGGACGGAGCCTCGGGCACATGCGCAGATACACGATCGAGGATCTCGGAGTACGCGGGCTCGACATCTTCTGCCCGGCCGATTTCCTCAACAACGCCGCCTGGCGGAGTTCGGTCGAGCTGCTCGCCGCGCTGGGTGCGCGGGCAGTGCATACTCACGGCCTGCGGCTCGTGCGGCGGCTGCTGGACGGTCTGGACCGGAATCTGTACGAAGTGGTCGGGCCGGAAGCGCCGGGAGAGGAGCGCTCCACTCTGGTGGTGCTCCGGCACCGGCGTGACGCGGTGGACGGTACGGCCGCGGCCCTGGCCGCCGAGTGCATACACGTGGCCGTCCGGGAAGGCAACATAAGACTCTCGCCACATCTCTCCAACACGCGCGAGCACATCGACCGGACACTCGAAGTGCTGAACTCTTCGCACCGGTGAGGCCGTTCCGCGGGGTGTTCACCTCGGGCGGGAGCGCCGGGGGCGGGACGGTCCCCCCGATTGGCATGAGCCAAACGCCTTGTGGCACACTGTCCAGGTTGCTCGGTTGAGTGCCGATGCTGCGCGCCTCCCGCCGGGAGGACCGGAAGCGAGTCCCAGCGTATTCGTCGCCCCTCGTCAGGGGTGGAAGTACGGGAATCTTCCGGGAAGTGCAGGAGGGGCTTCCAACCAGGCACCCGGTGGGTCCGTACCCCCGAATCCTTTCTCTCCAGAGAAATCTCCGCGGTTCGTCGCGGGAAGGCTCTGCTTATTGGAAGGAAGTCGACACGCCCGACCGCGTGGGTCGGAAGTCGGCGGAGGACGGGACTCATGGGTTCCAGAGCGTTACGAGAGACAGGACTACGAAGTAGCCATGGCGGGACAGAAGATCCGCATCCGGCTCAAGGCCTACGACCACGAGGTCATCGACAACTCGGCGAAGAAGATCGTCGAGACGGTGACCCGCACTGGTGCGTCGGTCGCGGGCCCGGTGCCGCTGCCCACTGAGAAGAACGTGTACTGCGTCATCAAGTCGCCGCACAAGTACAAGGACGCGCGCGAGCACTTCGAGATGCGTACCCACAAGCGTCTGATCGACATCCTCGACCCGACGCCCAAGACCGTTGACTCGCTGATGCGCCTGGACCTCCCGGCCGGCGTCGACATCGAGATCAAGCTCTGAGGGGTGCGGGAAGAAGATGGCTAAGCAGATCAAGGGTGTCCTGGGCGAGAAGCTCGGCATGACCCAGGTCTGGGACGACAACAACCGTGTCGTGCCCGTGACCGTCGTCAAGGCCGGGCCCAATGTCGTGACCCAGGTCCGCACCGCAGACAGGGACGGCTACAACGCCGTCCAGATCGCCTTCGGCGAGATCGACCCGCGCAAGGTGAACAAGCCCCTCAAGGGCCACTTCGCCAAGGCCGACGTCACTCCCCGCCGTCACCTCGTCGAGCTGCGTACCGCCGACGCCGGCGAGTACACCCTCGGCCAGGAGATCAACGCCGAGACCTTCGAGTCCGGCGGCAAGGTGGACGTGACCGGCAAGTCCAAGGGCAAGGGCTTCGCCGGTGGCATGAAGCGTCACGGTTTCCACGGCGCCAAGGCGTCGCACGGCGCGCATCGCAACCACCGCAAGCCTGGCGCCATCGGCGGCTGCGCCACCCCCGGCCGTGTCTTCAAGGGCACCAAGATGGCCGGCCGCATGGGCAACGAGCGGGTCACCACCCAGAACCTGACCGTCCATGCCGTTGACGCGGAGAAGGGCCTGCTGCTCATCAAGGGCGCGGTTCCCGGTCCGAACGGCGGCCTCGTCCTGGTCCGTACCGCGGCCAAGGGGGCCTGAGGTAAACCATGACTACCGTTGACATCCTTTCGCCGGCCGGCGACAAGACCGGGACCGTCGAGCTCCCCTCGGAGATCTTCGACGTGCAGGTCAGCGTTCCGCTGATCCACCAGGTCGTCGTCGCCCAGCTGGCAGCTGCCCGCCAGGGCACGCACAAGACCAAGACCCGTGGCGAGGTGCGCGGCGGTGGCCGCAAGCCCTACCGCCAGAAGGGCACAGGCCGGGCCCGTCAGGGTTCGACCCGCGCCCCGCAGTTCGCCGGCGGTGGCATCGTGCACGGCCCCGTGCCGCGTGACTACTCGCAGCGGACCCCGAAGAAGATGAAGGCCGCCGCCCTGCGCGGTGCCCTCTCCGACCGTGCCCGTCACGGCCGGGTGCACGTCGTCTCCGGGCTGGTCGAGAACGAGATCTCGACCAAGGCCGCCAAGACGCTGCTGGGCAAGGTCAGCGAGCGCAAGAACGTGCTCCTGGTCGCCGAGCGCGGCGACGAGCACGCGTGGCTGTCGGCTCGCAACCTGCCCCAGGTGCACACCCTGGAGCCGGGTCAGCTGAACACCTACGACGTACTGGTCTCCGACGACGTGGTCTTCACCAAGGCCGCCTTCGAGTCCTTCGTGGCCGGCCCGCAGAAGGCCGCCACCTCTGAGCTCGAAGGGAGCGACGCCTGATGAGCGAGAGCACCGCCGCCGAGGCACGCACGGCCACCGTCACCAGCAAGACGTTCACGGACCCCCGTGACATCTTGATCAAGCCGGTGGTCTCGGAGAAGAGCTACGCACTGCTGGATGAGGGCAAGTACACCTTCATCGTCGACCCGCGCGCGAACAAGACCCAGATCAAGCAGGCCGTCGAGTCGGTCTTCTCGGTCAAGGTCAGCGCGGTCAACACGCTCAACCGGCAGGGCAAGCGCAAGCGCACCCGCACTGGTTACGGCAAGCGCGCGGACACCAAGCGCGCCGTGGTGACCCTCGTCGAGGGCGACCGTATCGACATCTTCGGCGGTCCGGTCTCCTGACGGAGGCAGGACTGTCCGATATCGGACGAGGACTGAGAAATGGGTATCCGCAAGTACAAGCCGACGACTCCGGGCCGTCGTGGCGCCAGTGTCGCCGACTTCGTCGAGATCACGCGGTCCACGCCGGAGAAGTCGCTGGTCCGCCCGCTGCACAACAAGGGCGGCCGTAACAACGCCGGTCGTGTGACCGTTCGCCACCAGGGCGGTGGCCACAAGCGCGCCTACCGTGTGATCGACTTCCGTCGGCACGACAAGGACGGCGTGCCGGCCAAGGTCGCGCACATCGAGTACGACCCCAACCGCACCGCGCGCATCGCGCTGCTGCACTACGCCGACGGCGAGAAGCGCTACATCCTCGCGCCCGCCGGCCTCAAGCAGGGCACCCGCGTCGAGAACGGTCCCGGGGCCGACATCAAGCCGGGCAACAACCTGGCGCTGCGCAACATCCCGGTCGGTACGACCATCCACGCCATCGAGCTGCGGCCCGGCGGCGGCGCGAAGTTCGCCCGTTCCGCGGGTGCCTCCGTGCAGCTGCTGGCGAAGGAGGGCCGCATGGCCCACCTGCGCATGCCGTCCGGTGAGATCCGCCTGGTCGACGTCCGCTGCCGCGCCACCGTCGGCGCGGTCGGCAACGCCGAACAGTCGAACATCAACTGGGGCAAGGCCGGCCGCATGCGCTGGAAGGGCGTCCGCCCGACCGTCCGCGGCGTGGTCATGAACCCGATCGACCACCCGCACGGTGGTGGTGAGGGTCGTACCTCCGGTGGCCGCCACCCGGTTTCCCCGTGGGGTCAGAAGGAGGGCCGTACGCGCTCGCCGAAGAAGGCCAGCAACAAGTACATCGTCCGCCGCCGCAAGACGAACAAGAAGCGCTAGGAGGCGGGTTTTAGATGCCGCGCAGTCTCAAGAAGGGGCCCTTCGTCGACGACCACCTGATCAAGAAGGTGGACGTGCAGAACGACGCGGGCTCCAAGAACGTCATCAAGACCTGGTCCCGCCGCTCGATGATCGTCCCGGCCATGCTCGGCCACACGATCGCGGTGCACGACGGCCGCAAGCACGTCCCGGTGTTCGTCACCGAGTCGATGGTCGGCCACAAGCTCGGCGAGTTCGCGCCGACCCGCACCTTCCGCGGCCACGTCAAGGACGACCGCAAGTCACGTCGTCGTTGATGGCGGGGTGTGAAGACTATGACTGACACCGAAGGGACAACCATGGAAGCCAGGGCCCAGGCGCGCTATGTGCGCGTCACGCCCATGAAGGCCCGCCGGGTGGTGGACCTCGTTCGTGGCATGCCTGCCACGGAGGCTCAGGCGGTCCTGCGTTTCGCCCCGCAGGCCGCGAGCGTGCCGGTGGGCAAGGTGCTGGACAGCGCCATCGCCAACGCCGCCCACAACTACGACCACCCGGACGCCGACAGCCTCGTCATCTCCGAGGCCTACGTCGACGAGGGCCCGACCCTGAAGCGGTTCCGGCCGCGCGCCCAGGGCCGCGCCTACCGGATCCGCAAGCGGACGAGCCACATCACCGTGGTCGTGAGCAGCAAGGAAGGAACCCGGTAATGGGCCAGAAGGTAAACCCGCACGGGTTCCGCCTCGGTATCACCACCGACTTCAAGTCGCGCTGGTACGCCGACAAGCTCTACAAGGATTACGTCAAGGAAGACGTCGCGATCCGCAAGATGCTCACGCAGGGCATGGAGCGGGCCGGCATCTCCAAGGTGGAGATCGAGCGCACCCGTGACCGTGTCCGGGTCGACGTGCACACCGCGCGTCCCGGCATCGTCATCGGCCGCCGCGGTGCGGAGGCAGACCGGCTCCGGGGCAACCTGGAGAAGCTGACCGGCAAGCAGATCCAGTTCAACATCCTCGAGGTCAAGAACCCCGAGACCGATGCGCAGCTGGTGGCCCAGGCCGTCGCCGAGCAGCTCTCCTCCCGCGTCTCCTTCCGCCGTGCGATGCGCAAGAGCATGCAGACGACGATGAAGGCCGGGGCCAAGGGCATCAAGATCCAGTGCGGTGGCCGTCTCGGCGGCGCCGAGATGTCCCGCTCGGAGTTCTACCGCGAGGGCCGTGTGCCTCTGCACACCCTCCGGGCGAACGTCGACTACGGCTTCTTCGAGGCCCGGACCACCTTCGGCCGTATCGGCGTGAAGGTGTGGATCTACAAGGGTGACGTCAAGAACATCGCTGAGGTCCGCGCCGAGAACGCCGCAGCCCGTGCGGGCAACCGCCCGTCGCGTGGCGGTGGCAACGACCGCCCCCGTCGTGGTGGCGAGCGTGGCGGTCGCGGACGCAAGCCGCAGCAGCAGGGTGCTCCTGCCGAGGCCCCCAAGGCCGAGGCCGTGGCGCCCGCCGGTGCGGCGGCAGAGCCCGGCGCTGCCGGGAAGGAGGGCTGACGCCATGCTTATCCCGCGCAGGGTCAAGCACCGTAAGCAGCACCACCCGAAGCGCAAGGGCATGGCCAAGGGTGGCACCGAGGTCACGTTCGGGGACTACGGGATCCAGGCCGTCACCGCGGCCTATGTGACCAACCGGCAGATCGAGGCAGCTCGTATCTCCATGACCCGTCACATCAAGCGTGGCGGCAAGGTCTGGATCAACATCTACCCGGACCGTCCGCTGACGAAGAAGCCCGCCGAGACCCGCATGGGTTCCGGTAAGGGTTCTCCGGAGTGGTGGATCGCGAACGTCAAGCCGGGGCGCGTGATGTTCGAGCTGTCCTACCCGAACGAGAAGATTGCCAAGGAGGCGCTCACCCGCGCCGCCCACAAGCTTCCGATGAAGTGCCGCATCGTTCGGCGCGAGGCAGGTGAGTCGTGATGGCGGCCGGGACCAAGGCCTCCGAGCTGCGTGAGCTGGGCGACGAGGAGCTTCTCGGCAAGCTTCGCGAGTCCAAGGAAGAGCTGTTCAACCTCCGCTTCCAGGCGGCGACCGGGCAGTTGGAGAACCACGGCCGGCTGAAGGCCGTCCGTAAGGACATCGCCCGGATCTACACCCTGATGCGTGAGCGCGAGCTGGGCATCGAGACGGTGGAGAGCGCCTGATGAGCGAGACGAATGTGACTGAGAAGAGCCAGGAGCGCGGATTCCGCAAGACCCGTGAGGGTCTGGTCGTCAGCGACAAGATGGACAAGACCGTCGTCGTCGCCGTCGAGGACCGCGTCAAGCACGCGCTGTACGGCAAGGTCATCCGCCGTACCAACAAGCTCAAGGCTCACGACGAGCAGAACGCCGCCGGGGTCGGCGACCGTGTCCTCCTGATGGAGACCCGGCCGCTGTCCACGACCAAGCGCTGGCGCATCGTCGAGATCCTCGAGAAGGCGAAGTAGGCAGTTCCGCAACGGAGCTGGCTCGGCAAATCAGCCTGGGAACCCCCAGGACAGTTCCGCCAGGCTCGGCAGGGCACGCCCCGCTCGGGCGTTGACCCTGCCGGGAACCGGCAGACGATCAGGAGATAGACGTGATCCAGCAGGAGTCCCGGCTGCGCGTCGCCGACAACACGGGTGCGAAAGAGATTCTCACCATCCGTGTGCTCGGCGGTTCGGGCCGGCGCTACGCGGGCGTCGGTGACGTCGTCGTCGCTACCGTCAAGGACGCGATCCCGGGCGGGAACGTGAAGAAGGGCGACATCGTCAAGGCCGTCATCGTGCGCACCGTCAAGGAGCGCCGCCGGCCCGACGGCTCGTACATCCGCTTCGACGAGAACGCGGCGGTCATCCTCAAGAACGACGGTGACCCCCGCGGCACCCGCATCTTCGGCCCCGTGGGCCGGGAGCTGCGCGAGAAGAAGTTCATGAAGATCATCTCGCTCGCGCCGGAGGTGCTGTAACCGATGAAGATCAAGAAGGGCGACCTGGTTCAGGTCATCACCGGTAAGGACAAGGGCAAGCAGGGCAAGGTCATCGTGGCCTACCCCCGCGAGGACCGCGTCCTGGTCGAGGGTGTCAACCGGGTCAAGAAGCACACCAAGGCCGGCCAGACCGCTCGTGGTTCGAAGACGGGCGGCATCGTGACGACCGAGGCGCCGGTCCACGTGAGCAATGTTCAGCTCGTTGTGGAGAAGGACGGCAAGAAGGTCGTCACCCGCGTCGGGTTCCGCTTCGACGACGACGGCAACAAGATCCGCGTTGCCAAGCGGACCGGTGAGGACATCTGATGACTGCCACCACAGAAGCCCCGCGCCTCAAGCAGCGCTACCGCTCCGAGATCAAGGGCAAGCTGCAGGACGAGTTCAACTACGAGAACGTCATGCAGATCCCCGGTCTCACCAAGATCGTGGTCAACATGGGTGTCGGCGACGCCGCCCGTGACTCCAAGTTGATGGACGGCGCCGTCCGCGACCTGGCCACGATCACCGGCCAGAAGCCGGCCGTGACCAAGGCCCGTAAGTCCATCGCGCAGTTCAAGCTGCGTGAGGGCCAGCCGATCGGTGCCCACGTGACCCTGCGTGGCGACCGGATGTGGGAGTTCCTCGACCGCCTGCTGTCGCTCGCGCTGCCGCGCATCCGCGACTTCCGCGGGCTGTCGCCGAAGCAGTTCGACGGCCGGGGCAACTACACCTTCGGTCTCACGGAGCAGGTCATGTTCCACGAGATCGACCAGGACAAGATCGACCGGGTCCGGGGCATGGACATCACCGTGGTCACCACGGCGACCAGCGACGACGAGGGGCGTGCCCTCCTTCGTCACCTCGGATTCCCGTTCAAGGAGAACTGATCATGGCGAAGAAGGCTCTGATCTCCAAGGCCAGCCGCAAGCCGAAGTTCGCTGTCCGCGCGTACACGCGCTGCCAGCGCTGCGGCCGTCCGCACTCCGTCTACCGCAAGTTCGGCCTGTGCCGTGTGTGCCTTCGTCAGATGGCGCACCGCGGCGAGCTGCCGGGCGTGACCAAGAGCTCCTGGTAACCCGGTCCCTCGTTCCGGAGCCGCTCCCGCGGAGCGGACTCCGGGCGTGTGGATTCCGGGCCAGCCAGGGCTCTCGGTAAGAGCATCAAGGCCGTCGGGAGTCCTCCCGCACATGGCTTAGGCTTGTGTGGTTGGGCGCCCGCCGTCCATGACCGTCTTACTACGCCGTAGGTCCCCGCACCCCACCCGTCCCGTCTGCGAAGTACGGGGAGAGGGAGGGCGCATACAGGAAACCCCGGCGAGAGAGGCCGAAGGCCATCACATGACCATGACCGATCCGATCGCAGACATGCTGACGCGTCTGCGGAACGCGAACTCGGCGTACCACGACGCTGTCGCGATGCCGCACAGCAAGATCAAGTCGCACATCGCGGAGATCCTCCAGCAGGAGGGTTACATCACGGGCTGGAAGACCGAGGACGCCACGGTCGGCAAGAGCCTCGTCCTCGAGCTGAAGTTCGGGCCCAACCGCGAGCGCTCGATCGCCGGCATCAAGAGGATCTCGAAGCCGGGCCTGCGGGTCTACGCGAAGTCCACCAACCTGCCGAAGGTGCTCGGCGGCCTCGGCGTGGCGATCATCTCCACGTCCTACGGGCTCCTCACCGGTCAGCAGGCGCAGAAGAAGGGCGTGGGTGGGGAAGTCCTCGCCTACGTCTGGTAACGGAAGGGAACGGAGGAAAAGCAATGTCGCGAATCGGCAAGCTCCCCATCCAGGTTCCCGCCGGTGTGGACGTCACCATCGATGGTCAGGCTGTCGGTGTGAAGGGGCCCAAGGGCTCCCTCTCGCACACCGTGGCCGCACCCATCGAGATCGGGACGGGCGAGGACGGCGCACTGGTCGTCTCCCGCCCCAACGACGAGAGCAGGAACAGGGCTCTGCACGGTCTGTCCCGCACGCTGGTGGCGAACATGATCACTGGCGTGACCACGGGATTCAGCAAGAACCTCGAGATCAGCGGCGTGGGTTACCGCGTCCAGGCGAAGGGCTCCGACCTGGAGTTCTCGCTGGGCTACAGCCACCCGATCCTGGTCGAGGCGCCGGAAGGCATCTCGTTCAAGGTCGAGTCGCCGACCAAGTTCTCGGTCGAGGGAATCGACAAGCAGAAGGTCGGCGAGGTCGCCGCCAACATCCGCAAGCTGCGCCGCCCGGACCCGTACAAGGCCAAGGGCGTCAAGTACGCGGGCGAGACCATCCGCCGCAAGGTCGGAAAGGCTGGTAAGTAGCCATGGCATACGGCGTGAAGATCGCTAAGGGCGACGCCTACAAGCGCGCCGCCGCCAAGCGCCGTCACATTCGCATCCGCAAGAAGGTCTCGGGCACACCCGTGCGCCCTCGTCTTGTGGTGACGCGCTCCAACCGTCACATGGTCGCCCAGGTCGTCGACGACCTGGCGGGCCACACTCTCGCCTCGGCCTCGTCGCTCGACGCGTCGATCCGCGGCGACGGCGACAAGAGCGCACAGGCCCAGCAGGTCGGCGCGCTTGTCGCCGAGCGGGCGAAGGCCGCGGGTGTGGAGGCTGTCGTGTTCGACCGCGGCGGCAACAAGTACGCAGGGCGGATTGCCGCTCTGGCTGACGCCGCCCGTGAAGCCGGGCTCAAGTTCTGAGCGCGGTCCTACGCAGCGGACGTAAACGAGAGAGGTAATTCCAATGGCTGGACCCCAGCGTCGCGGTGGCGGCGCCGGTGGCGGCGAGCGTCGGGACCGCAAGGGCCGGGACGGCGGCGCCGCCGCCGAGAAGACCGCGTACGTTGAGCGCGTTGTCGCGATCAACCGCGTGGCCAAGGTAGTCAAGGGTGGCCGTCGCTTCAGCTTCACCGCGCTCGTCGTGGTGGGCGACGGTGACGGCACCGTGGGTGTCGGATACGGCAAGGCCAAGGAGGTGCCGGCCGCCATCGCCAAGGGCGTCGAGGAGGCCAAGAAGCACTTCTTCAAGGTCCCCCGCATCCAGGGCACCATTCCGCACCCGATCCAGGGTGAGGAAGCCGCGGGTGTCGTGCTCCTCAAGCCGGCCTCGCCCGGTACCGGTGTGATCGCCGGTGGCCCGGTGCGTGCCGTGCTGGAGTGCGCGGGCATCCACGACGTGCTCAGCAAGTCGCTCGGCTCCGCGAACCCGATCAACATCGTGCACGCCACGCGTGCGGCACTGCAGGGACTTCAGCGTCCCGAGGAGATCGCCGCCCGCCGTGGCCTGCCGCTCGAGGACGTGGCGCCCGCCGCTCTGCTGCGGGCGCGTGCCGGGGTGAGTGCGTAATGGCTCGCCTGAAGATCACGCAGACCCGTTCCGTCATCGGTACGAAGCAGAACCACCGGGACACGCTGCGGACGCTCGGTCTGAAGCGGGTGCGCGACGTGTCCGTACGCGACGACCGTCCCGAGGTGCGCGGCATGGTGCACAGCGTGCGGCACCTCATCACGGTCGAGGAGGTCGACTGACATGGCGGACAGCAACCCGCTGAAGGTCCACAACCTCCGGCCGGCCCCCGGCGCCAAGACCGCCAAGACCCGTGTGGGTCGTGGTGAGGCGTCCAAGGGCAAGACCGCCGGACGTGGAACCAAGGGCACCAAGGCCCGTTACCAGGTTCCGGAGAGCTTCGAGGGCGGGCAGATGCCGCTGCACATGCGGCTGCCCAAGCTCAGGGGATTCCGTAACCCTGCCCACAAGCAGTTCCAGGTCGTGAACCTGGACAAGCTGGCCGCGCTCTACCCCGAGGGTGGCGAGGTCACGGTGGCCGGACTGGTCGCCAAGGGCGCCGTTCGCAAGAACGAGCTCGTCAAGGTGCTCGGCACCGGCGAGATTTCCGTGGCGCTGACGGTGACCGTCAACAAGGTCTCCGGCTCCGCCAAGGAGAAGATCACCGCTGCCGGCGGCACTGTCACCGAGCTTGACTGAGTTCGTTGACTGACTGGCCGGGGATGTCCCAACGGGGCGTCCCCGGTCCGTCGTTCCACGGCGGGCACCGTCGCCGGTAAGGTGGCGGGCACTGTTGGTATCTGTCGACCCCCAAGACCGTCACCTCTCGCGCCAGACGCGGGGGGCGCAGGAGGCACCGTGCTCACCGCGTTCGCCCGGGCATTTCAGACGCCCGACCTGCGAAAGAAGCTGTTGTTCACGCTCGGCATCATGGTGCTCTTCCGTCTGGGACAGCACGTACCGGTACCGGGCGTCAGCTTTGAGAACGTCAACCAGTGCATGAAGGAGGCCGAGGGGGACTCGGGCCTCTTCGGGCTGGTCAATATGTTCAGCGGTGGCGCGCTGCTGCAGTTGACCATTTTCGCGCTCGGCATCATGCCGTACATCACCGCGAGCATCATCCTTCAACTGCTGGTCGTGGTCATCCCGCGGCTGGAGGCCCTGAAGAAGGAGGGCCAGGCCGGGCAGGCGAAGATCACGCAGTACACGCGTTATCTGACGGTCGCGCTCGCGGTCCTTCAGGCGACCGGCCTTGTCGCCACCGCGCGCAGCGGCACCCTCTTCCCCCAGTGCCAGGTACGTGACCAGATCATCCCGGACCAGTCCGTCTTCACCACCATCACGATGGTGATCTGCATGACGGCCGGCACCGCGCTCATCATGTGGCTCGGTGAACTGATCACCGACAAGGGCATCGGCAACGGCATGTCGATCCTGATGTTCGTCTCGATCGCCGCGGGCTTCCCCGGCGCGCTGTGGGCCATCAAGCAGCAGGGCAAACTGGCCGACGGCTGGATCGAGTTCGGCGCGGTCATCATCAGCGGTCTGGCGATGGTGGGCCTCGTGGTCCTCGTCGAGCAGGCACAGCGCCGCATCCCCGTGCAGTACGCGAAGCGGATGATCGGGCGCCGCAGCTACGGCGGCACCTCCACCTACATTCCGCTGAAGGTCAACCAGGCCGGTGTGATTCCTGTCATCTTCGCGTCGTCGCTCCTGTACATTCCCGCGCTGATCGTTCAGTTCAGCGGGTCGCAGGCCGGCTGGGCGGAGTGGATCCAGGCCTACTTCGTCAAGGGTGACCACCCGATTTACATCGTCACGTACTTCGTGCTGATCGTTTTCTTCGCCTTCTTCTACGTCGCCATCTCCTTCAACCCCGAAGAAGTCGCCGACAACATGAAGAAGTATGGTGGCTTCATCCCGGGCATCCGTGCGGGACGGCCCACCGCGGAGTACCTGAGCTATGTGCTGAACCGCATCACATGGCCCGGTGCGATGTACCTCGGGCTGATCGCCCTGGTGCCGACCGTCGCGCTGATCGCGTTCGGAGCCAATCAGAACTTCCCGTTCGGCGGGACGAGCATTCTGATCATCGTGGGCGTCGGACTCGAGACCGTGAAGCAGATCGAGAGCCAGCTTCAGCAGCGCAATTACGAAGGGTTCCTCCGCTGATGCGTATCGTCCTCGTCGGGCCGCCTGGCGCGGGTAAGGGAACGCAGGCTGCGTTCCTGGCCGAGAACCTCTCGGTCCCCCACATCTCCACGGGCGACCTCTTCCGCGCCAACATCAGCCAGGGCACGCAGCTCGGCCGGCAGGCGCAGGAGTTCATGCGCGCGGGCCAGCTGGTACCCGACGAGGTCACCATCGGCATGGCGAAGGACAGAATGGGCGAGCCGGACGCCGCGGGCGGCTTCCTGCTGGACGGCTTTCCCCGCAACATCGCGCAGGCCGAGGCACTGGACCGCATCCTGGAGGAGAAGGGCGAGCAGCTGGACGCCGTTCTCGACCTGGAGGTCCCGGAGGAAGAGGTCGTCAAGCGGATCGCCGGCCGCCGTATC
Organism: Streptomyces sp. TAA204; assembly: GCF_000424965.1. NCBI lineage: Bacteria > Bacillati > Actinomycetota > Actinomycetes > Kitasatosporales > Streptomycetaceae > Streptomyces > Streptomyces sp. TAA204. The sequence goes on from NZ_AUKW01000026.1 coordinate 62,142, forward strand.
TGCCGCAGTGACAGCAGTCACGTCTTCCACGCGGAGTACTCCCCGCCGAGGAAGGACGGGGTCTGTGACGCGTGCGGCGGCGAGCTGTACCAGCGTGACGACGACCGCGAGGAGACCGTACGCAAGCGGCTGGCCGTCTACCACAGTGAGACCGAGCCGATCATCGACCACTACAAGCGGCAGGACCTGGTCACCACCATCTCCGCGCTCGGCAAGGTGAGTGAGGTGACCGAGCGCGCGATGCAGGCTCTGCAGGGCGAGAACGACTCGGTCGCCGACTGACGGGCCCCGGTGGTGCGGTCATACGGCAATCGCTTGCGGTCGCGGTACCCCGGTGCGGGGGCCGCGACCGTTTGCCGGTACGGCACACTGAAATGAAGCACGAGCGCTGAGTTGCCGTACGGCAGCAGCCTCCGACAGCCACGGCACGAGGAAAGGCACCGTCGCATGGTGGAGATCAAGACCCCGGAGCAGATCGCGAAGATGCGCGAGGCGGGGCTGGTGGTCGCGGCCATGCACCAGGCCTGCCGTACGGCCGCGGTTCCCGGGGCCACCACGAAGGACCTGGACGAGGTCGCCGCCAAGGTGCTCGCCGATCATGGCGCCAAGCCCAACTTCCTCGGCTACGGCGGCTTCCCGGGCAACATCTGCACGTCGGTCAACGACATCGTGGTGCACGGCATCCCGGACAAGGAGACCGTGCTCAAGGAGGGCGACCTGCTCTCGATCGACGCGGGCGCGATCATCGACGGCTGGCACGGTGACGCGGCTCTCACCGTCTTCGTCGGCGAGGGCCACCCCGCCGAGGTGGCGGAGCTGAGCCGGGTCACCGAGGAGTCCATGTGGGCGGGCGTCGCCGCCATGCGCAAGGGCAACCGCCTGGTGGACGTCTCCCGCGCGATCGAGGGCTACATCCGCCGTCAGCCCCGCCCCGCCTCCGGTTCGTACGGGATCGTCGAGGACTACGGCGGCCACGGCATCGGCTCGCAGATGCACATGGACCCGCACCTGCTGAACTACGTCGACCGCCGGCGCGGCCGGGGTCCGAAGCTGGTGCCGGGGATGTGCCTGGCGATCGAGCCGATGGTGACCCTGGGGTCTCCCAAGACGCACGTCCTGTCGGACGACTGGACGGTCAAGACGAACGACGGCACCTGGTCCAGCCACTGGGAGCACTCCGTCGCGCTGACGGAGGAGGGCCCGCTGGTGCTGACCGCGCCGGACGGCGGCCGTGCGAAGCTCGCGGAGCTCGGCGTCACCGCGGCGCCCGACCCGCTGGCCTGATCGCGGGCGTGTGCGGCCGGTCCCGGCCGTAACCTTCCCGCTCCTCGCATAACGATCTTGTCGGGTGGGGAGACTACCCGAATTCGTCTTTGCGGGACGCGTGTCGTAGACTGGCTTGTCGGTCCCGGGGTCTCTCTATGCCCGGGGTCACCCCAGGTAGCCGATCCCGGAAGGTGAAGCGCTAGAGCATGGCCAAAAAACAAGGGGCCATCGAGATCGAGGGCACGGTCGTCGAATCTCTGCCGAATGCGATGTTCAAGGTGGAGCTTCAGAACGGTCACCAGGTTCTCGCGCACATCAGCGGCAAGATGCGGATGCACTACATCCGTATCCTTCCCGACGACCGGGTCGTGGTGGAGCTCTCTCCGTACGACCTGACACGCGGGCGGATCGTCTACCGCTACAAGTAGCTCGACAGATCGAGCCGTTGTCCCGCGAGCGGGGCGGCGGCCTGACCCGGAGAACCTCATCCATGAAGGTCAAGCCGAGCGTCAAGAAGATCTGCGACAAGTGCAAGGTGATCCGCCGCCACGGCCGGGTCATGGTCATCTGCGACAACCTGCGCCACAAGCAGCGCCAGGGCTGAAGCACCCCCGACCGTAGCCTTCGCACCACTCGCACTCTTCGCGCGACGCAAGCGACAAGTACATACGCAGACGCCCGACCCCCCGCCTTGGAAGTCTTGTCGGTGGGGACGACACCCTCGGTCGGAGGCCGGGGACCTTGTCCGTAGCCGCTCAACGGAGCGTGCGGAGAAGGGACGGCGCTGCGGCAGACCTCCGCAAAGCAATCAGGAGCCACAGGAATGGCACGCCTCGCAGGCGTCGACCTCCCGCGCGAGAAGCGCGTCGAGGTCGCCCTCACCTACGTCTTCGGCATCGGTCGTACCCTTGCCCAGCGGACCCTGGGTGAGACCGGCATCAGCCCGGACACCCGTGTGCGCGATCTCGCTGAGGAAGACCTCATCAAGATCCGTGAGTACGTGGACAACAATCTCCAGGTCGAGGGTGACCTCCGCCGTGAGATTCAGGCCGACATCCGCCGCAAGGTCGAGATCGGCTGTTACGAGGGTCTGCGGCACCGCCGCGGTCTCCCCGTCCACGGCCAGCGCACCAAGACCAACGCCCGCACCCGCAAGGGACCGCGTCGCGCGATCGCCGGCAAGAAGAAGCCGGGCAAGAAGTAGTCCGCACCGGACACGCTGCAGCGGTCCGTGTAGCAGGACCGACGACCTCCACAGGAGTAAATCCATATGCCTCCGAAGGGCCGTACGGCCGGCGCCAAGAAGGTGCGCCGCAAGGACAAGAAGAACGTCCCCGCCGGGCACGCTCACATCAAGAGCACGTTCAACAACACCATCGTCTCGATCACCGACCCGACCGGCAACGTGATCTCCTGGGCCTCCGCCGGCCACGTCGGCTTCAAGGGTTCCCGGAAGTCGACGCCGTTCGCGGCGCAGATGGCCGCCGAGAACGCCGCACGCCGCGCCCAGGAGCACGGCATGCGCAAGGTGGACGTCTTCGTGAAGGGTCCCGGCTCCGGCCGTGAGACCGCGATCCGCTCCCTCCAGGCCACCGGCCTCGAGGTCGGGTCCATCCAGGACGTGACCCCCACCCCGCACAACGGCTGCCGCCCGCCCAAGCGTCGCCGAGTCTGACCAGCTGAAACAGGAGATCTGAGACAATGGCGCGTTACACCGGGGCCGACTGCAAGCGTTGCCGTCGGGAGAAGCAGAAGCTCTTCCTCAAGGGGAGCAAGTGCGAGAGCGCGAAGTGCCCGATCGAGATCCGTCCTTACCCCCCGGGTGAGCACGGTCGCGGGCGCACCAAGGACTCCGAGTACCTGCTGCAGAAGCGTGAGAAGCAGAAGGCAGCACGTATCTACGGCGTCCTGGAGAAGCAGTTCCGCGGGTACTTCAACGAGGCCAACCGGCAGCAGGGCAAGACTGGTGAGAACCTGCTGCGCATCCTCGAGACCCGTCTGGACAACGTGGTCTACCGGGCCGGCTTCGCCAAGTCCCGTGACCACGCCCGTCAGCTGGTGAAGCACGGGCACATCACGGTCAACGGTCGCAAGACCGACATCCCGTCGGCGCGGGTCTCCGTGTCCGACATCGTCGAGGTCCGCAACGCCTCCCGTAACCTGACGCCTTTCCAGGTGGCGGCTGCGGAGGCCGGCGAGAAGACGGTTCCGGCCTGGCTGGAGTCCATCCCGTCGAAGATGCGGATCCTCGTCCACTCGCTGCCCGAGCGCCAGGTGATCGACACCCAGGTGCAGGAGCAGCTGATCGTCGAGCTCTACTCGAAGTAGCGGCTCGTAAGGGGCGGGTGGTACGGCGCCGGAACGGGCCGTACCACCCGTACCCTGTCAGTACGGCATCAAATAGCGGTTGCCGAAGACTGGAGGCCTTACCTCATGCTGATTGCTCAGCGCCCGTCCCTGACCGAAGAGGTCGTCGACGAATTCCGCTCACGGTTCGTGATCGAGCCGCTGGAGCCGGGCTTCGGATACACCCTCGGTAACTCCCTGCGTCGCACGCTTCTCTCCTCGATCCCCGGTGCTGCCGTCACCAGCATCCGGATCGACGGTGTCCTGCACGAGTTCACGACCGTGCCGGGCGTCAAGGAGGACGTCACCGACCTCATCCTCAACATCAAGAGCCTCGTCGTCTCCTCCGAGCACGACGAGCCCGTTGTGATGTACCTGCGCAAGCAGGGCCCCGGCCTGGTCACCGCCGCGGACATCGCACCGCCGGCCGGCGTCGAGGTGCACAACCCCGATCTGGTCCTGGCCACGCTCAACGGCAAGGGCAAGCTGGAGATGGAGCTGACCGTCGAGCGCGGCCGCGGCTACGTCTCCGCCGTGCAGAACAAGCAGATGGGCCAGGAGATCGGCCGTATCCCGGTCGACTCCATCTACAGCCCGGTGCTGAAGGTCACCTACAAGGTCGAGGCGACCCGTGTCGAGCAGCGCACGGACTTCGACAAGCTGATCGTCGACGTCGAGACCAAGCAGGCCATGCGTCCCCGCGACGCGATGGCCTCGGCGGGCAAGACCCTGGTCGAGCTCTTCGGCCTCGCCCGCGAGCTGAACGTCGACGCCGAGGGCATCGACATGGGCCCGTCCCCGACGGACGCCGCGCTCGCCGCCGATCTGGCGCTGCCGATCGAGGAGCTCGAGCTCACCGTCCGCTCGTACAACTGCCTCAAGCGCGAGGGCATCCAC
>NZ_AUKW01000027.1:0-13198 GCF_000424965.1 Streptomyces sp. TAA204
CTGCCTGGTGTGTCGTTGGCCTGGGGTGCCTGGGCGCAGGACGGGATGCTCTCCGAGGCGGACGCGGAGCGTATGGCGCGTTCGGGGATGCCGCCGCTGACGGTCGAAGAGGGCCTTGAGCTCTTCGACGCCGCGCTCGGGGGAGCCGAAGCGGTGCTCGTGCCGCTGCGGCTGGACCTGCCCGCGCTGAAGGCACGGGGCGAAGTCCCGCCGCTGCTGCGTGGGTTGATCCGCGCCCGCTCCCGCAGGGCGGTGGCCGGAGTGGAGTCGGCCGACTCCCTCGTACAGCGACTGACGCCGTTGAGCGACTCCGAGCGCAACGAGCAGATGATGGAGTTGGTGCGCGGCCAGGTCGCCGAGGTGCTGGGTCACTCCGATCCGGGTGAGATCGAATCGGACCGCCAGTTCCAGGAGTTGGGCTTCGATTCCCTGACCGCCGTGGAGTTGCGCAACCGGCTGACCACTGCCACCGGGATCCGGCTGCCCGCGACGCTCGTCTTCGACTATCCGACCCCCGCGGAGCTGGTGGACTTCCTGTGTGCTGAACTCCTCCCGCCCGGAACCGCGCAGGCCGGCAGCCCCAGCTCCCTCCTGAAGGAACTGGACCGGCTGGAGAAGGCCCTCGGAGAGACGACCGTCGATGCGCAGGTCCACAAGCAGGTCGCGGGCCGACTGGAGGTGCTCAGGACACGTTGGGCGTCGTCGGGCGGTGAGTCCACGAAGAGCGGCGACGGCGAGGTCGATCTCGACTCGGTCTCGGACGACGAGATGTTCGACCTGCTCGACAACGAGCTCGGCCTGTCCTGAGCGCGGCAGGGACGGGGCGGCGTGTCCCGACGCCGTCCCGGCCTGCCGTGTCCGCCCCGGTCCGTACGTGCCCCTGTGCATCCCCCTGCCCCGCGGGCGCCCGCGCGCCCGGCCCCGTCCTGGCGTGGCCCGCGCGCCGCTCAGCGGGAGTCCGTCCACCCATCGCTCCCGAGTCTCCCGAGTTCGGGTGAGTTCACTAGTGCCCTGTCCGTGACCATGTGCTCCATGAGTTCTGCCGACTCCGGCAGGCGGGAAGGAGCCAGTCACATGGATGGTCGGACGCTCGTGATCGGCGTGATGGGCCTGGGTTCCGTGGGGGAGGGCATCGCGCGGGCGCTGCTCGCCGGCCCTCCTGAGTTCGAGGTCGTCGCCGTGGACCAGGATCCCCGTCTGGTCAAAGCCGTGGGCGGGAGGCTGGAGAGTCACAGGCCGGACGGCGCCGGACTGAGTCTTGGGGCGGAACTCAGCGATCTCAAGGGGGCTGACCTTGTCATCGAGTCGGTGTCTGAGGAGCCGCGCGTCAAGGAGAACGTGCTGCGTCAACTCGATGCTGCCTGCTCGACCGGCACCGTCATCGCCACGGTGAGCGGCGCGATGCCCGTGGAGCAGCTCGCGGCGGCGTCCGGACGTCCCGAACGGGTGCTGGGCGTGCGCGCCCATCTGCCACCTCCGCACGGCCGGACCGTCGAGCTGGTCGGCACGGCCATGACGTCACCGGAGGCGATGCGGCTGGCGCGTCAGGTCGTGGAGGGCGCGGGCAGCGAGGTCGCCTCGCTGGGTGAGGCGCCGGGCGAGGCGGCGACGGAACTGGTCTACGGCTACCTCAATGAGGCGGCGGCGATGGTGGAGCAGGACTACGCGACCGTGGAGGACATCGACACGGCCATGCGGTTCGGCTGCGGACTGCCCTACGGTCCGCTCCGGCTTCTCGACCTTCTCGGACTCGACACCGTGCGGGACACGCTGCGGACTCTCCACAACCGGACGGGGAACGGCGCTCTTCTCCCGTCGGCGCTCCTTGACCGGATGGTCGAGAGGGGCCACCTCGGGCGCAAGTCCGGGCACGGCTTCTACCGCTACGACGACGAGGGCGAAGTCGTGCCCCGCGCGAAGGACTTGAGCGACCCGGGCCGCTCCCTGCGTGACATCACGCGGATCGGGGTCGTGGGCTCCGGGACCATGGCCCGTGGCGTCACGGAGGTCGCCGCGCGTGCGGGCATACCGGTCACGCTTGTGGCGCGCAGTGAGGAGAAGGCGGGCGCCGCGTTCGCCGCAGTCGACCGGTCGCTGGTACGGGCCGAACAGCGCGGGCGGGTAAGCGAGTGCGAACGCCTCGAGGCGCTGGGGTGGGTCAATACGACGGACGACTACGCCGAGCTGTCCCGGTGCGACCTGCTGATCGAGGCCGTGGCCGAGGAACTGCCTCTCAAACAAGCCGTGTTGGCCGAGATGGACGTCGTGGCGAAGCCGGGCGCGATCCTCGCCACCATCACCTCCAGCCTCTCCGTGACGGCGTGCGCGCAGGCCACCAGCCGTCCCTCCGATGTGATCGGGCTGCACTTCTTCAACCCCGCACCGGTGATGAAGCTGGCCGAGGTCGTGCGTACCGATGACACCGCTCCCGAAGTCCTCGCTACGGCCCACGCGTTGGCGCGGGCGCTGGGGAAGAAGCCGGTGGACTGCACGGACAGAACAGGGTTCATCGTCAACGCCCTGCTCTTCCCGTTCCTCAACGAGGCGATCAGGATGCTCGACCGCACCGGCGTGACCGTCGAGGCCGTCGACTCGGCGGTCACCACGGCCTACGGCCATCCGATGGGTCCCTTCACCCTGCTCGACACCGTAGGGCTCGATGTGTCGCTGGCCATTCTGCGGCGGCTGCACGAATCCGCTCCGGACGCGGGCCTCGCGCCGGCGGCGGCGCTGGAGGAGCTTGTCGCGGACGGTCACCTCGGCCGTAAGACCGGCACCGGCTTCCGCACGGAGAGGATCAGGCCCGGGACCACCGCGGGCAAGGCGACCACCCCGGTGGCCGCCACAGCGGCCGCTCCGGCGTCCGGCGCGGCCTCCGGGCCCGCGACCGGCACGTCCGCCGCGGCGACCACCGCGTGAGGAGACGAGCACATGGTCCTGGACGAGCGGCCGTTCGTCTTCTTCGGGCACGGCAACGGCGGTAGTGGACGAGGGGGCTCTTGCGCCCGGAGGTCCTCGGCGGCGGGCACTTCCGCCTCACGGAGCACCGGACCGGGGCCCTCGCCATCGTCGTCGAGGGCCCCGACTCGCTGATACGGCCGCCGGTACGGCGCTGACACGACGCGCCGGCGTTGACAAGCCGGCGTTGACGCGCCGGCTGAACGCCGGGGGACCGGCTCCAGGGGCGCCCCTACGCCCCTATGCCCCGGCGTGCCGCCGCGCGTACGTCCCCTACGCCCCTGCGAGCAGCCGCGCGTACATGCCGCCGGCCTCCAGCAGTTCCTCGTGCGTGCCGCGTTCGACGACCTGCCCGGAGTCCATGACGACGATGAGGTCCGCGCTGCGGATCGTGGAGAGCCGGTGGGCGATGACGAAGCTCGTCCGCTGCGCCCGCAGCGAGTTCATCGCCTCCTGGATCAGGACCTCCGTACGGGAGTCGACCGAGCTGGTCGCCTCGTCCAGCAGCAGGATGGTCGGTCCGGCCAGGAACGCCCGCGCGAGGGTGATGAGTTGCTTCTCTCCGGCGCTGACGCTGGAGGAATCCTCGTCCAGCACCGTTTCGTATCCGTCGGGGAGGGCGCGGACGAAGCGGTCGACGCATGTTTCGCGCGCGGCGGCCACGACCTCTTCGCGTGTCGCGTCGGGGCGCCCGTAGGCGATGTTCTCCGCGATCGTTCCGCCGAAGAGCCACGCGTCCTGCGGGACGAGGCCGATCGCCCCGCGCAGGTCCTCGCGTGTCATGGAGGCGATGTCCGTCCCGTCCACCGTGATGCGCCCGGCGTCGAGTTCGTAGAAGCGCATGAGCAGATTGCCCAGGGTGGTCTTGCCCGCCCCGGTCGGGCCGACGATGGCGACCACCTGGCCGGGTTCGGCGGTCAGGGAGAGCTCCTCGATCAGTGGCGTGCCGGGGAGGTAGCGGAAGGAGACCTCCTCGAACTGCACGCGTCCCGTGACCTTCCCGGGCCGTACGGGATCGGCCGGGTCGGGAATCTGCTCCTCGATCTCGAGCAGGTCGAAGACGCGCTTCATGGAAGCCAGCCCGGACTGGAACTGTCCGGAGAAGTTCGCGACGTCGGTGATCGGCCTGCTGAACATGGTGGAGTACTGGACGAACGCCTGCACGTCGCCGACAGAGATCGACCCGCTCGCGACACGCAGCGCCCCGATGACCGCCACCAGGACGTAGTTGAGATCGGTGACGAAACGCGTCGTGGGCCCGATCAGACCCGAGGTGGCCTGTGCGCGTGAAGCCGCTTTGAAGAGCGTCTCGTTGTGCTCGTCGAAGACGCCCTCCGCCAGGTCGCGCCGGCCGAAGCCCTTGACCAGCGAGTGGCCGGTGTACATCTCCTCGATGTGGCCGTTGAGCGTGCCGGTCACGTTCCACTGCTCAGCGAAGCGGGGCTGGGCGCGTTTGCCGAGCCACGTCGCGATCAGTACGGACACGGGCACGCTCACCAGCACGACGATGGCCAGTTCCCAGGAGATGACGAGCATCATCACCAGCACGCCCAGCACGGAGATCAGCGAGTTGAGTATCTGGCCCAGAACCTGTTGCAGGGTCCGCTGGAGGTTGTCCACGTCGTTGGTGACCTGGCTGAGCACCTCGCCCCTGGAGTGGCGGTCGAAGTAGTTCAGCGGCAGTCGCGTCAGCTTCTCCCCGACCCGTTCCCGCAGCGTACGGACGCCGCTCTGCACGACGTACGCCACGAGGCGGCCCTGCGCGAGCATGCACACCGACCCGATCAGGTACAGCCCGAGGATGAGCAGCAGCACCAGGCCGAGTTGGGTGAAGTCGACGCCCTGACCGGGTACGACATCGACGGTTTCGATCACGTTGGCGCGGGTGTCCTGGCCCTCCGCGCGCAGCTTCGCGATGAGTTCCGCCTTGCTGGCTCCGGCGGGCAGCTCCCGGCTGATGAGGCCGGCGAATATCAAGTCCGTGGCGTAGCCGAGGAGTCCGGGGCCGAGCAGGTTCAGGACGATGGAGCCCAGACCCAGGGCGATCATGGCGATCATGGTGCGGCGAAAGGGACGCAGCAGCGCCATCAGCCGGGAGAGGACTCGGTCGCCCTGCTCCGTGGCCGGCGGGAGCGGACCTCCCGGCCACAGCGGCTTGGGCCGGCGGTGCCGCCCCTTGCGCTTCCGCTTCTTTACGGGCGGGTTCGGCGGCTCGTACGGCCGCGTCTGCTCGACACTAATTACCGGCGAGAGCACCGGGCGCCTCCTGAAGTGCGGGTTGCGAGAGCGCCATCTCCCGGTAGGTCTCGCTGTCCCTCATCAGCTCCTCGTGTGTGCCGACCCCGGCGACGCGCCCGTCGTCGACGACGACGATGCGGTCGGCGTTCTCGACCGTGCTGATCCGCTGTGTCACGAGAACGACCGGCGCCATCGCGATCTCCTTTGCGAGAGCGGCCCGCAGGGCGGCTTCGGTGCCGTGGTCGAGCGCCGAGAAGCAGTCGTCCAGAAGGTAGACCGACGGCTTGCGCAGCAGCGTGCGGGCGATGGCCAGGCGCTGCCGCTGACCGCCCGAGACATTCGAACCGCCTTGGGAGACCGCCGAGTCGAGCCCCTCCTCCATGCGTTGCACGAAGTCGCGTGCCTGGGCCACTTCCAGGGCGTGCCACAGCTCCTCGTCGGTGGCATCCGGGTTGCCGTACCGCAGGTTGCTCGCGATGGTGCCGGAGAAGAGGTAGGGCTTCTGCGGCACGAATCCCACGGTGCGGGTGAGCACTTCGGGGGCCAGGTCACGGATGTCGACTCCGCTGACGGACACGGAGCCCGCGGTGACGTCGACGAGTCGCATCGCCAGGTTCAGCAGCGTCGTCTTGCCGCTGCCGGTGCCGCCGAGCACCGCCACCGTCTCGCCCGGCCGTACGTTCAGGTCGATCCCTCGCAGCACCGGCATCTCCGCGCCCGGGTATCCGAACTCGACGTCGCGCAGGGTGAGATCGCCGGTGACGATCCAGGGCTCGACCGGCTCCTGGGGAGCCGGGACGCTCGTCTCCGTCTCCAGCACCTCCCGCACACGGCTCGCGGCGACCCGGGCGCGCGGTGCCTCCGTGAACACCAGCGACACCACGATGATCGACATGATGATCAGGGCCAGATAGCTCAACAGGGCGTTGAGCGCGCCCAGTTGAAGTTCACCCGAGTCGATGCGGCGCCCCGCGAACCACACCAGCGCCACCGACAGCGCGTTCATCGCCAGCATCAGCGCCACGGGGATGGCCGCCATCAGGCGGCCCACGCGCAGCGCCACGTCGAAGAGGTCGGTGTTGGCCCGGCTGAACTTCTCCCGCTCGCGGCCGTCCTGAACGTAGGCCCGGATCACCCGCACCCCGCTGATCTGCTCGCGCAGCAGCTTCCCGACGCGGTCCACGCACCGCTGCATCAGGTCGTAGGAGGGCCCCAGCCGCTTCAGCAGCACCGCCATGCAGACGCCGATCACCAGCACCAGGGCCATGAGCATCAGCGCCAGGGGCGGGTCCTGGTACAGGCCGAGCGCCATGCCGCCGACGCACATGATGGCCGCCGAGACCGCCACGTCGAACACCATCATGGTCAGCCGCTGAATCTGCTGCACGTCGTTGACCGTCCGGGTGATCAGCGTCGGAGTGCCGAATCGGCCCATCTCGCGCGCGGAGAAGTGCATCACCCGGCGGAAGACGGCTGAACGCAGGTCGCGGCCGAGCCCCGCGGTCGTGCGGGAGGAGAGGAGGACGGCGCAGCTCGCGGTGAGGACCTGCACGAGCGCGACGACGACCATGACGACGCCGGTACCGGTGATGTAGTCGGTGTCGCCCTTGACCACACCGTTGTCGATGACCGCGGCGTTGAGAGTCGGCAGCAGCAACGTCGCCAGAGTCTGGACGAGTTGGAGCGTCAGCAGCAACGCGACCCTTCTGCGGTACGGGCGCAGGTGGGCATACAGCAGTCTGATCAGCACTCGACACTCCGGTCACAGGGTCGGCACGGCCGGCTGCGTCCAGTGGAACGCGCCGGGCACCCGGAGAACCCCTAGTCTTCCGCGGCTCCGCCCTGCCGCTGCCGTCCACATGGCCTGCGCCGGAAGTCTCGGAGATTCCCTAGTTCCTGGAGTCCTACGGTGAGACCGCTACGGACGGTGACTCGGCGTCGGTGCCAGGAGGTTCATTCATGACTGTGCAGGAGATCGTCAGCGCCGTCCGCTCCGGTGGGGCGGACTCCCGGGACTTCGCCGCGCTGCCCGTGCCGGAGAGCTACCGGGCGGTGACGGTACGGGAAGAGGACGCCGGGATGTTCGAAGGAGTGGCGAGCCGGGACAGGGACCCGGTCAAGTCACTTCACGTGGAGGACGTCCCCACCCCCGAACTGGGTGCCGGGGAGGCACTGGTCGCGGTCATGGCCAGTTCCATCAACTACAACACGGTCTGGTCCTCCATCTTCGAGCCGCTGCCGACGTTCGGCTTCCTCAAGCGCTACGGCAGGACCTCGCCGATGGCCGCGCGGCACGACCTGCCGTACCACGTTCTGGGGTCCGACCTGTCCGGCGTGGTGCTGCGCACCGGCCCCGGCGTGAACGCCTGGAGTCCGGGGGACGAGGTGGTGGCGCACTGTCTCTCGGTCGAACTGGAGTCTCCGGACGGCCACAACGACACGATGCTCGATCCCGCACAGCGGATCTGGGGCTTCGAGACGAACTTCGGCGGCCTCGCCGAGATCGCGCTGGTCAAGACGAACCAGCTGATGCCCAAGCCCGCCCACCTCACCTGGGAGGAGGCGGCCTGCCTCGGGCTGGTCAACTCCACCGCCTACCGGCAGTTGGTCTCCGCCAACGGCGCGGGCATGAAGCAGGGCGACACGGTGCTGATATGGGGCGCCTCCGGTGGGCTCGGTTCGTACGCCACCCAGCTCGCGCTCAACGGCGGTGCCACCCCCGTCTGCGTGGTCTCCAGCCCGGCCAAGGCGGAGATCTGCCGCCGCATGGGGGCGGAGCTGATCATCGACCGCTCGGCCGAGGACTACCGCTTCTGGTCCGGTGAGGACACCCAGAACCCGAGGGAGTTCAAGCGCTTCGGTGCCCGCATCCGCGAACTGACCGGCGGGGACGACCCCGACATCGTCATCGAACACCCGGGACGGGAGACCTTCGGCGCCAGCGTGTTCGTCACCCGCAAGGGCGGCACCATCGTCACCTGCGCCTCCACCAGCGGATATCAGCACACCTACGACAACCGTTACCTGTGGATGAGCCTGAAGCGCATCGTCGGGTCGCACTTCGCCAACTACCGCGAGGCGTGGGAGGCCAACAGGCTGGCCGCCCGCGGCAAGGTCCACCCCACCCTCTCCAGGGTCTACGCCCTGGACGAGGCCCCCCAGGCGGCTTCGGACGTACACAACAACGTCCATCAGGGAAAACTCGGCGTGCTCTGTCTCTCCCCCCAGGAAGGGCTCGGGGTGCGTGACGAGGAACTGCGGGCGCGCAACGCCGAGGCCATCAACCGGTTCCGGACGCAAGGGAACTGACGGTGCGCCAGCACAGCCGGCGCGAGCCCGGTGACCCGGCGGCCACGCCCCGCCAGGACGGGTCCCCGGCGGTGCTGACCGGCGCCCCTCCTCCCTCGCCGCAGCGGGCACGCCTTCGTACCCGCGGACATCCGGTGTTCCGCCCACGCACGTCCGGCCGACTGTCGAGATGGGTTAGTTGAGATGGACAACGAACAGAAGCTCCGCGACTACCTCAAGCGGGCGAGCGCGGACCTTCGCAGGACCCGGCAGCAGCTGCAGGGCATGGAGGAGGCCGCCCAGGAGCCGATCGCCGTGGTCGGCATCGGCTGCCGCTACCCCGGTGGCGTCTCCTCGCCGGAGGACCTGTGGCGGATGGTCGCCGGCGGTGGGCACGGCATCTCCGAATTCCCCACGGACCGCGGCTGGGACCCGGAGCTGACGGGCCTCTCCAGCACCGGCTCCGGAGGATTCCTCCACGACGCCACGGACTTCGACGCCGACTTCTTCGGCGTCTCACCGCGCGAGGCAGTCGGCATGGACCCCCAGCAGCGGCTGCTCCTGGAGGTGACCTGGGAGGCCGTCGAACGGGCAGGGATCGACCCGACGTCGATGAAGGGCACCCAGACCGCGGTCTTCGTCGGCGCGATGGCACAGGACTACCAGATCGGCCCCGAGGACGCGGGCGACGGCTTCCAGCTGCTGGGGAACTCCAACAGCGTGCTCTCCGGCCGCATCTCCTACACCTTCGGACTGCTCGGCCCCGCCGTCACCGTCGACACGGCCTGTTCGTCGTCCCTGGTGACGATGCATCTGGCCGCCCAGTCACTGCGGGCGGGTGAGTGCTCCCTCGCGCTGGCGGGTGGCTGCACCGTCATGTCCAGCCCTGCCACCCTCGCGGAGTTCAGCCGCCAGGGAGGCCTGTCCGCGGACGGCCGCTGCCGCTCCTTCGCCGACTCCGCGGACGGCACGGGCTGGGCCGAGGGCGCCGGCGTGCTGGTGCTGGAGAGGCTCTCCGACGCACGCAGCAACGGCCACGAAGTGCTGGCCGTCCTGCGAGGCAGCGCCGTCAACCAGGACGGCGCGTCGAACGGCCTGACAGCCCCCAACGGCCCGTCCCAGCAGCGCGTCATCCAGCAGGCCCTGATCAACGCCCGGCTCTCCGCCGACCAGGTCGACGCGGTCGAGGCCCACGGCACCGGCACCACTCTCGGCGACCCCGTCGAGGCGCAGGCGCTGCTGGCCACCTACGGACGCAACCGCGACGAGAACCGCCCGCTGCTGCTCGGTTCGGTCAAGTCCAACATCAGCCACACACAGGCCGCCGCCGGTGTCGCGGGCGTCATCAAAATGATCATGGCGATGCGTCACGGTGAACTGCCCCGGACGCTGCTCGTGGACGCCCCGTCCTCACACGTCGACTGGTCGGCCGGTGCCGTACGGCTGCTCACGGAGAACCAACCGTGGCCCGAGACGGGGGAGTTGAAGCGCGCCGCCGTCTCCTCCTTCGGCATCAGCGGCACCAACGCCCACACCGTCATCGAACAGGCCCCGGAACCCGACTCCGCGGGGGACGAGGGCACACAGCCCGAGCCCCTCTCCGAACCCGGCGTCCTGCCCGTCCTCGTCTCCGGAAGGTCCCGTGACGCCCTGAGGGCACAGGCCGCACGCCTGCTCTCCCTGACGGGCGACGAGAACGGAGAGATCCACGGGAGCGAAGAGGACTCCGCCGGCGGGACCGCCGCGCCGGGCGCGTCCACGGCACCGCGGCCGCTCGACGTCGCCTACTCGCTCGCCACCACACGCACCGCCTTCGAACACCGGGCGGTGCTCCTCACCGGCGGAACCGACGGCACGGACGGCACGGACGGCACCGGCCGCCTCCGGGACGGCCTGACTGCGCTCGCCGAAGGGCGAGCCGCTCCCGGCATCGTCCAGGGACACACCCGCGGCAGGGGAAAGCAGGCGTTCCTCTTCACCGGCCAGGGTGCGCAGGCCCTCGGCATGGGGCGCGAACTCTACGAACGCTTCCCCGTCTTCGCGGAAGCCCTCGACGAGGTCCTCGCACACCTCGACGCCGAAGTCGGCACCCCGCTGCGGGAGGTGATGTGGGGCGAGGACGCCGAGGCGCTGGAGCAGACCGTCCACGCACAGCCCGCGCTGTTCGCGGTGGAGGTCGCACTCTTCCGGCTCGTCTCCTCCTGGGGTGTCCAGCCGGACTTCCTGGCCGGCCACTCCGTCGGCGAGGTCACCGCCGCCCACATCTCCGGGGTGCTCTCCCTGCCCGACGCCGCCAGGCTCGTGGCCGCACGCGGCAGGCTCATGCAGAACCTGCCCGCGGGCGGCGCCATGGTCTCCCTCCAGGCCACCGAGGACGAGGCGGCCCGGCTCCTGGACGGACGCCGGGACCAGGTGTCGCTCGCGGCGGTCAACGGCCCCTCGGCCGTCGTCGTCGCCGGTGACGAGGATGTCGTGACCGAGATCGCCGACCACTTCGCCGCCCAGGGCCGCAGGACCAAGCGGCTGAAGGTCTCCCACGCGTTCCACTCGCCCCGCATGGAACCGATGCTGGAGGAGTTCCGGGAGACGGTGGCCGGCCTGGCACTCCAGGAGCCCCTGATCCCGCTGGTGTCCAACACCACCGGCGAGCAGGCGCGAGTGGAGCGCGTCACCTCCCCCGACTACTGGGTGGAGCACGTGCGGCGCGAGGTGCGGTTCGCCGACGGCATCCGCTGGCTGCACGACCACGGCGTCACCACCTTCCTGGAACTCGGCCCCGACGGCGTGCTCAGCGCCATGGCGCAGGACTGCCTCGGCGAGGCCGACGACCGGGTGACCGTCCTTCCCGTGCTGCGCTCCGGGCGTCCCGAGACGGACTCCGCGACCGCCGCCCTCGCCGGTCTGCACACCCGCGGCGTGGCGGTACGGTGGGCCGAGTTCTTCTCGGGTACGGGTGCGCGGCGTGTCGACCTGCCCACCTACGCCTTCCAGAGCAAGCGGTACTGGCCCAAGGGCGGCGGCTTCCGGCAGATGGCGGACCTGCGTTCCGCCGGGCTGGGAGCGGCCCACTATCCGCTGCTGTCCGCCGCGGTCTCGC
This sequence comes from Streptomyces sp. TAA204, assembly GCF_000424965.1. Taxonomy (NCBI): domain Bacteria; kingdom Bacillati; phylum Actinomycetota; class Actinomycetes; order Kitasatosporales; family Streptomycetaceae; genus Streptomyces; species Streptomyces sp. TAA204. The sequence goes on from NZ_AUKW01000027.1 coordinate 11,582, forward strand.
TCGCCGACACGGACGGCGCCCTGCTCACCGGCCGGCTCTCACTCCAGTCGCACCCCTGGCTGGCGGACCATGCCGTCCTGGGGAACGTGCTGCTGCCCGGAACGGCGTTCCTGGAGCTGGCCGTGCGGGCGGGCGACGAGGTCGGCTGCGACCGCGTCGAGGAACTGACCCTGACCGCGCCCCTGTCCGTGCCGGAGGAACTCGGCGTCCAGGTGCAGGTGTCGGTCGGCAGGCCCGATGCCTCCGGGCGCAGGACCGTGAGCATCTACTCCCGTCCGGACGACGACGACTCCCGTCCGTGGACGTCGAACGCCAGCGGCGTGCTGGGCAGCGGCACTCCGCCCGTGACGTTCGACGCGACCGTCTGGCCGCCCGCCGGTGCCGAACCGGTCGACGTGGAGGGCTGCTACGAGCGGTTCGCCGGCGCCGGGTTCGAGTACGGGCCCGTCTTCCAGGGGCTGCGCGCAGCCTGGCGGGGCGGTGACGGAGAGATCTTCGCGGAGGTCGCCCTGCCCGAGGGCGTCGAAACCGACAACTTCGGCCTGCATCCCGCACTGCTCGACGCCGCCCTGCACGCGGCGCTCCTGGGAGGTGACAGGGGCGACGGCACCGGCGACGGCAGCACGAACGGTGCCGCGGGGATGCCGTTCTCCTGGGAGGGCGTGTCGCTGCATGCTTCGGGTGCCTCGACGTTGCGTGTGCGTCTGACGCGTGGTGGGGACGGCGCGTTGACGGTGGCGTTGGCTGATGCGGGCGGTTCGCCGGTCGCTTCTGTAGAGTCCCTGGTCACGAGGCCGGTTCAGGCCGATCAGGTGGGCGGTGAGGCCGGTGGGGGGAATCGCGACTCGCTCTTCGAGGTCGTGTGGACCTCGGTGGCCGCGTCGTCCGATGTCGACGGTGTGCCGGCTGTGGTGGGTTCGGATGTGCTGGGCCTTGCGGGGATCGTTGGCGCACAGGGCGCGTACGCCGATCTGACGGCACTCGCGGCGAGTGGTGATGAAGTGCCGGTGCCGGGTGTGGTGTTGGTGCCGGTGGTGGGTGATGCGGACGGTGGCGTGGCCGGGTCCGCGCATGTTCTGACTGCGCGTGTGCTGGGTGTGGTGCAGGAGTGGTTGGCCGGGGAGCGGTTTGCCGCCTCGCGGTTGGTGTTCGTCACGCGTGGTGCTGTCGCGGGTGAGGATGTGGCGGCCGCCGGTGTGTGGGGTCTGGTGCGTTCTGCGCAGTCGGAGCATCCGGGCCGGTTCGGTCTGCTGGATGTGGATGCGTCGGAGGCGTCCGCGGCTGTCGTGCCGCAGGCACTGGGCGTCGACGAACCTCAGGTGCGGCTGTGTGAGGGTGAGGTTCTGGCGCCGCGTCTGGCCAGGGCTGGTGTGCCGCGGGCAGAGGCCGCGTGGGGTGCCGATGGCACGGTGTTGGTCACGGGCGGCACGGGTGGTCTGGGCCGGGTCGTGTCCCGTCACCTGGTGGTCGAGCACGGTGTGCGGGATCTGCTGTTGGTCAGCCGCCGCGGCATGGAGGCCGATGGTGCGGAGGAGTTGGTCTCCGAGCTGTCCGCGTCGGGTGCCGAGGTTCGGGTGGCCGCGTGTGATGTGGGCGACCGTGCCGCCCTGGCGGGGT
>NZ_AUKW01000028.1:0-12255 GCF_000424965.1 Streptomyces sp. TAA204
CTCCAGCACACCGGCCTCGTCCCCGGCCACCACCACCGACGACGGACCGTTCACCGCCGCAAGAGAAACCTCAGCGGTCAGAAGCGGCCGGACCTCTTCCTCCGTCGCCTCGACCGCGACCATCGCACCACCCGAAGGCAACGCATCCATCAACCGCGCACGCGCCGACACCAGAGCACAGGCGTCCTCCAACGACAACACACCCGCCACATGCGCAGCAGCAATCTCACCCACCGAATGCCCCGCCACATGATCCGGACTCACATCCAGCCACTCCACCAACCGGAACAGCGCCACCTCCAACGCGAACAACGCAGGCTGCGCCCACCCCGTCCGGTCCAGAACCCCCGGGTCGCCACCCCACACCACATCCCGCAGCGGCCGCTCCAACTCCACATCCACATACGCCGCCACCGCATCGAACGCCTCCGCGAACACCGGAAAACGCCCGTACAACTCCCGCCCCATCCCCAACCGCTGACTCCCCTGCCCCGAGAACAGGAACGCCGTACGGCCTCGTGAAGCGGTGCCCCGCACCAGTGCGGCGTCGGGGTCGCCGTCCCGCAGCGCCCCCAGGCCACGGGCCAGTCCGGCACGGTCCGAGGCGAGGACGGCGGCCCGCCGCTCGAACGCCGAGCGGCCGGTGGCCGTGCTGAAGGCCAGGTCGGTGACGGAGACACCGGGGTCGTTCTCGACCCTGGCGAGCAGTTGCACGGCCTGCGCCCGCAGGGCGTCGTCCGTGCGGGCGGAGAGCAGGACGGGCGCGAGGGCATCCGTGTCCGTCTGCCTCGGCGGCTCGTCCCCGGCCCGGGGGGCCTCCTCCAGGATGGTGTGCACGTTGGTGCCGCTGAGGCCGAAGGAGGAGACACCGGTGCGGCGTTGACGTCCGGTCTGCGGCCAGGCGGTCTCCTCGTCCAGCAGCCGGATGCTGCCGGTCTCCCAGTCCACCTTCGTCGAAGGTGACTCCACGTGCAGGGTCCTGGGCAGCACGCCGTGCTGCATGGCCATCACCATCTTGATGACGCCGGCGACGCCGGAGGCCATCTGCGTGTGGCCGATGTTGGACTTCACCGAACCGAGCAGCAGCGGCAGTTCACGGTCCTGGCCGTAGGTGGCCAGCAGCGCCTGCGCCTCGATCGGGTCACCGAGCGGGGTGCCGGTGCCGTGGCCCTCGACGGCGTCGACCTCGGCGGGCGTGAGCCGCGCGTTGGCGAGCGCCTGCTCGATCACGCGCTGCTGGGACGGGCCGTTCGGGGCGGTGAGCCCGTTCGAGGCACCGTCCTGGTTCATGGCGCTGCCGCGGACGACGGCGAGCACGCGGTGGCCGTTTCGTTCCGCGTCGGACAGCCGCTCCAGCATGACCAGGCCGACGCCTTCGGCCAGGGTCATTCCGTCCGCGGTGTCGGAGTACGCCTTGCAGCGCCCGTCCCGCGCCAGGGCCCGCTGGCGGCTGAAGCCGACGAACGCGCCCGGGGTGGCCATGACGCTGACGCCTCCGGCCAGCGCGAGCGTGCTCTCCCCGTCGCGCAGCGACTGGCAGGCCATGTGAAGGGCGACGAGCGACGAGGAGCAGGCCGTGTCGAGGGTGACGGCGGGCCCTTCCAGGCCGAAGAGGTAGGCCATCCGGCCGGAGAGGACGCTGGAGAGCGTGCCGGTGATCATGTGGCCTTCGGAGCCGCCGTCTCCGCCGGGCACACCTGTGGTGTAGTCCTGGTATCCGGCACCGATGAAGGTGCCGGTGCGGCTGCCGCGCAGCGTGGCCGGGTCGATGCCGCCGCGCTCGAACGTCTCCCAGGCCGTCTCCAGCAGCAGCCGCTGCTGCGGGTCCATCGCCAGTGCCTCGCGGGGGCTGATGCCGAAGAAGCCGGGGTCGAAGTCGGCGACGTCGTGCAGGAATCCGCCCTGTACGGAGTAGCTGCTGCCGGGACGGTCGGGGTCCTCGTCGTAGAGCCCGGCCGAGTCCCAGCCGCGGTCGGCCGGGAAGGGGGAGATGGCGTCGACCCCGCCGAGCACCAGGCTCCACAGCTCTTCCGGCGAGGTGATCCCCCCGGGGTAGCGGCAGCCCATGCCGACGACGGCGATCGGGTCGTCGTCGGAGGGGGCCGCGGTGACGGGACCGGCGGACCGGCCCTGGACGCCGAGGATCTGCGAGCGCAGGAACTCCGCGAGCGCGACGGGGTTGGGGTGGTCGAAGACCATCGTGGTCGGCAGGGACAGGCCGGTGGCCCTGCCGAGGCGGTTGCGCAGGTCCACGGCGGTGATCGAGTCGAAGCCCGCCTCGCGGAAGGCCCGGTGCTCGGCCAGCGCGTCGCCGGAGGCGTGACCGAGGACGGTGGCGGCCTCACCGCGGACCAGGTCCAGCAGGACGCGTTCCTGTTCGGCGGGGGGCAGCCCGCGCAGCCGCGCTCCGAACTCCCCCACCTCGGGCGAGGACGCCTGCTCGGCGGTCTGGATGAGCTGCCGCACCTCGGGAACCTCGTCGAAGAGGGTGGTGGGGCGCCCGGAGGTGAAGACGGGGTGGTAGCGGTCCCAGGCGACGGCGGCGACGGCGAGTTCCGTCTCGTCGTCCTCCAGCGCACGTTCCAGACCTGCCAGGGCCAGTCGGGCCTTCATGAATTCCAGCCCGCTGCGCCGGATCTCCTCCGTGTCGACGCGGCCCAGGCCGATGTCGTCGGACCAGATGCCCCAGGAGACGGCGGTGGCGGGCAGGCCGCGGGCGCGCCGGTCGGCCGCGAGCGCGTTGAGGTAGGCGTTGGCGGCCACATAGGCGCCGTGCCTGCCGCTGCCCCACATGCCGGAGATGGAGGAGAACAGCACGAACGCGTCGAGGTCGTCGCCGAGCAGCGCGTCGAGATTGGCGGCGCCGGCCACCTTGGCGTGCATGATCTCGGCGAACGTCTCGTGGGTGGCTTCGTCGATGGTGTGCGTGCCGATGACGGCGGCGGTGTGCACGACCGTGCGGACGGTGTGCCCGGCGTCCTTCAGCCCGGCGAGCATCTCGGCGACGGCGTCGCGGTCGGTGATGTCGCACGGGACGATCGTCGCCGACGCTCCCAGACCGGCCAGGTCGTCGAGGAGTTCGTCGGCGCCGGGAGCGTCGGGGCCGCTGCGGCTGGTGAGCACCAGATGCTCGGCACCGCGGTGGGCGAGCCAGCGGGCGATGTGCGGGCCGAGGGTGCCGGTGCCGCCGGTGATCAGAGTGGTGCCCCGCGGCGTCCACTCGCGCTCCCCGTCGGCCCGGGCGGGCGCGGGGGCGGGGACGAGGCGGCGGGCGAGGATGCCGGAGACGCGCAGGGCGATCTGGTCCTCGCCGGTTGTGCCGCTGAGGACGGCGGCCAGACGGGCCCGGGTGCGCTCGTCGAACGTCGCGGGAAGATCCACCACGCCGCCCCAGCGGCGGGGGTGTTCCAGCGCGGCCGTCCAGCCCACGCCCTGCACCTGCGCCTGGAGGGGACTGGTGAGGCGGTCGGAGCGGCCGGTGGTCACGGCGCCCTGCGTCAGCACCCACAGGGGTGCGTCGACTCCGGCGTCACCGAGAGCCTGGACGAGGGTGACGGTCATCGCCAGCCCGGCGGTCAGCTCCGGTCGTTCCGGGCAGGGCCGTTCGTCGGCGGCGAGCAGGGAGACGACTCCCGCGGCCTCCTGGCCGTCCTCCAGCCGGGAGGCCAGCACCGCGCGGTCGGTGCACGAGGAGTCCAGCACGATGCGCCGTACGTCGGCGCCGTGGTCGTTGAGCGCCGCCGCCACCTCGTGAGCCGCCGACTCCCCCGCTGTCCCGGTCTCCTCGGTGGTCACGAGGAGCCATGTTCCGGACAGGGAGGCGTGGTGACCGCCGGTCAGTGGCTTCCAGCGGATGCGGAAGCGCCAGGCGTCGGCGGTGGAGCGGTCGCGGTGCTGCCGGCGCCAGGAGGAGAGTGCGGGCAGGACGGCGGCGAGCGACTCCTCGTCGACGTGCAGGCTGGAGGTGAGTTCGGCCAGGTCGGAGCGTTCGACGGCCGACCAGAACTCCTCGTCGGCCGGGTCGCTCTGCGAAGGCTGCGGGTGCCTGCCGGGGCCGCCGATCCAGAACCGCTCGTGCTGGAAGGGGTAGGTGGGCAGATTCACGTGGCGGGCGCTGTGGCCCTCGAAGGCCGTCTGCCAGTCGACGGGGACACCGTTCACGAAGGCGTCGGCGAGCGAGGTGAGCACCCGGTGCGTGCCGCCGTCGTCGCGGCGCAGCGTGCCCACGACGACGGCGTCGGTACCGGACTCCGCGACGGCCTCCTCGAGTCCCGGCGCCAGTACGGGATGCGGACTGACCTCGATGAACGCCCGGTGCCCTTCGGCGAGCAGCACCTCGACGGCCTGGGCCAGGTGCACGGTCTGCCGCAGGTTGCGGTACCAGTACTCGGCGGTGAGTTCCGCACCGTCGACCCACTCGCCGGTCACCGTGGAGAGGAACGGCACCCGCGCGCGCTGCGGCTGCAGGGGGCCGAGTTCCCGCAGGAGTTCGTCGTGCAGCTCGGTGACATGGGCGGAGTGGGAGGCGTAGTCCACCTCGATGCGCCTCACGCGTACGCCGTCGCCGGTCAGCTGCTCGCACAGCTCGTCGAGAGCGCCGCTGTCCCCGGAGACCGCGACGGAGCCGGGGCCGTTGACGGCGGCGAGGGAGAGCCTCTCGCCCCAGGGCTCCAGGAGGGGCACCACGTCGGCCGCCGGCATGGCGACGGAGACGATGCCCCCGCGTCCGGCGAGTTCGCGGGCGATGGCCTGGCTGCGCAGCGCGACGACGCGCGCGGCGTCCTCCAAGGAGAGCGCGCCCGCGACGCACGCGGCGGCGATCTCGCCCTGGGAGTGGCCGATCACGGCGTCGGGTTCCACGCCGTAGGACCGCCACACCTCCGCCAGCGACACCATGACGGCGAACGACGCGGGCTGCACCACATCGACGCGCTCCAGCGAGGGCGCGCCGGGTTCCTGGCGGAGCACCCCGGTCAGGGACCAGTCGGTGTGCGGTGACAGGGCCGCGGCGCACTCGGCCACGCGGGCGGCGAAGACGGGGGACTCCTCGAGGAGTTGGGCACCCATGCCGACCCACTGGGCCCCCTGGCCGGGGAAGACGTAGGTGAGTGACCCGTCCCGGCCCGTCACGCCGGACATCACCTCACCGCCGGACGCACCGCCGCGCAGGGCCTCCAGCCCGGAGCGCAGTTCGTCGTGGGAGGTGCCCAGCACCACCGCACGGTGCTCGAAGACCGAGCGGGAGGCGAGGGCGTGGCCGATGTCGGCGGCGCTGTGCTCCGGTTCGCTCTCGAGGTGCGAGAGGACGTTCGCGGCCTGGTCGCGCAGTGCGGCTTCGGTACGGGCCGTCACCACCCAGGGCAGGGGGGCCGTGGACGGCTGCCCGTCCGTCTCGGGCGGTGCCGCGGCGGGGGTCTGCGGGGCCTCCTCCAGCACGGTGTGTGCGTTGGTGCCACTGATGCCGAAGGAGGAGACGGCGCAGCGCCGGGGCCTGCCCGTGCCGGGCCAGTCGACCGGTTCCGTCAGCGGGGCCAGTGCTCCGGAGCTCCAGTCCACGTGCGTGGAGGGCGTGTCGATGTGCAGGGTCCGGGGCAGGACACGGTGCCGCAGGGCCTGCACCATCTTGATGATGCTGGCCACTCCGGCCGCCGACTGGGTGTGCCCGATGTTGGACTTCACCGAGCCCAGCAGCAGCGGCCGGTCGGCGTCGCGGTCGCGGCCGTAGGTGGCCAGCAGCGCCTGGGCCTCGATGGGGTCGCCGAGGGCGGTGCCGGTGCCGTGTGCGTCGATGGCGTCGATCTCGGAAGGGGAGAGCCCGGCGTTGGCGAGGGCCTGCAGGATGACGCGCTGCTGGGACGGGCCGTTGGGCGCGGAGAGTCCGTTGGAGGCGCCGTCCTGGTTGACGGCGGAGCCGCGGACGACGGCCAGCACCTGGTGGCCGTTGCGCTGCGCGTCGGAGAGCTTTTCCACCAGCAGCATGCCGGCGCCCTCGGAGAGGATCATGCCGTCGGCGGCGTCGGAGAAGGACTTGCAGCGGCCGTCCTCGGCGAGGGCACGCTGCCTGCTGAAGGCGATGAGGGGCTTGGGGTTGGGGACGACGGTGACGCCGCCCGCGAGAGCGAGACTGCTCTCCCCGCTGCGCAGCGACTGGCAGGCGAGGTGCAGGGCGACCAGCGACGAGGAGCAGGCGGTGTCGACGGTGACCGCCGGGCCCTCCAGACCGTAGACGTAGGCGACACGGCCCGAGAGCACGCTCGGGGAGCTGCCGGTGATCTGGTAGCCCTCGGAGCCGTCGCCCCCGCCGCCCTCGCCGTACTCGATGTAACTGGAGCCGATGAACGCTCCGGTCCGGCTGCCGCGCAGTACGGCGGGGTCGATCCCGGCTCGTTCGACCGCCTCCCACGTGGTCTCCAGCAGCAGCCGCTGCTGGGGGTCCATGCCCAGGGCCTCGCGGGGGGAGATGCCGAAGAAGCCGGGGTCGAAGTCGGCGGCGTCGTGCAGGTAGCCGCCGCTCGTGGTGTAGGTCGTGCCGGGGTGGTCGGGGTCGGGGTCGTAGAGCGCAGCCATGTCCCAGCCGCGGTCCTCGGGGAAGTCGGTGATGGCGTCCGTGCCGGAGGCCACCAGTGACCAGAACTCCTCGGGAGTGGTGGCGGAGCCGGGGAAGCGGCAGCTCATGCCGATGATGGCGAGCGGCTCGTCGGTGGCGTCGCTCTCGGGACGCCGGACGTCGATCTGCTCGCTCTCACCGAGGAGCCGGGCGAGCAGGTGGTCGGCCAGGGCCCTGGGCGTCGGGTGGTCGAACACCAGGGTGGCGGGCAGGGACAGACCGGTGACCTTCACCAGTCGCTTGCGCAGTTCCACAGCGGTCAGTGAGTCGAATCCGGCGTCGCGGAAGGCTCGTTGTTCGCCGACTTCCTCGGCAGAGGCGTGTCCGAGGACCGCGGCTGCTTCCGCGCGTACGAGGCCGAGGAGACGGCGGTGCCGCTCGGCCTCGCTCAGGTCGCGCATCCTCTCCGCGAACTCCGAGCGCTCACCGGCGTCCTCCTCCGCGGCCTCGGCCAGCGCGCGGACCTCCGGCAGATCGCCGAGGAGCGGGCTGGGGCGTACGGAGGTGAAGATGGGAGCGTAGTTCTCCCAGTCGACGTCGGCGACGGTGACCGTGACGTCCTGGTGGAGGACGGCCCGGTTCAGCTCGGCGACGGCCAGGTGCGGCGGGAGGAAGCCGAGACCTCGCCGGAGCAGGTTGTCCGACATCACCTCGTGGGTGGCCATGCCCGCTTCCGCCCAGGGGCCCCAGGCCACGCACGTGGCCGTCAGGCCGCGGGAGTTGCGCTGCTCGGCCAGACCGTCCAGGAACGCGTTGGCCGCGCCGTAGGCGCTCTGACCGCCGCTGCCCCACACACCGGCGATGGAACCGAAGAGTACGAACATCTCCAGTTCGCGGTCGCCGAGCAGCTCGTCGAGATGGGCGGCGCCGGCGACCTTGGCCGACATCACCTCGGCGAACTCCGCGGTCCCCACGTCCTCCAGCGGCGCCGACTGGCTGATGCCCGCCGCGTGCACCACGCCGGTGAGCGGCGCTTCCTCCGGGATCTCGGCGAGGAGGGCGGCCAGCGCGTCGCGGTCGGCCACGTCGCAGGCGACGATGCGCACCCGGGCGCCCAACTCGGTCAGCTCCGCGCTCAGTTCGGCGGCTCCGGGCGCGTCGGGGCCGCGGCGGCCGGTGAGCAGGAGGTTCCGGGCGCCCCGTTGGGCGAGCCACTTGGCGACCGTCGCGCCGAGTCCTCCGGTTCCGCCGGTGACCAGGACGGTGCCGCTGGGGCTGAACTCGTCGTCGGCGGGCAGCGCGTCGACGGTGCGGTGGGCGAGCCGGCGGCCGAACGTACCGGAGGGGCGCAGGGCGAGCTGGTCCTCGCCCGCCGCACCGGTCAGCAGGACGGGCAGGCCGGCGAGGGCCGGCCGGTCCGTCTCCTCGGGCAGGTCGACGAGACCGCCCCAGCGTTCGGGGTGTTCCAGTGCGGCGACGCGTCCGAAGCCCCAGACGGCGGCCTGCGCCGGGGAGCTGACGGTGTCGGCCGGCCCGGTGGAGACCGCACCGCGCGTCAGGGTCCACACGGGGGCGTCCAGGGTCCGCAGCAGAGCCGCCGTGAGGGCGAGTCCGGTCGTCAGCGCGGGGTGCCCCTCCCAGGGCCGTTCGTCCAGCGCGAGCAGGGAGACGGCACCGGAGAGAGGCTCGGTGTCCGGCAACTGCGCGGCGAGCGCGGCGTCTTCGGCGCTGCTCGTGCCGAGCGTGACGTGGCGGACCTCGGCGCCGTGCGCGGTGAGCGTCTCGTGGACGCGCGCGGCCAGCTCCTCGTCGGTGGCGCCGGTGGTCAGCAGCAGCCACGTACCGTCCAGCACGGGCGTCGCGGGCAGGCGCAGCCGCGACCACAGGACGCGGTAACGCCAGGTGTCCAGCACGGACTTGTCCTGGCTGGACTGCCGCCAGGACGACAGCGCGGGCAGCAGGGAGACGAGTGACGCCTGCTCGTCCTCGCCGAGTGAGAGCAGGGAGGCGAGTTCGTCCGCGTCGCCGCGTTCGACCGCGGCCCACAGCCGTTCGCCGGAGGAGTCGTCGTGGGCGGGGGCGGGCTCGGCGGGTGCCTGGGGCCAGTAGAAGTCGTGCTGGAAGGCGTAGGTCGGCAGCGGGACGCGGCAGGCGCCGCTCCCGGCGAAGTACGCGGTCCAGTCCACCGGTGTGCCGCCGGTGTGGAGACGTGCCAGTGCGGTGCTCAGAGCCGTGCTCTCGGAGCGGTCGGCGCGCAGGGCGGGCACGAGTACGACGTCGGTGTCCTCGCTCCGCGCGGCCGGGGTCTCCGGCCGGACCTCCGGGCTCTCCGGATCGTCGCCGATGACGTCGCCGGCTCCGGCTCCGGACCCGCCCTCGCCGATGACGTCCTGGATCATGGCCAGCAGAGCACCGTCGGGGCCGACCTCCACGAAGGTGGCCGCGCCGGCGCGGTGCAGGGAGCGCACACCGTCCGCGAAGCGAACGGTCTCCCGCACGTGGCGGACCCAGTACTCGGGGGAGCACGCCTCCTCGTCGGTGACCGGATCACCGGTGAGGTTCGAGACCAGGGGGATGTTCGGCGGCGTGAAGGAGAGTCCTTCCAGGACGCGGCGGAAGTCCTCCAGCATCGCGTCCATCCGCGGCGAGTGGAAGGCGTGGCTGACACGCAGCCGTTTCGTCCTGCGTCCCGACTCCTCGAAGTGCGCGGCGATCTCGTGCACCGCGTCCTCGTCCCCCGCGACGACCACAGCGCGCGGGCCGTTGACGGCGGCGAGGGAGACCCGCTCGTTCAGCAGCGGGGCGACCTCGTCCTCGTGCGCTTCCACGGCCACCATCGCCCCGCCCGCCGGGAGCGCCTGCATCAGCCGCGCCCGTGCCGACACCAGCGTGCACGCGTCCTCCAGCGACAGCACTCCGGCGGCGTGTGCGGCGGCGACCTCGCCGATGGAATGCCCGGCCAGCGCGTGGGCCTTGACTCCCCAGGAGCGCAGCAGCCTGAAGAGCGCCACCTCCAGGGCGAAGAGCGCGGGCTGCGTCCAGCCGGTCTCGTCCAGCAGTGACGCCTCGGCGGTGCCGTCGCCGGCGAAGAGCACGTCACGCAGCGGACGGTCCAGGTGCCGGTCCAGTGCCTGGAGCACCTCGTCCAGCGCCTCGGCGAAGACCGGGTACCGGTCGTACAGCTCCCGCCCCATGCCGGGGCGCTGGCTGCCCTGCCCGGCGAAGACCATCGCCACCTTGCCGGGCCCGGCCGCCTCGCCCTCGACGACGGCCGGGTCGGGGGAGTCGGCGGCCAGCGCGGCAAGCGCCCGCAGCAGTTCTGAACGCTCCTCCGCCACGACGGCCGCACGCTGCCCGAAGGCCGCACGCGTCGTTGCCAGGGAGTAGGCGACGTCGTTGAGCGGAACGCCCTCGGATGCCTCCACGTGGGTAAGCAGCCGCTCGGCCTGCGCCCGTACGGCACGCCGTGACTTGCCGGAGAGCAGCACCGGCACGGCGCCCTCACGGTGGTGGCCCCCGGCCGCGGGAGCCGCCGGGGCGGCCGGGGGCTGCTCGATGATGACGTGCGCGTTGGTGCCGCTGATGCCGAACGAGGACACACCGGCCCTGCGGGGCATGCCGGAATCCGGCCACGGGGAGCTTTCGGTCAGCAGCTCGACCGCTCCCTCCTCCCAGTCCACGTGGGAGGAGGGAGCGGTCACGTGCAGCGTCCGGGGCAGGGTGCCGTGCCGCACCGCCTGCACCATCTTGATGACGCCGGCGGCACCTGCGGCCGCCTGCGTGTGCCCGAAGTTGGATTTCACGGAGCCGAGCAGCAGCGGCCGTTCGCGGTCCTGACCGTAGGTCGCCAGCAGGGCCTGCGCCTCGATCGGGTCACCGAGCGACGTGCCGGTGCCGTGCGCCTCCACCGCGTCGACGTCGCCGGTCGTCAGCCCGGCGTTGGTCAACGCCTGCCGGATCACCCGCTGCTGGGACGGGCCGTGGGGCGCCATCAGTCCGTTGGATGTGCCGTCCTGGTTCACGGCCGAGCCGCGTACGACGGCCAGCACGGGGTGGCCGTTTGCCCGGGCGTCGGACAGTCGCTCCAGAACCAGTACGCCGACGCCTTCGGCCCAGCTCACACCGTCCGCCGAGTCGGAGAACGCCTTGCAGCGGCCGTCCGGGGCCAGACCGCGCTGACGGGAGAACTCGATGAGCGCGGTGGGGGTGGACATGACGGTCACGCCGCCTGCCAGGGCCAGCGAGCACTCCCCCGCACGCAGGGCCTGCATCGCCCAGTGCATCGCGACCAACGAGGAGGAGCAGGCGGTGTCGACGGTCACGGCGGGGCCTTCCAGGCCCAGGGTGTAGGACACACGTCCGGAGACGATGCTCGGGGAGGTGCCACTGCCCTGGTAGCCCTCGAAGTCGCCGCCGCCGAGCCGTGCGCCGTAGTCGTTGTACATCACGCCGGCGAAGACGCCGGTCTGGCTGCCCCGGAGCGACTCCGGGTCGATGCTGGCGTGTTCGAGCGCCTCCCACGTCGTCTCCAGCAGCAGCCGCTGCTGCGAATCGGTGGCCAGCGCCTCGCGGGGGGACATGCCGAAGAAGCCCGCGTCGAACTCACCCGCGTCGTGCAGGAATCCGCCCGAACGCGAGTACGTGGTTCCCGGGTGGTCGGGGTCGGGGTGGTACAGCCGCTCCAGGTCCCAGCCGCGGTTGGCGGGCAGACCCGAGACCGCGTCTCCGCCCTCGGCGACCAGGCGCCACAGGTCCTCGGGTGAGCCCACTCCGCCCGGGTACCGGCAGCCCATGCCGACGATCACGATCGGGTCGTCGGTCGTCGCGGCACTCGCCCGCCCGGGCTCGGCGACGGCCGTCGCGGAACCGAGCAGTTCCCCGGCGAGGTGGTCGGTGAGCACGTCCGGTGTGGGGTGGTCGAAGACCATGGTGGCCGGCAGCCGCAGACCGGTCGCGGCAGTCAACTGGTTGCGCAGTTCGACGGCGGTGAGCGAGTCGAAACCCAGGTCCCGGAACTGGCGGACCGGGTCGATCTCGCCACCGTCGGCGTGTCCCAGTACGGCGGCGGCGTGTCCGCGCACCAACTGCAGGAGCGTGTCACGGCGCTCGTCCTCGGGCAGTGCTTGCAGGCGGCGCACCAGGGAGTCGGCGGTCTCGGCCCCTGCCACCGCTCTGCGTACACGGGTGCGTATCAGCCCTCGCAGCAGCGGCGGCACTTCGCCGCGTGCCTTCAGCGCGGGCAGGTCCAGCCGCAGCGGCACGAGCACCGCTTCGGCTCCCCCGAGCGCGGCGTCGAAGAGCTCAAGGCCCTCTTCGACCGTCAGCGGCGGCATCCCCGAACGCGCCATACGCTCCGCGTCCGCATCCGAGAGCATCCCGTCCTGCGCCCAGGCACCCCAGGCCAACGACACACCAGGCAGACCCAGATGACGACGATGCTCGGCCAGAGCATCCAGGAACGCGTTGCCCGCCGCATAGTTGCCCTGACCCGCACTCCCGAACACCCCCGCAGCCGAGGAGAAGACCACGAACGCCGACAGGTCCAGATCCCGGGTCAGTTCATGCAGATTCCACGCCGCATCCACCTTCGGACGCAACACCACATCCAACCGCTCCGGCGTCAAAGAGTCGATGACACCGTCATCCAGCACACCCGCCGTGTGCACCACAGCACGCACCTCGTGCCGCTCCAACAACCCCGCCAGGGC
>NZ_AUKW01000029.1:0-8873 GCF_000424965.1 Streptomyces sp. TAA204
CGCTCACGGTCCTGCCCGTACGTCGCCAGCAACGCCTGCGCCTCGATCGGATCACCCAGCGACGTCCCCGTCCCGTGCGCCTCCACCACATCCACATCACCAGCGGACAGACCAGCACTGGCCAACGCCTGACGGATCACCCGCTGCTGCGACGGACCATTCGGAGCCGTCAAACCATTCGACGCACCGTCCTGATTCACCGCACTACCCCGCACCACCGCCAGCACCCGATGGCCGTGACGCTCCGCATCCGAAAGCCGCTCCAACACCACCAGCCCGACACCCTCGGAGAAGCCCGTCCCGTCGGCGGAGTCGGAGAACGCCTTGCAGCGTCCATCGGCGGCCACTCCACGCTGCCGGGAGATCTCCACGAAGGTCGCAGGTGTGGACATGACGCTCACACCTCCGGCGAGCGCCAGGTCGCACTCGCCCTGCCGGAGGGACTGTGCGGCCCAGTGCATCGCGACCAGCGACGACGAGCACGCCGTGTCCAGGGTCACGGCGGGGCCTTCAAGGCCGAGGGTGTAGGCGACGCGGCCGGAGGCGACGCTCGGGGAGCTGCCCGTGCCGTGGTGTCCTTCGAACTCTCCGCCGAGGAGTTGGGCGTAGTCGTTGTACATCACGCCCGCGAACACGCCGGTCTGGCTTCCGCGCAGTGACAGGGGGTCGACGCCCGTACGCTCCAAAGCCTCCCACGACGCCTCCAGCAGCAGCCGCTGCTGCGAGTCGGTGGCCAGCGCCTCACGCGGCGACATACCGAAGAAGGCGGGGTCGAACTCGCCGGCGTCGTGCAGGAATCCGCCCGAGCGCGTGACGGAGGTGCCGACGCGTTCGGAGTTCGGGTGGAACAGGGCGTCCAGGTCCCAGCCCCGGTCTGCCGGGAACTCGGAGATGGCATCCGTGCCTTCGCGTACGAGACGCCACAGCTCCTCCGGTGACGTGACGTCTCCCGGGAAACGGCAGGCCATGCCGACGATCGCGATGGGGTCGTCGTCGACCGGAGGCAGGGCCCTCGTCGGCACCAGCACGCCCGTCTCGGCGCCGAACAGTTCGTCCCGCAGGTGCTCGGCGAGGACTGTTGCCGTCGGGTGGTCGAAGACCAGGGTGGCGGGCAGGCGCAGTCCCGTGACGTCGGTGAGCCGGTTGCGCAGGGCCACCGCCGTCAGCGAGTCGAAGCCCAGCTCGCGGAAGGCCCTGGTCACGTCGACGGTGGCGGCGTCGGCGTGACCCAGGACCGCCGCGACCTCGTCGCGGACCAGCTCTGTGAGGGCGTCGAGGCGTTCACTCCCGCCCAGCGCCGTCAACCGCTGCACCAGTGTGCGAACGGTCTCCGAGCCGGCGACGGAGCGACGCGGCCGGCTCCGGATCAGGCCGCGCAGCAGTGGCGGCACGTCACCCTGGCGGCGCAGCACCGGCAGGTCGAGCCGTGCGGGCAGTACGGCCGGTTCGCTGCCGGCCACAGCGGCGTCGAACAGCTCGAGGCCCTGCTCCTGCGACAGCGGCGGCATGCCCGAGCGCTCCATACGCTGCATGTCGGCTTCGGACAGGGTTCCGGTCAGGCCGACCGTCTGCTCCCAGGCCCCCCAGGCCAACGAGACACCGGGCAGGCCGAGTTGGCGCCTGTGTTGCGCAAGCGCGTCCAGGAAGGCGTTGCCCGCCGCGTAGTTGCCCTGCCCTGCCGCTCCGAGCACACCCGCGGCGGAGGAGAAGACGACGAACGCCGAGAGGTCCATGTCCTTGGTGAGTTCGTGCAGATGCCAGGCCGCGTCCACCTTCGGACGCAACACCGTCTCCAGCCGCTCCGGCGTCAACGACTCGACCACACCGTCATCCAGCACACCTGCGGTGTGCACGACGGCGCGTACGTCATGCTGCTCCAACAGCTCTGCCAGTGCCTCGCGCCGGGTCACGTCGCACGCGGCCACGCGAACCCGGGCGCCCGACTCCGAAAGAGCACCGACCAGCTCTTCCACGCCGTCCGCGTCCGAGCCGCGGCGGCTCACCAGCAGCAGGTCCCGTACACCGTGCTCGGCCACCAGGTGCCGGGCGAACACGCCGCCGAGACCGCCGGTGCCGCCAGTGATCACGACGGTGCCGTCGGCGTCCCAACCGGACGCCTGCTGCGGCGCGTTGACGTCGGCCCGCGTCAGACGGGCGACCCGAATCTCACCCTCACGTATCGCCACCTGCGGCTCGTCCACCGCCAGCGCGCTCCGAACGGCGGCGAGAGACGTCTCGTCCGCGTCCACATCCAGGAGACCGAAGCGGCCCGGGTGCTCCGACTGCGCAGAACGCACCAGACCCCACACCGCCGCAGCCGCCACGTCCTCACCGGACACCGCACCACGTGTGACGAACACCAGCCGCGCCCCAGCAGGACGTTCATCGGCCAGCCACTGCTGAAGCAGGCCCAGCACACGCCCGGTCACGGCATGCGCGGCCTCGGCCACGTCACCGTCCGCGTCACCCACCACCGGCACCAACACCACACCCGGCACCGGCACTTCATCGCCGGCGGCCACCACCGACGCCAGATCGGGCCGGACATCCACCGTGACGTCCTCGCCGTGCACCGCGCGGCCGACGCCGAAAGCGTCCTCGCCGATGACTGCCACGGAATCCGGCGTGCTCCCGCCATCGGTCGCGACGACCCATTCGACGCCGAACAGCGCGTCTCCCGCGGCATCCGGGGCAGCGAGCTGCTCAGCGGAGACCGGGCGGGTGGCCAGCGATTCGACAGCTGCCACCGGCGCACCGGCCGGGTCCGCCAGGGCGACGGCCATGACACCGTCGGCACCGTGCGTCAGACGTACCCGAACGGTGGAGGCGCCCGTGGCGTGCAGCGACACGCCCTCCCAGGAGAAGGGCAGACCGGCCGTGCCGTCCTCGGTCAGCAGCGCCGCGTGCAGAGCGGCGTCCAGCAGTGCGGGGTGCAGGCCGAAGCCGTCGGCTCCGGTCTCCTCGGGCAGGGCGACCTCGGCGAAGATCTCGCCTTCCGCTCCCCGCCAGGCGGCGCGCAACCCCTGGAAGGCGGGTCCGTAGTCGAAACCGGCCTCTGCGGCGAACCGCTCGTAGCAGCCCTCCACCGGCAGCGGCACCGCACCGGTGGGCGGCCACACGGCCGCGTCGAACTCGGCGGCGCCTCCGCCGGCCGAGAGCGCGCCCGTGGCATGTTCCGTCCAGGGCGTCTCGGCTGCGCCGTCGCCTTCGGGGCGGGCGTGCACGGTGAGTGGCCTGCGACCCGCCTCGTCGGGGACTCCGGCCCGGATCTGTATGTGCACCGCGCCGCGCTCCGGCATCACCAGCGGCGCGGTGAGCGTCAACTCGTCGATGCGGTCGCAGCCGACGTCGTCGCCTGCGCGGAGGGCCAGTTCGACGAAAGCCGCGCCCGGCACGAGCACGCTCCCGTATGCGGCGTGGTCGGCGAGCCAGGGGTGCGAGCGCAGGGAGAGGCGACTGGTGAACAACACGCCTTCCGCACCGGCCAGTTCGACTGCCGCGCCCAGCATCGGGTGTTCGACGGCGTTCATTCCGAGACCGGACGCGTCGCCCGCGCGTACGGAGGTCTCGGGCCAGAACCGCTGCCGCTGGAAGGCGTACGTCGGCAGTTTCACCTGCCGCGCGCCCGTGTCCGCGAAGAACGCGTCCCAGCGCACCGGCACGCCTTGCACGTACGCCTCGGCCAGCGACGCCAGCATCTTGCCCCAGCCGCCCTCGCCCCGCCGCAGTGAGCCGAGGACGATGCCCTTTGCTCCGGCGTCCTCGAGGGTCTGCTCCACACCGACGGTCAGGACGGGATGGGCGCTGGGTTCGATGAACACTCGGAACCCGTCGTCGAGCAATTGCCGTGTGGCCTGCTCGAATCGGACCGGATGCCGCAGCCCCCGGTACCAGTAGTCGGCGTCGAGTTCGGTCGTGTCGATCAGGCCCCCGGTGACCGTGGAGTAGAGCGGTACGTCGCCTGCGCGGGGGGCTGTGGCGGCGAGTTCGTCCAGCACACGGTCGCGTATGGCTTCGACATGCACGGTGTGTGAGGCGTAGTCGACGGGGATGCGGCGGGCCCGGATGCCGTCCGACTCGCAGGCTGCGAGGAGTTCGTCGAGGGCCACCGCGTCCCCGGCGACGACCGTGGAGGCGGGACCGTTGACGGCGGCGATCTCCAGTCGCCCGTCCCAGCGTTCCAGCCGTGTCCGTGCCTCCTCGACGGGGAGCGGTACGGACATCATGCCGCCGTCCCCGGTGAGGCATTCGCCGACTGCCTGGCTGCGCAGGGCCACGATCCGTGCCCCGTCCTCCAGGGTGAGGGCGCCCGCGACGACTGCGGCGGCGATCTCGCCCTGGGAGTGGCCCACCACTGCGGCTGGTTCCACTCCGAGGGAGCGCCACACGTCGGCCAGCGCCACCATCACGGCCCACAGCACGGGCTGTACGACGTCCACGCGTTCGAGGGAGGTTGTGCCGTCTTCCGTGTCTGCCGCTTCCCCCTCGTCCGCTTCGCCTTCGCCCGCCGTGCCTTCCTCGTTGCGCAGCACATCGAGAAGGGACCAGTCCACGAACGGTGCCAGAGCGGCGGCGCACTCCTCAAGACGCGCTGCGAAGACGTCGGAAGTGGCAAGCAACTCCCTTCCCATTCCGACCCATTGGGAGCCCTGACCGGGGAAGACGAAGACGGTCCTGCCTGCCGCGGCACTCGTCTTCCCGGGAGCCGTCCCGGCACTGCCGGCGGCGACACCTCGCACGAGCCCGGCGGCGGGCCTGTCGTCCGCGAGGCAGCGCAGCGTCCGCAGCAGTTCGTCACGGTCGGCGCCGAGCACCACCGCGCGGTGCTCGAACGCCGAGCGGGTGGTCGCCAGCGAGAACCCGGTGTCGACCGGGACGGAGGTGGACTCGCCCTCCACGAGCGGTATGAGCTGCGCTGCCTGCGCGCGCAGCGCAGCCGCCGTCTTTCCGGAGACCACCCACGGGACGACGGAGGGCATGAACGCGGGGGCGCGTCGGGCTTCGGGCAGGTCAGGCAGCGACGTGGACGACGATGTGGACCCGGGGGTGTCGTCTCCGGCGAATTCGCTGTCGGGTGCGACCTGTTCGAGGATGAGATGGGCATTGGTGCCGCTCACCCCGAAAGAGGAGACGGCTGCCCTGCGGACCCGCTCGCTCTGCGGCCATTCGCTCTGCTCGGCGAGGAGTTCGACGGCACCGGCTTCCCAGTCCACGTGGGACGAGGGCTCGACCACGTGCAGCGTCCTGGGGAGGGTGGCGTGGTGCAGTGCCTGGACCATCTTGATGACGCCCGCGACACCGGCGGCGGCTTGAGTGTGCCCGATGTTGGACTTCACGGAGCCCAGCAGCAGCGGCCGTTCACGGTCCTGGCCGTAGGTGGCCATCAGGGCCTGGGCCTCGATGGGGTCGCCCAGCGACGTGCCCGTGCCATGTCCTTCGACCGCGTCGACGTCGGCCGTGGACAGTCCCGCGCTGGCCAGCGCCTGGCGGATGACACGCTGCTGGGACGGCCCGTTCGGCGCGGTCAGCCCGTTGGAGGCGCCGTCCTGGTTGACGGCGCTGCCACGCAGCACAGCCAGCACCTCGTGTCCGTTGCGCCGCGCGTCGGAGAGCCGCTCCAGTGCGACCAGCCCGACGCCCTCGGCCCAGCCGACGCCGTCGGCCGAGTCCGAGTACGCCTTGCACCGGCCGTCCGCCGACAGGCCGCGCTGGCGGGAGAACTCCACGAAGGTGCTGGGCGTGGACATCACTGTCACACCGCCGGCCAGCGCCAGTGAGCACTCGCCCTGCCGCAGCGCCTGGGCGGCAAGGTGCATGGCGACCAGCGACGACGAGCAGGCCGTGTCCACGGTCACGGCCGGGCCTTCGAAGCCGAAGGTGTAGGAGACGCGGCCCGAGGCGATGCTGCCCGCGCTGCCCTGGCCCTGGTGGCCTTCGAGTTCTCCTCCGCCGAGGATGGAGGCGTAGTCGTTGTACATCGCGCCCGCGAAGACGCCGGTACGGCTGCCGCGCAGGGAGGCGGGGTCAACCCCCATACGCTCCAGGGCTTCCCACGTCGCCTCCAGCAGCAGCCGCTGCTGCGAGTCGGTCGACAGCGCCTCACGCGGCGACATCCCGAAGAAGTCGGGGTCGAACTGGTCGGCGTCGTGGAGGAATCCGCCCGAGCGCGAGTAGGACGTCCCGATGTGGTCGGGGTCCGGGTGGAACAGTGACTCCAGGTCCCAGCCACGGTTGGTGGGGAACTCCGATATGGCGTCGGTGCCTTCGAGCACGAGCTCCCACAGCTCCTCCGGCGAGCTGACGCCACCGGGATACCGGCAGGACATCCCCACGATCACGACCGGGTCGTCCGTGACAGGGGGCAGCGCGTGCACCGGCACGGGCAGCATGTCCGTGTCAGCACCGAAGAGTTCGTCCCGCACATGCTCGGCGAGAGCCACCGCGGTCGGATAGTCGAAGACCATGGTGGCGGGCAGCCGCAGCCCGGTGACCGCCGCGAGACGGTTCCGCAGCTCCACAGCCGTCAGCGAGTCGAAACCCAGGTCCTGGAAGGGCCGCGCTCCGTCGATCTCACCGGCGTTCGCATGTCCCAGTACGGATGCGACTTCGTGCCGCACCAGGTCGAGCAGGTACTCCCGACGCTCGGCCTGGTCCAGCGCCGACAAGCGCTGCACGAGCGACGCCGCCGTCTGCGAACCCGCGACCGAACGACGCGAGCGGGTGCGGATCAACCCCCGCAGCAGCGGCGCCACCTCGCCTGCCTCCCGCAGCACGGACAGGTCCAGCCGCACCGGCAGAACGACCGGTTCACCGCTTGTCAGCGCGGCATCGAACAGCTTCAGGCCCAGGCCGACGTCCAGCGGGGGGACACCGGAACGTGCCATGCGCCCGGCGTCCGCGTCGGACAGGCCGGCAGTCATTCCGCTGTCCTGCGCCCATGCGCCCCAGGCCAACGAGAGCGCAGGCAGACCTCGTTGGCGGCGGTGCTGCGCGAGGGCGTCCAGGAAGGCATTGCCCGCGGCGTAGTTGCCCTGACCGGCCGTGCCGAACGTACCGGCAACGGAGGAGAAGACGACGAACGCCGACAGGTTCATGTCCTGGGTCAGTTCATGCAGATTCCACGCCGCATCCACCTTCGGACGCAACACCGCATCCAACCGCTCCGGCGTCAACGACTCGACCACGCCGTCGTCCAGCACGCCGGCCGTGTGCACCACAGCACGCACCTCGTGCCGCTCCAGCAACCCCGCCAGGGCGGCACGGTCGCCCACATCACACGCCGCGACCTCAACCCGAGCGCCCTCCGACGCCAGTTCCGCGACCAGTTCTTCAGCGCCGTCGGCGTCCATGCCGCGGCGGCTGACCAGCAGCAGATCCCGCACACCGTGCTCGGCCACGAGATGACGGGCGAACACGCTGCCCAGACCGCCCGTACCGCCGGTGATCAGGACAGTGCCCTCCACATCCCAACCAGCCTCGTCCTGGGGCACAACGAGACGGGCGAGACGCGGCACCAGAAGCCCGCCCTCACAGACCCTCACCTGGGGCTCGTCGACGCCCAGTGCCTGCGGCACGACAGCCGCGGACGCCTCCGAGGCATCCACATCCAGCAGACCGAACCGACCCGGATGCTCCGACTGCGCAGAACGCACCAGACCCCACACACCGGCGGCCGCCACATCCTCACCCGACTGAGCACCCCGCGTGACGAACACCAACCGCGAACCGGCAAACCGCTCATCGGCCAGCCACTCCTGCACCACACCCAGCACACGCGCAGTCAGAACATGCGCGGACCCGGCCACGCCACCGTCCGCGTCACCCACCACCGGCACCAACACCACACCCGGCACCGGCACTTCATCACCACTCGCCGCGAGTGCTGCCAGATCGGGCAGTTCGGTCAGCTCCGCCCCGCCTTTTCGGACCGCCTGGGCGATTCCAAGCGCGTCGGGCCCAAGCATCCCCATGTGCTCGACTGCGGCGCCGCTCTGAGCGGGCGTCCACGCGACCTCGAAGAGTGAGTCCCGTGCGGCACCTCGGTCGTGGAGTTGCTCAACCTGCACGGGCCGAGTGGCCAGCGACTCGACGGAGGCCACGGGTGCACCGGCGGAGTCCGCTACCGCAATCGCCATCGCGCCGTCGTCGCCCCGTGTCAGCCGTACACGTACCTCCGAGGCACCGGACGCGTGCAGCGACACACCCTGCCAGGAGAACGGCACGGCTCCACTGCTGCTTCCGGAATCGTCGGAAAAGGCCACCGCGTGGAGGCCGGCATCGAGCAGGGCGGGGTGGATGCCGAACCTGTCGGCGCCGGTGTCCTCCGGAAGGGCCACCTCGGCGAAGACCTCACCGTCGTCTCCCTGCCAGGCGGCCTTCAGCCCCTGGAAGACGGGCCCGTACTCGAACCCGGCCTCGGCGAACCGCTCGTAGCAGCCCTCCACCTCCACCGGCACCGCACCCACAGGCGGCCACACCGACGCCTCGAACTCAGCGGGCCCACCCTCTCCTTCGGCCAGTACGCCGCCGGCGTGCTCGACCCACGGCAGATCCTCACCGTCCGCAGGCCGCCCGTAGACCGTGACCGTACGACGCCCCGAACTGTCCGGCGCCTCAACAGCCACCTGCACCTGTACAGCGCCCTGCTCCGGCAGCACGAGCGGCGCGGCCAGCGTCAGCTCTTCGATGCGGCCGCAGCCGACCTCGTCACCCGCACGAACCGCCAACTCCACAAACGCCGTCCCGGGGAAGAGCACCCGCTCCATCACCACATGGTCAGCAAGCCACGGATGCGACCGCAGCGAGAGACGGCTGGTGAACAACACCCCACCGCTCTGGGCCAACTCAACCTCAGCACCCAACAGCGGATGCTC
>NZ_AUKW01000029.1:8883-10454 GCF_000424965.1 Streptomyces sp. TAA204
CGGCAAACCGCTCATCGGCCAGCCACTCCTGCACCACACCCAGCACACGCGCAGTCAGAACATGCGCGGACCCGGCCACATCGCCGTCCGCGTCACCCACCACCGGCACCAACACCACACCCGGCACCACCACTTCACCGGCCGTGCCGGACATGAGGTCAGGTTGTACCTCTACGGATGTGGATTCCGTGCTCAGTGTCGCGGCCAGCCCGAACGGGTCGGATCCGATGACGGTGACACGTCCCGGAACGGTCTGCACCGGGGCGGTGAGAGAGACCCAGTCCGTCTGGAACAGGGTGTCCCGCTCCACACCGGTCACACTCAACTGCTCGGCGGACAGCGGTCGCACAGCCAGCGATTCGACCGTCGCGACCGGAGCCCCCTCCTCGTCCGCAAGCGCGATGGCGATCGCGCCATCGGAGTCACGCGTCAACCGCACGCGGCCCGCTGAGGCACCGCTCGCGTGCAGCGACACCCCGTTCCAGGAGAACGGCAATCCTGCCTGCCCCTCCTCAACGAGGAGAGCGGCGTGCAGGCTCGCGTCGAGCAACCCGGGGTGGAGTCCGAAGCTGTCGGCGCCGGTGTCCTCCGGAAGGGCCACCTCGGCGAAGATCTCACCGTCGCTGCCCTGCCAGGCAGCCTTCAGCCCCTGGAATGCGGGCCCGTACTCGAACCCGGCCTCGGCGAACCGCTCGTAGCAGCCCTCGACCGGCACCGGCACCGCACCCGCAGGCGGCCACACCGACGCCTCGAACGACGCGGCGTTCTCACCCACGGCCAGAGCCCCGCTGGCGTTCGTCGTCCACGGCTCCTCGATGTCACCGTCGGGACGGGAGTAGATGTTCATCGAGCGACGGCCGTCCTCGTCCGCGCGCCCCACCCACACCTGCAGTTGCATGGCGCCTTGCTCAGGCAGCAGCAGTGGCGCAGAGAGAGTCAGTTCGTCGATGCGGTCGCAGCCGACCTCGTCACCGGCACGAACTGCCAGTTCCACCAGAGCCGTTGCGGGGACGAGCACCTGGCCCATCACGGTGTGGTCGGCGAGCCACGGCTGAGTGCGCAGCGACAGGCGGTTGGTGAACAGGAACCCTTCGTTCTCCGCCAGTGCAACCGCAGCACCGAGGAGAGGATGCTTCAGGGACCCGAGACCGGCCTCGCGCACGTCGCCGGAACGGGTGGAGACGGCGGGCCAGAACCACTGGTGCTGGAAGGCGTAGGTGGGCAGGTCGACGCGCTTGGCGCCCGTTCCGTCGAAGAGGCGTGCCCAGTCGACGTCGACACCGGAGACAAAGAGGCGGGCCAGCCCCGAGACCAGGGCAGCTTCCTCGTCCCGGTCCTTGCGCAGCAACGGCACAGCCACCGCACCCGGCGACGACTCCGCCGCCATCGCCGAAAGCACCCCGTCCGGGCCCAACTCCACAAAACCAGAGACGCCTTGGCCCTCCAGCGCACTCACGCCGTCGGCGAAACGGACCGTCTCCCGCACATGACGCACCCAGTACTCCGGCGCACACAGTTCGTCGCCGGTGGTCACCTGGCCGGTCAGGTTCGACACGACCGGAATCCGCGGC
>NZ_AUKW01000030.1:0-8280 GCF_000424965.1 Streptomyces sp. TAA204
ATGCGCGTCGGAGTCCGGCGCGGGCAGCGGCCGGGACGGCAGGAGCGGTCAACCATGGCGGCCTCGCCGCCAGCCCGGTAGCGGGTCGCCCACCGCTGGGCGGTGGTGACCGAGACGTTGAACCGTTCGGCCGCCCGGCGCAAGGGCCAGCCGTCCTCGACCACACAGCGGGCCAGCCGCACACGTCCGGTCTCGGTCAGGGGTGCGTTACGGTGCGGCATGAGGGCCTCTCTGGTCGCCGGTGCAGATGTCGCAATCCACACCGAGCCAGAAGGCCCTCACCCATTTCAAGATCACCTACCGGTGATCACCGTCACCAACCTCCGTGGACAGAACACCTAGTGCTGGGCCGGAAAGGTTCACCGGCTCGCGACGCCCGGCAAACCTTCCCGGCCACATAGGCAAGGCCGAGTCACCAGCCGGGGCAAGGCAGGCCGCACCAGATGTGCACCAGAAGAGGCGGTAAGCCACGGTCAACAGGGGCCATTGGAGGAGCCGTTCGACGTCGAGACAAGGCCCCTCTTTGCAGGTCAGGAGGCAACTAGCCTGATCTGCACGGTGATTCCCAAGCTCAGAGCGCGGGTTCGATTCCCGTCACCCGCTCCAGACGAAGGCCCAGGCCAGAGGCCTGGGGCTTGTTTGTTGTACAGGCCTGCTGCCACTCCTGCCGGTGGCCGCCTTCAAGCGGCAGCGACCCTGTCCTGAGTCATCACGTGGCTGCATCCGCTGCAGGATCGAAAATCGGCCCGGCGCTGAGCGATGATAGAGACATGGCATCCACGACCAGCGCCTCAGAGCTCCGTCGCGACCGGTTCGCACGGCGTCGGCCCGCTGATCTCTTCCAGCTCAACGGTCCGGCGCACGGCAGTGTCAGGCTGCCTCTCCACCTGGCGTGGTCCGGTCTCACCGAGTTCGATCTCGACCAGCCCCGCCTGCGAATGAGCTGCTATCGGATCGTCCTGGCCGAGGGCATGCGTGAGGATCTGGTCCGGTATCTGAACAGGGATCTGCTCATCAGCATGTGGCCCGTCCTTCGCACCCTGATCAGCCGCGACATCCGTGAAGTTTGGGAGAGCGCCTTCGCCGAACTCAGGCCGAGCACCCAGACCGCTGCATGAATCTCACGGAACTCCATCGCCGGCTACTGGCAGATGTACTCGCGGTTGGCGAGGCCTATCCCCTCGCGGTCACAGGCGGTTACGCCGTCCAGGCCCACGGACTGGTCGACCGACTCAGCCAGGACCTCGACGTCGCCACCGAGAACCCGGACCGCATGGAGGACATCGCAGCCTCCATACGTACCGGACTGGAAGGCCGCGGCTGGAGCGTACGTGCCTTGGAAGCCGACCCGCTCTCGGCCCGGCTGATCGTTACCGACCCCAGGTCCGGCGAAGAGTGCGAGGTGGACATCCTCAAGGAGGCTTTCTGGCGCCCGCCAGTGACGACCGAATTCGGGTTGGTTCTTTCCCTCGATGACGTCGTCGGCACCAAAGTCCGCGCTTTGGCCGACCGCGGGCTGGCACGGGACCTCATCGACGTGCGGGCTGCAGCAGATCGTTGGAGCCGCACGGAACTCGAAGCGCTCGGTCAACGTCATGCTCGGGATGGCTTCGACCTCGCCGAACTCCAAGCGCGGCTCGGGGGAGCGGACTGGATCGACGACAGCGAATTCGCCGCCTACGGCCTGGACGACGACGAGACCGACGAACTGCGTCGGTGGGCACTTTCGTGGGCCGACGACATCGCCGTACGGCTCCACGATCCGGAAGACCTCGAAGTGGACTGAGCAGCTCGCCCCCAGCTGCCGCGTTGTGCCTGATGCGTGCCAGAACAGGCGGAGACACCCGGTCAACACCGGTCACAACGCAACCTGTTCCAGTGGTGCGCCAGGAGCCATGCACGCGGCTCAACACCCTTGTGGCTCGCCAACCACCCGATGATTCCCAAGCTCAGAGCGCGGGTTCGATTCCCGTCACCCGCTCCATGTGATGTCTCAGGACATCGGAATTGCTCCGAACCCACGGTTGAGTTCGGGGTCATTGTTGTTGTGGGCCGGGGTGGGCAACCGGTTGGCTGGTAGTCGCGGCTGGGGTCGATGGTCAGCTCGCGGAGGAGTTCGCCGATGGCAGCGTGGACCATGCGACAGGTCGCGCACGTAGACGTCACGTCAGCCGTAGAGAAGTGCCGCTCCGGCTCAGGTCACTTGGTTTCGGTGGCTCTGGTCACCATGCGGTGATGACCGGCGCGTCGGGTTCGTGCTGCCGCCAGGCCTGGTTGAGGCGCATGAGCCGGTCCGCGGCGGCGATGCCGCGCAGGGACGCGACCTTTCCGTCGCTGACTTCGAACACCACGGCGCCCACGACCCGGTCGTCGACCACGGCGAGGACGGCCGGAGAGCCGTTGACCAGCGCGATGTGGAGTGCGGGCGAGCCGCCGGCCAGTCGCCGCTTCGCAGGCGTGGGCTTGAAGCCGGCCCGCACGAAGGAGGCGACCCGCTCTCGCGTCTTGTACCGCAACAGCCGCTTGCTCAGTCCGGCGCCGTCGGAGACCGCCGTCACGTCGTCGGTGAGCAGCGCCACCAGCCGTTCGGTGCGCCCCGACCTGGCGGCGGCGAGGAACTCCTCGACGACCCGGCGTGCGGATGCGGGGTCGGCCTCGCTGCCGCGAGGGTGCTCGGCGGCGACTCGGGTCCGGGCCCGGTGGACGTGCTGCTGGCTCGCGGACTCGGTGATGTCGAGGATCCCCGCGATCTCGGCGTGGCTGTAGGAGAAGGCCTCACGCAGGACGTAGACGGCCCGCTCGACCGGTGAGAGGCGCTCCAGGAGGGTCAGCACGGCCAAGGACACCGATTCGCGCTGCTCGAAGGTGTCGGCGGGGCCGAGCATCGGGTCGCCCTGCAGGAGCGGTTCGGGCAGCCAGGCACCGGCCGCTCGCTCGTGACGCGCCTGAGCCGAGCGGAGCCGGTCGAGGCAGAGGTTGGTGACGACCTTGGTCAGCCACGCTTCCGGTACCTCGATCCGTTCGCGGTCTGCGGCCTGCCAGCGCAGAAACGCGTCCTGCACGGCGTCCTCGGCGTCGGCGGCCGAGCCGAGCAGGCGGTACGCGAGCGAGGCCAGCCGGCTCCGGCCGGCCTCGAACCGATCGACGGCTGCGCTGTCCATGCGGAGCATGCTATGCAGCGGCACTCGCACCGGCCCGGTCAGGCGCGGCGGCCAGGCGGCGCTTGCGCTTCGGCATGCCGAAGGTCGGGTGGGCGATGCCCCACCCGGCCCCCTTGAGCACTCCCGCCTTGAGGCGCGCGGCGGTCCGGCCGCCCAGGAACCAGGACTTCGACCGGGCGTCCCCGTCCACCATCTGGAAGATCGCGTCCCGCCGCCCGAGGCTCATGTGGTTGCCGTGGTACTTCAGCCCGGTGGTCGGGACCTCGCTGCCCGTCAGGCGCGCGATGATCGCGGCGGTCGCCTGCATGTTGGTGAGGCCGGCCGAGGCGCAGGACATCGGCAGCGGCCGGCCGTTCTCGCCGATCGCGTAGGCGCAGTCACCGGCGGCGTAGACGTCCGGGTGCGAGACCGAGCGCATGGTGCGGTCGACGACGATCTGGCCGGTCTCGGCGACATGCAGGCCGCCGGCGGTCGCGATGGGATGCACGGCGAACCCGGCCGACCACACGGTCACGTCAGCCGGCATGGACGTACCGTCGGCGGCGATCGCCCGTGCGGGCTCCACGGCTTCGATGCCCGTGTGCTCGTGGACGGTGATGCCGAGCCGGTCGAAGGCATGGCGCAGGTGACGGCGGGCCTTCGGGGAGAGCCAGGCGCCCAGCTCGCCGCGGGCGGCGAGCGCGACCGAGAGGTCGGGCCGGGACTCGGCGAACTCGGTGGCGGTCTCGATACCGGTCAGCCCCTCGCCGACGACCAGCACGGTGCCGCCCTCGCCCAGGCCGGCCAGGCGCTCGCGCAGACGCAGCGCCGAGGACCGGCCGGCCACATCGAAGGCGTAGTCGGTCACGCCGGGGACGCCATGGTGGGCTACGGAGCTGCCGAGCGTGTAGAGAAGCGTGTCGTACGCGAGTTCACCCTCGCCGTCCTCGCCGGTCACGGTGACGGTCCTGTGCTCGGGGTCGACGCCGGTGACGCGCGCCAGCCGCAGCTGCACCCCGGTGCCCGCGAACACGTCGGCGAGCTTGCGGAACGCGAGGTCCCGGCCGATCGCGAGCTGATGGAGCCGCATCCGCTCAACGAAATCGGGAACGGCGTTGACGACGGTGATCTCGGTGTCGGCAGGAGAGAGCCGCCGGGCCAGGTTTCCGGCGGCGAAAGCCCCGGCATATCCAGCGCCGAGTACGACGATGCGGTGCTTCATGGCGTTGCTCCTGTCTGAATCGCGTGCCCCTTGAGCGGGACAGCGCGGCGATTCCTGACAGGAGCTGGATGTGACGTGAGTCACTTTGGATGCCAACGGCTCTCCGTGCGAGCTTCGGAGCCGTCGGGAAACGGGGAGCGGCATCGACCACGGGTTGCAGCGGAACAACCGGACCAGGTTCCCGACCTGGGAGACACTGACTTCCTGCGCGGATCCAGTCACCCGCACTTTGACCTCAAGGTGGCGCAGCTCCGCGCGCTCCACCGGGACGCAGTTCGGCCGTAACGACGCAGTTCGGCCGTAACGCGGCCGTGCACCAGATGAACCCGGGCCCCTGCCGGATGCGTGCCGGGACGCACAGGGAATCGCGGTCGACACCGGGCACCAGAAGCCGGCTTCAGTGGCGCGGGTCAGGGCCAACTGCACGATCCCCAGCCGGATCTGGTTCCGCGACGGTCTCGTAGAGGGGCACGTCGCGCAGGCCGGTGGTGCGGGCGGCGCGGACCCGTTCCTCGGCCCGGGCCCGCTGCGGCCGCCTCGTCCGCGGGCCTCCTTGTTCACGGCTCCGGCGAGTAAGGCATCGGGTACGGTTCTCGTCCGGTCACGAGTCGTGAAGAAGCCCGGAAAGCGGGGGGTGAGATGCCCGGAGAGCCGCCTGCCCTCGACGGCGCCGAAACCATCACCACCGCCACCGAGTTCGGCCGCGCGCTGAAGCTGCTGGCGCGGCGACGTCCCGGCGGACCGGTCAAGGTCGCCTCGCTCGCCAGACGGCTGAACCTCTCGCAGAGCACCCTCTACGCCTATCTGGCGGGCACGACCATGCCGCCGAGCGACGTGCTGGACGATCTGCTCTGTGAACTCGGCGCGCCGCCCGGTGAGCACCGGCGGCTCTCGACGGCCCGCGACACGTTGCACCGCCGCCGCAGTACGGATCAGGCGCGGCGGAAGCCCCGCGAACTCCCGGCAGACACCGTCGGTTTCACCGGACGGGCACCGGAGCTGGACCAACTGGATGCCGTCCTTTCCGGCGACGCCGGGCCCGGCGCCCCACCGCGGATCGCGTCTGTGTCCGGTCCGGCCGGCGTCGGCAAGACGGCCCTGG
This sequence comes from Streptomyces sp. TAA204, assembly GCF_000424965.1. Lineage (NCBI taxonomy): Bacteria > Bacillati > Actinomycetota > Actinomycetes > Kitasatosporales > Streptomycetaceae > Streptomyces > Streptomyces sp. TAA204. Next base: position 5,465 of record NZ_AUKW01000030.1, read on the forward strand.
CCGTTCACTGGTGCCACCGTATGGCCGACGCGCTCCCGGACGGCTGTCTGTACGGCGACCTGCACGGCTACTCGCCGGTCGAACCGCGCGATCCGGCCGACGTGCTCGCCGGATTTCTGCGCAGCCTCGGCGTCGGCGACGGCGAAATCCCCGACGACCTGCACGAGCGCGCCGCGCGCTTCCGCAGTCTGCTCGCCGGCCGGCGGGTGCTGATCCTGCTGGACAACGCCCTCGACGCCGATCAGACCCGGCTGCTACTGCCCGGCAGCCCGACCTGCTTCGTAGTGATCACCAGCCGGGCGGACCTGGCGGGGCTGCAGGTCGATCCGGGCGCCCACCGGATCGACCTGCGCTCGCTGCCGCCGGCCGAGGCGATGGCGCTGCTGCGCGCGCACCTCGGCAGCAAGGTCGACGAGGCCGAGGATGCGGCCAGGCAACTCGTCGACCGGTGCGACGGGCTGCCGCTCGCGCTGCGGGTGGTGGCCGCGCAGGCGATCCGTCAACAGGCGCAGCCGCTGAACAAGCTGGTGGCCGAGTTGTCCGGCCAAGGTCTCGACCTGCTGGACGTCGGCGACGAGACCACGGCCATCGCCGCGGTGTTCTCCTGGTCGCTGCGGCGCCTTCCCGCTCAGGCTGCGACGGACTTCGCGCTGCTCGGTTCGCATCCCGTCCGCGAACTCGACACCGCCGGGATCGCGGCGCTGCTCGGCACCGGCACCCGTGCTGCGGGCCGGCGGGTCGACCGGCTCGTCCGGGCGCACCTGGTCCAGCGGTCGAGTGCGGGCAGGTTCGGCATGCACGACCTCGTCCGCCAGTACGCCGCGGACTGCGCGAGCGAACTGCCCGCCGAGGTGCGGGAGTCCGCCGTCGGCAGGCTCGCCGGCCACTTCGTCGAACGCGCGACGTGGGCCATGGACGTACTGCACCCGGACGAGCCGACCCCGCATCAGGTGGCCGAGTCCGCCGCGGAGCACCTCGGCCCCGCCCGGGCGTGGCTGGACGCGGAGTGGGACAGTCTGCTCGCGGTCGTCGCCGACACCGCCCGGCGCGGCCGGCCCGAACTCACCGCCCGGCTCACGGCCGTTCTGCGGCGGCATCTGGACCAGGGGGGACGGCACAGCGACGCGCTCACCGTCCTGGGGCACGCCATCGAGGCGAGCAAGCAGGCCGGTGACCCGACAGCGGAAGGTGAAGCGCTGCGCAGCCTCGGCGTCGCCTACCTGCGCCTGGGCCGCCACGAGGACGCCCGGCGGTCGCACCGGCGTGCGCTCGCCGTCTGCCGGGAGTGCGGCGACCGGTACGGCGAGGCCGCGGCGCTGAACAACCTCGGCAACCTGTACGAGCGGCTCGGCCGGCTCCGCGAGGCGATGGACCACTACGAGCAGGGGCTCACGCTCGCCGACGAACTCGGCACCCTGCAGGGAAAGGCGATCCTCTTCAACAACCTCGGCGTCGCGCACACCCGCCTGGGCGACCACCTCCAGGCGACGCGCTACTGCCGGCGGGCATGCACCATCTTCCGTTCACTCGGCGACCTCGGCGGTGCGGCGCGAGCCCTGGGCAACCTCGGCGAGGTCCGCCACCTCGCCGGACAACCCCGCACGGCGATCGTCCGTTACGAAGAGGCACTGGCTCTCGCCGACGAGATCGGTGCCCGCGGCGTCGCGATCGAACTGTTCAACTACCGTGGCGCGGCGCACCTCGCCCTGGGCGCCGTCGAGCGAGCACGCACCGATCACGAGGCCGCGCTCGAGGACGCCAGGACGATCGGCGACCGCTACGAGGAAGCCAAGGCACTCGAAGGGATCGGGCACACCCTGCTCGCCGCGGGCCAAGCCGACCTCGCCGCCAAGCGGTGGCTGCGTTCGGCGGCCGTATACCGGCAGCTCAACCTCCCGGACGCGGACCGGGTCGACGGCCTGCTGGCCGACAGCTGATTCCAGAATTTCCAGCGTGCTGCACAACCGCGGGCATGCTTGTTCGTCCGTCACTAGCTTGTGGTCACCCGTCACCCCAACGTTCGACGAGAAGGGAAAACGGATGACAGCACGAAACCGTCGTCTAGCAGTGTCATTGAATCGTCGATTGCCGGGATCTGGCGCTCTGCGCAGTGGATTCGTCGTAGCGGGTGCCGTCGTCGCGAGTTTCGTGGCCGCCGGAACGGCAGCCGCGGACGACACCGGGCCCGGAGCGGGACCCGGAGCGGGACCCGACTCAAGCGCGAGTGCCCCGGACTCAGGCCCCGGTGCCCCGGGTTCGCATGCGAGTGCCCAGGGGGACGTCCGGTCGGGGCCCGCTCCGGGTGGCCCGGGGAACCCCGGTGGCGCCCCGGGTCCGGCTCAGGGGCCCGCCGACAACGGTCCGGCCAACAACGGTCCGGGGCCTGCGGATCCCGGTCCCCCCGCACCCGGACCCGCCGGCCCACCCGGACCCGCGGACCACGGTCCTCCGCCACCCGGACCCGCCGGCCCGCCCGGACCCGCGGACCATGCCCCTCCGGCACCGGGACCTGCCGGCCCACCCGGACCCGCGGACCATGCCCCTCCGGCGCCCGGGCCCGTCAGCAACGACCCCGCGCCAGGGCCTGCGAACAACGGCCCCGCGCCCGGACCCGCCAACAACGCACCGGCACCACCCCCGGGACCCGCAGACCACGCCCCTCCGGCACCCGGGCCTGCGAACCACGACCCGGCGCCCGGACCCGTCAACAACGACCCGGCACCAGGGCCTGCGAACAACGGCCCCGCACCCGGACCCGCCAACAACGACCCCGCGCCAGGGCCTGCGAACAACGGCCCCGCACCCGGACCCGCCAA
>NZ_KE384284.1:0-6413 GCF_000424965.1 Streptomyces sp. TAA204
TGCCGGAGGCGGAGCGTCAGCGGGCACTGCTGGACCTGGTCCGCACCCACGCAGCAGCCGCGCTGGGATATCAGGACGCCGACGCCTTCCCCGCCGGCCGGGCCTTCCGCGACCTCGGATTCGACTCCGTCATCGCCGTCGAGATGCGTAACCGGCTCAAGGCGGCCACCGGCATGCCGCTGCCGGCAACCCTCGTCTTCGACCACCCCACACCGGCAGCCCTCGCGAAGTACATACGGGACGAACTGTTCGGTGCCGAAGCTTCGCTCTCTGTGCCGGCCCGGTCGCTGCCGCCGGTCGCCGACGACCCCGTTGTCATCGTGGGGATGGGATGCCGCTACCCCGGCGGAGTGAGTACGCCGGAGGAGCTGTGGCAGCTCGTCGCAGAAGGCAGGGACGCGATCTCCGACTTCCCGGCCGACCGCGGATGGAACCTCGGCACTCTCACCAGTGCCACCTACGAGGGCGGATTCCTCGCTGATCCGGCAGGGTTCGACGCGGGGTTCTTCGGGATCTCACCCCGCGAGGCCATGGTGATGGACCCGCAGCAGCGTCTGCTGCTGGAGACGTCCTGGGAAGCCCTCGAACGCGGCGGTATCGACCCGCTGTCGCTGCGCGGAAGCCAGACCGGGGTGTTCATGGGCACCACCGGACAGGACTACGCCGACCTGCTGGAGCGCTCACAGGAAGACGTGGGGCTGTACGCCACGACGGCCTTCGCCGCGAGCGTGCTGTCGGGGCGGATCTCCTACCTGCTGGGGCTGGAAGGCCCCGCCGCGACCGTTGACACGGCGTGCTCGTCGTCGCTGGTCGCGATGCACTGGGCGGCGCAGGCGCTGCGGCAGGGCGAGTGCGACCTCGCGCTGGCCGGTGGCGTGGCAGTGATGTCCACGCCCAACGCCTTCGCCGCTTTCACCTCGCAGGGCGGGCTGGCGGCGGACGGACGCTGCAAGGCGTTCTCCGACGATGCGGACGGCACCGGCTGGTCGGAGGGTGCCGGCGTCGTACTGCTGGAGCGGCTGTCCGACGCCCAGCGCCACGGGCACCGGATTCTCGCGGTCGTGCGCGGAAGTGCCGTGAACCAGGACGGTGCCTCGAACGGCCTGACCGCCCCGAACGGGCCGTCCCAGCAGCGCGTCATACGGCAGGCGCTGGCGAGCGCGGGCCTCAACGCGGCCGAGGTGGACGCGGTGGAGGCGCACGGCACCGGAACGACCCTCGGTGACCCGATCGAGGCGCAGGCGCTGCTGGCCACGTACGGACAGGAACGGGAGCGGCCGCTGCTGCTGGGCTCGATCAAGTCCAACATCGGCCACCCGCAGTCGGCGGGCGGCGTTGCGGGCGTCATCAAGATGGTGCAGGCCCTGCGCGAAGGTGTGCTGCCCAGGACGCTGCACGTGGAGGAGCCGTCGACACACGTCGACTGGACGTCCGGCGCGGTCGAGCTGCTGACCGAGCAGAGCGAGTGGCCCCAGCACGACAGCCTCCGGCGGGCCGGTGTGTCCTCGTTCGGCGTCAGCGGCACCAACGCACACCTCATCCTCGAACAAGCACCCGCCCAGGCAGTGGCCCAGGCCCCGGAAGCCGAAGCGACGGACGACCAACAAGACATGCAGCAGTCGCAGTTGGTGCCCGAGGCGGTGCCGTGGGTCGTGTCGGCGCGGTCCGAGACCGCTCTGGACGCCCAGTTGGAGCGCCTCCGGACCTTCGCCGCCGACGCCGGCTCGCAATTCACGCCCGTCGACCTCGGCTATTCGCTGGCGGCGTCCCGGAGTGCCTTCGAGCACCGGACGGTTCTGCTGGCCGCGGACGGGGACGTACGCGAACTGGACCGCGGAGTGGCCGCCGACGAACGGCTGGTGGCGTTCGCGTTCTCGGGCCAGGGCAGTCAACGGCTCGGCATGGGCAGGGAGTTGTACGAGCGCTTCCCGGTCTTCGCCGAGGCGTTCGACGACGTGCGTGCCCGTCTGGACACCGTCCTCGACAGGCCGCTCGGTGAAATCGTCTGGGGCGATGATCCTGAGCTGCTGAATCAGACCGGCTTCGCCCAGCCCGCCCTGTTCGCGTTGGAGGTGGCGCTGTTCCGGCTGACCGAGTCCTGGGGGATCACGCCGGACTACCTGGTGGGGCATTCGGTCGGTGAGATCGCCGCGGCGCACGTGGCGGGGGTCCTGTCACTGGACGACGCCTGCACGCTGGTGGCCGCGCGGGCACGGCTGATGCAGGCGCTGCCCACGGGCGGGGCGATGGCCGCCATCGAGGCGACCGAGGAGGAGGTCCTGCCGCATCTGACCGCCGAGGTCTCCCTCGCCGCGGTGAACGGGCCTTCCTCCGTGGTGATCGCGGGGGACGAGCCTGCCGTACGGGAGATCGCCGGGCGTTTCGGCGACGACGGCCGCAAGACTAGGAATTTGCTGGTCAGTCATGCATTTCACTCGCCGTTGATGGATCCGATGCTGGAGGACTTCCGCCGCGTGGTGGAGGGGCTGTCGTTTGGCGAAGCGCGTATTGCGGTGGTCTCGAACCTGACGGGTGAGGTGGCCTCCGGTGATGAGCTGTGCTCGCCTGCGTACTGGGTGCGGCATGTGCGGGAGGCCGTGCGCTTCGGAGACGGTGTGGCCGCGCTCGCTGAGCAAGGTGTGACCGTCTTCGTGGAGTTGGGTCCGGACGGGGTGCTGTCGGCGATGGCGGCGGAGTCGTTGCCCGATGCGGTGGCGGTGCCGTTGCTGCGCAAGGACCGGCCGGAGGAGACGGCCGTGGTCGCGGCGTTGGCGCGGCTGCACGTCTCGGGTGCCGGCGTGGAATGGGCCCGCCTCTTCGACGGTACGGGCGCCAAGCGGGCCGACCTGCCCACCTACGCCTTCCAGCACGAGCGGTACTGGCCCGAGGCTGCCGCGGCCGGTGCGGCCGACAGCGGTGCGGAGCTGGCGGACCCGGCCGACGCGGCCTTCTGGGGTCTGGTCGAAAGCGGCGACCTGAACTCCCTGGCAGCGGAACTGGGCGTCGAACCGGACGCCGAACTGACGTCCCTGGGTGCGGTGTTGCCCGCCCTCTCCTCGTGGCGCAGCCGCCGCCGTACCCAGGCCACCGTGGACTCCTGGCGCTACCACGAGTCGTGGACCCCGCTGACCGGGATCTCCTCGGACACGGGCACAGGCGCGGGAGCGGGCACAAGTACGAGCACGGAGTCCGGGACGTGGCTCGTCGTCGTCCCCGAGAGCACCCAGAGCCCCGAGAGCACCGAGAACCCCCGGAGCCCGGCAAACGCGGAACGCCCGGAAGACGCCGGAACCGGCTCCCCGGACCGGCCCTGGATCGCGGATGCGGTGGCGGCACTGGGGCCGGACACGATCCGGGTCCAGGTCAGCCGCGCCGAACTCACCGGCGCGACCGCACGCGCCCACCTGGCCGCCCGACTGGCCGAAGCGGCCGAGGACTGCACCGCCCTGAACGGCGTCGTGTCGCTCCTCGCGCTGGACGACACGCTTGACGCCTCCGGTGTGCCCTCGGGCGCACTCCACACGATGCTGCTCGTACAGGCACTGGCCGACACCGGAATCACCGCGCCCATATGGGCAGTTACCCGTGGCGCCGTCTCCGTCGACCGTGCCGGGCAGGTCACGGACCTCGCGCAGGCGGGCGTCTGGGGACTGGGCCGCGTGGCCGCACTGGAACTCCCCCAGCAGTGGGGCGGACTCGTCGACCTGCCCGCCACGCTGGACGAGCGCGTGACACGGCGATTCGCAGGAGTGCTGACCGGATCCGGAGCCGAGGACCAGATCGCGGTGCGCTCCTCCGGCGTCTTCGGCCGCCGTCTGGTGCCCGCCCCGAACGCCGACCCGTCCGCCGTCATGAACCCCACCGGCACCGTACTGATCACCGGCGGCACCGGAGCACTGGCCGGACACGTGGCCCGCGACCTGGCCCGCCGGGGCGTACAGCGGCTCGTCCTGCTCAGCCGCCGCGGCCCCGAAGCGCCCGGAGCAGGCGAACTGCGGGACGAACTCGCCGCCCTCGGCGCCGAAGTGACCATCACCGCGTGCGATGTGGCCGACCGCGACAGCGTCGCCGCAGTCCTGGACGCCGTCCCCGCGGACCAGCCGCTCACCGGAGTCGTCCACACGGCGGGCGTGCTCGACGACGGCGTACTGGAAGGACTGACCCCGGAGCGGTTCGAAGCCGTGTTCAGGGCCAAGGTCGCCTCGGCACTGGTCCTTGACGAACTGACCCGCGAGGCCGATCTCTCCGCGTTCGTGCTGTTCTCATCGGTCGCGGGCCTCATCGGAAACCCCGGCCAGGGCAACTACGCGGCGGCCAACGCCGTCCTCGACGCTCTGGCCCACAACCGCCACGCCGAAGGACTCCCCGCGACCTCCGTCGCCTGGGGAGCGTGGGCCGGGGAAGGCATGGCAGCCGGCGCGGGCGAATGGGCACAGGGCGAGGGCTCCGGAGCCATGGACCCGCAGCTCGCCGTGGCAGCCATGTGGCAGGCCGCCGCCGAACCCGCGGCCACAGTGGCCGTCGCGGACCTTCGTCAGCCGCAGCTCCTCAGCTCACTCCTGGAGACACGCCCCATCCCGCTGCTCGCCGAACTGCCCGAAGCACGGCGCGTGCTGGAGGACGTCCAGGCCGGACGCCGCGGCACCGGTCCGCTCGCCTCCGAGCTCGGCGAACGCCTGGAGGGACTCTCCGGCGCCGAACAGGACGAGGCCGTGCTCGAACTCGTCCGCACCCGGATCGCCGTCGTGCTCAGCTACTCGGGCGCGACAGCGGTCAGCGAGGACAAGGCGTTCCGCGACCTCGGATTCGACTCGCTCACCGCAGTCGAACTCCGTAACCAGCTCACCGCCGCCACCGGTCGGCCGCTGCCGGCGAGCCTCATCTTCGACTACCCCACGCCCCGGGCACTCGCCGGGCACCTGCGGGACGAACTCCTCGGGCAGCGTGGGCAGGTGAAGTCCGCGGCCGCGACCACCGCCACCGTCACCGGCGCGACGGACGAGCCACTCGCGATCGTCGGCATGGCCTGCCGCTTCCCGGGTGACGTCACGTCACCGGAAGAGCTGTGGCAGCTCCTCCTGGACGGACGGGACGGCATCACGGCCTTCCCCGTCGACCGGGAGTGGGACCTGGACGCCCTCGTCCAGGGCGGCAGCGTGACCACGGAAGGCGGATTCCTCACCGAACCGGCCGGATTCGACTCGGCCTTCTTCGGTATCTCGCCGCGTGAGGCGCTGGCCATGGACCCGCAGCAGCGGCTGCTGCTCGAGACGTCCTGGGAGGCGCTGGAGCGTACGGGCGTCGACCCGGCCTCCCTGCGCGGCAGCCAGACAGGAGTCTTCGTCGGCACCAACGGGCAGGACTACGCCACTCTGCTCACCAACGCCGAGCAGGACAGCGAGGGCCACGCCGCGACCGGACTCGCGGCCAGCGTCATCTCCGGACGCCTCTCCTACAGCCTCGGTCTCGAAGGCCCCTCGATGACGGTGGACACGGCGTGCTCGGCGTCGCTGGTCGCGATGCATCTGGCGGGCCAGGCGCTGCGGCAGGGCGAGTGCGACCTGGCGCTCGCCGGAGGCGCGACGGTCATGTCCACGCCGATGGCCTTTGCCGAACTGTCCCGCCAGGGTGCGCTGGCGGCGGACGGGCGGAGCAAGGCGTTCTCCGACTCCGCCGACGGAGCCGGCTGGTCCGAGGGTGTCGGTCTGGTGGTGTTGGAGCGGCTTTCGGATGCGGAGCGTCGCGGGCATCGGGTGCTGGCGGTGGTGCGGGGCAGTGCGGTGAATCAGGACGGTGCGTCGAACGGTTTGACGGCGCCGAATGGTCCGTCGCAGCAGCGGGTGATCCGTCAGGCGTTGGCCAGTGGTGGTCTGTCCGCTGGTGATGTGGATGTGGTGGAGGCGCACGGGACGGGGACGTCGCTGGGTGATCCGATCGAGGCGCAGGCGTTGCTGGCGACGTACGGGCAGGACCGTGAGCGGCCGTTGTTGCTGGGGTCGGTGAAGTCGAATCTGGGTCATACGCAGGCGGCTGCGGGTGTGGCTGGTGTGATCAAGATGGTGCAGGCGTTGCGGGAGGGCGTACTGCCGAGGACGCTCCATGTCGATGTGCCGTCGTCGCATGTGGACTGGGAGGCCGGCGCCGTCGAGCTGCTGGCCGAGGAGGCCGAGTGGCCGGAGTCGGGCAGGCCTCGTCGGGCGGGTGTGTCGTCGTTCGGTATCAGCGGGACGAATGCGCATCTGATTCTGGAGCAGGCGTCGCCGTCGGGGGCGGGGAGTTCCGGTGCGGGCTCGGAGGGGGTTTCGGGTGCGGATGTCGGTGTGCCGGGGCGTGGTTCGAGTGAGGCATTCGGCGGCGTTGTTCCGTGGGTGGTCTCCGGGCGTTCCGAGGGCGCGCTGAATTCGCAGCTGGAG
>NZ_KE384284.1:6643-8271 GCF_000424965.1 Streptomyces sp. TAA204
CGTTCGGTGTTTGAGCATCGTGCGGTGGTGGTGGATGGTGCGGTTTCTGGGGTGGGTTCTGTTTCGGGGTTCGGGGCGGGGTCTGTTTCGGGTTCTGTGGTGCGGGGTGTGGTGGGTGAGGTGGGTTCTGGTCCGGTGTTTGTTTTTCCGGGTCAGGGTTCGCAGTGGGCGGGGATGGCGGTGGAGTTGTTGGATTCTTCGCCGGTGTTTGCGGGGTGGATGGGGGAGTGCGACCGGGTGGTGGGGTCGTTGGTGGATTGGTCTGTGGTGGAGGTGTTGCGGGAGTCGCAGGCTGGTGGGGTGTTGGGGGAGTTGGAGCGCATTGAGGTGCTTCAGCCTGTGTTGTTCTCGGTGATGGTGTCGTTGGGTGAGTTGTGGCGGTCGTGTGGGGTGGAGCCTGCTGCGGTGGTGGGTTCTTCTCAGGGGGAGATTGCTGCGGCGTGTGTGGCGGGGGCTTTGTCGTTGGAGGATGCGGCGCGGATTGTGGTGCTGCGTTCTGAGTTGTTTGCGCGGGAGTTGGTGGGTTCTGGGGCGGTGGCGTCGGTGGCGTTGCCGGTGGGTCGTGTGGGTGGGTTGTTGTCGGGGTGGGGTGGCCGATTGTCGGTGGCGGGTGTGAATGGTCCGTCGGCGGTGACGGTGGCGGGGGATGTGGAGGCGCTTGAGGGTTTTGTGGGTGAGTGTGAGGCGTTGGGGGTTCGGGCTCGGGTTCTGGGGTCGACGGTGGCGTCTCATTCGGTGCAGGTGGAGCCGTTGCGTGAGCGGTTGTCGGGGTTGTTGGAGGGTGTGGAGCCGGTTTCGGGTGGGGTGCCGTTTTATTCGACGGTGACGGGGGGTTTGGTGGATGGGGGTGTGTTGGATGCGGGGTATTGGTTCCGGAATGCGCGGGAGCCGGTGGAGTTTGCGGGTGTGGTGCGGTCGTTGGTGGGTGATGGGTTTCGGGTGTTTGTGGAGTGCAGTGCGCATCCGGTGTTGATGGGTGCGGTGGAGGAGACGGCCGAGGACGCTGGTGTGGAGGTTGTGGCGTTGGGGTCGTTGCGGCGGGATGCGGGGGGTGCGGGGCGGTTTGTGACGTCTTTGGCTGAGGCGTGGGTGCGGGGGGTGCCGGTGGATTGGCCGGTGTTCTTTGCGGGGTCGGGTGCGGGGTGGGTGGATTTGCCGACGTATGCGTTTCAGCGGGAGCGGTTTTGGCCGGAGCGGGTGGTTGTGGGCTCTGGTGTGGTGGGGGCGGATCCGGTGGATGTGGCGTTGTGGGGGTTGGTTGAGGGGGAGGATGCGTCGGCTTTGGCGTCGGCGTTGGAGTTGGATGCGGGGTTGGCGTCGGTGGTGGCGTCTGCGTTGTCGTCGTGGCGTGGGCGTCAGCGGGTTCAGTCGGTGGTGGATTCCTGGTGTTATCGGGAGGTGTGGAGGCCTCTGGGGGGTCTGTCTTCCGGTGCGCATGCCGCTGGTGCTGGTGCTGGTGGTGTGTGGTTGGTGGTTGTTCCGGAGGGTGTGCGGGGTGAGGCGTGGGTGGCGTCTGCTCTGGAGGGTTTGGGGGGTCTGGGCCGTGTGGTGTGTGTCGAGGCCGGTGTGTCGGTGGATCGGGTGGGGTTGGCGGAGGAGATTCGTGGCTGTCAGCCGGGTGAGGGTTT
>NZ_AUKW01000033.1:0-7736 GCF_000424965.1 Streptomyces sp. TAA204
TACCAGCAGGTCCTGGCGCCCGAACAGGCCGCGCCCGAGCTGGAGTTGCGCACGACGACCGAGGAGCGGCTGCCCGGCGAACTCGCCGAGGCCGCCCGGCACGAGTTCGACGTCACCCGGGAACTGCCTCTGCGCGCCGAGCTGTTCGGTCTCGGCGACGACGAGCACGTACTGCTCCTGCTGCTGCACCACATCGCCGGCGACGGCTGGTCCCACGCCCCGCTGACCCGCGACCTGACCACCGCCTACACCGCCCGCCGGCAGGGGAACGCCCCCGACTGGCCCGCGCTGCCCGTCCAGTACGCCGACTACGCCCTGTGGCAGCGGGAGCTGCTTGGCTCCGAGGACGCGCCCGGCAGCCGCTACGGCGAGCAACTCGCCTACTGGACCGAGTCGTTGACGGGCGCGCCCGAGTCGCTGGCGCTGCCCGCCGACCACGCGCGCCCCGCCGTGGCGAGGTCGCTCGGCCGTACCGTGCCCTTCGACATCGGCCCCGAGCTGACCGGGCGGCTGCGCAAGCTCGCCCGCGACAGCGACAGCAGCCTGTTCATGGTGCTGCACGCGGCTTTCGCGAGCCTGCTGACCAGGATGGGCGCCGGCACCGACATCCCCATCGGCAGCCCCATCGCGGGCCGCACCGACGAGGGCGTCGAGGACCTCGTGGGCTTCTTCGTCAACACCCTCGTGCTGCGCACCGACACCTCCGGCGACCCGACCTTCCGCGAACTCCTCGCCCGCGTACGGGAATGCGACCTCGGCGCGTACGCGCACCAGGACCTGCCGTTCGAGAAGCTCGTCGAGGCCGTCAACCCGGGCCGCTCCCTGTCCAGGAACCCGCTCTTCCAGGTGCTGCTGGCCCTGCAGAGCATGCCCGCGGCCGACCCCGCGCTGCCGGGACTCGACGTGGCGCCCGAGCAAGTGCCCGTCGGATTCGCCAAGTTCGACCTGTCCCTCGCCGTCGCCGAGGAGCCCGCCGAGGACGGCGGACACCGCATCCGCGGCGACTGGGAGTACAGCACCGACCTGTTCGAGCAGCCCACGATCGAGGCGCTCGGTTCCCGGCTGCGCGCGCTGCTGGAGGCCGTCAGCGCCGACCCCGACCAGCGCATCAGCCGCGTCGGCGTCCTCATCGGCGACGAGCACCACCAGCTCGTCCACGCACGGAACGACACCACGCGCGCCACCGACGAGCGGCCCTGGCCGGAGCTCTTCGAGCAGCGGGCCGCCGCCGCGCCGGACGCAACGGCGCTGGTGTGGGAGGGCACCGAGCTGAGCTACGCATGGCTCGACGCCCGCGCCAACCGGCTGGCCCGCGCGCTGATCCGGCACGGAGTGGGCCCCGAGCAGGTCGTGGCGCTGTCCATGCCGCGCTCGCCCGGGCTGTTCGTCGCGATGCTGGCCGTGCTCAAAGCCGGCGGCGCCTACCTGCCCGTCGACCCGGAGTATCCGGCGCAGCGGATCGCCTATCTGTGCACGGACGGACGGCCCGCCCTCGTGCTCACGGCGTCCGAGGTCGCCGACCGGCTGCCCGGCTCGCTGCCGCGGCTGCTGGTCGGCGAGGACGGCTCGGCCGACGCCGCGGACGGGCTGCCCGAGCCGGACGTCACCGACGCCGAGCGCAGCGCGCCCCTGCACCCCGACCACCCCGCCTACGTCATCTACACCTCGGGATCCACCGGACGCCCCAAGGGCGTTCAGGTCTCGCACCGCAACATCAGCGCCAACCTCACGCCGCTCATCACGGAGTTCGGCCTCGGCAGGGGCAGCCGCGTCCTCCAGTTCGCGTCCGTCAGCTTCGACGCGGCACTGTGGGAGGTCACGCTGTCGCTGCTGTCCGGCGCGGCCCTCGTGGTCGCGCCCGTGGAGCGGACGCGCCCGGGCCCCGCCCTCACCGAGCTGCTTGCCGAGACCAGGCCCACGTTCCTCACGCTGCCGCCGTCCGCGTTGAGCGTGCTGCCCGACGGCGCGCTGCCGCCGGACGCCGACCTGGTGGTCGCGGGCGAGGCGACGCCGCCCGATCAGGTGGCGCGCTGGTCCGCCGGGCGGCGGATGATCAACGCCTACGGGCCGACGGAGACCACCGTCTGCGCCACCATGAGCGACCCGCTCGCCGGCGCGGTCGTGCCGCCGATGGGCGGCGCCATCCCCAACGCCCGCGTCTACGTGCTGGACAGCGCCCTGCGGCCCGCCGCGCCCGGAGTCATGGGAGAGCTCTATCTCGCGGGCGGCGGCGTCGCCCGCGGCTATCTGCGCCGGCCCGGGCTGACGGCGGAACGGTTCCTGGCCGATCCCTACGGGCCCGAGGGCGCGCGGATGTACCGCACGGGCGACCTCGCACGCTGGCGGACGGACGGGCAGCTGGAGTTCGGCGGGCGCGTCGACGACCAGATCACGCTGCGGGGCTTCCGCGTCGAGCCGGGCGAGGTCGAGACGGCGCTCGCCGCCCACCCGTCGGTCGGGCAGGCCGCCGTCGCGCTGACCGAACACGGCGAGGACGATCGGCGGCTCGTCGCCTATGTGGTGCCCGGCGCCGTGGCCCCAGAAGAAGACGGAGCCGCGGACGGCGACGACGAGCGGGACGAGGAGCTGGAGCGGGCGCAGCTCGACTCCTGGCAGCAGACCTACGACGCCCACTACGAGAGCGCCGAAGGCGAGTTCGGCACCGACTTCACCGGCTGGAACAGCAGCTACACCTCAGCTGCCATCCCCACCGAGGAGATGGCCGAATGGCAGCTGGCCACCGTCGAGCGGCTCCGTGAGCTGCGCCCGCGGCGGGTGCTGGAGATCGGCTGCGGCACCGGCCTGGTCATGGCGCCCGTCGCGGCCGAGTGCGAGTCGTACTGGGGCACGGACCTGTCGGCCGAGGCCATCGAAAAGGTCCGACGCGGCCTGGAGAGCCGCCCCGAGCTGGCAGGGCGTGTCGAACTGCGGGCCCAGCCGGCGCACGACTTCGACGGGCTGCCCGAGGGCCACTTCGACACGATCGTCCTCAACTCCGTCGTGCAGTACTTCCCCAGCGCGGAGTACGTGCGCTCCGTGCTGACCAAGGCCGTCGGGCTGCTCGCGCCGGGCGGCAGCGTCCTCGTCGGCGACGTGCGCAACCTGCGGCTGCTGCGCACCTTCCGCACGGCGGTCGAGCTGCGCTGCGGCGGCGACTTCGCCGACGCCGCAGCGGTGAGCCGGGCCGTCGAACGGAGCGTCGAGGGGGAGCGCGAACTCCTCCTGGACCCGGACTTCTTCACCGGCCTCGGTGCCGCACTGCCCGCCGTCGACGCGGTGGGGATCGCCGTGCGGCGGGGACGGCACCACAACGAGATGAGCCGCCACCGCTACGACGTCGTCCTCCGCACCCGCGCCGGCGAACCCGCGGACGGGCCGGCCAACCCCCCGGAGGAATCGCTGCGTTGGGACGAGCTCGCCGCCGCGCCCGGCGGGCCGGACATCGCCGCCCTGCTGGAGCGGCGCCGTCCAGGGCGGCTGCGCCTGACCGGCGTGCCCAACCTGCGGACCTTCCACGAGACCGAGGCCGAGCGGGAGTTGGCGAACGGCGACGCGGCCGCGGCCCTCGCACGCCTCGACGCCCCGCACCCCGAGGGCCTGCCGGACCCGGAGGACCTGCACTCCCTCGGCGAATCCCTCGGCTACCGCACGACGGTGACCTGGTCCGCCGAGGCGAGCGACGGCAGCCTCGACGTGGTCTTCTCCCCGGCCGCCGACGGCCCCGTCCACGACGCGTACCGCACCGGCGAGCCGGCCCCCCGGCCCGGCGAGCACCGCGAACTCGCCAACGCGCCCGCCCGCGCCGCCAGTTCAGGAACCCTCACCGCCGCGCTGCGCGCCCACGCCGAGCAGGTACTGCCCGCGCACATGGTGCCCGCCGCGTTCGTCGTGCTCGACGCGCTGCCGATCACGCCCAACGGCAAGCTCGACCGCGCCGCGCTCCCGGCACCCGACTGGGGCACCGACGCGCAGGGGCAGGCACCGCGCGACCTGGGCGAGGAGGTGCTGGCGACGCTGTTCGCCGAGGTGCTCGGGCTCTCCCGGGTGGGCGTCGACCGCGACTTCTTCGAGCTGGGCGGGCACTCCCTGCTCGCCACCCGGCTGCTCAGCCGCATCCGCACGGTGCTCGGCGTCGACCTCGCCGTCCGCGACCTGTTCGAGGCGCCGACCGTGGCCGGGCTTGCCGGCACCGTCGCCCGCGCGCAGGGCGACCGCCCCGCGCTTCTGACCCGGCCGCGCCCGCGGCGCGTGCCCCTGTCGTTCGCGCAGTACCGGCTGTGGTTCCTGAACCGCATGGAGGGCCCCGGCGCGACGTACAACATCCCGATGAGCCTGCGGCTGCACGGCCGGGTCGACGCGGCCGCGCTGCGCGCCGCCCTGCACGACGTCGCCGTGCGGCACGAGGCCCTGCGCACGGTGTTCCCCGAGACGGACGGCGAACCCGAACAGCTCGTCCTGGCCCCCGAGGACGCCCGCCCTGAGCTCGACGAGGTCGGCGCAGACCCGTCCGAACTCGGTGACCTGCTGTCCGCAGCCGCCCGCCGCGGCTTCGACCTGACCGCCGAACTCCCGCTGCGCACCACGCTCTTCGCAACGGCCCCGGACGAGCACGTGCTGCTCCTGGTGATGCACCACATCGCCGGCGACGGCTGGTCGTGGCAGCCGCTGGCGCGCGACCTGTCCACGGCCTACGCCGCACGCAGCGCCGGCAGGGAGCCCGGCTGGGCGCCGCTGCCCGTCCAGTACGCCGACTACACGCTCTGGCAGCGGGACCTGCTGGGCGACCCGGACGACCCGGCGAGCCGTTTCACCAGCCAGCTCGACCACTGGACGGGCGCCCTCGACGGCCTGCCCGAGGTGCTGACGCTGCCGACCGACAGGCCCCGCCCGGCGCGCGTGAGCCACAACGGCGGCCTCGTGCCGTTCCGCGTGGACGCCGGCACGCACCGGCAGCTGCTGCGCCTGTCGGCCGAGACACGGTCCAGCGTCTTCATGGCGCTCCAGGCCGCGTTCGCCGCGCTGCTCACCAAGCACGGCGCCGGCACCGACATCCCCATCGGCAGCCCCATCGCCGGACGCACCGACGACGCCCTCGACGACCTCGTGGGCTTCTTCGTCAACACCCTCGTGCTGCGCACCGACACCTCGGGCGACCCCACCTTCCGCGCGCTCCTGGAGCGGGTACAGGAGCAGGACCTGGCGGCGTACGCGCACCAGGACCTGCCCTTCGAGAAGCTCGTCGAGCACCTCGGCCCCGAACGCTCGCTGGCCCGGCATCCCCTCTTCCAGGTGATGCTGTCGTTCCTCAGCGGCGGCGAGGACCACATGCGGCTCGCGGGCCTCGACGCGCGGCCCGCACCCGTCGAGGTGGGCATCGCCAAGTTCGACCTGCATCTGAGCGTCGTGGAGCGCAGGGCGACCGACGGCACCCCCGAGGGCATCGACGGCGCCATGGAGTACAGCACCGACCTGTTCGACGCCGGCACCGTGCGCGACCTGGTCGACCGGCTGCTGCGCCTGCTCGCCGCGGTCGCCGCGGACCCGGACCGGCCGCTCGGCGCGGTCGAGGTGCTCACCGGGGAGGAGCAGCGGCGCCTGCTGGCGGCGGGGAAGGGCGCCCAGGGCGCGAGCGGCGGCGAGCGCGTCCACGAGCTCTTCGAACGCCAGGTGGCGCGCACCCCGGACGGCGTCGCCCTGGAGCACGCGGGCCGGCAGCTGACCTACGCCCAGCTCAACGCGCGCGCGAACCAGTTGGCGCGCGAGCTGGTCGAGCTGGGCGCCGGCCCCGAGCGCACCGTCGCCCTGGCGCTGCCCCGCTCGGCCGAGCTGGTCACCGCGCTGCTCGCCGTACTCAAGACCGGCGCGGCCTACCTGCCGGTCGACGTCTCGTACCCGGCCGAGCGCATCACCGGGATGCTCACGGACGCCGCTCCGGTCTGCGTCGTCACCGAACCCGGCGCCTGCGAGGGCGTGCCCGCGCACCTGGCCCGCACATCGCCCGGCGCCGGCGAGTCCCGCGCCGGCTCCGACCTCACCGACGGCGAGCGCGCGGCGGCGCCCGTGCCGGCCAACCCGGCGTACACCATCTACACCTCCGGCTCCACCGGTACGCCCAAGGCCGTCGTGATGCCCATCGCCGGCCTCGTCAACCTGCTGACCTGGCACGCCGGTCGGTTCCACGTGGAACCAGGCACGCGCACCGCCCAGTTCACCGCGATCGGCTTCGACTTCTCCGTGCAGGAGATCCTCGCGCCGCTCGTCACGGGCGGGACCCTCGTGGTGCCGCCGGAGGAGGTGCGCAGCGACGCCGACGCCCTCGCCGGCTGGCTGGAGGAGTCCCGCGTCAACCAGCTGTTCGCGCCCAACCTGGTCATCGAGTCGCTGGTCGAGGCCGCCGAGTCCCGCGGCACGGCCCTGCCCGACCTGACCGACATCTTCCAGGGCGGCGAGGCGCTCGCCCTCGGGGAGCGGCTGCGCTCCTTCCACGGTCGGCTGCCGGGACGCCGCCTGCACAACGTGTACGGGCCGGCCGAGACCCACGCCGTCACGACACACACCCTGCCGGCGGACCCGGCCGACTGGCCCGCCGGCGCACCGCTCGGGGAGACCGTCGCCGGCGACCGGATCTACCTGCTCGACGACGCGCTGAAGCCCGTACCGGCCGGTGTGGCGGGCGAGTTGTACGCGGCCGGCGCCGGAGTGGCGCGTGGCTATGCGGGGCGTGCGGGGTTGTCTGCGGGGCGGTTTGTGGCGGATGTGTTTGCCGGGCTGTTCGGTGAGTCGGGTGGGCGGATGTACCGGACGGGGGATGTGGCGCGGTGGCTGGCGGACGGTGGGCTGGAGTTTGTGGGGCGTGCCGATGATCAGGTGAAGGTGCGGGGTTTCCGTGTCGAGCCGGGTGAGGTCGAGCGGGTGGTGGGTTGGCTGCCCGGGGTGGCCCGTGTGGCGGTGGTGGTCGTCGAGGACCGGCCGGGGGACCGGCGGTTGGTGGCGTACGTCGTGGGTACCGCCGATTCCGTGCTGGATGTGGGGGTGTTGCGGGAGGGGGCCTCGCGGTGGTTGCCGGGGTTCATGGTGCCTTCGGCGTTCGTGGTGGTGGATTCGCTGCCGTTGACGGCGAACGGGAAGCTGGATCGTGCGGCGTTGCCGGTCCCTGGTGGCGTCGTGTCGTGGCGGGGTGCGCGGTCGCCTGTTGAGGAGTTGCTGTGCGGGCTGTTCGCTGAGGTTCTGGGTGTCGAGCGTGTGGGGATCGATGAGGGCTTCTTCGATCTGGGTGGGCATTCGCTGCTGGCGACGCGGCTGATCAGCCGTGTGCGGTCGGTGGTGGGTGTGGAGTTGTCGGTGCGTGAGCTGTTCGAGCAGCCGACGGTCGCGGGCTTGGCGGGTTTGCTGGGGGGTGCGCGGGGTGCGCGTCCGGCGCTGGGCCGGCAGGAGCGTCCCGAGCGGGTGCCGCTGTCGTTCGCGCAGAGCCGCCTCTGGTTCCTCAACAGGCTGAACGGACCGGACCACGGGTACAATCTGCCCGTCGCGCTGCGGCTGACCGGCGATCTCGACGTGGCGGCGCTGTCGGCGGCGCTGGGCGATGTGACCGCGCGGCACGAGAGCCTGCGGACGGTCTTCCCGGCGCACGACGGGGTGCCCTACCAGCAGGTCCTGGCGCCCGAACAGGCCGCGCCCGAGCTGGAGTTGCGCACGACGACCGAGGAGCGGCTGCCCGGCGAACTCGCCGAGGCCGC
>NZ_AUKW01000034.1:0-4802 GCF_000424965.1 Streptomyces sp. TAA204
CCGATAACGGCGCCTGCTACAAGTCCCGTCTGTGGCGCGACACGCTGGCCGCGGCCGGGATCACGCACAAGCGCACTCGCGCCTACCGGCCCCAGACGAACGGCAAGGTCGAACGTCTCAACCGCACCCTGCTGGAGGAGTGGGCCTACGCCCGGCCTTACCGCTCCGAGACCCAACGACGCGACGCCTTCCCCAACTGGCTGCACACCTACAATCACCACCGCGCACACACCGCGCTCGGCGGCCAACCACCCGCCAGCCGCGTCCCCAACCTCACGAGGCAATACAACTAGGCATCCAGATGCTGCCAGGTGCTGCGCAGAAGCGGGTCACACGTGCCCTTCGAGAGGTCGACGCGAGCGCTGCAGTTGGTTGGCTCATCCCCCTGGAACGTGACCGTCTCGTTGGACGGTGACGGGTGGTCAACCACGGTCCTCGTCGGTAACCTGACGAGGTGTTGGATCGTTAGGGGGCTACATGGGGAGCAGTCGCTCGTATTCAGAGCAAACGATCAAGCAACTCTTCGGCTTATCAGCCGGTCGTTGTGCTTTCCCCACATGCAGAAGGTCTGTGATCTTTCCTGCCACGGACGTAAGCAGTGTGACCATCACCGGAGACATCGCCCATATTATTGCGTTTTCCCCGGACGGCCCGCGTGCCGATAGCTCCATCCCCTTGCCAAAGCGCAATAGCTTCGAGAATCTCTTGCTCCTATGTGCGGCTTGTCACCGCCTAGTAGATGGACAGCCTGACCAGTACCCGAATGATGTGCTTCGCGCAATGAAAGAGGATCATCTGGAATGGGTTAACGGCAGGTTAGAAACTGAGATGAGCGGTATCGAATTTCCAGAACTAGAAGTTGTCTGTAAGCGAATAATCACGTCAGAGCTCGCAGACTCTACAGGGTTCTCCTCTTTAGCGCCCGAAGCAAAAATCGCTGTGAATGACCTTAGTATTAGCAGCGCCAAGAAAATAAGAATGGGCCTGATGCAGGCTCCTCAGGTCGCGGATTATCTACAGAACATCGCAATCCATGTAGATCCGGACTTCCCCCGACGCTTAATAGCAGGGTTCCGTAGTGAATACGATAGGCATTATAGCAACGGAGTAAGCGGGGATGGGCTATTTGTACTCATGGAAATATTCGCGGCTGGTGCATCCCAAGAGTTCGATCGACAGGCTGCGGGGTTGGCAGTCTTAGCTCACCTGTTTCAGGTTTGTGATTTGTTTAAGGCGGCGGCCGAATGATTGCTCCGACGAAATACGTGAACACAGCGAACTCAATCCTTGGCCAGGCCGGTGAGGTTCTGCTGCATAGGCGTGATGGGGCAACAGTCTCTTCTCTATGGGATGACGTGCGTGAGAGGGCTACAGGGATTTCTTACGAGAGATTCGTACTCTGTTTAGACTTTCTCCACGTAGTGGGTCTCGTTGATATAGAAGGGGGCACACTGCGGTGGCGTCGATGAAGATCAGAAGAGTTGGAGCAAATAAGCCTTCCTTCCATGAGGTGCGTCTTGAAGATGGCCTCAACATAATTCTGGCTGAGCGTCACTCCGAGTCAACGGATCGCGATTCCAGGAATGGTGTTGGGAAAAGTACCCTGGTTGAGGTGATCAATTTCTGCCTAGGATCCTCTCTCACGAAGAAAAGTGTGATCCATCAGCTAAAAGGCTCTGACTGGGTTTTTATCGTGGACCTAGAAATTGGTGATGCTCAACTTTCTGTGAGTCGCTCCCTTCAATCGCCAGGAACGATCACGCTCGTCGGAGACCTAGACCAACTGCCCGTGCTACGCGGAACGCAAGCATCTCTGACCGGACAGAGGGATCTGTCGCTGAAGGTGTGGAGAGAGTTGCTCGGCCTGCTGTGCTTTGACATTGACGAGCGTGTTAGAGAGGTAAAGTACGCGCCGACCTTCAGAGCGCTGATCTCATACTTTGCTCGGTCGGGACGGGATGCATACATTGATCCATTCACGACTTCGCGGCAGGTACGGTCCTGGCAAAAGCAGGTATACAACGCCTATCTGATTGGCCTGAATTGGCGGCATGCGGTCGAATGGCAAAACCTGAAAGACGATGAGGCTTCCGTAAAAGCTCCAGCTAAGAGTACAGCTGCTAAGAAGCGCGCGACTCTCTCAGGTCTTGAGAATGAGCGTGTCCGCCTTTTTGCCGACCAGCAGCGGATGAGTGAGCAAATCGCTAGGTTTCGGGTTGTGCCTGAATACGAGGCCATTGAGTCCGAAGCTCGGCAGATCACGTCAAAAATGCGAGAACTCGGAAACGAATCTGCGGTCCTTGCTCAGGTGATCTCCAAGTATGAGCAGCAAATGAATACTGAGTCATCGGGCGATCTAGACAGGGTTCACGAAATCTATGCAGAAGCGGGCTTGCTCTTTCCGGACCGTGTGACTCGCGATCTTTCTGATGTGATCAACTTTCACAATGAAGTGACCAGGCATCGTCGCGACTATCTGCATAACGAAATCTTGCGGCTCCGTGCCAGATCCACTGAAATTCAGTCCTGCCTGGAGGAGAACGACAACCGTCGTGCAGAGCTGCTCAATATCCTAAATCAAGGTGGTGCTGTGGAAGAGCTCGGCGCACTGCAAGTGCGTCTGGGTCGCACCATGGAACGCCTGGAAGAGATCGATAAGAGAATTGCTGAGCTAGAAAGCTCAGCTGCGGGAGAGGCTAGTCTTGCATCGGGACGCCAGGCTCTACTGAGTCGCGCTCTGCTGGACAGGGCTGAGCGTCGTCCGAAATGGAGCACGGTCACTGCTCACTTCGCGGAAGTCACCAGATATCTTTACGGCGAACCTGCAGATATCGACTTCGGCCTGAACGAGAGCGGATTTGTATTCCAGGTGAACATGACGCGCCCGGGTTCCAACGGCGTCGAGAACATGGCAATGTTTTCGTATGATATGGCACTGACTCGAACTTGGCAGACTCATGGCCGGCACCCTGGTTTCCTACTCCATGACAGTTTGCTTTACGAAGGTGTTGACGAACGTCAAATTGCTTTGGCTTTAAGGTATGCTCGAGACTTCAGTCTCCGTGAAGGATTCCAGTACATTGCATTTATCAACAGTGACAATGTCCCTGATCGTGACTTGAGTGAGCTTGGGTTGCAATTGGAAGACTATGTGCGGTTGCGACTAGGGGACGCCCGGGCGGAAGACGCTTTGTTGGGTTACAGGTTCGGTCAATCGTCACAACGCTAGCGTCTGACAAGTGCTGCGAGAGCTTCCTGTAATCCAGTCAGACCGTCAGCAATCTCTGAGACCGTCGAGTCAGCGATGTCTCCATGGGCTCAATTCTCGCCGCCCCCACGTGAGAGCAGGCAGCTCGGCTCTCGACCACATGGAGTTGGTCGGGGAATGTCGTCGCTTGAGTTGCCCGCCGGCGCCCGTGGTTCCCCAACGGATGGGGCACCTGACGGCCACCGATGCGAGGTGATTGCCTAGCCGCCTAGACCCGGCGGTCGATGAGATGTTCACGGACAGCGCCCGCAAACCCGTTCCGTGCAGCCCAAATGGCTTCACCGAGGGGCTGGGCGTCTTTGCTCCAGCTGTCCCGCTGGCGAGGCCCGATTGCCGAATGTTGTCGGTGCCATGCATCCAAGTGGTTGCTATGGGCGGAAACTGCCGCACCCAACTTGTCCGCTAGACTCTGCGTGGTACAGGGCCTCAGTGAGATCCCACGACGCTGCTTGGAAGACTGCGACGCTGGCCAGGTACGCGGCGCACGAGCCCCGGACGACCTCAATGTGGCTTTGGTCGCGGGTTGCTGAAAGCTGAAGTTCAGCTTGGCGGCGAAGCGCCTTGCCAGCCACACTCTGGCCGAGTACTGCGGCCTCGGCTGTACACAGCCCGACCACGGCGGTTACTTCGGCAGTGAGTATCTCTGGAGTTATCCCACGAGATGCTGCATGGTCACTGAGTGTCTTGTGGTGATGTTATTGACCCGTAATGCCAGCGGGAACCCTCGGCCAGCTTGGCGCAGGGTCGGTGAAGCGGCTTTGGGGTGGAGCTGGTTTGGAGCGAGAGATCATGGCCCTTACGCTTCCGCGAATCGGGCTGGCTCCTCGCCTGCCCGCAATAGCCCGATCTGGGCCATGATGGGACTGATGCAGGGTCTGGGGTCATCTGATCTGGCTTGCCCGTGGGGCGGCCTGGAAGGATGTAGCCGTGCCTGTTCCCTACCCTCAAGAGTTCCGTGACGATGTCGTCCGCGTGGCCCGTAACCGCGAGAAGGGCGTCACTCTCGCGCAGATCGCGAAGGACTTCGGCGTCCATGAGATGACGCTGTCGAAGTGGATGCGCCAGGCGAAGGTCGAGGACGGCGAGGAGCCGGGCGTCACCAGGTCGGAGTCGGCCGAGAACCGCGAGTTGAAGAAGCGGGTGCGTCTGCTGGAGCAGGAGAACGAGGTCCTGCGCCGTGCGGCGGCCTACCTGTCGCAGGCTCATCTGCCGGCAAAAGGCTCTACCCGCTCGTGAGAGAGCTCGCCGCCGACAACATCCCTGTCGCGGTTGCGTGTCGGGTGCTCACGCTCTCCCGCCAGCACTACTACCGCTGGCTGCGTCAGCCGGTCACGGACACCGAGATCACCGTGGCCTATCGCGCGAACGCTCTGTTCGACGCTCACCGTGATGACCCGGAGTTCGGCTACCGGTTCCTCACCGGTGAAGCCGAGGCCGCCGGACAGCGCATGTGCGAGCGGACCGCATGGCGGATCTGCCGCGACCATGGCTGGTGGTCGGTGTTCGGGAAGAAGCGGCCGAAGAACGCCAAGAG
>NZ_AUKW01000035.1:0-4801 GCF_000424965.1 Streptomyces sp. TAA204
GCTCAGCCTGCTTTGTTTGCGCTGGAGGTGGCGCTGTTCCGGCTGGTGGAGTCCTGGGGTGTGGTGCCGGATTATCTGGCGGGGCATTCGGTGGGGGAGATCGCGGCTGCGCATGTGGCGGGTGTGTTGTCGTTGGTTGACGCCTGTGCTTTGGTGTCGGCGCGTGCGCGGTTGATGCAGGCGTTGCCCGCCGGTGGGGCGATGGTCGCGATCGAGGCGACCGAGGACGAGGTTCTGCCGTATCTGCCAGACGGGGTGTCTGTTGCGGCGGTGAACGGGCCTTCCTCTGTGGTGGTTTCCGGGGACGAGGCCGGCGTGCTGGAGATCGCGGAGCGTTTTGAGTCCGAGGGGCGGCGGACGCGGCGGTTGTCGGTTTCGCATGCGTTCCATTCGCCGTTGATGGATCCGATGCTGGACGATTTCCGTGCGGTGGTGGAGGGATTGTCCTTCGACGCGCCGCGGATTCCGGTCGTGTCGAACCTGACCGGCCAGGTGACCACCGGCGACGAACTGTGTGCGCCGGAGTACTGGGTGCGTCATGTGCGGGAGACGGTCCGTTTCGCCGACGGCGTGAGTGCGCTGGAGGGCCAAGGCGTCTCTGGTTTTGTGGAGTTGGGCCCGGACGGGGTGCTTTCGGCGATGGCGGCGGAGTCGTCGCCGGGTGCGGTGGCTGTGCCGTTGCTGCGCAAGGACCGGGACGAGGAAGCTGCCCTGGTCTCGGGGCTGGCCCGCCTCTTTGTCTCCGGTGTCGACGTCGACTGGGCACGCCTCTTCGACGGAACGGGCGCCAAGCGGGTCGACCTGCCCACCTACGCCTTCCAGCATGAACGCTACTGGCCCACCGTGGCCATGCGTGCCGGTGACGTCCGCGCTGCCGGGCTGGGCTCGGTGGAACATCCGCTGCTCGGCGCCGCTGTGGAACTCGCCGGGTCCGAAGGGGTCTTGTTCACAAGCCGCCTGTCACGGAGCACCCACCCCTGGTTGACCGATCACGTCGTGATGGGCCAGGTGCTTCTCCCCGGAACGGCGTTCGTGGAACTGGCAGTTCGTGCTGCTGACGAGGTCGGCTGCGACCGCGTCGAGGAACTGACATTGGCCGCGCCGCTGGTCGTTCCCGAGCAGGGTGCCGTACAGGTGCAGGTGACTGTCGGGGCCCCCGACGAGTCGGCGCGCCGACCGGTGAACGTGCATGCCCGGCTCGCGGACGGTGAGGACTTGCCGTGGGTCGAGCACGCCAGCGGTGTCCTCACAGAGGGCGAACACCGGGCGGACTTCGACGCCTCGGTGTGGCCGCCCGCGGGTGCGGTGCCGGTGGAGGTGGAGGGCTGCTACGAGCGGTTCGTGGACCTCGGGTTCGAGTACGGGCCCGTCTTCCAGGGGCTGAAGGCCGCCTGGCAGGGAGACGACGGTGAGGTCTTCGCCGAGGTGGCCCTTCCGGAGAACACCGATACCGGCGGCTTCGGACTCCACCCCGGGCTGTTCGACGCAGGCCTGCACGCAGTCGGCGTGGCCGAACCGGGAGAGGGCGGTGCCCCGTTCTCCTGGGAAGGCGTGTCACTGCACGCCACGGGCGCTTCCGCTGCCCGGGTGCGGCTTACGCGTCGTCCCGACGGTTCGACGGCGGTCGCGCTTGCTGACATCTCAGGTGAACTGCTGGCATCTGTCGACTCCTTGGCCACACGGCCGGTTCAGGCCGGTCAACTCGCCGTACCCGGCGTGGTCGAGCGCGATTCGCTGTTCGACGTCAGCTGGGCGCCGACGCGCCCTGGTACTGCTCCCTCCGCGGTGGCCGTGGTCGGCACGGACTCCCTTGGCATGGCCGACGTTCTGCGTGACGCGGAGATCGTGGTGGATGTTCAGCCGGATCTGGCGGCACTCGCGGCGAGTGGTGATGAAGTGCCGGTGCCGGGTGTGGTGTTGGTGCCGGTGGTGGGTGACGCGGACGGCGATGTGGCCGAGTCCGCGCATGTTCTGACCGCTCGTGTGCTGGGTGTGGTGCAGGAGTGGCTGGCCGGGGAGCGGTTTGCCGGTTCGCGGCTGGTGTTCGTCACGCGTGGTGCTCAGTCGGGTGAGGACGTGGCGGCCGCCGGTGTGTGGGGTCTGGTGCGTTCTGCGCAGTCGGAGCACCCGGGCCGGTTCGGTCTGCTGGATGTGGATGCTTCTCAGGCGTCCGCGGCTGTCGTGCCGCAGGCACTGGGCGTCGACGAACCTCAGGTGCGGCTGTGTGAGGGTGAGGTTCTGGCGCCACGTCTCACGCGCCTCGATGTGCCCCAGGACAAGGCCGGTTGGGATGTGGAGGGCACTGTCCTGATCACCGGCGGTACGGGCGGCCTCGGTGGTGTGTTCGCCCGGCATCTGGTGGCCGAGCACGGTGTGCGGGATCTGCTGTTGGTCAGCCGCAGGGGCATGGACGCCGACGGTGCGGAAGAGCTTGTCGGTGACCTTTCGGAGTCGGGTGCCGAGGTTCAGGTGGCCGCCTGTGATGTGGGCGACCGGGATGCGCTGGCGGCACTGCTGGAGCAGCACGAGGTGCGTGCCGTCGTGCACACGGCCGGCGTCCTGGACGACGGTGTCATCGACTCTCTGACGCCGGAGCGGTTGGATGCGGTGTTGCGTCCGAAGGTGGATGCCGCCTGGAATCTGCACGAACTGACCCAGGACATGAACCTGTCGGCGTTCGTGGTCTTCTCCTCCGTTGCCGGTACGTTCGGCACGGCCGGTCAGGGCAACTACGCCGCGGGCAACGCCTTCCTGGACGCCCTTGCGCAGCACCGCCGCCAACGAGGTCTGCCGGGCCTCTCCCTCGGATGGGGACCCTGGGCCCAGACCGGGGTGGGGATGCTGTCGGGCGGCGACGTCGAGCGTATGGAGCGTTCGGGCGTGCCGCCACTGGGCGTCGAGCAGGGCGTCGAGCTGTTCGACACGGCGCTGGCCAGCAGCGCATCGGCCGTACTGCCGGTGCGGCTGGACCTGCCAGTGCTGCGCGCACGAGGTGAAGTGCCGCCGCTGCTGCGGGGGTTGATCCGCACCCGCTCGCGGCGCTCCGTCACCGGCTCGCAGACCGCGGTCTCCCTGGTGCAGCGTCTGTCGGCTCTGAACCAGGCCGAACGTCTGGAGTCCCTGCTCGACCTGGTGCGAGGCGAAGTCGCCAATGTGCTCGGATACGCGAACACGGGAGAGATCGACGGAGCGCGGGCTTTCCAGGACCTGGGTTTCGACTCGCTGACGGCTGTCGAGTTGCGGAACCGTCTGGCGGCGGTCACCGGGCTGCGGCTCCCCGCCACGATGATCTTCGACTACCCGACTGCGGCCTCGTTGGCCGCGTACATGCGGGATGAACTGTTCGGTGCGGACGTGCCGGTGGCCACGCACGTCCCGTCAGCAGTCACCACTGCGGACGACCCCGTCGTGATTGTGGGGATGTCCTGCCGCTATCCCGGCGGTGTCGGCTCGCCGGAGGAGCTGTGGCGGCTGGTCAGTGAAGGCACCGACGCCATCTCGGAGTTCCCCGCCAACCGTGGCTGGGACCTGGAGCGGCTGTTCCACCCGGATCCGGATCACGCAGGGACGTCGTACACGCGGTCGGGTGGTTTCCTGCACGAGGCGGGGGAGTTCGATCCTGGCTTCTTCGGGATGTCGCCGCGTGAGGCGTTGGCCACGGACTCGCAGCAGCGGCTGCTGCTGGAGTCTACGTGGGAAGCCCTGGAGCGTACGGGTGTCGACCCGGCCTCTCTGCGCGGCAGCCGAACGGGCGTCTTCGCGGGTGTGATGTACAACGACTACAGCACGCTCATGAACGACGAAGCGTTCGAGGGATACCAGGGCACCGGGACCTCACCGAGTGTGGTGTCCGGCCGGATCTCCTACACCTTCGGATTCGAAGGCCCCGCCATGACGGTGGACACGGCGTGTTCGTCGTCGCTGGTGGCGATGCACCTTGCCGCCCAGGCGCTGCGGCAGGGTGAATGCTCGCTGGCGCTGGCCGGTGGTGTGACGGTCATGTCCACCCCGAACACTTTCATCGAGTTCTCGCGTCAGCGTGGCCTCTCGGCGGACGGCCGGTGCAAGTCCTTTGCCGATACGGCGGATGGGGTCGCATGGTCCGAGGGCGTCGGTCTGGTGGTGCTGGAGCGGCTGTCGGATGCGCGGCGCAACGGACATCGGGTGCTGGCTGTTGTGCGCGGTAGTGCGGTGAATCAGGACGGTGCGTCGAATGGTTTGACGGCTCCGAACGGTCCGTCGCAGCAGCGGGTGATCCGTCAGGCGTTGGCCAGTGGTGGTCTGTCCGCTGGTGATGTGGATGTGGTGGAGGCGCACGGTACGGGCACGACTCTCGGTGACCCGATCGAGGCGCAGGCGCTGCTGGCGACGTACGGGCAGGACCGTGAGCGGCCTCTCCACCTCGGTTCGGTGAAGTCGAACATCGGTCACACGCAGGCGGCCGCGGGTGTCGCCGGTGTGATCAAGATGGTCCACGCGATGCGTGAGGGAGTGCTGCCGCGCACGCTGCACGCCGACGTGCCCTCCTCGCATGTGGACTGGGAGGCCGGCGCCGTCGAGCTGCTGGCCGAGGAAGCCGCATGGCCGGAGTCCGGCAGGCCTCGTCGGGCTGCGGTGTCCTCGTTCGGCGTCAGCGGGACCAACGCCCACCTCATCCTTGAGCAGCCGGCTGTTGAGGATCAGCCTGTCGAGATCGGGGCGGGCCCGGCGGATGAGTCGTCGGTGCGGTCGTCTGTGGTGGTGCCGTGGGTGGTGTCTGCGAAGTCGGTTGCGGCGTTGGATGCTCAGGTGGAGCGTCTGC
>NZ_AUKW01000036.1:0-4545 GCF_000424965.1 Streptomyces sp. TAA204
ACCGTCCAGCATCGGATCCATCAACGGCGAATGAAACGCATGCGAAACCGACAACCGCCGCGTCCGCCGCCCCTCACCCTCAAAACGCTCCGCGATCTCCAGCACACCGGCCTCGTCCCCGGCCACCACCACCGACGACGGACCGTTCACCGCCGCAAGAGAAACCTCAGCGGTCAGAAGCGGCCGGACCTCTTCCTCCGTCGCCTCGACCGCGACCATCGCACCACCCGAAGGCAACGCATCCATCAACCGCGCACGCGCCGACACCAGAGCACAGGCGTCCTCCAACGACAACACACCCGCCACATGCGCAGCAGCAATCTCACCCACCGAATGCCCCGCCACATGATCCGGACTCACATCCAGCCACTCCACCAACCGGAACAGCGCCACCTCCAACGCGAACAACGCAGGCTGCGCCCACCCCGTCCGGTCCAGAACCCCCGGGTCGCCACCCCACACCACATCCCGCAGCGGCCGCTCCAACTCCACATCCACATACGCCGCCACCGCATCGAACGCCTCCGCGAACACCGGAAAACGCCCGTACAACTCCCGCCCCATCCCCAACCGCTGACTCCCCTGCCCCGAGAACAGGAACGCCGTACGGCCGCTGTTGGCCCTGCGCACGGCACGGCCGGACTCCTGCACTCCTTCGTCGGCGGCCAGCAGAACGGCGCGGTGCGCGAATGCCGACCGCCCGGTGGCCAGGGAGTATCCGACGTCTGCCGGGCGGAGACCGGGATTCCGGGCGACGAAGCCTTCGAGGATCTCCAGCTGGGCCCGCAGCGCCTCGCGGGTCCTGCCCGAGACGATCCACGGCACGGCGGCCGGAACGCCGGCCGGCCCTGCCGGGGCGCTCTCCTCGGTGGCGGGGGCGTTCTCCACGGTGGCCGGGGCCTGTTCGATGACGACGTGGGCGTTGGTGCCGCTGAGGCCGAACGCGGAGACACCGGCCCGGCGGGGGCGCCCGGTCGCGGGCCAGTCCGCGGGTTCGCTCAGCAGCGACAGGGCGCCGGAGGACCAGTCGACGTGCGAGGACGGAGCGTCCACGTGCAGGGTCTGCGGCAGTACGCCGTGGCGCATCGCCATCAGCATCTTGATCACACCGGCCGCGCCCGCGGCGGCCTGCGCGTGGCCGATGTTGGACTTCACCGAACCGAGCAGCAGCGGCAGTTCACGGTCCTGGCCGAAGGTGGCCAGCAGCGCCTGCGCCTCGATCGGATCACCGAGGGTGGTTCCCGTGCCGTGGGCCTCCAGCGCGTCGATCTCGCCGGGAGGCAGCCCGGCGTCGGCCAGCGCATGGCCGATGACGCGCTGCTGGGAGGGGCCGTTGGGCGCGGTGAGCCCGTTCGAGGCACCGTCGGAGTTCACCGCGGAGCCGCGGACGACGCCCCACACCTCGTGTCCGTTGCGCCGGGCGGCCGAGAGCCGTTCCAGTACGAGCACGCCGGCACCTTCGGACCAGGCGGTCCCGTCGGCTCCCTCGGCGAACGCCTTGCAGCGCCCGTCCGGCGCCAGTCCGCCCTGGCTGGTGAACTCGATGAAGGAGTCGGGGCTCGACATCACCGACACTCCGCCCGCCAGGGCGAGTTCGCACTCCCCGGAGCGCAGCGCGCGCGTCGCCCAGTGCATCGCGACGAGCGACGAGGAGCAGGCCGTGTCGACAGTGACCGCCGGGCCTTCCAGACCGAGTACGTAGGCGAGACGGCCCGACATGATGCTGGCGGTGGTGCCGGTGGCGAGGTAGCCGCGCATGTCCTCGTCCGCGGACCGGCGCAGCACGGACTCGTAGTCCTGCCCGTTGGTGCCGACGAAGACGCCCGTACGGCTGCCGCGCAGGGTGCCCGGGTCGATGCCCGCCCGTTCCAGGGCTTCCCAGGAGGTCTCCAGCACGAGCCGCTGCTGCGGGTCCATCGCCAGCGCCTCGCGCGGGGAGACGCCGAAGAAGGCCGCGTCGAAGTCGGCGAGTCCGGTGAGGAACCCGGCTTCGCGGGTGGCGGAGGCGCCCCCGGCGAGCGCGGCCAGGTCCCAGCCGCGGTCGGCCGGGAAGGGCGTGATGCCCTCCCCGCCGTCGGCGAGGAGCTGCCACAGGTCCTCCGGTGAGGTCACACCGCCGGGGAAGCGGCAGCCGATCCCGACGACGGCGATCGGGTCGTCGTCGGGAAGGCCGGGAACGGTCAGCGGCACGGGGGTCGCTGCGGTGGCTTCTCCCTCCGTTTGGAGTTCGCCGAGCAGGAAGCCGGTCAGCTCCAGAGGGCTGGGGTAGTCGAAGACGACGGACGCGGTCAGGCTCAGTCCCGTCGCCGAGGCGAGACGGTTGCGCAGCTCCAGGGTGGTCAACGAGTCGAAGCCCAAGTCGCGGAAGGCCCGGTCGGGTTCGATGTCGCGGGTGTCGGCGTGGCCGAGCACGGCCGCGATCTGGCCGCGCACGAGGTCCAGCACGAGGCCACGGCGTTCCGCCTCGGACAGCCCGTCCAACTCCCGGCGGAGCCGGGGCCTCTCGGGGGCATCGGTGCCTGCTTCCGCCGAGTGTGCCCGCCGGACCTCGGGCAGATCCCCGATCAGCGGCGCCGAGCGCAGTCCTGCGAGTGCGGGCAGGAACCGCTCCCAGTCGATGTCGGCGACGGTCAGTGCGCCCTCGTCGTGCTCGATCGCCTGACGCATGACGTGCACGGCCAGGTCCGGCGGCATCGGAGTGAGGCCGCCCCGGCGCAGCC
The DNA here is from genome assembly GCF_000424965.1 of Streptomyces sp. TAA204. Taxonomy (NCBI): domain Bacteria; kingdom Bacillati; phylum Actinomycetota; class Actinomycetes; order Kitasatosporales; family Streptomycetaceae; genus Streptomyces; species Streptomyces sp. TAA204. Next base: position 2,721 of record NZ_AUKW01000036.1, read on the forward strand.
GCTCCCGCACCGCGTCGTCGGCGGCCATGCCCGACCCGGCCCACGGCCCCCAGGCGATCGAGGTCGCGGGCAGGCCCTGTGCCCTCCGGTACTCGGCGAAGGCGTCGAGGTAGGCGTTGGCGGCGGCGTAGCTGCCCTGTCCGGCGGCACCGAACACGGCGGCCGTCGAAGAGTACAGCACGAACGCGTCGAGGTCGTCGGTGAGTTCGTGCAGGTGGCGCACGGCCGACGCCTTGGCGGCCAACGTGGTGGCGAAGTCCTCGGTGCCCAGGTCCTCGACGAGACAGTCGTCGACGGTGCCCGCGGTGTGGATCACGGCGGTGACCGTGTGCTCCGCGAGGGCGGCGGCCAGGGACTCGCGGTCGGCGACGTCGCAAGCGGCGAAGGTGACGGTGGCGCCGAGTGCGGTCAGTTCCTGCTTCAGCGCGTCCGCACCGGGCGCGTCGCCGCCGCGCCTGCTGACCAGCAGCAGCGCTCCGGCACCGGAGGCGGCAAGGGACCGGGCGGCATGGGCGCCGAGCCCCCCGGTGCCGCCCGTGACCAGTACGGTGCCGCCGGGGCGCAGTTCACGGCGGGGGCCGCCGGAGGCGGCGGGGCGGTGGACGACACGCCGGGCGTAGACACCCGCGGCACGGACGGCGACCTGGTCCTCTCCGTCGCCGGAGGCCAGGACACCGGCGACACGGCGCAGGGTGTGCGGGTCGGGCTGCCGCGGCAGGTCGATCAGTCCGCCCCAGCGCAGCGGATGTTCGAGGGCGACGACGCGGCCCAGCCCCCAGAGCGCGGCCTGTCCGGGGCTGACGGCGTCGTCGGAACGGCCGACCGAGACCGCGCCGCGGGTGACGCACCACAGCGGGGCTTCGCAGCCGGCGTCGCTGAGTGCCTGGACGGCGGCGGCCGTCAGGGTCAGGCAGGCGGGCACGCCGTCCCCGCCCAGGGCGTCGTCGGGGCCGTCGCTTTCCAGTCCGTCACTTCCCAGGCCGTCATGCCCCGTGAAGGCCAGCAGCGAGAGCACCCCGGCGAAGGGGGGCGCGTCCGCGAGCAGTTCACGCAGGCGCCCCGCCAGTGCGGCACGGTCCGCGGAGGCGACCTCGACCAGGGTGGTGCCGGTGCCGAGCAGACCGGTGAGCGTGGTGGCGTCGAAGCCTTCGGGAGCGAGTACGAGCCAGGACCCGGTGAGGGCGCCGGACGCGGTGACCGGCTTCCAGTTGATGCCGTAGCGCCAGCCGTCGACCGTGGACTCCTGGTGCCGCCTGCGGCGCCAGGTGGCCAGCGCGGGCACGACGGCGCTCGCCGTCTCCTCGTCCAGGTCGAGGACGGAGGCCACCGACTGCGGGTCCTCGTTCTCGACGGCCGCCCAGAACTCGGCGTCGGCCGGATCGGCGGCGTCGGGTCCGGGTGCGGGTGCGGCGTCTGCGGCCTCCGGCCAGTACCGCTGGTGCTGGAACGGGTAGGTCGGCAGGTCGACCCGCCGGGCTCCGCTGCCCGTGAAGAACGTTCCCCACTCGACGGTCGTGCCGTGCACGTGAAGACCCGCGAGCCCGGTCAGCAGGGCGGTCTCCTCGGCACGGTCGTGCCGGAGCGCGGGGACGAGGAGCGCGCCGTGTTCGCCGGCGTGTTCCTGTGCCATGCCGCACAGGACGGCGTCGGGGCCGAGTTCGAGGAAAGTGCGCACGCCCTGGTCGAGGAGGCCGGTGACGGAGTCGTGGAAGCGGACGGTCTCACGCACATGCCGCACCCAGTACTCCGGCGAGGTCACATCCCCCCACGCCGCGACCGGAATCCGCGGCGCGGAGAAGGACAACCCCTCCACCACGGCACGGAA
>NZ_AUKW01000037.1:0-4259 GCF_000424965.1 Streptomyces sp. TAA204
GCGATGGTCGCGGTCGAGGCGGCCGAGGACGAGGTTCTGCTGTATCTGCCCGACGGGGTGTCTGTTGCGGCGGTGAACGGGCCTTCTTCGGTGGTGGTTTCCGGGGACGAGGCCGGTGTGCTGGAGATCGCGGAGCGTTTCGAAGAGGACGGGCGGCGGACGCGGCGGTTGTCGGTTTCGCATGCGTTCCATTCGCCGTTGATGGATCCGATGCTGGACGATTTCCGTGCCGTGGTGGAGGGATTGTCCTTCGAGGTGCCGCGGATTCCTGTGGTGTCGTCGGGTGAGGTGACCTCGCCGGAGTTCTGGGTTCGTCATGTGCGGGAGACGGTCCGTTTCGCCGATCACGTGTGGTCGCTGGAGGGTCAAGGCGTCTCGGCGTTTGTGGAGTTGGGCCCGGACGGGGTGCTCTCCGCGATGGCGACGGAGTTGGTGCCGGATGAGGCCGTGGTGGCGCCGGTGCTGCGCAAGGACCGGGAGGAGGAAGTTGCTCTCCTGTCGGGGTTGGCTCGTCTCCATGTGAACGGCATCGACGTCGACTGGGCACGTCTCTTCGACGGCACCGATGCGCGCCGGGTCGACCTGCCCACCTACGCCTTCCAGCGGCAGCGCTTCTGGCCGTCCCCGTCGACGCGGCCCGGCGATGCGTCCGGTCTCGGGCTCGTCGCCGCCGAGCACCCACTGCTGGGCGCGGCGGTGGAACTGGCCGGCTCCGAAGGAGTGTTGTTCACCAGCCGTCTCTCACTGCGGTCGCATCCATGGCTTGCCGACCATGTGGCGATGGGCCGGGTGCTCTTCCCCGGCACGGCCTTCGTGGAGTTGGCGGTCCGCGCGGGTGACGAGGTCGGCTGCGGCCACGTCGAGGAACTGACGCTTGCCGCGCCGCTGGTGCTCCCTGAAGAGGGCGCCGTACAGGTACAGGTATCGGTAGGCGTTCCCGACGAGTCGGGGCGTCGTGCGGTAGCGGTGTACGGACGCCGGGCGGACGGCGAGGACCTGCCATGGGTGGAGCACGCCAGCGGCCTACTGGCTGAAGGAGCCGGCAGCGGGATTGAGTTCGACGCCTCGGTGTGGCCGCCCGCGGGTGCGGTGCCGGTGGAGGTCGAGGGCTGCTACGAGCGGTTCGTGGACCTCGGGTTCGAGTACGGGCCCGCCTTCCAGGGGCTGAAGGCCGCCTGGCGAGGCGGTGACGGTGAGATCTTCGCCGAGGTGGCCCTTCCGGAGGACACCGGCGCCGACAGGTTCGGCATCCACCCCGCACTGCTCGATGCGGGCATCCACGCCGCCGGACTCGGCGGTGCGGAGGTGATCAGCGGAGGCGGCCTGCCGTTCTCCTGGCAGGGTGTGTCGCTGCACGCGTCCGGTGCCTCGCAGGTACGTGTACGGCTGACGCGGGGCGACGACGGCGCCATGGCGATTGCGGTAGCGGACTCCGCCGGTGCGCCCGTGGCCTCCGTCGAGTCGCTGGTGACCCGTCCCGTGCCGGCTGAGCAACTCGATGACGCGGGCGTGACTCGGGATTCACTGTTCACCCTGGACTGGACTCCGGCCTCCGCGCCCGTGCCGGCGGTGCCGGTGGCCGGTGGCGATCAGACGGTGGCCGTGGTTGGCCCTGATGCGCTGGGCCTGTCGGAGAGCGTCGGTGCCGAGGGCGGCGCCCACGCGGATCTGGCGGCACTCGCGGCGAGTGGTGATGAAGTGCCGGTGCCGGGTGTGGTGTTGGTGCCGGTGGTGGGTGATGCGGACGGTGGCGTGGCCGGGTCCGCGCATGTTTTGACTGCGCGTGTGCTGGGTGTGGTGCAGGAGTGGTTGGCCGATGAGCGGTTTGCCGGTTCGCGGTTGGTGTTCGTCACGCGTGGTGCTGTCGCGGGTGAGGATGTGGCGGCCGCCGGCGTGTGGGGTCTGGTGCGTTCTGCGCAGTCGGAACACCCGGGCCGGTTCGGTCTGCTGGATGTGGATGCTTCGGAGGCGTCCGCGGCTGTCGTGCCGCAGGCACTGGGCGTCGACGAGCCCCAGGTGAGGGTCTGTGAGGGTGAGACTCTGGTGCCGCGTCTGGCGCGGGTCGACGTACCTTCGAGCGGTGCCGGTTGGGATGCAGAGGGAACTGTCCTCATCACCGGCGGCACGGGTGGTCTCGGCCGGGTCGTGGCCCGGCACCTGGTGGTCGAGCACGGTGTGCGGAATCTGCTGCTGGTCAGCCGCCGCGGCATGGACGCCGACGGCGCTGAAGAACTGGTCGCGGAACTCACGGAGTCGGGCTCCCAGGTGCTGGTGGCCGCCTGCGACGTGGGCGACCGCACGGCCCTGGCAAGACTGTTGGAACAGCATGAGGTGCATGCTGTCGTCCACACGGCAGGTGTCCTCGATGACGGTGTGGTCGAGTCACTGACACCGGAACGCGTGGAGACTGTCCTGCGGCCGAAGGTGGATGCCGCCTGGAACCTGCACGAACTCACCCGGGACCGAGACCTGTCGGCGTTCGTCCTCTTCTCCTCCGCCGCAGGCGTATTCGGCGGGGCCGGGCAGGCCAACTACGCGGCGGGCAACGCCTTCCTGGACGCGCTCGCCGAGCACCGTCGCCAACTGGAACTGCCCTGCGTGTCGTTGGCCTGGGGCGCATGGTCCCGGGACAGCGGAATGACCGGCGGCCTGTCCGAGGCGGACATGCAGCGTATGGAGCGCTCAGGCATGCCGCCGCTGTCGGAGGACCAGGGTGTCGAGCTGTTCGACGCGGCTGTTGCCGGCGACGAACCGGCCGTACTCCCCCTGCGACTGGATCTGCCCGCCGTGCGCGCACAGGGTGAGGTTCCGCCGCTGCTTCGGGGGCTCATACGGACGACGACGCGGGCACGTCGGGCGGCGACATCGGCTGCGAACGCCGACGGCGGCCTCGTCCAGCGCCTCGTCGGGCTGAGCCCCGCCGAACGTACCGAAGCACTCGTGGACTTGGTACGCGCCGAAGTCGCCACGGTGCTGGGCCATTCACGCGCTGAAGCAGTCGACGTCACACGCCCCTTCCAAGGGCTGGGCTTCGACTCGCTGACGGCCGTGGAGCTGCGGAACCGTCTGACGGCGGTCACCGGGCTGCGGCTGCCCGCCACGATGGTCTTCGACTACCCCACCGTGGCGGTACTGGCCGGGCGCGTCCAGGAAGAACTCCTCGGCAGCGACGGCGACATGTCCGCGCTGATGCCCGTGCCCATCCAGGGCATGCCGCCGGCCACGGGCGACCCGGTCGTGATCGTGGGGATGTCCTGCCGCTATCCGGGCGACGTCAGTTCGCCGGAGGAGCTGTGGCAACTCGTACTGGACGGTGGCGACGCCATCTCAGGCTTCCCCACCAACCGAAACTGGGCCCTGGAATCGCTCCACCACCCGGACCCGGACGAACCCGGGAAGACCCACGTCGTCGAAGGCGGATTCCTGCACGACGCCGATCAGTTCGACCCCGACTTCTTCGGGATGTCGCCACGGGAGGCGCTCGCCACGGACGTCCAGCAGCGCTTGTTGCTGGAAGCGTCCTGGCAGGCCTTCGAGCGGGCGGGTATCGACCCGATGTCGTTGCGGGGCAGCCGGACCGGTGTGTTCGCGGGGGTGATGTCCAACGACTACAGCACCCTGGTGAGCGACGAGAGCTTCGAGGGGTACCAGGGCACGGGCACCGCACAGAGCGTTCTGTCCGGACGAGTCGCCTACACGCTGGGACTCGAAGGTCCCGCCATGACGGTGGACACGGCGTGTTCGTCGTCGCTGGTGGCGATGCACCTTGCCGCCCAGGCGCTGCGGCAGGGTGAATGCTCGCTGGCGCTGGCCGGTGGTGTGACGGTGATGTCGACGCCGGGGGCGTTCGTGGGCTTCTCGCGTCAGCGGGGTCTGGCCTCGGACGGCCGGTGCAAGGCGTTCTCGGATGCGGCTGATGGTGTGGGCTGGTCCGAGGGCGTCGGTCTGGTGGTGCTGGAGCGGCTTTCGGATGCGCGGCGTCACGGGCATCAGGTGCTGGCGGTCGTGCGCGGCAGCGCGGTGAATCAGGACGGTGCGTCGAATGGTTTGACGGCGCCGAACGGTCCGTCGCAGCAGCGGGTGATCCGTCAGGCGTTGGCCAGTGGTGGTCTGTCCGCTGGTGATGTGGATGTGGTGGAGGCGCACGGGACGGGCACGACTCTCGGTGACCCGATCGAGGCGCAGGCGCTGCTGGCGACGTACGGGCAGGACCGTGAGCGGCCTCTCCACCTCGGTTCGGTGAAGTCGAACATCGGTCA
>NZ_AUKW01000038.1:0-2732 GCF_000424965.1 Streptomyces sp. TAA204
GCGCCGCGTCCGGTGTAGCCGCGGGCGACGCCCGCGCCGCCGAGGAAGAGTTCACCGACCACGCCCACCGCCACCGGACGCAACCCCTCGTCCAGTACGAACACGGTTCGGCCCGGCAGCGGGCGGCCCACCGGCTCGACGCCGGTCTCCGTCTCCTCCCCGCACGTCACGTCGTGGACCGTCGCCGTGACGACCGCCTCGGTGGGCCCGTAGGCGTTGAGCACCCGGCCGCCCACGGTCTTCCGCCACAGGCCGGCCTCGGCGGCGGGCATGGCGTCGCCGCCGACGATCGTCAGCCGGACGTTCAGCTCCTCGGGCAGCACGGCGCCGTTCCCGAGCACCCCGGCCATCTGCCGCCACATGCCCGTCGGCGGGTTGAAGACGCTCACGCCCTTCCGGGCGAGGAAGGACAGCAGGTCGTGCGCGTCCAGCAGACCGGTGGGCCGCACCACGGTGGACGCGCCGATCACCAGAGGGGCGAAGAGCTGCTCGACGCTGCTGTCGAAGGAGAACGAGCCGAAGACCATCGCGCGGTCACGGGCGGTGAGCCCGAACGCGTCCTCGACCTGCCGGAGATGGGCGGCGATCTGCCCGTGGGTGACCGCTACGCCCTTGGGTCTGCCGGTGGAGCCCGAGGTGTAGATGAGGTACGCCAGATCCCCGTCCTCGGCCTGGTCCAGATCCGCCGGACAGGAGGCGTCCACATCGGCGGTCAGGTCCAGCGCGTCGAGGTCCAGGACGGTCGTACCGTCCGGGAGCGCGGCGTCGAGCGTCCCGGCCGGGACGCCCCCGCCGCGCACGACGACCCGGCAGCCGGAGTCCTCGGCCATCAGGCGCAGCCGCCCGGCCGGATAGTCGGGGTCGAGGGTGAGCCAGCCGCCGCCCGCGCGGAGCACCGCGAGCATCCCGGCGCCCATCAGGACGCCGCGCGGAAGGCAGAGCCCGACCACCGACTCGGGGCCCACTCCCGCCTCCCGCAGGCGCACGGCCAGAACGGCGGAGGCGCGGGCGAGTTCGCCGTAGGTCCAGGTGCTCTCGTCGTCGAGCAGCGCCACGTCCCCGGGCGCGTTGCGGGCGTGCCTGAGCACCGCGGTGTGCACCAGCGGCACACCTCTGTGCGGGGGGACGTCCGCGCCCGACCAGGACTCGGGCACGTCGGACGCGCCGACACCCAGGCCGTGCAGCGGCGCCGTCAAGTCGTCGGTGAGCGTTCCCAGGACCCGCTCCAGCTCGTCCGCGAACCACTCGGCACCCTCCGCGTCGAACGCGGCCGGGTCGACGCAGACACGCAGGTGCAGCCGGTCACCCGGCAGCATCTGGAGGCTCACCGGGTAGTTGGTGTGCTCCAGCAGCCTGCCGTCCTCCACCGTGAAGCCGTCGGCGGTGAAGCTCTCGAAGGGATAGTTCTCGACGACCACGATGGAATCGAAGAGCTGGGCGCCGACTGGCACGCCCGCGCAGGCCGTCACCTCGGCGAGCGGGGTGTGCTGGTGCTCCGCCAGGTCCTGGAGGGAACGGTGGACGGAGCGCAGCCAGTCGCCGACCTGCTCGTCGTCGTTCATCTGCACACGCAGCGGCAGCGTGTTGACGAAGAGGCCGACGGTCTGCTCGATGCCCTCGATCTCGGCGGGCCGTCCGGAGAGCACGCTGCCGACGGTGAGATCGCGGGCGCCGGTGCGCCCGGCCACCACCAGCGCCCACGCGGCGTGCACCAGGGCGGCCACGGTGATGCCCAGTTCGCGGGCGGTCTCGCGGACGCTCTCACTGGACTCGGCGCTCAGCCGCAGTGCGGGCTCGAAGCGCTCGACGCGTTCGGTGCCGGAGCCGGCCGCCGGGCCGACCGAACCGGGCTTCAGCAGCGCCGGGTCGGCGAAGCCGCCGAGCTGTCCGCGCCAGAACGCCTCGTCCTCGCTCCGGTCGCGCTGCTCGCTCCAGCGGACGAACGTGCCGTAGTCCGGGGCCGGGCCGAGCGCGGCCGGGGTGCCCGCGCGGGCCGCCGCGTACAGCTCGAACGCCTCACCGGCGACGACCGGCAGCGACCAGCCGTCGATGAGCAGGTGGTGGTGGGTCCATACCAGCGTCCACCGGTCCTCCGCCGTCCGCAGCAGGGAAAGCCGCACGAGCGGGCCGCTGCTGAGTTCGAACCCGGCGGAGCGGTCGGCGGCCAGGAAACGGCTCATCCGTTCCTCGACGGTGCCCCCGTGCTCGTCGCCGCCGTCGCGGGTCCAGTCCTCGTGGGCGGTGGGCACCACGACCGTCCGCGGGACGACGAGCAGTGGACGCTCCACCTCCTCCCAGGCGCAGTGGGCGCGCAGCGAGGGGTGTCTGCCGATGGCCGTGGACCACGCTTCCAGGAGGGCGGCCGGGTCGATGTCGCCGCGCAGGGTGCACACCAGCTGCTCGGTGTACGCCTCCGACTCCGGTTCGGCCAGGGCGTGGTAGAGCATGCCCTGCTGGAGTCCGGACATCGGCCAGACGGCGTGCAGCGGCCCCGAGGTCTGCTCCTGGGCCGCGAGTGCCTCGGCGGGCATCAGCGAGGTGTCGAGCTCCGCGGGGCTCTCGCCGGCGTCGTCCGTGTCCGCACCGGCCGTGCCGTCCGCCCCGGCGCCGTCCCCGTCGGTGCCGAAGAGCACAGCGTGGGGGGCGAGTTGGGCGATGGTGGGGTGTTCGAAGAGTTGGCGGGGGTTGATGCGGATGCCGACGCGGCGGGCGCGGGCGACGACTTGGATGGA
>NZ_AUKW01000039.1:0-2056 GCF_000424965.1 Streptomyces sp. TAA204
GTCTTCGACCACCCCACACCGGCAGCCCTCGCGAAGTACATACGGTCGGAACTCCTGCCGGACGTGCCGGCCGAGGACGGAACCGATGACCCGGACGCGGAGATCCGGGAGGCCCTGGCGGCCATCCCGGTCAGCCGTCTCCGCAAGGCCGGTCTGCTTGACCTGGTTCTGCAACTCACCGATGACGAAGGCGACGTTGCGGCCGCGGAATCCCAAGAGGCGAGCTCGATCGAGGAGATGGACGGCGAGAGCCTCCTGCGACTCGCGAGCGAGAACTCGAACCCCACGAACTGATGGCGATCTAAGGACACTTGATGACCTCCTCCGATAACCAGTACGTCGAGGCTCTGCGGTCGTCTTTGAAGGAGATCGACCGGCTGCGCAAGCAGAACCAGCAGTTGATTTCGGCTGCCGTGGAGCCGGTCGCCATCGTGGGGATGGGGTGTCGCTACCCCGGCGGGGTGAGTACGCCGGAGGAGCTGTGGCAGCTCGTCGCGGAGGGCCGGGAGGGTATCTCAGGCTTCCCGACCGACCGCGGATGGGACCTCGATGCCGTCGCCAGCGCCGCTCAGGAGGGCGGCTTCCTGGCTGATCCGGCAGGGTTCGACGCGGGTTTCTTCGGGATCTCACCTCGCGAGGCCGTGGTGATGGACCCGCAGCAGCGCCTGCTGCTGGAGACGTCGTGGGAGGCGTTCGAACGGGCCGGTTTCAACGCGGAGATGCTGCGCGGAAGCCAGACCGGGGTGTTCATGGGCACCACCGCCCAGGACTACGCCGATCTCCTCACCCGGTCCGCGGAGGACGTGGGGCTGTATGCCACGACGGCCTTCGCCGCGAGCGTGCTGTCGGGGCGGATCTCCTACCTGCTGGGTCTTGAGGGCCCGGCGGTGACGGTGGACACGGCGTGCTCCTCGTCGCTGGTCGCGATGCATCTTGCCGCGCAGGCGCTGCGGCAGGGCGAGTGCTCGCTGGCGCTGGCCGGTGGCGTGGCAGTGATGTCCACGCCCAGTGGCTTTGCCGCTTTCACCTCGCAGGGCGGGCTGGCGGCGGACGGACGCTGCAAGGCGTTCTCCGACGATGCGGACGGCACCGGCTGGTCGGAGGGTGCCGGGGTCGTACTGCTGGAGCGGCTGTCCGACGCCCAGCGCCACGGGCACCGGGTGCTGGCAGTCATTCGCGGCTCGGCGATCAACCAGGACGGTGCCTCGAACGGCCTGACGGCGCCGAACGGACCGTCCCAGCAGCGCGTCATACGGCAGGCGTTGGCGAATGCAGGGCTGACGGTCGGCGACGTGGACGCCGTCGAGGCACACGGTACGGGGACATCGCTGGGTGACCCGATCGAGGCGCAGGCGCTGCTGGCCACGTACGGACAGGAACGGGAGCGGCCCCTGCTGCTGGGCTCGATCAAGTCCAACATCGGCCACCCGCAGGGAGCCGCCGGCGTTGCGGGCGTCATCAAGATGGTGCAGGCCCTGCGTGAAGGTGTGCTGCCCAGGACGCTGCACGTGGAAGAGCCGTCGACACACGTCGACTGGGAAGCGGGAGCCGTCGAACTGCTGACGGAACCGGTCAGCTGGCCCCAGAGCGAGACCCCTCGGCGGGCAGCCGTCTCGGCCTTCGGGGTGAGCGGCACCAACGCGCACCTCATCCTCGAACAGGCGCCGGCCCAGGAGGCCCAGACCCCGGCAGCCGAGGAGGGGCAGCCGGACGCGGAGACAGCCCAGGTGACGCCCGCGGTGGTGCCGTGGGTGGTGTCGGCGAGGTCGGAGACGGCCCTGGAGGCGCAGCTCGACCGCCTTGAGTCCTTCAGGGAAGGCGCCGACGGGCTTCGGCCGGTCGACTTGGGCCACTCCCTGGCTGCGTACCGCAGTTCGTTCGAGCACCGTGCTGTTCTCCTGGCCACGGATGAGGGTGTCGAGGAAGCGGATCGTGGGGTGGCGGCCGGGGAGCGTCTCGTTGCGGTGTTGTTCTCGGGGCAGGGTAGTCAGCGGCTTGGTATGGGGCGGGAGTTGTATGGGCGTTTCCCGGTCTTTGCGGGGGCGTTCGATGCTGT
>NZ_AUKW01000040.1:0-1885 GCF_000424965.1 Streptomyces sp. TAA204
TCGGATGCGGACCAGCCGGAGTTGAAGGCCCGGTTGTCGGCGTTGCCGGAGGCGGAGCGTCAGCGGGCACTGCTGGACCTGGTCCGCACCCACGCCGCCGCCGCACTGGGACATTCCGGCCCGGACGCGATCAGTGTCGACAAGACCTTCCGGGACCAGGGTTTCGACTCTCTGAGTGCCGTCGAATTGCGCAACCGGCTCAAGGCGGCCACCGCACTGCCGCTTCCCTCGGCGCTGGTGTTCGACCATCCCACGCCGCGCGGAGTCGCCGACTTCCTGGCGGCCGGCCTTCTGACCGGTGGTGCGGCACCGGCAACGGGTTCTGTTCTGGACGGTCTGGCGAGGTTCGAGGCCGCGCTGTGGTCGGGGTCCATGGACGATCCCGAATACAAGACGGTCCAGGACCGCTTGGACGAAATCCTCTCGCGCATGCGGGAAACCACACCGTCCTTGATGGGTGGCTCCTCCGAGAGCGACATCAAGACGGCGTCCGTCGATCAGCTGCTCGACATCATCGACGACGAGCTGCTCGATCTCCCCTGACGAGTTCCGGTTGTTGCGGCAGGAAATGAGGATTACCAGTGCAGGATGAGCAGCAGGACAAGGTCGTTGAGTACCTGAGGCGAGTCACTGTTGATCTTCGTCGTGCTCGCGAACGTGTTCTGGAACTGGAACTCAAGAACAGTGAGCCGATCGCCATCGTCGGAATGGCGTGCCGGTTCCCAGGCGAGGTCGCATCCCCGGAAGAACTCTGGGAGTTGGTCGCCGAGGGACGGGACGTCATCTCGCCGTTCCCGGACGACCGGGGATGGGACCTGGAGACGCTGGGGGCCGACGGGTCCGGATCAAGTCTCGCCTCCGAGGGGGGGTTTCTCTCCGGGCCCGCCGAGTTCGATGCGGGCTTCTTCGGGATCTCGCCGCGAGAGGCCCTCGGAATGGATCCGCAGCAGCGGCTGTTGCTGGAGACCTCCTGGGAGACGCTGGAACGGGCCGGTCTCGACCCCGCGTCCCTGCGCGGCAGCCAGACCGGGGTGTTCGTCGGCACCAACGGACAGGACTACGCCGACCTTCTCTCGGAGACATCGTCCGAGCAGGACGGCCACGCGTCGACCGGGCTCATCGCGAGTGTGATCTCCGGGCGTCTGGCCTACACCTTCGGGTTCGAAGGCCCGGCGGTGACGGTGGACACCGCGTGCTCGTCGTCGCTGGTCGTGATGCACTGGGCAATGCAGGCGCTGCGGCAGGGCGAGTGCTCGCTGGCGCTGGCCGGTGGCGTGACCGTGATGTCCACGCCGCACGCGTTCGTTGAGTTCACACGGCAGCGTGGTCTGGCGGCGGACGGCCGGTGCAAGGCGTTCTCCGACGACGCGGACGGCACCGGCTGGTCCGAAGGCGTGGGCATGGTGGCCCTCGAGCGGCTGTCGGACGCGCGACGCCACGGCCATCAGGTGCTGGCGGTCGTGCGCGGTTCGGCGATCAACCAGGACGGTGCGTCGAATGGTCTGACGGCTCCGAACGGACCGTCCCAGCAGCGCGTCATCCGGCAGGCGTTGACGAACGCCGGTCTGACCGGCGCCGATGTGGACGCCGTCGAGGCGCACGGCACCGGCACCACGCTGGGTGACCCGATCGAGGCGCAGGCGCTGATGGCCACCTACGGGCAGGAGCGGGACAACCCGTTGCTGCTGGGGTCGATCAAGTCCAACCTGGGTCACACACAGGCGGCCGCGGGCGTGGCCGGAGTCATCAAGATGGTGCAGGCCCTGCGGGAGGGTGTGCTGCCGCGCACGCTGCACGCCGATGTGCCTTCCTCGCATGTGGACTGGGAGGCCGGCGCCGTCGAGCTGCTGGCCGAGGAAGCCGCGTGGCCGCAGAGCGACCGGAC
>NZ_AUKW01000041.1:0-1700 GCF_000424965.1 Streptomyces sp. TAA204
TCGCCGGGGAAGCAGAGAACGGCGCCGCCGGTCATCGAGTAAGTGAAGCGAGCCAAAGGAACCACATGGGACTCACGGTACTGACGGTTGGACAGATGAGGAGACTGACGGTCGGAGCCGTCAGCGTGGTGCTCGTTGGTCTTGCCGCTACCCCTGCCCACGCGGAAAGTGCGCGCTCCCAGCAATGGCATCTCGATGCGATGCAGGCAGAAGAGATGTGGAAGACGAGCAAGGGGGACGGAGTCACGGTTGCGGTGGTCGATTCAGGAGTGGACAGCTCACTGAAAGACCTACAGGGGCAAGTCCTCCAGGGGAAGGACTTCGCACCAGACCGTCGCGGCGATGCGCATGATGACTACAACAATCACGGTACCAGCATGGCCACACTTATCGCGGCTACTGGTAAGGCAGGTAGTGAGAAGGGGACCTACGGTCTGGCGCCAGGATCCAAGATCCTTCCCCTTCGTGTCGACGAAGACAGAAAGGCCAACAACCAAGCCGAGGTCGAGGCCTCCTTCGGCCGGAGGGTGGCTCCCGCTATTCGATATGCTGCAGAGTCAGATGCCAAAATCATCAATATCTCGCTTGCGTCTGAGGGAAATTCTCCGCAATTGAAGTCGGCCATCGACTATGCCTTGAAGAAAGGGAAGCTGATTTTCGCCGGAGTGGGTAACAGCGGCGAAGAGGGTAACCCACTCATGTACCCGGCAGCTACGCCCGGTGTGGTAGGCGTAAGTGCAGTAAACAAGAAGATCGTGGCAACAGACGAGTCGGAGAGCGGAGCGCAGGTAGATCTTGCAGCGCCAGGTGATGAGCTGGTGTATTCGTGCTCTGGGGGGACTGAGATCTGTAAGGGCCACGGCACTAGTGGCGCCACCGCGCTCGCATCCGCCTCCGCAGCTCTCATCTGGTCCAAGCACCCGGACTGGACTGCCAATCAAGTCACCCGCGTCCTTGTGAACACCGCTGGCAAACCCAAGAGCGGTGACGAGAGTAATGATTTCATCGGCTACGGCATGGTCCGTCCTCGTATCGCTCTCAAGAACCCGGGTGACCCGGGCGACCCCAAGACCAATCCCCTGCCGGGCCCGTACAACGAGGACGACGCCAAGAAGAAGGCGGACGCTGCGGCGAAGAACAAGGACGAAGACCAGGCCGCGCCGGCCGCGTCCGACGACGAGGGCACTTCCACCGGCGCGTTGATCGGCTACGGCCTCGGTGGGGCTGCTCTTCTCGGCGCTGCAATCGCCACACCTCTGATCATCCGTCGCCGCCGCACGTCCCAGCCGACGGTCGCGAGGGGTTACCAGCCCGCCACTACGTGGCAGCCCACTCCACCGCCGCCCCAGCACCACCCCAACGACCAACGCCACTGACATAGACCCGGGGGGACCTGTCATTCGAGCAAGAGTGGAGAGCTGGGCATCCAACTGTGGTGCGTCGGTTCACGAGCAGGCAGTGCACTCAAACTCGCACACGGTATTGCCATTCGGGATTCGTCCAACAGCCTCGCAGGCTTGTGATCCCGGTGCGCCGGCCAATCGCAGCCTCCTCACGTCCTTGCTCGGGGCACTGCCATCGGTGTCCTTAGGTGCGGCTCAGGGTCAGCAGAACCGAGGGCTCATGGGCCGGTCGGGAATGGGCATGGGGTCTGGCATGGGTGGTGCTGGCGCCAATCAGTCGGGAATCGTCGGGGGTCG
>NZ_AUKW01000043.1:0-1214 GCF_000424965.1 Streptomyces sp. TAA204
AGGCGGGCCTGTGCGCCGTCGTGGAGGTCGCGTTCGATGCGGCGCAGGTCGGCGGCGGCGGTGTCGGCCACCGAACCACGATCCGACTCCAGCTCCTGTACGCGCGTCGCCAGCCGGGACGGTCCGAGCAGCCCGGACACCATCAGCCGGTCGACCTGGTTCACGCCCCGCACCAGCCACGGAGTCAGCAGGACCACCGCCAGTCCGGCGGCGCTGACGACCAGCAGTTCGGGCGCCTCGTCCGCGTACCGGACGCTCGTCCCGTCGGCGAATCGGAGGCCGGGCTCGTCCATGTAGCGGGGGAAGGTCCACTGCCAGGCCGGGTACAGCGCGAGCGACCACCCCAGGGGCCACAGGACGGCGGTGACGGTGAAGGTGAACAGCGCCCAGGGGAAGTGCAGCACGGTGTAGAGCAGGTGCCGCCAGGAGACCCCGCTGCGCAGCAGCGCCCCCATCCACGGCATCGCGCCGTCGCGGCGTTGCAGCGTCCGTACGGGCTCGGGCTCGGCGATCTCCAGGCGCAGCAGCACGCGGGCGCGTGCCCGCTCCGCCCTGCCGATGCCCCGGCAGCCCAGCAGGCCGGCGGCCAGCACGGGGACGCCGAGGAACGTGATCAGGAGACCGGCGCCGACGGAGAGCACGGTGAGCGCGTAGCCGAAGGTGAGGACCGCCACCGGCAGGGAGGTGGCGATGTAGAGCAACTCCCGCCAGGTGCGGGCTTCGAGAGGGGCGCGCAGCCATGCCGGCACCGGGTGGGGGCGGGGCTGCGCGAGGTGTGATGCGGTAGCCATGTGTGGGCCCGTCCTCTTCCGGTTCGGGGATGCGGCGCCGTGGGCGGCCTGCCGTCTGTCTCTCTTCCAGAGTCCGCTTCGTGGTGCCGGCGCTGCCATGGCGGGAGCACGCCTGTCGATGAGGGGGTTTACCCCACCGCCGCCGCCGCTGGCTCCTCAGGCTCCGTAGCCCTCTGGCCCGCTGTCCCGGACGGTTCAGCGCACGGCCTGCTTGCTCCCGCGGAGGGTGCGCCTGGCGAAGATCCCCTCACGCCGCCGCGGGGCGGCGCCGGGTGCGGGCCGGTGCGTGTTCCCTGCCTCGTGTTCACGCCAGGGGAGTTCGGCGGTGATGGTGGTGGGGCCGCCGGTGGGGGAGTCGAGGATGAGGAGGCCGTCGACGGCGTCGAGGCGTTCGGCGAGTCCGGCGAGTCCGCTGCCGTGGGT
>NZ_AUKW01000044.1:0-1007 GCF_000424965.1 Streptomyces sp. TAA204
GGGTGGGTAGGGGAGCGTCGTGTGCCGGGTGAAGCAGCCGTGGAAACGAGTTGTGGACGGTTCACGAGTGAGAATGCAGGCATGAGTAGCGATACATACGTGAGAAACGTGTGCGCCGATTGACCAAGGGTTCCTGGGTCAAGCTGATCTGCCCAGGGTAAGTCGGGGCCTAAGGCGAGGCCGACAGGCGTAGTCGATGGATAACCGGTTGATATTCCGGTACCCGTGGCAGTGCGCCAGCGCTGAATCAGGTGATGCTAAGTCCGTGAAGCCCCCAGTGGTGTCCTTCGGGATGCTGTTGGTGTGGTGGAGCCGACGGTCCGAGCTTGTAGTAGGTGAGTGATGGGGTGACGCAGGAAGGTAGTCCAGCCCGGGCGGTGGTTGTCCCGGGGTAAGGGTGTAGGACGAGTGGTAGGTAAATCCGCTGCTCTTGTGTCTGAGACCTGATGCCGAGCCGATTGTGGTGAAGTGGATGATCCTATGCTGTCGAGAAAAGCCTCTAGCGAGTGCTGTTGCGGCCCGTACCCTAAACCGACTCAGGTGGTCTGGTAGAGAATACCGAGGCGTTCGGGTGAACTATGGTTAAGGAACTCGGCAAAATGCCCCCGTAACTTCGGGAGAAGGGGGGCCACTGTTGGTGATGGCACGTGCTGCCGGAGCTGGTGGTGGCCGCAGAGACCAGCGAGAAGCGACTGTTTACTAAAAACACAGGTCCGTGCGAAGCCGTAAGGCGAGGTATACGGACTGACGCCTGCCCGGTGCTGGAACGTTAAGGGGACCGGTTAGTCACATTTCGGTGTGGCGAAGCTGAGAACTTAAGCGCCAGTAAACGGCGGTGGTAACTATAACCATCCTAAGGTAGCGAAATTCCTTGTCGGGTAAGTTCCGACCTGCACGAATGGCGTAACGACTTCTTGACTGTCTCAACCATAGGCCCGGTGAAATTGCACTACGAGTAAAGATGCTCGTTTCGCGCAGCAGGACGGAAAGACCCCGGGACCTTTACT